>CAZKBP010000105.1:0-1705 GCA_964551015.1 uncultured Cytophagaceae bacterium | reverse complement strand
CGCGGGAATGCCTTTTTGGATTAAATAATCATAGACGCTTTGGGCTCGAGCCTGAGAGAGACGGAGATTAGAAGCTTCCTCGCCCACATCGTCTGTATGGCCGGTGATGGTGATGACTGCTTGGGGATACTTTAATAACTTGGAAGCCAATAAGTCCAAGTCAGATTGAGACTCACGGAGGAGCCTGAAGCTATTAAAATCAAAGAGCACCCTTTCCAGAATAATCTTTTGGGGAAAACGGCTAAGGCTATCACTCAGGTATTCGTCCAGGCGATCTATGCCCGCATAGGTATCCACGTTAGAGTTGGGTAATGCTTCAATGGCTACTAAATCATATCCGGGGGTGAAGCCTCCATTGTCCAAGCCTAGCACCTTCACGAAGCGTACGGCTTGCTCAAAACCAATGTCTGCCAGATCTAAAGTGGTGGTATTGCAGTCATCTACGGTGCCCAGTAGCACAAAATTTTCTCCATCGGCACTTACGTATACTTCGGCTTTGTCTGCGATGCAGGGCATTCCATCCGCATATGCATCCAACGCGGGGTCGGGAGCAAATACATGCACATTATCTGCAAACACCAGGTAAATATCATCCTGATTAGGGGCATCTATCAGGATGTTGTCCGTAAACTGCACAATTACATAGCTACCAGTGGGCAAACACAAATAATCCGGGTTAATTCCCAATACCACGGAGGGATTCATAGAGACTGGTTCAAGTATGTACTCAAAGAAAGGCATTTCCTTGATGAATTTACCTTGATGATAGACTTTTCTGTACTTATAAGAACCGGAAATATCTCCGTCTACCCCATAGAAATCATCAAAATCAGGATTGGCTCCCGAGTAATAAGCCTCTACGAGTATATCGGCGTATTCGCTTAGTTGTTTCTGTGTTTGAGTAAAGCCCAATTGTGCAATGCCGCAGCTTGCGATCAGAAGTAAGTAAGATTTCATTTAGGATCTGGATTGAATTTCATCCGCCCAAGCTGGAGCTTCGGGGCTACCTTAAGGCTTCTTGAATGGCTTTTGCCAATTGCTCATCAATGTCCGAGTGAAAGGCACGTTTTGCAAAAATGATTTTACCCCCTTGGTCAATCACTAAGTTAGTAGGATAGAGTGAAACTTGATAAGCTTTGGCAATATCCCTCCCCTTACTGACCACTTGATAAGCAAACGGGTACCTTCTGAGAAAGACTTTAAGCAGTTCCTCATCCTCGTCAATCGTGATTGCCAGAAAGAGGACTTTCTCTTCTTGGAATCGCGCTTGAACACGGTTTAGCTCGTCAAGTTCATGAAGACAAGCCGAACAGGTCATAAACCAGAAGTTGAGCACCACTACGTATTCTCCCTTTAATTCGGACAGTTTGTACACATTACCTGCCAAATCTGTGGCTTCAAAGGAGGGGGCTGAGGTTCCTTGCATCTGCGCTTGGTAAGTCTCATCTTGCCCCCATACTGAGCAATGCAGCCCAAACAGCATAAACAGAACAAGCCCCTGGCTCGCGAAAGATAAAATTTTCATGGCTTTCAAAGTAATCTATTGGCGTTTATAATTGTAAGAAATAAAACTTCCCAAAGTGTGTTCTAAGGCTTGGACTACCCGAAGATAATTTCCTGCCTGCAAGCGAGTTTTGGAGAAAGCAAACGCGGTAGGAATGGGTTTTCCACCAGTCAAGCTTTTCAAAATCAAATTCTGACCCTG
>CAZKBP010000104.1:0-1706 GCA_964551015.1 uncultured Cytophagaceae bacterium | reverse complement strand
ATCCGCTACTGGTGTCGGGCGTTCAAAGTTTTAGAAGAGGATCAACCAACGGATTTCGGTCAAAAACTGCTTGCCGATCGCGGCTGGGATCCCTTTTTGGAAAACCCCGCTTCTTTATGGTTGCTGCACTGGAATTTGCTAAAGCCCACTTGTGAAGCGGCAGCCTGGTACTACAGGGCAAACGCATCTTAATTATGGACCAAAATCTGGTAAAATTGAAAATTAACTATTTTTAACTTAATCAGTTGCTCTTGATTCATGCCTAAAGGTTTCCAGAATTCGGTAAAAGCTCAAGAAAAACGGAATAATTCCCAGCTAGATTCCCACTTTTTAGAAGAGAGTTTTTTTCAAAACTTTTCCGCTTTGAATGATCCAAGAATTGAAAGAAGTAAAGAACATTTATTAATTGATATTGTCGCGATTTCTATTCTAGCCGTAGTCAGTGGTGCTGAAGGTTGGGTAGCGATCGAGACTTATGGAAAGGCTAAATACCAATGGTTGAAGGAGTTTTTATCCTTACCGAATGGAATTCCCTCTCATGATACCTTTAGCCGAGTTTGGAGTCGAATTGAGCCATCAGAATTTCAAGAATGTTTTCAGGTCTGGGTGAGTTCAATTACAAAAAAATTAGGCGTAGAAGTAATCGCAATTGATGGCAAAACCTTAAAGCAATCTTATGATCGTGAAGCTCAACAAAAAGCCTTACATATTGTTAGTGCTTGGTCATCATCTCACCAATTAGTTTTGGGACAGAAAAAAGTAAATGATAAATCTAATGAGATTACTGCAATTCCTGCCTTGATTGAGATGTTAGAAATTGAGGGTGGTATTGTGACCATCGATGCCATGGGATGTCAAAAAGAGATAACCCGCTTAATTCGTCAGAAAAAAGGAGATTATATTATCGCCTTAAAAGCTAACCAAAAAGGTCTTTATCAAGAAATAAAAGAGTGGTTTGACGATGTTGAAGCTGAAGGATTTAAAGACGGGGAACACAGTTATGATCAACAAATAGAAATGGGACATCACCGCGTTGAAAAAAGGGAAGTCATTGCGGTGTCTGTATCCAGTCTGCCCAGTTTTCGGAATCAATCACTTTGGACTGATTTAAAAACAGTTGTTATGGTAAAAAGTAAGAGAAAGTTATGGAATAAAACCACAACTGAAGTCAGATTTTATATTAGTAGCGTAGAAAAAGATGCTCAAAAAATTGGAAGAGCAATTCGGAGTCATTGGGGAATTGAAAATTCCTTACATTGGACATTAGATGTCACATTTTCGGAAGATAAAAGTCGAATTCGTAAAGATAATAGTCCCGAAAACTTTGCCTTATTGCGTCGTTTGGCTGTTAATTTGCTTAAACAGGAAAAGACGGTTCAAGGAAGTCTTAAGATGAAACGTTATCGGGCTTCAATGGATAATGATTACTTGACCAAAATTTTAGTGGCTTCAGCTAGTTAACGACTTAGCAATTGTCCATTTGCCTAAACTAATCAGAAAATCAACTAGAATCAGACCAAGAAACTCTGCTTCAATTAAAGTAGAGAGAGAAAAGTGTGCAAAAATTTAGATAAGTAAGTGTGTCCTTTTATTCTTATTTTTGATGCACAGATTCAATCATGTGTCAAGTTTAATAAGATGCGTTTACCCTGATATTTGTTGAACATATGATTCGTTTAGTTAAAATCTTTCAAGCAGGAAGAGAT
>CAZKBP010000103.1:0-1784 GCA_964551015.1 uncultured Cytophagaceae bacterium | reverse complement strand
GTGTCTGGAAAGGCAGTGCTTTTGGTGGTGCGAGAGGACGCACAGATGTTCCCCAAATTGTCGATTGGTATATGGATGGGAAAATCAATATTGATGATTTGATTACCCATACCCTTCCCATTGAAAAAATTAACGAAGCCTTTGATTTAATGCACGAAGGAAACTCGATTCGCACTGTATTGACCTATTAATAGTAACCAACTACAGTAATCCGATATTGTTGGTAAAAAATTGGCTTGCCTGTTGTCCCGAAAACTTGGGGGGTTGGGAGGAAACAATATTATTTTGTAGAGAATAGGTAACTGTTGGAATCATCACCTTAAAATGGGTGGGCATTACCCACCACCCTACTTGATAGCAATACAATCTTCTCAATTATGGCTCTTCTAGAGTAGCTATGACAATTTAATAAAAAGAAAGAGAGTAAACTGAAATTAAAATCTAGGTTGATTTTGCCAAAAAGCCAGACTTGTATTGACTTGAGACAACTATTTATGGTAGAAAGTTATCATCTCTAGTTCTCTATAAATTAATTTTCAGTAAAATGCCCACGAACTCCTTACTACATTTTATCGCTAAAATCGTTAGCTTTGAAGGATTTAAAGCCATTAATTATTATTTTATTAGCGAGAATGAGCTACTAATTGTCCTCGAAAATCAATCCGAGATAGCCAATTGTCCACATTGCAAAAAAAACACAGATAAAATCCATCAATCTCATTGGTATCGAGTTCGAGATTTACCTTGGAGTAATTTTAAGATTTTTCTTCAGATTAACCGCCGCCAGTTTAGATGTAGAAACTGTCGAAAAGTATTTTCAGAAGAACTAAGTTTTGTCAAAAAAAGAAGAACTTATACGAAAAGACTAGCTGCCAAAGTAGTGAAGGAAGTCTTAGAAACAGATATCGTGAATACGGCTAAAAGAAATGGCTTGACTCCTGCCGAAATTGAAACGTTATTGAAAGAAGCAGAAGAAGATTTTTTGACGGAGAAACCCAAAGACTTAAAAAAACTAGGAATTGATGAAATAACCCATCTAAAAGGAGGGAAAAACTATGCTGCTGTTTTGGTTGATTTAGAGAAGAGAAAACCCATTGCATTTTTAGAGAAAAGAAACAAAGAAGTGATAGCAGAATACTTGATAGGACTGGGTTCAGAGATTTTAAGCCAAATTGAAGAAGTCAGCATAGACCTTTGGAAACCCTATCACAGTATTGTCGAAGAATTAATGCCCAACGCTAAGGTTGTAGCGGATCGATTTCATGTCATGAAACAAGTCAACGAGGAGCTAGATCAGAGGAGGAGAACTGATAAAAAACAAGCCGAAAAACTAAAAAATAAAAAAGAAAGAAAGCGGAAAATAGATGGATTAAAACATAGCAAGTATCCCTTACTTAAAAACCAAGAAGACTTAGAGGAAGAGGAAAAAAAGAAGTTAAAAGAAGTAGTGAAGGTAGCTCCTGAGCTAATGCGTATGTACGAAATTAAAGAAGAATTAAGAAAAATTTTTGAAAGCGAAATAACAGCAGATGAAGCCTTATGGAAATTCCTAGAATGGTTGGAATCAGCCTATAAATATTTTCCGAAAAGTTGTCAAACAATAAGGAGATGGCTTGAAGCAATTTTAGGCTACTTTGATCATCGAACTACTCAAGGAGTTGTGGAAGGAATTAATCAAAAAATTAAGCTAATAAAGAGACGAGCTTTTGGCTTCATGAATTTCAATAATTTCAGAAGAAGAATGTTGTTAAATTGGCATTTTTGCTGTTAGCGCATCATACTTA
>CAZKBP010000102.1:0-2045 GCA_964551015.1 uncultured Cytophagaceae bacterium | reverse complement strand
GCTCCTTCTATCTTAAATTTAGTAAGTATAAAAAAGATTAAAAATGGCAAGGACATGTTTGAGTCCCTCCACTACTACATTCAGTACCACCAGGAATTAATTTACGCTTCCATTTTTTTTCAGCGCAAACCATCCCACTTCCCGCAACCTCAATCTCATGACTTATTGCTGCAATAGGTTCTCCAATTGTTTGCTCAACCGAAATACTCATAAAGGCCCCTGCCATGGCTAAGACCATCAATAATCCGAATAACTTTTTCATAATTAATACATTTTTAAAGGTTTAACAATCATTTATCAAAGGAATTCCGTATCGTTTTCATCAGTAAATCTACTGCCCTCCCTCCAATATTCAGTGCACATATTTGTGCATTTTGCAATTAGTTGGGAGAATATTTCCTTAAGTAGGGTAGGATCAATAATCCTACCAGCGAACTCATAGCTACCATCGCAAAAAACAGGACTGCAAAAGCCACTGCCTCAGATTCTTCGACATTCAGATAGCGAACTCCATAGAGAAATACCAGTTCCCTTACCCCTACACCTCCTATGGATATAGGTAAGACAGCCACCAAGGAAGACAGCTTAATCAATGTCAAATACCCAAAGTAATAACTTTCTACAGTTAGAGCTTGTAGGATAAAAACCGCACTATAATTACCCCAAAAAACCGGACCACAAGTTAAGGTGATAAATCAGGACTTATTAACTTGTGATTCAAGCGAAGAAATTTCACCAAAGAATTCAAGGCAAAAGTTGCCCTCGAAGCGCTTCAAGAGCGGGAAACACTTCAGGAATTAGCCCGTCGGCATGAGCTTCATCCCAATCAGATTATCAGTTGGAAAAAGCATTTAAAGTCCCACATGGCGGAATTGTTTTCCCGAAAGAAAGAGGAGAAGGATCAAGATTTGGCCTCCGAAAATACCCGTCTTTATGAAGAAATCGGTCGGTTGAAAATGGAGCGGGATTGGCTAAAAAAAAAGCTTGACCAGCCATGATAAGTCTGAGCGTCTGGGGATGATTGATCCTAACGATTCTCAGATGAGTATCCGTAAGCAGTGTGAACTCTTGGGTATTCATCGTTCTTTGTTTTACCATCAGCCCGCAGGAGAGAGCCGCTTAAATCTGGAATTGATGCGTCTGATCGATGAGATTCACCTGCTCGATCCCAGTCTTGGCTATCCCCGAATGCAAGCGTTATTACATCGGATGGGGTATGAGGTAAGCAAAAATCGTGTAGCACGTCTAATGCAGAAAATGGGCATAAGAGCTCATTACCCAGCTCCCAAGACCAGCACTCAAGGGTCTGATCATCAGGTTTTCCTTATTTATTGAAAGGCATGAAGATTATTCGACCCAACCAGGTATGGTGTGCAGATATCACCTATATTCCTATTGAGCAAGGCTTTTTCTACCTGGTAGCTATTATGGATTGGTTCAGCCGATACGTCCTGGCCTGGGAACTTTCCAATAGCATGGAAACACAGTTTTGCCTTGATGCATTGAGCCGAGCCTTAGGAAAGGCTGTACCGGAGATCTTTAACACCGACCAGGGCAGTCAATTTACTTCGAATAGGTTTATTGAGAGATTGACACAAAAGCAGATCCAGGTAAGCCATGATGGAAAAGGAAGGTTTGTCGACAACATTTTTATCGAACGACTCTGGCGCAGTTTGAAATATGAAGAAGTTTATCCAAATTGTTATTCAGAAGGGCGAGAAGCCTACCAAAAGATAGGCAAATGGTTCGGTAGGTACAACCAAATCCGAAGCCACCAGAGCTTAAACTACTATACGCCAGAAGAAGTATATTTGGGGCTAGAGAAAAGAAAAATAAATATTTCTCAATACAGGAATTTATTCTAAGTAATCAATTAAAAATCCACCGAAAGTGGTCCGAAGGATTGGGGTAAGCTAAGTGATACTATACACAACTCATTTATATAAATCACTAATATCATACTCCCATAATTGATCATAATGATAATTTAATCCATACAGTTTTTGGTTGAATTCATCTACTGCGATTTGCAGTACATACTCATT
>CAZKBP010000101.1:0-2389 GCA_964551015.1 uncultured Cytophagaceae bacterium | reverse complement strand
AGATACGCTTAGGCTATAATCATCAACGGGGAGATACTCACCTTTTTCTAAAACTCGTAAATCATTCTCAAAGCCATATACTTTTGTATGGGCATTGCAACTATCAACAATACCCTGAGCAATTCGCTGGTGGAGAACTTCTGTTCCGAATGTGTCCACTAAGCTCTTCGGCAAAGATTCTATTTTAACCCAGATGGTTTGGCTTACCGCATTAGAGCATAAAAAAAGAGGCAAGCACCACAGAATTGTTTTTAAGATTTTTTTTAGCATAGGATGAGTAAGATTTTTGTCTTTTCTACTAAGGGACGGCTCGGGTTTTATTTTTGTTTTTCTTCTGCTGATGTTACTACTAAAACTAACTGATTTAATTGTTGGAAGCAAGATTGATTAAAAGAAATTGGGGAGCTTTCAGTATTCGCGCCCTACCATTGCTGCACCTGAATTACCAACTGGATTGTTTTTTATACACACGAAAGTTTCGAGAAGCTACACGATCCATTCTCCAGTTGGAAACACGGGCACTATAGAAGCCTTGCTTCAATGATTGATCTACCTGTATCAACTGTAAAGTGCTTTGTAAAAGGCGTTCATTCTCCCCAAAAAGCAACTCAGGAAAAAATTTTAAACTTTCTCAACTATGAAGATTGGGAAACATTAGAGAAAGATGCTCTTTTGGATGCGCTCCGTAAGGGTATGATTACTAATAATCAATGAAGCTTTAAAAACAAATATTATTTGTTAGAAAAGCTACCAAGTTTTGTGTATATTAGATTGTGCTATAACATTTGATTCGCTACAAAATCCAATACTTCATATAACTTCAACTATGGCTTGTTTTCTTCCAAAAGGACTTCTGCTAGGAATATGTCTGGCCCTGTCTTGTTTACTCCCGAGTGTTGCTCAGAATCTGGCAGAACCAGAGCAAAAAATGCTCGGCCAAGCTGCCCCTCTTTTTCAAGTCATTACCCTCGAGGGAGATACCGTGAATCTCGCTGATTTGAGAGAAAATACAGTGGTCGTGATAAATTTTTGGTTTCCGAGCTGTGCCCCGTGTCTCATGGAGTTTCCACACCTAAATGACGTCCGGGAGCAGTACAAGGACGATGAAGTTATTTTTTTAGCAATTTCGGTGCAGGGGTCTGAGGAGAGGATCAAGCGGTTACTCACCTACAAACCTTTCCATTATGAAATTGTAGTCTCTGATTTTAGTATTGCCCAAACCTATGGGGTCAAGCTATATCCTAGCAATCTGGTCATTGATCGGCAAGGAATGATTAGTTTCTTTAAAACGGGCTACCGAGAAGATATTGATGTGCAGTTGAGCCAAGCCATTCAGGAGGCACTGGGAAAAAATAAAAAGTAAGTAGAAATCGTGCTAACTGCCAAACCAAATATTCTTCGTTAAAAAAGCTGTTCATTTTATCTTGTAATATACTGATTGGTAAGCTTTTAATTATGGATGTTATCCCAACTTACACTCAACCCAACTCTATATGTATCATTTTTTGACAAGCTGGGTACTGTTTGCCTCAGCTACGCTTTATCAACCTGAATACAGAGGAAATTATTTCTCTGCTGAAAATTTCCCACCCACATTCGTAGAATTCGTCCCTAGCATTGATATGTATAACTTTACGGAAGATCAAAGGGATAGCCTCCATACTACAAGGATTGCCTTCTCCAAAATGGCTAGAGAAAGCCTAGATTCACTTTCAAAGGCATATCAGTTTAGAGCAGGTGAAATTACAGACTCTCTACTCAACAAATCAGGCGTGTTTTTTAAAATAAGATGCAGTTTTAGCTACCTTACTGATTGCATAACTACCAAAGAATCTATGGCAACGCCTTATACCATTTGTTTCGAGCTACTGGATGCAAAAACAGAAGAATCAATAGACAAATTTTCTGTTAAGGGGCCTAATCTCAGTATATACCGGAGTAAAGCGTTTATTGCAAAACAACTCAGACTTTTATTAGCTGTTAATAGAGCACCTTTTGATACTTCCTTATTGAATATCCAATACCCCAATTTCCAGAAAGTGGTGGTAGTGCCAAGGTTCAAGGATCAAACCTCAGATTCCTCTTCAAGTTTGAGCCATCTTATTGGTAAATACCTTGCTATCAGTCTAGCTTTTGATAGAGAAGAAGTCCTGAAAGCTCATCCCAGAATACATAATTATAATGTTTTCTATGATAGTTACCCAGAGGGTGAATCTCTGCAAGATATTGACCTATTTCGTGTCGTGGCCACCTTGAAGAGCGAAAGTGAGGACTACAACCTTGAGATAAGCTTCTGGAGAGAAAATACTAAGATCGTTCTCGATAAGCAAGAGGGTGACTTTCGAGATAATGAGGGAAGTTACCATATTCCGTTTTCCAAAAAGAGAAT
>CAZKBP010000100.1:0-2432 GCA_964551015.1 uncultured Cytophagaceae bacterium | reverse complement strand
GGTAACTGTCAATAAATTGCATTTAAACAACTAAAAAGTTGTTTTTGTAACAGAATTCTTAAAGTGAGAGATTTAATCTTCTCTCTAAGAAGCCTGCCAGACTCTAATGTGACATCAGAAAATTAAGAGAGAGTTATTGACTTGTTAACAATGACCTTATTGAACCTAAAAACAATCTTAATTTTTAGGCTGATACCATTTTTCAAAAATGGTGAGAGACTTATACTAGGTTAAAATAAGGAGAAAAAATGACAGGCGTTCCTCATATAGAAATTAAAGAGTCAGCGGAAGAGTTAAAACAATTAATGAAAAAGCAAACCAGTAGCTTGGGCTTTGCGAAACTTCAAAGCCTTTACCTCTTAAAAATTAAAGCCGTAGAAACGGTTCGGTATTTAGCGATTTTAATGGGCAGAGGGGAAAGCACAATTCATCGCTGGCTAAAAGTTTATCGAGAAAAAGGAATCAAAGGATTATTGAACGAGGAAGAGGAAGAATACGAAGAAGAAAACTTAAAGCCACCAGGAAGACCAGAAGTTATAGATGTGGAGACAGCTGCTTCAATTTACCAAGAATTAAAAGAGGAAGAAGGGTTTAGTTCTTATCAAGAAGTTAGGGTATGGTTAGACTTAGTAAAAGGAGTAGAGTTCAGCTATATTACGGTGTGGCGATTTTGCCACAATGAGTTGAAAGCAAAATTGAAAGTTCCTCGACCAAAAAGCACTAAGCAAGAAAAAGGAGTGATAGAAAGATTTAAACAAGAGTTGTCAGAACAACTGACTAATATAGGGTTTAGAATTAAACAAGAAATAGGAAATCAGACAAAAATACGTTATTGGTGTGGAGATGAAACCCGTTTAGGATTGCAAACAATTGAAGGAAAACTTTTAACTATTAAAGGAGTAAAGCCACAAGGGAATAAGCAATGGAAATTTGATTACTATTATCTTTATGGTCTAGTAGAGCCCAAAACAGGAGAGACTTTTTATTATGAATTTTCCAATTTAGACCTAGTTTGTTTTGAAACCTTTCTTGAACTTTTTTCTAGTGCTTATCCTGACGAAATTCAAATCCTTCAGCTTGATAATGCTCCTAGTCATACAAGCGCAAATCTAACGATTCCTGAAAATATTGTTCTTTTATTTCAACCTCCTTATACACCAGAAGTAAATCCCATTGAAAGATTGTGGGAACATCTCAAAAATTTATTAACTTGGTTAAACTTTGAGGAGCTAGATAAATTACGAGATGAAGTTCGCAAAATTTTGGGTACTTTTAGTAAAGAATTAATTCAATCTTTGACGGGCTGGGATTTTATTATTAATGCTCTATCTCTCTCAGGAATTTAGAAAAATGGTATAAGCAAATGTACTAAATGCAATTGCTTCCGTACCAATCACAGCAGCTCTGATCGAAACGGGAACTCCAAGTCCATAGATTTCTAAGTTTCCCCAGGCACTTTTACCATGACAGTAACGTTCTAAAGATTGAATGGTGTTTTCGATATAGATCAGTTGATCGTTAAGCAATTAGCCGTCAACGGAAATCTCTAAAGTAGGATGTTGGATGTATAGCTTGACAGAAATCTTGTTGCGTAAAAAATCTCTGACAAGACTTTGGGTAAGACGACCACTGTATTGAAAGGGTAGTACTGAATAGTAATGATACAATGCTAAGGCAACTTGAAATTACCAAAAAGATTAGTAATGAATTGCCCAAAATGTAACTCTTCTAAATTTGTTAAAAACGGACATACACATTACGGAAAACAGCGTTTTCGTTGCCAGCACTGTGGTCGACAATTTGTTGATAACCCTTCTCGTCAGCCGATTTCCCAGGAAAAGCGTAATTTAATTGATAAATTACTGAAGGAGCGCTTAGCCTTAGCAGCGATCGCGCGAGTTGCTGAAGTTTCAGAGCGTTGGTTGCAAGACTATGTTAATCAAAAATATTATCTGACTCCTAAAGAAGCTAAAATTACTGAAAAAAAAAGATGAAGGTTAATTCTTGAAATTGATGAAATGTGGTCATTCGTTGGTTCTAAAAGAAATAAAGTATGGATTTGGCTAGCCATTGATAGTTTAACTAAAGAAATTGTCGGTGTGTATGTTGGCGATCGCGATCGCGCCGCAGCCCGAGAATTATGGGATTCCTTACCACCAGTTTATCGTCAATGTGCAACTTGTTACACAGATTTTTGGGAAGCCTATCAAGGAATTTTACCGACTAAGAGACATCAAGCAGTTGCCAAAGAAACTGGTCAAACTAATCATATAGAAAGATTTAATAATACACTTAGACAACGAGTTGGTAGATTAGTTAGAAAAAGTCTTTCTTTCTCTAAAAAATTCCAGAATCATTTAGGGGCTATTTGGGACTTTATACATTACTACAATGCCAGCCTACAAAATTGATCATTACTATGCAGGACTACC
>CAZKBP010000099.1:0-2449 GCA_964551015.1 uncultured Cytophagaceae bacterium | reverse complement strand
ATAATTTGGGGATTTTACAGAGTGCTAAAAATGAGCTGCCCTTGGCCGAAAGCTCCTACCAGAAGGCCTTAGGCATTCGGCGCAAGCTAGCCTCAGTCAACCCGGAGGCCTATTTGTCTTATGTGGCTACTACGCTGAATAATTTGGGGCTTTTACAGAGTGCTAAAAATGAGCTGCCCTTGGCCGAAAGCTCTTACCAGGAAGCCTTAGGCATTTATCAAAAGCTAGCCTCGGTCAACCCAGAGACCTATTTGCCTGATGTAGCGATGACGCTGAATAATTTGGGGGTTTTACGGAGTGCTAAAAATGAGCTATCCTTGGCCGAAAGCTCCTACCAGGAGGCCTTAGGCATTCGGCGCAAGCTAGCCTCAGTCAACCCGCAGACCTATTTGGCGGGTGTTGCTGAGACCCTGAATAATTTGGGGCTTTTACAGAGTGCTAAAAATGAGCTGCCTTTGGCCAAAAGCTCTTACCAGGAAGCCTTAGGCATTTATCAAAAGCTGGCCGAGAAGAACCCCGATGCCTATTTGCCAAGTGTGGCCATGACGCTGGATAATTTAGCTAATTTACAGTATGCTAAAAATGAATTGTCCTTGGCCGAAAGTTCCTACCACCAAGCCTTAGGGATCCGGCGCAAGCTGGCCGAAGTGAACCCTGAGGCCTATTTGCCAAATATGGCCATGACGCTGAATAATTTAGCTAATTTACAGTATGCTAAAAATGAATTGTCCTTAGCCGAAAGTTACTACCACCAAGCCTTAGGGATTTACCAAAAACTGGCCGAAGTGAACCCCCAGGCCTATTTGCCTTACGTAGCGACTACGCTGAATAATTTGGGGAATTTACAGCAGGCTACAAATGAACTGTCACAGGCCGAAAGTTCCTACCAGGAAGCCTTAGGCATTTATCAAAAGCTAGCCTCGGTCAACCCAGAGACCTATTTGCCTGATGTAGCGATGACTTTGATTAACTTTTCTATTTTCTACTTAGAAATCAAGCCTGACCATAAGCTTGCCCTTGGATTAGTTTCACAAGCCCTAACATACCTCATTCCACTACAAGAAATCCCCTATATTCAAAAGTATCTAAGCACTGCTTTCAAAATTTTGCAGGCATTAGGCATTGAGGATATTGAAGCGCATCTGAAAGAAGCCTATCTAAAAAAGCAATCTGGCAATTCCTATGAAGATAATTTAATCCTGGAACAATGTAATATATGTTCTAAAAAACCTGAAAGCATAATGATGTATGAAGTAGACTATATAACCAATATTGTAAATTGTCCTTTCTGTGCTTCACCTCAATCAGCCAAATATTCTGAACACATCATAAATGCTATTAAAAACGAGTGGGAATAAACGCATTGGATGATATGATCATCTGTTTCAATTAGATTAAAGAACCAAGAATAATTCATAGCAATAAATTAATAATGATTTAAATAATGAGTTCAACAACCACAAAAATCCAAGAATTCACCCAGACTTACCACCTCTCCCAAGGCTTTGTAGAAACCATCAGCGACCTCAACCGCCTGACCACGGTCATTGAGAACATCAAATCCGATGGAGCGATTGATATTGAAATCACCCAATTCATCTATAATGTAGATTACTTTCAAGCCTTAGAAGCCAAGCTACAAGCCAAGAGAAAAGAGTTAGCGGCGGTGGATGATTATGCCAAACGCCTAGAAATAGGCCAGCAGATAAAACCGATGGAAGCAGAAGTAAAGCAATATAAAATTGATATACTCACCACTGCCCACACCCTCTACGAGATCAAAAACACAGAAACACTCGCAGAGGTCAAAAAATCATTCTTCGCGGGTAGCCTAGAACGAGCCATCGCCTCTATGCAGGCAATTAACCTGCTGGAAGTCCAGCAAACCTTGATGGCGATGCTGGCCAACCAGCAAGAACTAGAAGCCGTCTATGAAAAACTCGTGGACAATGCCAGTGAATACCTCATCAAAGCTGAGCTTACCAGCTTAAATTTAGAGATTAGAAATCCTGAAGATCGCTTTCAAAAAGCTGTTGAGTTTTTTGACAAGGGGAAAATATCGGCAAATCGCTCCCAAAAAGAGGCGTTTAAAGCAAAATATAGTTTTAAGTATGCTCATTTTCTTCAAGAACGTAATCAATTCAATGAAGCCAGTCCTCTTTATGAAGAAGTGCTTAGTATATACCAATCCTTAACCGAAGTGAATCCGGAGGCCTATTTTTACGTAGTGGGTACCCTGAATAATTTGGGGGTTTTACAAAAGGTTAAAAATGAGCTGGCATTGGCCGAAACTTCCTACCAGGAAGTCTTAAGAATTTGTCAAAAGCTGGCCGAAGTGAACCCTGAGGCCTATAATTCGGCGGTAGCGGGTACCCTGAATAATTTGGCGAATTTACGCCAGCGTAAAAATGACCTGTCCTTGGCCGAAACTTCCTACCAGGAAGCCTTA
>CAZKBP010000098.1:0-2717 GCA_964551015.1 uncultured Cytophagaceae bacterium | reverse complement strand
AGGCTCGCTTGCGAGCTAGATGTTGAAGAGCCTCAGCTTGAATCTCTTCTTTGGTCTTCTGGCGGCCTGTCTTGATCCACTCGATCAGCTCCGTGTGTAGAAAGTACAGGCGATTACTCTTTTTGTAATGCGGGATTTCTCGCCCCTGTATTTTTAGATAGACCGTCTTGACACTCAATTTGAGCAGTGCTGCCGCCTCTTTTATGCTGAGAATCTCTTCTCTGGGAGAGCAAGCATCTGCCCCGTGTTCGGTCAAGGCTTCTTGCACCGTTTCTTTGATGCACGCCCTGAGCTGGTTGGCGTCTAGCGGGACTAGACTGAAATTAGGGATATTCATAAATATGAAAATTAGTTGAACTTAATTTATGAACGTAAAATTAAGCCCCAATGCCAGCTTTTCTGTCCGAAAGAAAATCGAATAAACGCAAAACCTAGGTACCTGCTAATCAATAGCTTAGCCTAGCTGTGCGAACAAAAACACGGATTTATCGAGATTTTTGCTCGAAAAACTCAGAAATCGGGTTTGCCTTCGGTGCTTGATTGCGGGCGTCTAAGAGGGATTTACGATCCAACTTTCGGATATTACTCCCGTCTTGGTTGGCTTTTTGGAAGTACAATTCAATAAACTTTAAGCTATCTTTAAACTTCACTCCCTGCGGCCAGTTTTCTCCCATCTGCAAATAGCCGTGCTCGAGCGACAGCTCAATCAATTGAATCAAGAGGTGGTTAGCTCCTTTGAAGGTGATTCGCTCCTGGATGGCTTTTCCAGAGAATAAATCCAAGAAATCGGCCAAATGGATTTTATCTATATAATGATCTTCCAGGACTTCACGAAAAAACTGATACCTTTCTTCTTGCCCTATTGCGGCACGAGGTAGTTGGCCTCGCTTCTCCTCCAACCAGTCCTGTAAAGTTTCTTTGATTCCGTTGACATAAGAAACCAGAAAGTGCTCCCGAGAAGCCAATTCCAATTTTTTGAGAAATTCGTGCTTATTCTCATATTGATGAAAATGGTAATCCAGAAAGGAAGGCAACTCCATTTGTAGCAGACCCGAGGCGATGAGCACTAGAAAATACCAATATTCACGGCAGCTAGGCCGGATATACATCGCGTCTTGCTTGCGAGCGATGTACCCTTGATGTATATGAAATTCTCTGGATGCTTCTTCGCCTACTTGGGCGGCGATCTTGCGGTAGACTTTTGCCTGAAAATTGGCTCCCTCCAAGTCTTGGTCTTCAAGTTGATATTTTTTTCTTATATGGGAATCGTGGAGCGATTTGGCATACCCCTGTTTTTGGAGCAGATCAAAGAGTAAATCCATCAAGCGATTTTCGTGGGGATTTGGCCCCGACCAGAGGTCTTTGAGGCTGGCTCGGAGCAGTATCTCAAAACATTGTTTGGTACTCAGGGTGTAAGGGTGAGTTTGCTCAGCATTTACTTTTTTCATGAGACTCGGGATTAGAATAGGGGCAGTTTGTCGGCGGCTTCTTTCTTTTTGTCCTCAATCACCTGGGCGTAGATTTGGGTGGTGCTGATGTTTTGATGCCCCAAATATTTGGAAACCACATAAAGATCAACGCCTTGGGTGATAAGTAAGGTGGCGCAGGTGTGGCGAGCCACGTGAAAGGTTACTTTCTTGTCAATCCCGGCCTGCTTAGCCCATTTTTTGAGCCAAGTATTGACCCTACTTTGGCTCATCAGGGCAAAGACCAGTGCACGCTCGGAGTCTTGCTCGCTGAGGATTTTTTGCGCTCCCTCGGGCAAGCTCAACTTCTCGATTTTTTGGGTTTTCTGGCTCAGGAATTTTTGCGCTTTGATCTCCTGCCAGGTTAGTTTTTTCACATCCGAATAGCGCAAGCCCGTGTAGCAGGCAAAAAAGAAGGCATTGACGATTTCTTTGGGAATATTTTGGCTCTGCACGCGCATTTTTTCCAGCTCGGCCAGCTCCAAATAGATCGGCTCTTTGCTGGGCACGGTGATGCGCTCGTAGCGCTCAAAGGGGTTGTCCTGGACGATTTGCTGGCGCAGGGCGATTCGGTAAATACTGCCCAAGATGGAGAGGTATTGCTGGGCACTACTCCGGCTAACCTTGCACAAAAGATAAGTCTTGAAGTTTTCAATCCAGGTTACATTTATTGCTCTGAATTGGAGTTGCCCGCCCGTGAATTGCTGTAAATGCCGATAGGCGGCTTCATAGATGCGGTTGCTTCGGTCTTGAACCTCCTGCTGGCAGAATTCTACAAAATTTGCCTCGTCCCGATGATCTCGGATCAGCTCCCGGTCGCTCGTGCGCTGGGCGAGTTCTCTTTTGACCCGAATGGCCTGGGCTAAGTGCCAGGTTTCTTTGTCTAGTTCGGCGATTTTCTTTATTTTCGGCCTGCCGGTTTTTTTATCAAGGGCGGTGTAATCTTTGGAGACATAGAGTTGGAGGTATTCCAGGTCTCTGACGTATTTGACCTGGCCTTGTTTATCTACGATGAGGCGTTTTCGGTTGTAATCGAGGAAGAGGCTAAATTTGCCAGATTTGAGTTTTTTGGCGCGGAGTGAGATCATAGTTTGCGAGATTGACCTTCACGAAGATACGTCAAAGGTACAAAAAGTGCAAAAAGAAGCAGATAATTCTGATTAATTTGTATCTTTGAATCAAGCTTGAAATCACAGATGAGACGCTGGAAAAGCCTATTTTGTATCTATTTAGTATACTTCTGGTGCTGGA
>CAZKBP010000097.1:0-2720 GCA_964551015.1 uncultured Cytophagaceae bacterium | reverse complement strand
TAGATTCACCTAAAAATTTGTATCCGATGGACTCACTCAAAAAACTCTTGGGAGACTTACTCTCCCACCGCCAGTACGCCGATCAGATCGCACTGGCTCAGGAAAAATTTGCCTTCAAGCCCTACGTGCAGCGTTGGTATACCCTGCAAAAGTACCTGCCCCTCGTGCGCTGGCTGCTGGCCCTGTTTAGCATACTGACGGGCTTTGCCTTTCTTTTCTACCACTTGGGCGTGGCCTTTCACTTTCTAGTCTCTGCCCTACTCTCGGCGGGTATTCTGGTGGTTTTAGAGCTGTGCAAGAGCCAATTTTGGGAGGAAGCCTTTACCGAATTGTATACCCATCGCCGCCTTTCGCTCCTGGCCCTTTTGGCACTCATCACCCTGGGGCTTTCCGTCTTTTTGAGCCTACACGGAGCCAAGCAACTCTACGAAGTACTAGACCAATCTCTGACGCTGGAACAACAAACCTTCCAGCAAAAACGAGATAGCCTCGCTCAGCATTTTGACCAACGTATCCAGAATGAAAAAGCCGAACTCGCCGCCTTCCAAGAATCAGTAAGCTGGCAGGGCAAGATCAACGTGGAGAACAGCACCATCCAACAGGTCATTAATCTCTATACCACTCAGTTAGATAGTCTGGCTAGTCAGAAACAAACCGCACTCACTGATCTCAAAATCGCACATCAGCAAGCCCTGCTGAGCTTGCAAAGTGATCGCCAGTTTGACCTTTGGTTTTGGCTCTCTTTGTCCTTAGCGGTAGAGCTTGGCGTGATTGCCTGCCTTTGGTTTCGGATTTACTACCAGTACCGCGTGCAGTTGGAAGTTTATCTGGTCAACCAAAACCCCAGCTACGAGGTAGATGCCCAGACTCTGGAAAAATTTGCCCGCAACCTGCTCCTGCATCAACAACCGCTTTCGCCCCTGACCGACCCACAAGCCCACCACCAGATTGGCTTTGCCCGAAAAGAAAAAACTACCGCCCCACCGGAAGCAGAAAAATCTACCCAGCCAGAAGCAGAGCAAAAGCCAGCCACCCGCCCTGAGCTTAAGCCCGATCTTAAGCTAGATGTTAATAAACACAGAGATTTTACTTATGAAGAAGAGCAACAACGCCTGCAATACATTGAATTACAGAACTATCTGGAAAAATACGCCAAAGTCGTCGATTGCATTAATCAAGGAATGAGCTACGCCAAGATCATCCGCGCCTGTGGCGTCTCCAAGAGCACCATCCTCAACGTGAAGCGATGCCTGAGAAACTTGCACAGTGCCCAAATTACCATGAATGAAAGAAACTAAAAATTAAAGCAACAAACATATCACCCCTGACCATTAGACAATTAACCTAAAAAAAGCCTAGCAGACTCGTACTCCGCTAGGCTATGGTATAACCCGTAGGTTAAGGTCTTTCAATGTGAAGGCTAAATTAGTGATTTTTCTGGAAAAAAGCACTGATTTCAGCCCTGAACTTGCTATGCCCCGACCTGACCTACCCATCTTCCCATTCAAAATGACAAAAAATGAGCCTTTAAACGCCTATCTCCTTACCAAAAAATTTTACAGCAAGCTCGAGCACAACCCCGATATGCAGCTCCATTGCAAGCCGAGCCATATCTCGGTTTACTTTCGGATCATCGAGCTACAAAACAAAGTGGGCTGGCACTTCCGTGTGCTGGGCCTACCCACCGAGAGCGTGATGCAATACGCCTGCATCGCCTCGGCCAAAACCTACTTCAAGGTGCTCCAAGATTTGGAGCGATGGGGACTTTTCAAAACCCTTTCTTATGCCGTCAATCAATTTACCAGTCGCAAGATCACGCTCTACCCAGAGGAAGCCGAAGCAGCCGACAACACCATCCCGAAGCAAGCAGCAAAAAAGGAAGCTAAGACAGAAGAATGTCTGGAAGCAGTCTTTGCAGAAGAAGCCATGTTAGAAGAAAATTCCAAGGAGTACGAAAAAATCCGCACCGAATGGAACGAAGCCAAAAATATAGGAAGGCAAAAAGACCAGCAAGTCGCCGAGGCCAAAGGTCAAGCCCTGCAAAGCAAAGTCCAGCTTCAGATCAATCCAATTCGGGATTTATTCCGCAAATATTTACAAGTGCGAAAGGAACTAGGCAAGCCCATTAGCCCGACCGTGGCTACAAATCTCTTCGCGCAGCTTCGGCGGCATTCCCAAGATCACGTCAGCCGAGCCAAGCTCATCTTGGAGCAAGCCATCGCGGGCGGCTGGGCGAGGTTCTACCCGATTTCGGAAGCAGAACCACCCACGCCACAAAAAATCCCCACGCAGGATTACCAACGCTACTGCTCCAACCCTAAAAAGTACGCCTACCAGCCCCCAAGGAGGGTTTAGTTAGGCGTTGTGCGTTATGAGTTAGGTTCTTTCTTTTTAGAAAAAATGCTTGAAATATCCTGCTCAGAAATTTTTGGTCTTGCCGAGGCATTGCCGCCGTAAAAAATACCGCAGCAATGACAAAGCAGATACTTAGCTCCTACCTGAGCAGTGCTGGTATATTAAACCTTTTAAAAACTGAATAAACCCTTCAAAAGAGAGGAGATTTTGATTTTTTGGAATGAGGAAAAGCATTTTCTAGCCCCCAAAGCCCGCGCTTTGGCTCAAAATCCTGCACAACTAGGTGAAAAAACTGTGAATCGGGATGAATCGGGATGAATAATTGATGAATTCGAATGAAATATCGATGAATTCGAATGAAATAT
>CAZKBP010000096.1:0-2746 GCA_964551015.1 uncultured Cytophagaceae bacterium | reverse complement strand
TCACCAGGCGACAGTTTGTTAGGCTGCTATCCATCACCAGCCCGTAGGTATCCCCGTCGTAGACTCGCTCGCAGTACAGGCGTTCCCAGTTCGCCCCTTGTGCATTTGACATCAGAGGCATCCACATCACCAGACTTAGCAATAAAGCCTGACTGGAAATAATTCGTATATAATTTCTAGCTTTCATCTACCCAAGATACGCCCTTCCTGCTCAAAAAGCTGAACTTGCTCAGCAAGTATGCCCATTTTTGCCTATCTTTGCTTGTTCATCCGTATCATTCAAGTCAAGAATTTATGCCCCAGCGCATCTGCATTTACACTTCCGATGTGATGGCCCTCACTGGCCGGGGGGAAGACTATGCCCGTCGCCTTCTCCGCGAAATTCGCCAGCACTATGGCAAGCCCCCACGTAGCGTCGTAACCGTGCAGGAGTTTGCCGAGTATATGAATGTAAGAGTAGAAGAAGTGCAGGAGCAGATTAGGTGATGACGCTTCGGGATATATTCCCTCGAAATAAAACTATTGGCACTAATCAGGAAAGTGCCCAATTTTTGGGAGCGGTTTGTGTATGAATTGCAGCTTTGAGCCGAATGTTCGCCTTATATGGCTATGATTTCATACAGGGTGTGGTAGTACGTTCTCTTTTAATTTCTTATAGAATTCGTCTTTATCAGCATTATCAGGCAATCCCGCAACTTGTCCGTCACCAAGTTCCATAATAATCCAACTGCCATTCTTCTTTTTAGCCACATCCATTGTGAAAAAGTTGCTGTCGATATCTTGGGCAATGTCAATAAAAGAATCAAGTTCAGGTTTTGTTTCTCCGTATTCTCCTTCGTCCCAATAGTCAAATACTTGTACTATTTTCTTATTTGCAAAGAAGATTCTAAACTCTTTGGCCAAGGGCATTCCACTTTTTGAGTGATCAGTTAAATATTCAAGCTCTTCGAATTGTCGAAATACTAATCCTTCGTTTAAGGAATCCCCTCTTAATTCAATAAATTTGTGCACTACGGACTTTACTTTGTCGGAGTCTGATGCATTGGGAATAAAACAAGCCTCTTCCCAGTGGTGCTTTTCAGATTTTACGAAGTCTTTTACTATTATGGCATTACCTCCGAATCCCTTGGTCAATTTTAGTATTGAGTCATGATCTAAATCGGTTGTCCATTTTGATTTTGGAGTTTTGGAGTCAATTTTTTCGTATGAATCAGGTAAGTAATGACAGTGTTTGTATTCAGCAGGAGAGTTTATTAGCTCAATGTTCTTTTTCAGGAGTCCGTCATACAAATTGCCGTATTGATGTGGAGTGAGCATCCAACCTCGATAAATTCCTGATTCTTTTGCTTCTGGTTCTTTTACAAACTTCAAGGCCCTTGAAATATTTCCATCTGTCAATTCCTCGAGGCTAATTAATGAAAAATCAAATCCAGCCTTGAGAGCAGATTTCTTTTCTTCCTCGAAATCAGGCTCGATTATTTTATTGTCAAATACGCTATCGCAATATATTATTCTCATTTCGCCTAGTTTTATCTAATGCGTCTTGTGGTGCGTTCGGCTTCTTTTTTATTTTCCTAGTTCAGGTCCAATATTCTCCGTCCCAGGGTTCTTCAAATGCAATCGTACTGCTCGGTTGTAATTCAATCATTTCTGATTCTTTGTTTGGAATTAAACCGAATTTGAATCCGTCAATTTCAATTTCAAACAATTTTATTTCGATATCGCAATATTCGATTTCGCCTAATTCGGAAATCATTTCCTCGATTTTTTCATAGGTATCAAATTTCAACGAATCGGTAGTTCCCGCAAATTCATATTTTGCTTCTTTGAAATTTCCTTCTTTATCAAAGAGATATAACACTACATATTCTCTTCGGTATTTCTCCCATTTTTCTCCCTCTGGAATTGGTCCTTCTGTAAATACAAATGTCTCATAGCCCCAAAACTGTTTTCCGTTTTCATATTTGCCGATATGGTGTGTATGGTATTCTTCCATTCTTAAAACTGGTATTTTTTCTGGGAATTTCATTTCTATTCTTTTTGTTTTTTCTGACGACGCCCCTTACTCGTTCATGCCGACCGAAGGGAGGTATGGGCGGCTGTATGTTGTTAGGTAAATATTCTGTCAATTCAGATTCAAATCACTTATGAAACGCTTGTAGGCTTCTGAAATAATCAGATGTCCTCTTGGGAATATTTCTGGATTGTAGATTCCAAAAAGCGCTCTATCACAACATTTTGCAATTGATTTTCTCAATCGATCGCTCTTTTCAGTTTCACTTAGGCCTTTTGGTAGATGGCTGCGAAAGTATTTTTCTTCCAGTTTAGTGTTAGGAGCTTTTAGGAGAATGTAGCTTTGGCATGCCCACCCTAATCCTGCCAGAGATAAGTAAGGCTTGGAGCCATCCCAAATTGCATAACGATGATTCCACATGTTCGAAGTCATTCTAAAAATTTCTTCAAATAGCTCGGAATCACTTCTATCAGTGAGACATCTTTTTATGAGAGCTAATGCTGGTTCAATGAACTGCTCAGGTGAATGGTTTAAAATTTCAGGTTCAACCATTGATAAAGTCCAATTTATGCATAAAGCTGGATACGCTTTGGCAAGCGGATCTAAGACCCTCCTTGTTATAAGGATATTTCTCTCTTCATACAAAGAGATCATTTGCTCGATTGCATCAGAAATTTCTGTTACTACCGAATACAAGTGTACCAGTTATGCTGGTTAAAAGTGTACCATACG
>CAZKBP010000095.1:0-2865 GCA_964551015.1 uncultured Cytophagaceae bacterium | reverse complement strand
GCACCAACAATGGCTCACTACCCACTACCTTCCAACCCGGACGCGTGGTAGATGCCTTTGAAATTCCCTTCACGGGCAGCAACTTAGTCTGGACCCTAGAAGGCCCCGACGGCAAGCGCAGAACTTCTACGGCTAGTGCCAACTCATCGGCTTGTCCTCTATCGGTACGTCCTATCTTGGAGTGCGTGAAGCCCGACGGTCAGGGTGGCTTTATCGCCAGCTTTGGCTATTTGAATGAAAACGCCGAAGCAGTGGAAATCCCCGTAGGCGACAATAACAAGCTAAGCCCCAGCACCAACAATGGCTCACTACCCACTACCTTCCAACCCGGACGCGTGGTAGATGCTTTTGAAATTCCTTTCACAGGAGGTAATTTGGTTTGGACCTTAGAAGGCCCCGACGGTAAGCGCAGAACGGCTACGGCCAGTGCCAACTCATCGGCTTGTCCCTTATCAGTACGCCCGATCTTGGAGTGCGTGAAGCCTGATGGCAATGGTGGCTTTATCGCCAGCTTTGGCTACTTGAATGAAAATGCCGAGGCGGTAGAAATCCTTGTCGGAGCTAACAACAAGCTTAATCCCAATACCCAAAACGGTTTGCTGCCTACTGTTTTCTTGCCGGGTCGCCAAGTAGATGTTTTTGAAATTCCTTTTACGGGCAGCAACTTGGTTTGGACCCTAGAAGGCCCCGATGGTAAGCGCAGAACGGCCACGGCTAGTGCCAATGGTTCTAAGCGATGCCCCATTGAGCCAATCTGTGATGACAATACGGTTTCTTTTGAAGTCAAAAATGCCGTAGCAGATGAATTCTCTTATGATAATGCCAATCATAGTCTGGCTTTCCACGATTTTGATGGAAGCGGTCAAGATGCTTTCATGACCTTTGAAGAAGGTGCTTTCTTGCAATACGAAGAAGATGGCTCTAGTGCATTAATCTATGGTTTTGCGACCTTTGATAATGGTTCTGAGACAGGCACTCGTTGGGAAGTTTCTGCTGCTTACGTGATGAAAAATGACATTACCAAGCCGAAGAAAGAACTCAGACCTGCTGCTTATATCGAGAATGGAGGCCCCATTGATATTGATAACTGGAAGTTATTCTTGATGGACAACCCCAATGCCAAGCTACGTGAAGTAAACGGTGCGGGTCAGTACACTGGACGTGTAATCGAGCTCTCTCGTATGCCCGAGGACGGATTGTTTGGTTTGCAAGTAGGCTCAGGAGCAAGTGGTAAGAATATCAAACTAGGAGCTGCTTCTTGGTTCTTCTGGCACTTTGAAGGTAGAACCTCTTCTGGAGATTTTAACCTAAATATGCATGCGATTTGTGTAGAAGAGGCTCCTGAAATGGATTTCTACCTCGTAGATGCCGACAAAGACCAAGTACTCTTCAAGCTTACTGAGGGAATGCGCATCAATAAGGATCAATTAGGGATTGAAAACTTCAACATCATCGTAAGCTATCCTGACGGAACGCAGAGCGTGAAGTTGAACTTAACCAGCCCTTACACGCACAATCAGAAAGAGAATATCGCTCCTTATGCTCTGTTTGGCAATGGTATGGGTGGAGATTATTACGGTAATCCAGCCCAAGAAGCAGATTATCACGTAAGTGCGATGGCTTTTAGTCAGAAGCAACTAGGCGGAACGATGCTAACACAAAAAGGTGTAAACTTTAGCTTTGTGAAGTCTACCCAGCCTGAGGCCAGTATCAAGTTTAGTTTGGTAAATGCTAATACGAACCAAGTGCTCTTTGAAATTCAGAACGGTATGGAAATCAACCTGGATGAATACAACCTAGAGCAGTTCAACGTAGTGGCTTCTAAAACGCCTTACAGTACGGCTAGTGTCAAATTTACTTTGGCGGATTTTGTACAGCGGGAAAACATCATGCCTTATGCTTTATTTGGAGATAATACCGCCGGAAACTACTACGGTAGAACCGCTTGGGAAGGAAGCTACAGCTTAAACGCAATGGCTTACAGTCAAGCTAATTTAGGTGGTAATCTGCTAGGACAAGCCACGGTGAACTTCACTTTTGTCCGATCCGAAGAAGCTCCTGCCATCAAATATAGCTTGGTAAATGCTGAAACTGATGAGGTAATTACCGAACTTCAAGACGGAATGAGCATTGATCTGGCGCAGTACAACTTAAATAGCTTTAACGTTGTGATGTCTTACCGCCCGGCTAACACCCAAAGCGTGTATATGTCGCTCAGTGGTCCTGTGAGCCACAATCAGACCGAGAATATGGCTCCTTATGCCCTGTTTGGGGATGATACTAAAGGCAACTATTACGGCAGAGCTGCCCACGAAGGCTATTACACCCTCAAAGGAAGTGCGCACAGTGCCAAGCATCTGGGAGGTAGTAAGCTGGCCGAAGAAGGCATGAGCTTTAGCTTTGTGAATACACAAGCTAGTTCCAAAGTGGTTAATACCGAAGCAGGAACTGGAGATATCATTCACCTGATCGTACCAGAGGCCAAAGAAACTGTGTATCTGAGTTACGAAGTAGTGTATGGTGCGCAGCGTAAAGCTGGCTCCCAAGCCGTTACAGCGGGCACTACGGAGGTAAACATTGATATCTCGAGTATGAGTATTCCGATGGGTGCTACCTACTACTTGATTTATCAGTATCCGGGAGAAGCAACGCAGACGATTAGAATGGTTAAATAATAGGTTTAATAGTTGAACTTCACCTTGCTTGGGGGTTGTAACCCCCAAGCTAAACATGAGTCATCCCAAAATTCGGGATGGCTCATGCTTTTTTTATGATATGCTAGAAAATGGCCTATCTCCAAGCTCCATTGACCCTCTTCTAAGACCAACTGACCCACCCCAAAAGCTCGGCTGGCCTATCTCCAAG
>CAZKBP010000094.1:0-3346 GCA_964551015.1 uncultured Cytophagaceae bacterium | reverse complement strand
TTTAGAAAAAGGTGAGTATCTTCCCGTTGATGATTATAGCCTAAGCATATCTCTTAGAGATACGGCTACAAATCAATCAGAAACTGGAATTCATTATCGCTTTGTATTTTTTGAGAAGGAATATCTTGTACGATCAATAGAATCTACTTTTTCCTGGGATAATAAATCTCCCGAAGAGATGATCGCATCAATCTGTGCTAACAGTCGGATTGTATGTAGTCATAGTATTTCCCAGAATATAAATACTCGCGCTAAGAACTTGAGCTTAGTTCAAAAAGACAGCCTGAATCTTTGGGCGGGTTTCTTGAATGTTTTTGTCAGCTTTGAAATATCCGATTCAGTAGAAGAAATGGATGCTCGCTTGATTAAAAATCGGACTACAAACCAATGGAATCGAACTCAAGCGTCTATTTGGAGACGGTTCACAACTCAATCAAAGTCTTCATATTTCAATTTGTATTTTCCCGAGGAGGACCATAAGCAAAAGCATAGGGTTTATGCTTCCAAGAATGATACAGTAAGAGTAATTTATCAAGTCTCGAAAAAGAACCAAGAGACTTATTTGATCGAAAGGCGAGTTTTAGGATATGAGAAAGACCTTTCTGCCTGGGATACCAGTGATGAAATTATCATTGAGCACTTGCGAGAATATCCCGTAGCAAAACTCTCTGGGCTATCAGGCTATATGTTAATGAAAGGTCTATTAAAAATTTATTAAAACTCTAAGAGGCTGTTCGAGCTTCATTCTTAGAGCTTACTATATTTCCTTTTTCCGAACGTTTTTAGCTTTTTCTCAAAGTGCTGATCGATTTTTCACTCAAAAAAACATTAGATACGGAAAATAGTACACCGTTATTCTCTAAAACCAGACTCGAGCAACCTCTTACCCGAATGTCTAAAACTTTTTCTGTCAACTGTTAAAATATGCTTATTCTAAAATTATATTTGATCGCTCTTTTTCAGATTTACTTGACAGATGAAATCTCACTGATAATACTAGACAGTGAATCCCAAGAACCTCTTTCCTGCACCAGCGTCAGGTTGGTAGGTGCCAAAAAGATTTACCAAACCAATGGAGCAGGGGAGGTAAATCTTCCTGTCGCTTTTGAGCAATTGTCAAAAAATATTTATATAGCTAAGGCAGGTTATATACGTTCCAAGTTTCCAGTGGGCGAGTTTGATCTTCAAAAACCGAATGTGATCTATTTAAAACGAATCCCCGATTTGAGTGAAGAGACAAAAAGAATGATCGAGAGTAAGGATTTTAGAGGCTTTGTGATAGATGAATTAGTGGCCTATGCCATTGACCATTTTCACGAGGTTGCACCTAATCGCCCCCACGAGTTAAAGGGTTTTTTCCGGCAGTTGGGTATGTTTGGAGATCGTTGCACACAACTGACCGAGGCCGTACTGACGATTCAGGATTCCAGCTATTTGCGTTATGCCTCCTCTTATGATTCGAGTGCTCATCAAATTAACCTAGAAGCCATTAGGCAAAGCAAAGAGCAGGCGGAAATAGATAGTGTTTATATTCAAGAGGTTCTGGCCTTGGTTCCAAAAGGTGGAGTGGAAAAACCTCTAAATCTCTTCCACAAGATTTACCGAAGCAATTACCTAAGATTGATGTATGACCCCTACACGCTGTTTGCCACGGGTAGCGGCAGTGAATTTGTCAAATATACAGATTTGAATTTAGAGGAAGTCATCGAGAAGGAGGGAGATATCTTCTTCAAGATTGCTTTTGCTTTTACTCTCGAGGAAGATCGGGGTAATAAATCCTATTTAGTAATCCGAAAATCAGACAAAGCCATCGTTGAATTTTCCAGAAAACAGTATATTTTTGGTTTCCTTCACGAAGTAAAAGTCATCTTGAAACAAGCCAAGGATCGCAAATATTATCCTCACTCTATTGAGCTGATTGAACCAAGAGTTGTCAACCGACAGAAAGTAAAGCAATACCATAAGACACAACTATTTTTATACGATTTAAAGTTTGACTTCACCAGCTTAGATAAAAACATCTGTATCCAACCTACAAGAGACGTGAATCTTTTGTCTTTCAAAAAATCTTCATCCTATTGGGAAGAGATTCTCCAAAAACATCCTGAATTACTATTGCCTGATTCCATCTCTAATCATTTATCCGAACAAGAACCTCTAGAGGTACAATTTCAAAATTATTACAAGTAATTATGGAGGTTTTGTTTATTAGCTTGGTTATCAAAATTGAGATCTCAGTTGAAAATAGGCTAGTGGTATTTTCTTAGAGAAACTGGTAGTGTTAAACCAAATATTATTCGTTAAAAAAGCTGTTCTTATGAGTTTATAAGTGTCTATGTGTAAGGCAGTTAGATTTTTATTTTTCCAAGCTTATTGATAAATACGTTAGATAATCTTTTATATATTGTATACGATAAAAGAATTATTTTTAAACATAAAATTTATTAAAAATGAACATTTTTGAAGCATTTGAAGATTTCAAGCTAAACGATCAACAAACACTTAAACTGAGGGGTGGCGTTCAAGTAGGTTGTACTACGGCAAATGGAGGGGGTATTGTGCTTGCTGCAGAAACTTTCGAAGAAATATTTGACACAATTAATAATTATAACAGCCGTAACCCAGACAATCGAATTGTAGGGTGCGACATGGAGTAGAAGTACCTAATTTCTACGTTTTAAAAGTTCACACATAGCCAGAGATATGTGTGAACTTTTCTTATTAATTTAATCTTGTTTTCCAAAAAATTGAAGACAAAAATCTTACTCATCCTATGCTAAAAAAAATCTTAAAAACAATTCTGTGGTGCTTGCCTCTTTTTTTATGCTCTAATGCGGTAAGCCAAACCATCTGGGTTAAAATAGAATCTTTGCCGAAGAGCTTAGTGGACACATTCGGAACAGAAGTTCTCCACCAGCGAATTGCTCAGGGTATTGTTGATAGTTGCAATGCCCATACAAAAGTATATGGCTTTGAGAATGATTTACGAGTTTTAGAAAAAGGTGAGTATCTCCCCGTTGATGATTATAGCCTAAGCATATCTCTTAGAGATACGGTTGCAAATCAATCAGAAACTGGAATTCATTATCGCTTTGTATTTTTTGAGAAGGAATATCTTGTACGATCAATAGAATCTACTTTTTCCTGGGATAATAAATCTCCCGAAGAGATGATCGCGTCAATCTGTGTTAACAGTGGAGTTGTATATAAGCCTAGTATTTCCCGGAATATAAATACTCGTGCTAAGAACCTGAGCTTAGTTCAAAAAGACAGCCTGAATCTTTGGGAGGATTTCTTGAATGTTTTTGTCAGCTTTGAAATATCCGATTCAGTAGAAGAAATGGAT
>CAZKBP010000093.1:0-3591 GCA_964551015.1 uncultured Cytophagaceae bacterium | reverse complement strand
GGGATCTATCTAGCAATTCTAAATATTAATTGATTCCGCGCTGACTGACGCGAAGGATGAAGCAAACAAGCCAGGAAAATCGTCGCAATCCTCACTATTAATGGATACCGCTCTGACCCTCAACTTTGTGTAAGCATCTGAGCCATTGCGACTTAGGCCACTTTTTACCGTCGATAAATCCGGGATTTTGTGCACTTTCAAATATCTTGCTCAAAATTTGCACTTTGCTAACCTGCTGATATTTCAGAAATCGTGTATTTTTTCTCCAAATAGTCATACTCAGTCTAGCAATTTTTTTATTTTTTGTCCCATTCTGGGAAATTTGTAAAAACGTGATCAATTGAAGCGTTAAGCCCTTTTTTCTATCTTTCTTTGGGCAATTACGCGCTTTTTTTTTGGTCATGCAAGGCTTTCTTGAAATTTTTTTGACTTTTATGCATTTACACCGAATTAATTTCGGTTCTTATACCTCCCGCTGGAACTGAAAATAGCAAGGAGGTGTTCTGAAAATGTCAATGATGACAAGTTTCTAAGATTTATGCCTAAGTTTCTAGCTTTTTTTTGAACCCATGGCCAAGCGTAAACACACTCAAAAGTATCTCAAGCACCAGTCTCAGCTTTTTCGGCAATTACAGAAAAAGAGTGAGGTTTTTGATCTGCTTAAACTCACTCCCCAAAAATACAAAAAACTTACCGAAAAGCCTCAGTATCACAGCTTTTCCATCGGCAAAAAGTCGGGCGGTAAGCGACAAATTGAAGACCCTTACCGCCCCCTCAAGCAAGTGCAAAGCCGCCTGAACCGCTACCTTCAGGCGGTTTATTATTTCTATAAGACTCCACTGGCCTATGGCTTCGTGCTCAATACCAGCAAGGAGAAGGATCAACGGGATATTCTCACCAATGCCCGTTTGCATTTTGACCAGCCCTACATGGTCAATCTGGATTTGAAGGATTTTTTCCATAGCATCGAGGTGCGTCAGGTCTGGCAGATCTTGGGTAGTAAGCCCTTTAACTTCAATCGGGAGGCCTACGAGGCACTCACCCGCCTGATGACTTTCCGAGGGCGACTCCCGATGGGTGCCCCCACCTCGCCTGTACTCTCCAACTTTGCCACCCGCGATCTGGACGCTGCCCTGCACGACTATGCCCAAGAACAGGAACTGGTGGTGAGCCGCTACGCGGATGATATTAGCTTCTCGGGTCAGCACGAGATCAGCACCGAGATGCTGGATGATATCCGCCGGATCATTGGTGAGCACGGCTTCCAGCTCAATGACCAAAAGATCAAGTTCTACACCGAGGCCGATACCAAGGAGGTAACGGGTATTCTGCTCCTGCCCAATCACCAGCTTGGCCTGCCCGAGCAATTTGTGCCCGAACTGGAGCAGGAGATCGAGCAGTTGGCAGCCATTATGCTCGTTCAAAATCGCCAGGGCAAGCTCAATACCGAGTGGGTCAGTACCTTTCGGGAGCATATCAAGGGCAAGATCAACTTCTTGGGCTACGTGCTCGGTACCGAATCAGGGGAGAAGAGCCGCCTCTTGGCACTTTTTAATAAGGCCAGCTTTCCACCGCCCGAAGATTTTGGAAGTTATAGCTGGCGATCGTTTCATTATCATATTCAGTAGCTGGGAAATAGAATCTAGGAGTTCGCTGTAATCTAAGCTCACGTATCAAGAAATTTTATAAACCATGCATCTAACATACAAAGTGCGAAGTCATATAGATTCTTCTAGAAGTACATCCTGCTTCAAGTGTACTGGCACGAAGCAATCGCGGGGTATGCGTTTGCTCAGCGGGAGAGAGCTAAATGACTTCTTGATTCTTTTGGTTACTTTTTCTCATCAAGAAGAAAAAGTAAGGCATATTCCAAGTACTAAAACTACTCAAGCTATATGCAACTTGTACTAGATTCCAAGGGACTTACCCTCACCAAAAAACGCCAGAGCTTCGTGGTTACACCCGAAGAAGGCAAGGGCGAAAGCAAAACCATCAGCCCCAATAAGGTTACCAGCATTGCCATCACCCAAAACGTGATGCTCTCGGCGGATGCCGTGCGGCTGGCCGTCAAAAATCAAATCCCCATCCTTTTCTTTGATCGTATCGGCAAGGCAGAGGCTCGGCTTTGGAGTCCTTACTTCCAGAGCATCGCCACCCTGCGGAGGCAGCAAGTCCGCTTCTCGGAGAGTACACTGGCCACCGAGTGGGTAATTGAAATCTATCAGGCCAAGCTAGAAAATCAAGTCAAAAATCTACGCTATCTCAGGACTCGCCGCGATACCCAGCGTGAAGAGCTAGACCAGGCGATTCAGCAGCTCCAGAAGCAATCTCGCCAGCTAGAAAAATACCAGGAGCAGCTCGTGGAGGAAGTCCGCAACGGGCTGATGGGCGTAGAGGGCACGGCGGCTCGTATCTACTTCCGCGCTCTATCTCGTTGCTTGCCTGTGACCTATCAGTTTGAGAAGCGTAGCCGTCGGCCAGCCGAAGATATGTTCAATGCCTGCCTCAATTACTTCTACGGGATGCTCTATACCGTGGTCGAGGGAGCTTTGTTTGCCGTGGGGCTTGATCCGCATCTGGGCATTCTGCACGTGGATGAGTACAACAAGCCCGTGCTGGCCTATGACTTGATCGAGGTCTTTCGCCCTTGGGTAGATGCTCTGGTAATACAGCTTTGTCTGGAGGAAGAATTATTATCTAGCTTTTTTTCGGCCAACCAGCACGGGGTTTTCCTCAACAAAAACGGCAAGAAAGTACTCATTCCTCGTTTCAATGGTTGGCTTTTGGAAGAAAAGCGATTCAACGAACAAGAACTGAACGCTCGTAGTCATATTTTCCAATTAGCCGGAATGCTCTCTCGCCGTATCCGCAGCTTCGGCCTCGCGGATGATGAGGAAATTGCAAGCGAAACGGTATTGGAATAGATAGTTGTGGGTTATGAGTTGTGGGTTGTGGGTTATGAGTTGGGTGTACCAGCTATCTGAATTACCCACAACTAAAGACGCACAACCCACAACTCGCAACGCACAACTAAAGACGCGTAACCCACAAACCACAACTAAAGACCCCTAACCCTTAACTCACAACCCACAACTAAAGACTCATAACCCTTAACCCATATGTCCCTACTTGTTAGTTACGACCTTGAAGACAACTACCTCCGCCAGAAGGTAGCCAACCACCTCATTGACACTGGGCTGACCCGTGTTCAGTATTCGGTCTATATCGGTACACTCAAAGACAGCGTGGTTACCACGCTACAAGACTGGATCCAAGCTCTCCCGCAGGAGCGGCGTTGGAAGCCCAAAGACAGCCTGATTCTGCTCTCTCTTACCCAAAATCAAGTCCAGCAGATGCTCGTGATCGGCCAACCCAAGTGGGATCAGGACGACCTCAGTGGGGATCAACACACCATGATGTTTTAGCTTTGCAAATCGTACCTAAACCTTGCATAAAACATTACCGTTGGTGATATTCACTTAGAAGCATCCATAATACGGCTCCATTTCCTTTGCTACATGTAGGCACGTCACCCCTCACCTCCCCCTCAAAAAACCTCACTCGCATACACCCCAGTACCAGTACGGGCTG
>CAZKBP010000092.1:0-3602 GCA_964551015.1 uncultured Cytophagaceae bacterium | reverse complement strand
CACTAAATCACATGAGCAGACTACCCAACCACATAGGTCAGCTAAGAAATTTGAAATACTTGAATTTCGGAGGAAATCAGTTGAGCAGCCTGCCCACAGAAATCGGACAGCTAGCAAATTTGCAAAACTTGTCTTTGCGCTCTAATCAATTGAGCAGCCTGCCCAAGGAAATCGGAGAGCTAAGCAGTTTGCAAGGATTGTATTTGGGACAAAATCAGTTGAGCAGCCTGCCCACAGAAATCGGACAGCTAACCAATTTGCAAAAATTGGATTTAAGTGTTAATCAGTTGAGCAGCCTGCCCACAGAAATCGGAAAGCTAACAAATTTGCAATCCTTGTATTTAGGCTTTAATCAGTTGAGCAGCCTGCCCACAGAAATCAGCCAACTCCGAAACTTGCAAAACCTCGACTTGGGTAGCAATCAACTTCGGAAATTAACCTCTGATATCACCGAGTTAAAGGAACTCAAAACCTTGGATTTAAGTACAAACCCTTCTCTTGACTTATCTCAGGCTATTGACGTGCTATCCGAGTTTCCCCAAGGAATCTATTTCTCCCTGCAGGACAGGGGCTATGAAGAAAACACGGACACTCTTTATGTGGTTGTAGGAGTCGATCAATTGGGTTCTGTACTAGCCTTAGGTTCTCCTGAGCAGTTAATACTTCTCAATAACTTGCAAGATTTGGATTTGTCCTCTAATCAGTTGAGCAGCCTGCCCACAGAAATCGTAAAACTAAGCAATTTGCAATTCTTGGGTTTGGGAGGAAATCAGTTGAGCAGCCTGCCCACAGAAATCGGAAAGCTAAGCAATTTGCAAGAATTGTATTTGCAAAATAATAAGTTGACCCGCCTGCCCACAGAAATCGGAAAGCTAACAAATTTGCAAACATTGGATTTAAGATATAATCCAATCTCCGAAGAAGAAAAAGAAAAAATCAAAAAGCTCTTACCCAGCTGTAGAATTAGCTTTTAAACTACAAAGTCATCACTACAAAGCTGGAGCTTCGGAGTCAAATGCAAGAAAATGAAGAAACGGCCAACCTCCTGACTTCGCGAAGGTGAGGGCACGGTTTGAGTAAATACCTGGTGCTAAGTTTCCCAGCTTAGCACCCAAAACCGTCAAGATTCCTAGCTTGACAGGGCGTGAGATGGGAATCTCAGCAGAGTCTAGCGATTTGACATTTTCCTGAGTATTCACTTAAAACCTTCCCTACTCTGCCTGATTTTTTGTATATTCGTGCAAACAACACGAGAAAGCCCATGTACAAAACCCTGACTATCCAATCCAACAATGAGGCAGATTTGGCCCTGATTCGTCAGTTGGCCGAACGCTTAGGACTTCGCTATCAAGAGACCGAAGTGGAGAAGGCCGAGCTGCCCTCCTCAGAAGAGGAAGCAGAAGAAGAAAACGAACCCATCGCCTCTCTGCTGGATGGCTTGAATTTGCCCAAGCACAGCAAGCCCATGCGCTACGAGGATATTCCTGAGAAAGTGGACTTTCAAACCAAGCTTTATGAGCCTGATTATCACGAGGCCAAGCGTTTTTTTGGGTCGTGGGAAGATGATGATGATGAAAGCTTGGAAGATTTACTCAATATGTTAACTCCCTAAAAAATCCGTCTGAACTATGAAAAAGTACCTTTTAGATACCAATGTCTTGATCTTTCTTGTGAAGAACGAAAAGTTTGGGGAATATTTTGACCGCGTGTACGCCGAAGATCCAGACAATTTTTTAGGATATAGCTACATCAGTTTAGGAGAACTGAACTCTATCACTCTGCAAAATAAGTGGGGAATACGAAAAATAAAAGAGCTGAATAGAGTCCTAAAAGGGTTTAACCTAACTCCTACAACTGGTTGGAACATCCTCAGACGCTACGGTGAAATTGATGCCTTCAGCCAGGGCAAATTAGTCGGTAAGCCCTTACCTTCGGGTATGTCTGCTCGGAACATGGGCAAAAACGACCTTTGGATCAGTGCCACGGCTTCGGTTTTGGAGGCCACGCTCATCACGACCGATCGGGACTTCTTGCACTTACACGAGATATTTTTAACAGTAGATTGGGTGGATGTACAAGCCTACCTCTAGGCCTTACTTGGCAAATTTACCCCTTCCTGCGGCCTGTTTCCCCCTCTTACCCACGAATCACCCCTTGTACCGCACCAAAGCCTTCCGACGCTTGCGGGCACGGCGCTCGGCTAGGCGTTTGGCACGAGCCGCCCAAACCCGATCTCGGCGCGACCGTGGATAACGATACAGGTTGCCTTTCATCACGTTTTCGCGCCAATGTAGGGGCTGTAAGTTATTAATATGGTCAGTACCGCCCTTGGCCACGGGCTTGCTGTGGTCTATTTCCCAGCCATACTCACGGCGACGGTCGCCATAGGCTGAGAATTGAATCCGGCGTCCGTATTTATCTTCGCGCCATTCGTCAGGGTCGTAGCCCCAGATTTCTTGGGCTTTGCGCCAGATTCTTAGCGTCATTTCATCCGAAAAGTCCGTACCACGGCGGGTGGTACTGGGTCTGCGTGTTGGCATAGCTTATTAAGATTGAATTGCTAAAATGCTTTTTGCGAATGCTCGAACTGATTGAAAAAGCTCGAGGGCTTCTAATTTATGGCTTGAGTTTTAAAAATCCCAGCTTTGCCCAATTTTATTTCAGTAAACAGGCTATTTGGAGACTTTTATACAAACATTTATTAGTAAAATGGGCTTTTTATATACTTTCTTTAAAAAGTATGCGTTAATAACATACTTTACACACATTTATTAACTTTAATATTACAATTCATGAGTAACATTCAACTCAACCGCGTAAGCGCGGAGCTATCCGAAGAGCAGGTCAACCAAACCCTTGCCCAGATTCAATCTCTCAGTGAGCAGATGCCCTTCTTGATCGGGCTAAACACCGAGGAGCGCAAGACCCTGCCCAAAATCCATCGGCAGAACCGTTATTTTGTGCAAGACACCGTTCAAGCCATTCGGGAGGATGCTTCGCTTTTGCCCAGCTACATCAATCTGGAAGAATTGAACAAGGACTACGCGCTTTACCAAAAGCTGGATCAAATCCGACTGACTTTGGAACAGCTTACCCAGAAAGTGGCCGATACGCAGATGTTGGCGGGTTCGGAAGCTTTTTCTTCGGCACTGATGGTCTACAAAATGTACCAGATGGCTTCGCAAAGTGGCATTCCGGGTGCCAGAACCGTGTACGAGCGCCTCAGAGAACGTTTTGAGTACCAGCCCCGTGCCGATGAGGCCGATGAGGGTCTTGGCGAACAGACAGAGGAGCCTCAGAACTAGACTGAGCCACTAGCCAAGGGAGGCTTGCCCTCCCTTTTTACTCCCCTGCCCTATCTAAGAACCAGGATACCCCTCTTCTCAACTAGCCTGACCCACCCCAATAGCTCGGCTACCCTACCTCTGAACTCGGCCCGCCTATCTCCAAGCTCGGACGACGCACCTTTTGTACTCCCCTCGCCTATCTTAGAAGACCCCTATTCTGTGTTTGCTACCCCCCTATTCTGCCTTTTGTACCCCCTTATTCTATCTTTTGTACCCCCCATGCCTCTCTTGGAAGACCCCTATTCTGTGTTTGTT
>CAZKBP010000091.1:0-3642 GCA_964551015.1 uncultured Cytophagaceae bacterium | reverse complement strand
TGGACTTTTTGGACGAGTTCTTCGCGGAGGGTGAGCTTGTCGTGGTTGGACTGAGCCAGTAGGTAGAGGTGATTGAGGATGGTATGGGGAGCGGGGTCTAGCTTGCCCTCGGAGAGTAGAGCTGTGGCTTGGTGGAAGGAGGTTTGGAGGATGGCCTGATGGATGGTATTATCTTCGCGGCTTGCTGCCTGGCCGTAATAGCTAACCCGGGGGTAGGGAAAGAAATCCACGTGGAGGCGGCTGGCCAGAAGGTCAAAAATCTCGGAGGCGCGGCGGTGGACGTGGCTGGCGCAATAGACCTTACCGAGGGAGCCACTGAGCAGGTCGGCCATTTGGAGGAGGGGTTCTTCTGTGCCGTCGTCCAGTATCTGGAAGCTGCGGTGCTGGTGAAAGAGATCACGGGGAATGACCTTCTCTCGAATAAAGCTTTGCAGGGAGGCTCGGTACTGGTCGGGGCCGAGCTGATCGGCTCGGATGCTGATCTGTTGGTATTGCTCGGCGATTTGCTTGGTGAATACTTTCATAAAGTATTTGTAGAAAACTTGTTGGTGGGCAAGGCCTTCGGAGGCAATTTGTTGCTTATCGACGACAAAGGTGAAGATCAGGAAGTCTAGCTCTAAAAGGGACTGGAGGATTTTGAGGCGGCGGTCAAAGTCTTTGTCTTTGTTGCCGATATTGCTGGATTTGATGATCCCCCTCAAACTGGCGCGCGTTTGTAACGCGTGCCCTTGTTGGCAGCCCTAAGTGCCTATGCTTAGCCAGTAGGCGGTTCTTCAAACAAGCCCCTTAGCAGGGTGACAAAATGTGTATACACTGTAGGTTCCCCGACACTCAAACTGGCACGCGTTGCAAACGCGTGCCAGTTTGGGATCATTCGTCTCGCAATACCTGCACCGGATTGATGGTCGTCGCCTTGAGTGTTTGATAACTGATGGTCAACAAAGAAATCAGCATCACGGCCAAAGCAGGAAGTACGAAAAACCACCACTGGACTTGAATCCGATAGGCATACTGCTGCAACCAAGCTTCTAAGATGAAATAAGTAATCGGAACGGCCACCAAAGCACTGACTAACACGGTTTGTACCACTTCCTGGGACAGCAAGCGAAGCAAATCAGAGAGCTTGGCTCCCAGCACCTTGCGAATGCCGATTTCTTTACTACGCTGCCCCACGTGATAAGAACTCAGACCAAACAGTCCAAAACAAGCCACAAAGATGGCCAACAATGCAAATATGGCAAAGATTCGCCCCAGTTGTAGATCCGCTTTGTACTGAGCGTCAAACTGCTGGTCGGCAAAAGTGTAGGCAAACACTTGATCGGAAAACATCTGATTCCATATTTCTTCTACCTGATCCAAGGTAGCGGGAATGTTTGCCCCGGCCTGTAGTTTTATTGAAAAATAAGCCCTGCCACTATCCATCCCCAGGCGATAGAGAGTGGGCTCGATGGCGTGTTTCAAAGAGGTGCGATTGTAGTTGTTGACCACCCCGATGATTTCGTAAGTATCTCGGGCGGTATTGATTTTCTGGCCGACCGCTGCTTGGGGCGAAGAAAAGCCCAAGCGCTCAGAAGCAGCTTGGTTGATGAGTATTTTCTGAGCAGCATCCGTTTTGATCTTTCGGTCAAAATTTCTTCCCGCCAATAACTTGATTTGATAAGTAGGCATGAATTGTTCGTCAATCCAAGCGATGTAATAGGTCAAGCCTTTTTCTTTCTGGGGGGCGCCTGCCCGGTTCAAAGGGCCACTGTAAGATTCAGGGGAGGGGCCTGCCACAATGACGTCTGAATAAGCAATGGATTGTACTGAGCCAAGCTCTTGAACTCTCCTTCCAAAAGTTCTTAATTCACGCGGATATTCTGATTCAAGAGTAGATACCTGCTCATCCTGATAGCGTGGCGCATCCAGAATTGCGATCTGTTCTATGTTAAGTCCTGGGTCTTGACTTTGCATATGACGGATTTGCCAATAGACCGCAAGGGTGGCTGCGATCAGAATCATGGAGGTCGTGAATTGGAAAACGATCAAACTCCTTCGCAGAAATAAGCCCTGGCGAGAGTTCCGAAATTTTCCCTTAAGGACTTGGGCAGGACGGAAGGAAGAGAGGACCAAGGCCGGATAAGTACCCGACAAAATGACCCCTATGCCTAGCAATAGAGCCAAAAGCACCCAAAAATAAGACTGCCGCCAGGGCTCCAGAGGAAGGTTGCGCCCCATCAGCTGGCTATACCCCGGTAAGATATGGCTCATGGCATAAACTGCCAACCATAAAGCCATTCCGTTGACCAAAACGGCTTCTATAAAAAATTGGTGGATTAGTTGTTTGCGATTCGCCCCCAGTACTTTTCTCAAGCCTACTTCTTTGGCACGGTCTACCGAACGGGCAGTAGAGAGGTTGACATAGTTGATCCAGGCAATCAACACGATCAACAGGGCGACTAGGATCAAAAAATAAACAATCTGGGCACTTCCGTTGACCTCGGCCTCGTACGTAAAGTCAGAATACAAATGAATACTTTGCAGAGATTGCACCCGAACACCCAGAGACGAGGCTTTGAGATATTTTTGTTGGGTGAGGCGGTGAACCCTCTCTTGCAAGCGCTTGGCATCGGTTCCTTTTTTTACTTGGATATAGGTATAATTATCGTAAACATTCCAATTCAGACGCTTACCCGCACTCCAAACCGTATTGTAAGCCATGAGCATGTTAAATTTCAAGTGGGTATTTTCAGGCACATCTTTTAGCACTGCCCGGACTGTATACAAATGCGTGAATTGATTTTCTACAATTCTAAAACTTTGATTGAGAGGGTTTTTGTCCCCAAAATACTTCCGAGCCAGCGACTGGGTCAAAACCACGGCGTAGGGCTCCTTCAAAGCCTCTCGGGCATTGCCCTGCAGGGTCTGATAAGGAAAAAAATCCAGGAAAGAGGGATCAGCAAAATAGGCTTTTTTCTCCTGATGTTTAATCCCGTCTTTGATCAACGTAAAACCATCTCTATAAACCAGGGGTAAGGCTCTGGCAAATGCTTCCACCTCGGGTAAATCCTGTTTGAGCGCAGGGCCTAGTGCGTTGAAGCTCATAGCATCTTGCAGGGTAACTATTTCTCCCTGATACTGGTCGGTAGTTACCCGGTAAATTCGCTCCGAGTGGGGGCTTAAAGTATCATAGCTCAACTCGAAATGAACATAATGCAAAATCAGTAGGCAAGCCATCAGCCCAAGCGCCAAACCTAGAATATTGATGGCCGAGAAAACTCTATACTTGAAGAGATTTCTCAGAGTGACCATGAAGTAGTTCTTAAACATAAGGGAATAAGTTTATTTGCTTAAAGCTGGTTCAAAGTCTATTCCCTATTTACAAAAGCTTTAATAATCAGCCGTTTATGTAAATAACTTGAAATACTTTCTGTATAAGAACCGTACAGGCATTGTACGGGTGTGAGCAATCAGGAAGCATATCTCCCTGGATAAGGTATTTGGCCAGCGCGTGCCGATAGATCTACTTGCGCAAGCATCTCGCTTGTGCCTGATAGACAATGCCTTAGCGGGATGCGTCAGACCAGCGAGGGGACACAAGAAAAAAGCCCTAAAATGCTGATTTCAAGCATTTTAGGGCTTTTTTGTGGAGAATGCCGGATT
>CAZKBP010000090.1:0-3748 GCA_964551015.1 uncultured Cytophagaceae bacterium | reverse complement strand
TTATAAAAGGCTCGGCTGTTCACTCCGTGCCTCTGTGTCTCTGTGTTTCAAAAAATAAATTTTCATGGGAATTAGATCACTACTTAGCAAACCACTCGCCGCTTACATCGCCGCCCAAAATCGCCTGTGGATGTACCAACCCGAGAAGTATCAAGAAAGGGTCATGCAGCATCTTATTCAGCAGGGCAAACGGACACAATTTGGGCAAGATCATCACTTCCAAGACATACACACTTACGAAGATTTTAAAAAACACATTCCCATCCAAGATTATGAAGGCTTGAAACCCTATGTGGAAAAAATCATCGCGGGCGAAAAAGATGTACTTTGGAAAGGCTTTCCCGCTTACTTTGCCAAGACCTCGGGTACGACCTCGGGCATGAAATACATTCCCATCAGCCAAGATTCCATTCCCAACCATATCAACTCGGCTCGGAATGCGCTGCTGGCTTACATTTACGAAACCGGGAAGAGCGATTTTCTGGACAAAAACCTGATTTTCCTTTCGGGAAGTCCCGTACTGACCGAAACGGGGCCAGCCAAAATTCTCACGGGGCGACTCTCGGGGATGGTCAATCACCACGTACCTGCTTACCTGCGCACCAACCAAAAGCCTAGCTACGAAACCAACTGCATCGAGGATTGGGAAGAAAAATTGGAGAAAATCATCGACGAAACCATTGATTCCCCGATGTCCCTGATTTCGGGCATTCCGCCTTGGGTACAAATGTATTTTGACCGCATCATCGAACGCACAGGCAAACCGATTAAAGAAGTATTTCCACATTTCTCGCTCTTTGTCTACGGTGGGGTGAATTTTGAGCCTTACCGGCAAAAGCTCTTTGACTCCATCGGCCAAGACGTTGACTCCATCGAGACTTACCCCGCTTCGGAGGGTTTTATTGCCTACCAAGATTCACAGGTGGAGCCAGGTTTGCTTTTGCTTGTGAATAGTGGGATTTTCTTTGAATTTATCCCCGTGGAGGAATATTTTGAGGAGAATCCAACCCGTCTGAGCATTGGCGAAGTAGAATTAAATAAAAACTATGCCTTAGTCATCAATTCTAACGCCGGACTCTGGGGCTACTCCATCGGTGATACGGTCAAGTTTGTGTCCAAACCGCCTTACCGTCTGGTGGTTACGGGAAGAATCAAGCATTTTATTTCGGCCTTTGGAGAACATGTCATTGGCGAAGAAGTAGAAAAAGCCATGCAGTACGCTCTGCAGAAGCATCCAGAAACTTCTATCCGCGAGTTCAGCGTGGCTCCCATGGTAACGCCCACCGAAGGCTTGCCCTACCACGAGTGGTTGATCGCCTTCGAGCGTCTACCCGAAAATCAGGACGCCTTCGCCCAAGCATTAGATCAAAAGCTCTGCGAACTGAATACTTACTATGATGATCTCATTTCAGGAAGTATTCTGAGAACTTTAAAAATCACCCCTTTACAACCTGATGCCTTTCAGCAATACATGAAATCCATTGGTAAATTGGGGGGGCAAAACAAAGTGCCCCGCTTGGCGAACGACCGCCGCATTGCCGATGCGATGCAGGAGGATTGGAAAATAGCGGTAGACTAGGGCTCAAACGCACAAGTTCTAAATTGTCATTGAATGGTATTTTCAAAACCTTGGTTGAAAAAGAACTGCCGTTGGTTGAGAAATCAAATACAAAGCTAAGTGGCTGTCGTATTGATGATTAAACCAAACAATCTAACATTCCAATGAAAAAGTTTAGCCTTATTTTTACAATTCTCTTTTCCCTTTTTTTGGGTACGCAAGTTTTAGCTCAGGTTACCCTCACGGGCAAGCCAGTCGCCACATCTGAGGTACCTCAAGTTGTGACAGATCAGTATGCAAGTCTGTTTAGCCAAATTGCCCAGCGCTGGGAGTATTATCAAGCAAGAGGGCAAAATCAGTCTAAGGAAAAGTATGTAGCTACCTTCAAAGAAGACGCTAACCAGGCAAGAGCACGTTTCAGTGTAGATGGAAAAGCTATTTCCTACTCCGTATATTACAACGTGAACACTTTACCTGCTAATATCAAAGAAGCAGCTACGACCAAGTATCCCAACCTTAATATCCTGCGTGGGCAGAAACTTAAAGTATTTAAAGACGGGAAAGAATACTACCAAGTAATCCTGCGTAAGGGCGCACAGAAAGCTGTGTTTGTGAGCGATACTGAGGGTAACCTTGTACAAGCTCCTCAGGAGATGAAGGAAGCCGAAGATGCCGAGTAAAGTTTTTTTTTGAATCTTTTAAAAGTGATGGTGGGGGTTGCGCCCGCCATCATCTTAAGCTCGATTGTGTTAGTTGAAACGACCAACATCATTAGTAATCGCCTCCCAGCCGAAAGTAAGCCACAGCTCAAAATCATCCCATTCCCCAAATTTTTAAAATTTTTATTGAAAAATTCAAAGCGATTGGCTATTATCAAGTTTCTGAAAACAGGCATACATCACTAATCTGAAACGAACTTGATATGAATGCATCCAAGCTTATCCTCTCCTGTGCTCTCACGGGAGCGGCTACCACGAGGAAGCAATGTCCTTATATTCCCTACACGCCCCAAGAACTGGGCGAAGAAGCCAAACGTGCCCAAGACGCGGGAGCCAGCATCGTCCATATCCACGCCCGCGAAGACGACGGTACGCCGAGCTGGCGGGTGGAGGTCTTTGAGCAAATCCACGAGGAAGTCCGCAAACGCTGCCCCCATATTATCATCAATTATTCCACGGGAGCCGTGGGCATTCCCAGAGAAGAGCGCATCGCGCATATTCAAAAGCTCCAACCCGATATGGCCGCCTTCAACATGGGCAGTATGAACTATGCCATTTACTCTGCTAAGGCCAAGAAATTCTATTTTAATGCCGTCTTTGCCAATCCCTTTGATGATATGCAATTTTTCGTGGAAAAGATGAATGAAGTCGGCACCGTACCCGAAATGGAATGCTTCGACACGGGACACATCCGCAACGCCGAACCGCTCCGCGATATGGGCTTGATCCCCGATCGAGCCGTGTATAGCCTCGTGATGGGCGTACTCGGAGGTATTCCGGCCACGACCGAAAACCTGATTCACCAAATCAAACAAATACCCGCAGGCAAGCATTGGCAAGTCATTGGCATCAGTCGAGAGCAATGGAGATTGGCGGCCGTAGCGGTTACGATGGGCGGTAGCTTCCGGGTCGGCTTGGAAGACAATTTCTACCTACCCAACGGCGAGATGGCCAAATCTAATGGTGAATGCGTGGAAGCCGGAGCTACTCTCGCTCGTATGCTTGGTGCCGAGATCGCTACCATCGAGGAAGCCCGTGCCATGCTGCAAATCCCTTTACGGGACGGAGTGGACGCTTAGCAATCAGGATATCATTCAAAAATAACATACACGATCAAATTGATATGAAATTCGCTGATGGTGTTTACAACAGCTGCCATGAGCCTTTCCAAGACTCGAGATGACCACGGTAAGTGCTTTTCCCGAGCAATTGCTCTACGTGAAAGGCCACAACCGCCCGAGGTTTAGCACCTTCTTGGGTGGAGGGAAGGTAGAGCGGGTTCACGGTGAGTCTCTCTTTTTTTTGAGAAATAAACGCTGGAAAAACAAGAACCTGCTCGGTCTATTAAAGAAAAGCCTTGGGTAGAAAATCGGGGGCAGACCTTGGGCAAGTACAAGTATTAATACTTGGAAATAAGATGCGTATAAATACGAGCAACACCGTATTTTTACTTGTACCGATGGTGTAGATC
>CAZKBP010000089.1:0-4543 GCA_964551015.1 uncultured Cytophagaceae bacterium | reverse complement strand
AAGACCGAGCCTAAGTGACACGCGTTACAAACGCGCCCCCAAGCTGGCACGCGTTGCAAACGCGCGTCAGCAGGGTACTTATCTCGAGGTTTGCTTACACTTGGCTTGTACTTCTTACAAGCGACCTCAGATATATTGAGCACTTAGTATTGTTCTTTCTCCTTTTTGTGTTAATATTATAGAAAGTAAGTGAAACTATGACAACAGCGGAACTACAATCCTATTTACGGGATAAAATCACCAAACTTCCCCCGGAGAAATTAGAAAAACTCAAGGAAACAATTGATGAGTTGAGCCAAGAAGAACCACCAAAATTAGAAAAACGCCAGTTTGGAAGTATGAAGGGCTTTCTAAAATACATGGCTCCTGATTTTGATGAACCGCTAGAAGACTTTAAAGATTACATGTAGTGCAATATCTTTTAGATACACACGCCTTGATTTGGTTTCTGGATGGGAACACAGAACTATCAGCTAAGGCTAGAACAACGATCGAGGATGTAAACAATGCTATTTCCGTGAGTATTGCCAGCCTTTGGGAAATCGCGATTAAAGTAAGTATTGGTAAGTTGGAACTGACTCAATTTCCATCTACCTCCGATATATTTCCAATTCTGATCAAGAATCGGATCACGATAATTGGCATTGCCCAAGAGGTCATGCCGATCATTGAAAAACTTCCTCTTCACCATAGAGACCCATTTGATCGGCTCATAATTGCACAAGCAAGCCTTGGCGATACCACCATTATCACTAGAGATGAAAAATTCAAAGATTACGAGATAAAACTGCTTTGGTAGCTATATTCTGTTGATTTGATAATACGATCGGGGGTTTTGGTAAAAATTCCTTGAATTGATGGTATTGAGCATCTCGCTAAGCCGCCCAGTTTAGCGGGAATGAATGCGCGATCTGTTTATCTCTTGGTTGGAGTGGAGATAGCATCTGAGGCGAGTTTGAGAATGCGCCAAAGAAGAGGCAGGCGTTGCAAACCGACCAAAGGGAGTTCAGCGAAGCTAATGCGTACTAGCTGGGTGTTCCAGCGAAAAAATCCGGCGTATCTTTCAATTTATTCGCTATTATGTTAGTTTTAAGGAGAAAACCAGCACGGTTGCCTACGAGCAAAAATTATCTATCATCATTCAAATAAGAAAAATCCTTCTCAAATGGAACCCGAGCAAGCAACCCCAACCTTGGATATTAAGCTACCCCTGAGCCGAAATCAGGACGCTACTCCAGCTCCTCTTCAGATCAGTAGTAGTCAAAAGTTTGACCCTGCCTCTCTGCTCATTTTTTCAAAATTGAACCCAAATATCCAGGCTGAACTGGATGAAAAAGGAAATTTAATCATCATGAGCCCTACTGGTACCGACTCTGGACGAATGTCCTCTAAATTTCATATAAAATTAGGGATTTGGGACTATCAAAATGGAGAACCAGGTGAATTATTTGATTCAAGTACAGGCTTTACTTTGCCCGATTCCTCGGTGAGGTCTCCAGATGCGGCTTGGATCGAGAAATCTAGGTACGCCGCTTTGAATCAGGATGAAAAAGAGAAATATGCTCAGATTGTACCCGATCTGATTGGAGAAATTCACTCCAAAACCGATCGTTTTCAAGATACTTACGAGAAATGTAAGATGTGGCTAGCCAATGGCGTCCAAGAAGTTTGGTGCATTGACCCCGGGCTAAAGATCATCGTGATGCGCGAAGACGAAGAAAGAACTTTTCAAAAAGACGAATCAGCAAGCTCCGTTTTATTGAAAGGCTTCCAGATCAAAGTCAGTGATTTCGTGTAAACGCCTCCACGAGAAGCCAAGCTTGGGAGCAGGTCAATTTTTCATGTATAACTGCATAAAATTACTTGTTTTTATATCCGTTTTCAATGTACCTAAAAGATCGGGATCATTAAAAACCAAATACTCGAGCGTATCTCCTATGATGCTAGTAGGATAAAATTTATTATTTCCCTTCTTTATGACCAATATCGAGGACATTTTATATTCACGTGACTTTGTATTTAATGGCTCGTTTATAAATGAAACATTAAAGTACCTTTAGTTCTTTAAACCAAAATTGGCAAAACATTGATTGAAATGAAGCCCTCGTTTTAATATTGAACGTCTCGCTAAGCTACCCGGTTTGGCGGGAATGAATACATGACCTGTTTTAAAGCTTGGTTGAGTCTCAAACTGTAGAATCGCGCTACGACAACGGTTGGGGAAGGCTCAAGCTGTAGGATCGTTTTGCGACGGTCGTTGAAGAAGGCTCAAGCTGTGGGATCGCGCTACGACAACGGTTGGGGAAGGCTCAGGCTCAGCGAAGGGCTTTTGGTCGCTCCCGCGCCCGTGTATATGGCAAATGAACCTAAGAAAAGGCACGCGTTGCAAACGCGCACCAGCTTGGCGGGGATGCTTGTGAGTTTTCCGTGTTTAATATCGTCATATCTTGTCAATGAAACAAATGGAAATCCACCAAGGCCGAGCTGGTCAGGTATAGCCAAGCGGATATTCCTTGAAAATTTGTAACTTTATCTGGTTCGGGGTTTAGCAACATGACACCCAAGCCAAACTCTGGAAAATCCAATGCGTAGAGGGCTTGGCTTGGATTTGAAGGACGTGTATGAAGATGTGGTTTTGGGAGAAGGATAGTTATTTTTGGCCTTGTACAGTTAAGTGTCTTAAAGAGAAATATGACAATATTTGTATCCAATAAATACACGATTGAGCGATTTTAGAAGGTTTCTATGTTACGACCGGGAGCGTCCGAAGATTTGATCACTTGAATCATCTCCTCTGCTGATTCCTCCGAATCCCAAGCTCCCTCAAAATAACGAATGTCGCGTTCGGTACTTGGGCTTTTCTTGATTGATCTCGAGAGCTTTTCAATCAAATCTAGTTTGTAACGATTATTCAGACGCTTCAAAATCGCGAAGTAAGCCTCAACGATGTATTTGCTCATAGTAATTTATTTTTTACTCATTTCAACTTTTTAATCTCACGCTGATCTTAGCCTCTCACCCGGTGCCTTCAAGTTAAAGAATTTTTACCAGAAATCCTTGATTTAGCTTCTTGCTCCATTCCCTCGACTTTTCAGGTTCAAAGCTCATTAATCATAGAACGTGGATAAAGTTCCTGAAAAGGGTTTGGTGGATTGATTGCTAGGTGTGTTTGAATCTATGAGCCATCTTTGCTCTGCGACGATAACCAGACCATCAGCCGTGCGAACCAACTGAACTTCTTTTTTCATTGATAGAGCAAGAGAAGATTTGATTTTACGCTTTTTCGCGTTATAATTATAAAATCAAGGACATGACTATGACAACAGCAGAAATACAAAAAGAACTTTTTAACATCATACCTCAGCTTAGCCCTGAGCAACAAAAAGAACTCTATGAGATGGCAGAAGCGTTTTCTATAACTAAGCCTAAGAAAAAACGACAAGCAGGTACACTTAAGGGCAAAATCAAAATGGCTCCTGATTTTGATGAGCCTCTGGATTTTTTCAAAGACTATAGGCCTGAATGAAATACCTGCTAGACACCCATACGCTTCTTTGGTACTTCACCTTAGACCAATCACTGTCCTCTAAAGCCAAAAAAACCATAGAGGATGAAGAAAATGAGATATTGGTTAGCATGGTGACACTGTGGGAGATCGCCATCAAATCCAGTATCGGTAAGTTATCCCTTCCGAATGACTTTAGGATAATTATTGATGAAATCACAGCTCAGGATATGACCATACTTCCTATCGGGTTAGATGATGTTTTGGCTATAGAAAGAATGGCATTTTTAGAAGATGGCAAACACAAAGACCCATTTGACAGAGTGCTTATTGTCCAAGCACAAAACAATAAATGTACGGTCATCACCAAAGATAAGATGTTTGAACATTATGATGTAGATATTTTGTGGTAAGCTAATCCTCACCCTGGCCTGAGCATCTCGCTCCACGCCCTCAACCTAAGGAATTTCTACCAAAATGCTCAATTTAGCCTCTCGCATAGCCGCCCGGTTTAGTGGGAACGAGTGCTTGATCTGTTTACAGCTTGGTTGAGTGGAGGGCAGGGACGTAGACGCCGTGATTAGTATGGGAGTTCGGTCTTAGCCAAACTTCCGGCTCTACCACCGCTTTTGGTCACTCTTGCGCCCATGTTCATTGCAAATGAACCTAAGAAAAGGCAAGCCTTGCAAACGCACGCCAGCTTGGTCAATTTTTTATATGTAACTGCATAAAATTACTTGTTTTTATATCCGTTTTCAATGTACCTAAAAGATCGGGATCATTAAAAACCAAATACTCGAGCGTATCTCCTATGATGCTAGTAGGATAAAATTTATTATTTCCCTTCTTTATGGCCAATATCGAGGACATTTTATATTCAGGTGACTTTGTATTTAATGGCTCGTTTATAAATGAAAAATCCTTGACAAAAACCTCCCACTCTCCATCTATCTTCCTTCTTAAAACCTCCCCATAATACACACTCTATAATACCTCGACAAATTTAGACCACTGGCATCATTTAAATTTTACCTTTGT
>CAZKBP010000088.1:2209-5307 GCA_964551015.1 uncultured Cytophagaceae bacterium | reverse complement strand
TTACTGGTACACTTTTATTCGGCATGGGTGGTACACTTTTGGTCGGTAGTAACAAAGACAGCGCTGCCGAAGATTTAATTGCAGCGCAGTATATAGGAAAAGAGACGCTTAAACCGATTTATGATCGTCTCATCTCTTATGTAAATTCCCTAGGAAATGATGTAACCATCACCCCAAAAAAAGGAAGCGTAAGCATTATTCGTAAGAGACAATTTGTTCTAATTAAGCCTGCAACAAAAACTCGGATTGATTTGGGATTAAAATTACAGGACAAACCTACTACGGAAAGATTGGAGAACTCAGGACCATTTGGAACTATGTGCACTCACAGAGTGCGATTGTCAAATGAATCTGAAATTGACGCGGAATTGATCGAATGGATTAAGGAGGCGTACGAAAAATCAATATAAAACTGGCAACAACCACACCTATACGCAATACCCTCCGGGATACGGCTCATAGCCAGGCTGTTAGCGGCCAGAATATGACTACATACAGACGATAAGGACAGGGAAAATATTTAGTAACCTAAAAATTAGAAGAATATTTGTTAAACAAATATGCAACTCAAATAAATTTTGGACTATTGAACATTTTGACGAAAAATATTCTGTTTAATGGCATAAAATTGGAACTGAAGGACGAAGTAATGAAGAAGAATTTTCAACAAAAAATGAATGCTCCAAAGAAGTAGAGAAACTTATTAAGGAGAAAATCAGGAAAGGATATATGGAATCTGACGATTTGACAAATATTCCTTTGAAACAAATTTTAGAATATCAACCATAGAGAGGGACACCAAGCAAACCACCGAGTCCACCCTAATCACGCCAAAACCTCCAAAAACAGGCAGGGGACATCGAATCAGAGAGAGGGTCACCGACTCAATCACTGACCAGAATAAGCCTCTGAGCTAAGTTCGTAGCCAATAGAAATCACAAAATCCACGGAAAGAGAGCAGAAAACAGCTTTAAGGTAGGCATAAAAAAAGCCCTACAGTCATTCTGCAAGGCCAACATATCTGTTATTTTACTTTCTAGTACACCCGGAAGGGGTGGAACCTGCCTCTCGTAGTTTTAATAACAGAATATATCAGCCGTTTTTTCCTCTTTCGCGAGGATTAGGGCAACCGAATAAGCCACCGATTTCTATGCAGGAATGATAACCCAAGAAACAAGGTGACCAAACGGCCTTACTTCAGTTGCCCTAGTGCTTTGTCAAGGCTTCCAAGAGCTTATCCTCCTTCTCCTGATAGCGCCTCTCTCGCTCACGATAAAGCTCCAGCTCCCGATCTCTATCCGCCAGCAAAATGCTATAAATTCCTTCATGAAGCGCATCCGTTTCAGGTTCAGGTTTCCTAACCAATTCAACGATTTCCTCCTCATCCTCAGTATCCAAAAACATCTTTCCCCTCCCCAACATCAGCCAATATAAATTAAGTCTAGGAATTTTTGATGCAATCGAGTGAAGAACATCAAAAGAAGGACGACTCGTATCTTTTTCTACCATTGAGAGATGAGAGGAAGAAAGACCGACCAATCTGGCAAAATCTGCCTTGTTCATCTTTAGGCTTTCCCTCAACTCTGTAATTCTTTTATTGACAGTCTTTTGCATACAGTTACAACAGATTTCGATTTTAAAATCAGATTTATGAGCAATATATTTTAATAAAAGCCAGATATTTGCTTTATTTGCGCTGAGTAAGGTACCCAACATACGATACAAATATAATATATTTTACTATTTTCGTCAACAAAAGATAAGATTTATGAAAAAATTGGATGAACAAATTCAAAAATTTTTGGATACAATGTCTCCCAGAATGCAAATCCAAAGGATACCTGAGATCATTCAATCGCTCTACCAGCGACGAGAAGAAGCCAAAGAAGAAGCTAAAATAGAGTTTCAAAAAAGGTTAGAAAGAGTAATCAGACACCCAAAATTTCCTAATTCTTACGGAGTCGTCCTCTATACCACCAAGGGTATTGGGAAGGAAAGATCGTATCGGGTTCGGAACAAACACACCCAAGATTGGGAAGTGCTAGAAGCAATGGAAGAGATCGTTAGAGAAGCAGAATTGCACCACGAAAGGGTGTAGCTTTTTGAATTCAAACACTCAAATATGTGAATAAGATATATTGGAAAACCAATCCTAAAATTCAAATATGCTTGCCAAACACGCTTTCAAAATCATAGGAATATTCACCTCTGGCCTCAATCGTGATCGGTTTAAAGAGATATTTGGAGAAGAAAAAGGAGAAATACTCCACAAAACATTCATCCAGAGAGACTTTGATCCCATTCAATTTTATTACAACTGCCTCCAACCCGGCGAACAAAAAGCATTAGAGCAATGGCTCGACAAGCAATTTCAAAATTACCTCTATCACCTTAGCAAACTATGAGTATCATTCGCTTGCACAAAAAGGACAACCCATTTGTCCAGATCGACAAGACCGGTCTGAACGATTCCACATTGTCTTTCAAAGCCAAGGGAATTCTTTGTTACCTACTCTCCAAACCCGACGGTTGGAAACCCAAGGTAGAAGAAATCGCCCGCAACAATGCCGACGGTGAAAGCGCTATCCGTAGCGGCCTCAAAGAACTGCGTCAGCACAAATATTGCACCCTCGAGATACTACGCAACCCCAAAGGACACATCATCGATAAAATTTTTCATATCTACGAAATTCCTTTCCACGAGCAAGAACTCTCAACCCAAAAACCGACTCAGGAGCCAATAGAACCATATGGCGAAAATCCACAAATGGATAATCCACAAATGGAAAAACTTAAAATGGATAATCCACACGTGGAAAAACCAAATGTGGATAATCCATCTGTGGAAAATCACCACTATAGTAATAATAACTATAGTAATAATGATTCGAATAATAATGAGAGTGTGTGTGACGAAAACGAAAAAAATCAAAAAAACCAACACACACACCCTCTGGAAGATTTTTCTAAAAAATCCGAAAAGCCCCAATCCAATCCTGAAAACAAATCCCTAAAAACTGCCCGCGGGAAAAAAGCCAAAAACACACGGGGGGGGGGGGGGGGGGGGGGGGGGGGGGGGGGGGGGGGGGCGGGGGGGG
>CAZKBP010000088.1:0-2199 GCA_964551015.1 uncultured Cytophagaceae bacterium | reverse complement strand
CACACAAACCCTCCAAACAACCCCCAAAAACCAGCCCGCGGTAAAACCCCCAAAAACACACGCCCCCCTCGTTCCGGCCGTTCCCCCCAATCAATCACCTTCGCCCAAAGCCCCTACCTTGATCCGGAGGCTTTTGCTGAGCTGCTCACCGAAATTGGCTACCCCAAGGCCGACCCCGAGCACTACTACCACAAAATATCCCTTTACGCCCAGTCCGAAGGCCTTCTCAAATCTGACTGGAAGGCCTACGTCCAGCTCTGGCTCCAAGACGATGCAAAAAAAAACAAACTCCAATTCCGCAAAGTCAGCCCCAGCACCAAAGCCCATCCTGACTTGGAGATCCAAGCCGAGTTCAGCCGCCTGCAGTCCGACTTGGCCGAGGGGGTCTTTACCGAAGCCGCGCATTTGGAAGGCGTCTTGGAGCGATTGCGCCAGCTCTGGCGCGAGGCCAGCGACCCACTCAGAGAAAAAATAGAAGCCTTTTCCAGCCAAGTCCAAAACCAACTCCAGAGTTTCAACGAAGATATTCCTCCTCACCATAAGCCCAAACCCAAGCCCGAAAAAGCATCCCAATCCCAGTCGCAGACCTCAGCAGGCAGATCTATCCGCCAAGCTTTTCGGGAACGATTGCAGGCCATCCAACCGCCAGACGATACCAGTTAGCTTCAAGCCAAAGCCACCGCAAAAGCATAGCAAAGCCAAGGTTAAGCCCTGTTCTGTCCGCCCCAGAGCCAAGTCCAAACCAATCAAGACCAAAGGATGAACCAAGTACGCACCTACATCTATCTGGGCGATCGCCTGACCGCCCCTCAGTTCCGAGGGCAAGTTTGCCAGGCCGTCCTCAATGCCGAGGGCAAGTGCATCTGTGGCCGCAACGGCGTGATGCTGGTCTACTTCCCTCATCTGTATAGTCGGGGCACGGTGCTGAGGCGCAGACTCCGTAAGCTGGACAAGTACCGTTGTCAGCAAGCCAGGAAGAAGCTCCGGGCACACCAGCAGGCCTACGGGATTGATCCCCAAAGACAACTCAACTTAGATTTTGAAAATATTCCAAACCAAAACTAAACTTGAAAAACCCTTACCAAAACCTCGCTCACAAATACAGCCGTCCCGAACCCACGCGGATGCGCCGCTTCCACAAGGAAGCCTTGATTGCTCGTTTCCAGCAGGATACCGAGCCTCGGGAGTATTTTGATACCTACCGGGTGCTTTTCTTCCTCGCCCTTGGCCTCTCCTTTCTGATGCAGGGATTGAGTGCTTACAGCTCCTACCATTACCTCGACGGCTTGCTTGCCGTCCGCTTCCAGCTCGCTGATCTGCGCCTGACCTTGACCCTACTGGTGCTATTTCTGATTGAAGTCCTCAAATACCATTTCTACTCTATTACTTTGCAGAAGGCCTTTGCCCGCCCCCGTGAGTACGAGCCAGTTCTGATTTTGCTCACGCTCGTCATCAGTGCTTTTTCTTTTTATGCTTCCATCTCTGGGGGTGAGGAAATGGGCAGCCATCCCGAAGAGATCACTGCTTTGGAGAGCAGCTACAATACCCAGATCAAAGCCAAGGAAGCCCAGATCGCCGACATCCAAAGCTCGGATGCCTACAAGGAAATCCGCTGGCTCGGTCGGGGCGAAACGGCCAAAGTCCTCTCCGCAGAAGGCTTGTCTCAAATCCAAAAGCGCGAAGCCGAACTGGCTCAGCTTCGGGAGGAGAAGGATCAGGAGTTAAACCAACTTCGCACTACCGACCAGCAAAATCAGCGAGAATACCAATACTGGTTTGGTAGCTTTGAAGTGTTTTTTGTACTCTGTCAGCTTTTTATCTGGCACTTCAAGCGCAGCTCCGCCCAAGACCGCGAAGTGCAAGCCGAAGAAGAAAGAACCAAACAACTGCAAAGTACTGCACAGTACTTCAAAGCAGGTGCCGAAGCACTGCGAAGTAGCTCAAAGCTCAATTCACAGCCACTTCGCAGTAATCCGCGAAGTACTGCCAGGCACTGCAATCCACCCCCCATTTTCCAAGTCCAAAAAGTCAAAGTAGCCAAAAGCGCGAAGCAAAGTACTTTGAAGCCCGCTTCGCTCCACTTCAGCCGACCCAAAGAACTGCGAAGTAAATCCGAAGCCCTGCAAAGCGACTCTGAGGAGGAAACCGAAGCACTTCGCAGTCAGTCTCCATTACTGCAAAGTAGCTTCAAAGCTCAAA
>CAZKBP010000087.1:0-5658 GCA_964551015.1 uncultured Cytophagaceae bacterium | reverse complement strand
ATTTTAATTCTCAATCCTTCTTTTAAGATCGATCTTACCTCTGTTGTATTCTCAATCCATCGTCGTAGAACGATCTTACCGCTGGAGGCTTCTCAAACCGTCGTCGCAGAACGATCTTACCGCTGAAGACTTCCCAAACCATCGTCGCGTAAGGCATAATATTTGTCATAGATGTGCCAAATCAATTTTAAACCTCTATGCAAATCAGAGCTATTCTTAAATCACTCTATACTTCTACGGAAGTACAAGGGCTGGGCGATCAGATCGTGAGTACGATCGAGGACAGTCCTCTCCAAGATCAAATCGTTATCCAAGCTTTACTTGATCCGCTTCGAGAATCGCTGGCTTCTCTAGCGCAGTCTAGAGGCCATTCCCGACACAATACCCAAACCGAACGAATCGAGGAGGCGGATTTGGCAAGAGACAATGCCTTCCGCGCTTTTTGGATGATGATTGAGGCGGGGGTTAGGCGTCAGAATGAGCCTTACCGTCAAGCCGCCGTGAAGGTGATGAGCCACATGGAAGCTTTTGACCGCCGTTTGTATACCTTCGGCTACGACCGTCAGAGTACCCTTTTGAAGGATTTTGTGGCTATTCTGGAGAAACCCGAAGTAGATCAGGCTATCCAGCAGATGCAAATGCAGGGCTGGCGGGAAGAAATCAAAAGTGCCCAAACTCAGTTTGACCAGATTTATGAAAACAAGATCGATGAAGAAACCCAAAAACAAGCCCTCGTGCCAACAAAGAAAGCGCGAGAGCAAGTACTGGCGCAACTCACTGCTCTTACTCAAACGATGAACGGTCTGCTACTCAGCGGTCAGGAAGTTTTTAAGGAGGTAAATCCCAAGATAGATCAACTCATCGAGGAGTACGAAAGCAAGGCCAAAGCCCGACGAACACGGAGGCAAAATGAAGGTGCTGCTGAAAATGAAGTCAATGATCTCTAGGTTTTCTCAGTGGTGGCTCGCAAGAGTTGCCACTTTTTTTTGGTGGTTCATTCCCTTTCACTTCAATTGCTCTATTTCGTCCTGGGGTAAGCCTGTGTATTTGGCAATTTTCTCGATGGATTCTCCCGCTTCTTTCATGGCGATGGCTACTTCAATTTTTACTTCTTTTTTACCCTCTTCTCTTCCCTCTTGTTTCCCTTCCTTGTAGTAGGTATCCATGGAGCTTTTTAAGTCCCAATAATTTTTCAGGCTTTCTTGGTAAATGGATTGCTCTTTTTGGTTCATCTTGGCGATCTCGGCCAGTTCAAATAGTTTCTGAAAAATTCCTGCCTGTAGCTCTTTGGGGTGTTCCTGTAAGCGGTGCAGGTTTTTAAAGGCGAAGAGCCATTTTTCGTAATCGTTCGCTAATTCGTGGATTTCTTTATGAAATTTGGGGATTTCTAGGTAGATGAAGGTCAGTTTGTCATAAAAGACTTGGTGGGTCTGGATGTCCAGCAATTTTACGCGGTGTTCTAGCTTTTCTTGATCGACTGGATTAAAACTAAAGTCTAGGATGGCGATGGTATAAACCCCTTTGAGTTCGTACTGCCATTCTTTGCCCTTGGTTGCTTGCTCCTGAATGGCAAAGGTAGAATAGTAGACGCTCCGATCTTTAAAAAACTCTTGCTTTACTCTTTGAATTTCCACGATAAACTTCTCCCCTCGCTCATTAGTGCAGTAGAGATCATACACTGCGGTTCGCTCTCTGGCGTTTTTACCGAGTCTCTCATTTTTGAGGTAGCTCAGGTCTTCAATGTGCTCCTGGTCGCCTAGTAGCTCATTCAAAAAGGCAATCAGGAGGTCTTTGTTAGGTTCTTCACCGAAGAGCTTTTTGAAGCCAAAGTCGGTGAAAAGGTTAATGTATTTTTCCGTCGTCCGGGTCATCGCTGTACTTTATGGTTCCTAAGGCAAGATAAGGAAATCACAAGAAAATTGCTGGAATCGGGAGAGGTTTTCCAAAGGAGTGACTAGCTCGGACGCGTTGCTGTAAATAGGCCCGGGCTAGTAATGCATCCACCTGCTGGCTTCCATCCTCAGTTTTTGGAATAAGCATAATCTTCTCTTCTTCTCTCTTTTATATATCCCCCCCCTTAGATTTATTTTTTATAAGTTAATAAGTTATAAAAGAAATAAGCACTTTAAAATCAGATACTTAACTCTAACTTATCTCCCTTTTTTGTAAGTCTAAAGTAAAAAAAGATAAGTTAATAAGTTAGGCTCAACTTACTTCTAAGTTATCTGTAACTTATCCATAACTTATCTGAAAAGGAGATAAGTTAGGGATAGCTCTTTGATAATCAGATATTTAAACACTGCCAAACTTACAAACTTAGGATTTCTTTATTTTATAGGGGGGGGTGGGTTACGCTCTAAAAAATTTCTCGGCTGAAACTTTTGACAACTTTTGACAAAAACGACTTTCAGGAAAATCCTGTTAAGGAATCATTTGAGCATTTTACTTCACCTAAACCCTTATGAATATGCTTAATGATTCTCAAATCCAAGAGATTATTCGCCTACACGAAGCCGGACACTCCCGTCGGGAAATTGCCGAAACACTGGGCATTAGCAAAACAACCGTTCAGAACTACGTGAGCCAGCACGAGCAAGATGAGCTGAGCAAACTTGAAGAGGAATATTCGCCGAGATATGATCCTGAAGACTTACCCTTTGACCACGATCCTGAGGAAGATTACGACGATGAAGAAGAAGAAGACTACGATGAAGATTTTGCCGAGGAGGAAGACTACACGACAAGTTATGAAGATGAACCAGAGGAGGAAGATACGCATCAGGATACCGATGATTCGTACCAAAATGACCCAGAAACGTACCAAAACCCTCCTAATTCGTACCAGAAGCCGTACCAGTCGTACCAAAATCCAGCGTACCAGTCCTATCCTACTGGTACAAATCCAACTCAAAAATCTCAATCCAACCCTCCGATGAACACAGAAGCCCAGAAAAAAGCCGAGGCCGAGGCCAAAAAGAAAGCAGAAAAAGAGGCTCGCTTACTCAAACAAGCCAAGCGTACCTATTTCCAAAACTTAGTAGACTACTTTGATGGATTTGAGGTCTACAATGAAGATGAATTTACCTCTAATATGGAAGAACTGATTGAAGACGCCAAGACCGCTGCCACCCAAAGAACCGACTTGGAAGAATTTTGCACTCGGAAAGACCTAGACTACGAGGAGCTTGAGGTCTGGTGCTTACTGAATACTATTTACAAGGAAATCCGAGAGCTCATCAAGGAGCACAGCCACTTGGGCGCAGATGAAGAAATCGAGTGGGACTTGACCTACAACACTAAAACGCGCATCCAAAAACTAGTGGAGGATGGGAGCTTTGATACCGAGGAGAATACTTACTCCTATACTTCTCTTCCCAGACACCGACGCAGAAGAAAGTAAAGCCTTTTGTCAAAACTGGTACAAAGTGGTCAATTTTATCCAGCACAAACTGAACACTTCCACTTTAGAAGAAGCTTGTGTAACTTCATGTTGCTTAATGGAGATCAACCTTTACCCTTAATTCACATGGCAAATTCACCAGAAAAAGACCAAGCGCAGATCATTCTCAGTCGCATCCAGCAGGATAGCCGTCTGCAAAGAAAGGCCGAAAGGCTAGAAGAGAAATACACTTACCGACCCAAGCTGGAAGCCGACAAACCCTTGCGTTATCTGGCTTTGTTTGGTAAGTATCTCTTCTCGCTCATCAGCATCGCGCTGGCTTTTTATTTCGTGCAATCGCTTTTTTGGGAGGCCACCCGTCAGGAGGAATTAAGCCTTTTGCTGGCGGCTCTGATCTTGGCCTTTGTGGAGTTCCTGAAGCACATTACCCTGCCCAAAATTGCCAATCATTATTTCCTGATTCAAGAACAGATCAAAGCAGCCTTGCGATCCGATCGCGGTTTCCGAGCTACGGATGCTTACCGCCATCTGAGAACGCAACAAATCAAGGTTCCATTCTTGATTTTTAATGTGGCGTTAATTCTGCTGAGTGTCTTCCTTTCCGTCAAGGGCATTCAGCTTTATAATGAGGAGAAAATGGCTATTAAGCCCACTTTGATTCATACCGATTCGCTAATGCTGGCCTATGAATCAAAGCTGGAAGCCACCCAAAAAATGTACGATCAGCAAATACAAGCCCTACAAGCCGACGAGAAAGCGTTCAAAGCCTCCGTCAGTTGGAAGGGCAAAATCAATATCTACAATCCCGCCAATCGCAAACTCCTCTCCGACTACTCCGACCGCCTCCAAACCTTAGCCCAAGAAAAGAAAGAAGCCCTCAGCCGCCTCCAAACCGAAAGACAATCCGTACTCAAAGAAGCCAAATCCACCAACCAAAGCCGCCTCCGTGATGCCGAAAACCAAACGCGGAGTAATGGTCTGCATTTGATTGGCTTTGCTTCCATGAGTGAGCTTGGTTGTATCCTCTGTCTTTACTTCCTCTGTGTCAGCGATTTTAAGGCTTTGCAAGAGATCAGACAAGCCGAAAGTGTGATGCGCAGCCGTCCCCAGCGCAGCTACCGCAAAAGCCCTGTTCCCAGCCTTACCAAGACGAGTAATCCCGTTGGTTTTGAGGTCAATAGTCACCGCCTCCCCGCCAAAACGGCCAAACAACGCCGAGTCTTGGAACTCTATCACGAGAAGAACCTCAAAAAGATGGACATCCACAAACTCACCGGAATTTCCCGCTCCACGATTGACAAAGTGCTACAGGAGTATCGCCTGTAGTGGGGCTACTCTGCCTTTGGTATTCCCCTTGTCTTTAGGTGCGCCCGAGTGTATCGAGACACTTTTACAGGAGATCGTACGTTTTTCGCGTACGATTTTCTAGTATTTAGCGTCCGATTGGCTACGGTGACCTTTTCTTTTCATCAGAAGCGAGGGTTTTGTAGAGATGATGTAGGGAGAGGACGTTTTGGTGGAAACCGCATCTGCACTGAGATTTTAGGGGAAGGTAACTTATTTTGGAGCAAGTGAGCGGATCAAGGCCGAAGCCCGAATCCGAGAACTCAAGGACAACGCTAAGTTTGCGCATTTCTTCGAGGGGAGCGAGGAAGCGGAAAGTGAGGAGGAAGCGCAGGTCACGCCTAAGGACGAAAACCGAGCGGGTGAGTTTGGGATTTAGGTCTTGCCGAAATGCTCTTGGAGGTAAGCTATTATATCTTCAATACCCCAGTCCTTGAGTACGCGTATAGCTCTCCCAAGATAATTCTGGATATAAGGAATTTCTCGCAGGGGTAGTAAATAGCGGATGGCCTCACTTACTAGCTTCAAGGAAAGCTCCTGATCTGGTTTACTCTCCTGATAGAAAATAGAAAGGTTGATCAGCGTCATGGCTACTTTGGGCAAATAGGCCTGGGGGTTCACTTCGGCCAGCTGGCGACGGATCCCTAAGGCTTCCTGGTAGGAAATTTCGGCCAAGGACAGTTCATTTTTTGAACGCTGTAAATTCCCCAAATCATTCAGCGTAGTCGCTACGTAAGGCAAATAGGCCTCGGGGTTCACTTCGGCCAGCTTTTGATAAATCCCTAAGGCTTCCTGGTAGGAAATTTCGGCCAAGGACAGTTCATTTTTTGAATATTGCAGAGCCGCCAAATTATTCAGGGTCATGGCCACATCCGGCAAATAGGCCTCGGGGTTCACTTCGGCCAGCTGGCGAC
>CAZKBP010000086.1:0-5659 GCA_964551015.1 uncultured Cytophagaceae bacterium | reverse complement strand
GGAGATGATTGGCCGAAAACTTCAAAGTTTCCAAGTATTCTTGTTGATGAGGCATCATCTGCTCCTTAGTTAAGAGATGTATCAGGCCAACTATATTATTGAGCGGATTGCGAATCTCGTGGCTCATATTGGAAAGAAATTCTTCTTTGACCCGCAAGGCGGCTTCCAGTTCTTGCTGGGTTTGGAGTAGCTCCTGCTTCTGATTATACTGCTCTTTTACATCTTGATAGATACTAACCAGAACCTGAACTTTGCCATTTTGATCCAGAAGAGGATACAGAATAATATTGAAAATGAAAACTTGCGGCTTCGTTTCCCAATCCTTGTTTTGGGGCATAGTAAGATCTACTTGCCTTTCCTTCAGATAGACGGTTTCTCCAGCATAGGCTCGCTCATAGAAGGGGCGAAGCTGAGTATCGAGAGAGGTTTGGTCTTGGAGTACATTGTATTCCCCTATTCCATAATCAGTAGAAGGGAGACCAAAAGTCTCCGCCTTTTTTTTGTTCATCATCAAAACTGTTCCTTCCTGATCGTATAATTGCAGCCCGATAGGAAGATTATCGAAAAGGGAGCTTAACAATTGGTTTTTATAATTCAGTTGTTCCGTGATGTGTTTTTCCCGAGTAATGTCAAGAGCTACTCCCAACACTTTGTTTTGCTTTCCCTCGGGATGGTTGCGATAAGGTTGGAGATAAACTTTTAACCAACGATAGGCTTGGTCTCTGTTTTTTACACGATAAATCAGCTCCATATTATCGTGGGTATTCTCTAGGATTGCCTTGTAATATTGCTTGACTTTTGCTCGATCCTCAGGATGAATGAGTTCAAAATATTTATCCACACCAAGCGTGCGCAATTCCTCAGGAGATAGGAAATCATCTGTAAACTCCACATTTGTATAATCAACCTGAAACTTGTTTGCATCGAGCACAAAAAACCTCCCAGGCAGGACATTGGCAATCGCTTCAATCAAAAGAGTCTTCTCGGTTAGCTTTTGCTCTATTTCTTTAAGCGGAGTGATATCAACATTAATTCCTGTGATCTTGGCAAGTTTAGGCCCTTCAAATACGGTCTGAGCGCGCCCTAATAAGTATTTGACCTTTTGGCTGTTCTTGGGATATATTCGGAAAGGAAATTCAAGATAGAGTTGAGGCTCTTTATTTTGCATGTCTTGTGGTGTGTCCGGGCGGAAAAGCCTTTCGTATTGGTTCTCAAAATAGGCTCGATCTTCGGGGTGAACATAGCGTAAAAACGCTTCAAAGCCATCCGGGATTGGATCATCTTTACCCAATCCAAATAATTTTTTCTGTCCATCGTCCCAGATCGTTTTTTTATGAGGGAGTTCATACTGCCAAGTTCCGACCTTGGCAAAATCAAAAATTTCTGCTAATACGTGTTCACACATGTTCACAGGGCTAAGCTTGGGGTCTTCTGCTTGGCTTGCCTTTGGCTTGTTAGCAGGCTGACCTAACTGAAAGCACAGTACCAGAGAGAAAGCAGCGAGGAGCAAGAGCAAGCCCAGTAAAACCTGCATAAAATAAAGGGATAGATTCAGGCTCGTTAAATAAGTAGCCAGAATCGAGACGATGATACTAATCAGATTCAGCAATTGAATTGAAGAAGGCAGAGATACCCACTTTGGCATAACACTAGGCTTGAGTTAGGTTCAAAAAAAATTTAAAAAGTTGGGGGAGGTAGTGAACCTCAGCAGGCATCAGAAATTTTAGGCAAAATATGAATATTAGCCGATTGCCATCAATACATAAAAACCCCATTTAAGGCGATTTACGAAATGCTTGGAAAGTGAATTTATGTAATGATACGATGTATGGAGTAGAAAGATCAACTTCCATGAGAATTATATCAGCTTGAGAGCTATCAATTTCACCCATAATGTTGTTTAGATAAGTAAAATCCTCAATAAACTGGAGTGTTATACTTGGGGATATGATCCTTTTTAGACTTTCTCTAAACAATCGGAAGGGTTCTACCATGGTGACTTTTATCATTTAAATAGTAGTTTTTTTCGATCAAATTTAAAATTGCGTGAGAAAGACTTTATTTAAAATAACACAAGTAAATCCTCGATTCTATGGAAAGTGAAGTATCCATTATCTCTGTTGCTTCCCATCGACTTTATCTAATAGGAATCAAAGCCATACTAGAAGATGAAGATAACTACCAGATAATCAAGGAACTAGACACAGGTCAAGCCCTGATTGATCTGCTACCCTCTCTTAGTTCGGAAGTAATCGTGTGCAATTTCCATGTGAGAGATATGAATATCTGGGGTCTAATTGACCGAGTTATGAGCATCCATCCGGAGTGTAAACTTCTGATTATAGGTGGATCAAAGAGCTCAATGGTGATTGATCTAGCGAAACAAAAAGGAGTTCCTGGTTATCTTAATCGTGGAGCATCCCCAGCACAACTGGTGATGGCGGTTAAAGCCTTAAGCGAAGATCGGATCTACTATGTATGATTTATACATAAAAAATTTAGGCTGCAAAAAGTAGTATCTATTGCCCCTCGAATACTGATTTTATGTATTTTTCTCCTTACGGAAAATATTTTAATTAGAGATACTAATTGTTACAGCCCAGTTTATTTCGTACCCGTGCTGGGTTCTAAAGGAAACCTTGAGAAAGTGTTGATGCTTTGTTACCCTATGGAAGAGGAAATCGGAAAACCTTTTCTGAAAAAATAGACGATTAGCAACTATTTTCATCAGCCTCAGCCTCATAATTGAGTGCCTACCTGCCTGCTCTAATCTGGACATACCCATCAATTGATAAGGTTTATACCCTATCAAGCTCTGTATATTTTACTAACTAGAGGTAAGGTTTTGTTTATTGAAGGGCTTACATTGATTCTATATATTTGAATCAAATGAAAAGATAGTTCTTGTTGATTGTTTAGACATGACGTTTGAATTAACTTACATCTGACTTACCCATGTAATTGAGGAGTCTAATCTATGATCTTACTTGATGCTGAGTTGAAAAGCTATCTTCTCAAATGCCATTTCTAGCTTTGATATTTTAATATGATTGACCTTTTCTTGATTGACGATCATAGATTATTTAGATCTTCCATCATTCGTTTGCTTACTGGCCGAGATGATATGCGGGTGGTGGGGGACGAATCCGGAGAAAATTTCAAAATCGTCCAGTTTCAAAAGCACACTCCAGAGGTTGTGCTCTGCGATTTGGAAATGCCAGGTAAAAACGGACTGGATATCTGTCAACAGATCAAGACAAGCTACCCCGAGATCAAAATTTTGATTCTGACACAGCACCTAAGCAAAGAGTATATACAAAAAGCAACTAGTTTGGGTCTGGAAGGCTATCTGCATAAGGATATTACCTTTGAAGAGCTGCTAGAAGCAATTTCTAGCTTATCTCAAGGTGAATATTATTTCCCTTCCAAGGTTGCGACATCTGCCCTAGCGAGTGCGCCTTCTTTGGCCGATTACCAATTGAGCAACCGAGAGATGGAGGTGTTATTAATGATGACACAAGGTAAAAAAAGTCGTGAAATTGCCGACAAACTTTTTATTTCCGTAAAAACAGTGTGTAAGCATCGGGCTAATATTCTCAATAAGTTTCAAGTCAGAAACACCGCCGCACTCATCAATACGGTCTATAGCAATCATCTACTCTCGTGAATCCATCTATACTAAACTTTTGAGGGGCTATGAAAACAAGATTCTTAAGCAAACCTAGGGTTCTTTATTTGTACCTGAGTCTTGGCGTCAGTTTGATGCTGATGATGATTCTTTTCCTGAATTATTTGGAAATCCTACCTTTTTCATTTGCTCTCCTCATTACGCTCTCTCTCTTGCTCAGCTTGTTGCAAATCACTTATCTACTTTTTGGCACTTCTCAAAATGAACATTGGGCTGTATCCGTTCTTGATAACCACAACCAAATGGTCTGTCGTGCCTTGCCAGATACCACGCGTATTTATGTTAATAAAGCATATTGCCAATATTTTAGCATAGAAAAGGATCAATTACTTGGTACTAAGTTCATTGATATGCTCCCTCCCGACGCGAGAACAGGGCTGATGGAACACTTCAATCAAGTAAAGATGCAAAGCAAGGCCATTAGCTATGAGCATCAAGTTTTTTTCAATGAGCAAGTAAGATGGACTCGCTGGACAACTTACCCCATTTACAATCAAGCGCAAGAATTAGTCGCTTTTCAAGCAATGGGCGAGGATATTACCCAAGAACGAGAGAGGAGACTAAAGATCGAGCGCCAAGAAGAAAAACTCAGAGAGGCACTCGAGATCGCTCAGTTAGGAACTTGGGAGCTTTTTTATGATTCAAATCTTTACTTCTGGGATCGGAGACAGCGAGAAATCTTTGGCTTTGATGAGCAAGAAGAGGTGACTTTGGAAAAGTTTCTTCGTCTCCTCCATCCTGATGACCGAGAGGATATAGAACAAAAACGTCTGCAAACCCTTCAAAACCTTCACCTCAAAACCTCAGACTCCCAAGAAAGAAGCTATAGAATTATCAACTCAAAGCACGAAACAATCAAATACATCCTGAGCCGTCAGCGCCATGTCCATAAAGACGGACGCATCATCGGCCTGATGGGAGTCAGTTTGGATATTACCCAAAGTAAGCAAATGGAAAGCGAGCTTGAGGAGAAAAATCGTTTTATTGAAGGCATCACCCAAACTTTACCGGGGCTGCTTTTTCTCTTTGATATACAGGAGTTTGAACTCAAATATATCAACCAAGACGCGCTTGTAGATTTAACCTCTCCCGAAGAGTTTGCAGCATTAGGCAGAGAAGGATTTATTCATCTGATTCATCCCGAAGATCAGGAAAAAGTGCTTCTTTTTCTCTCGCAACTGTCTACTGATTCGGATGCAATCCAACATCTCCTTTACCGAGTTAAAGATAGAAATGACAAATATCGTTGGTTGCAAACTTACGTCCGACCTCACCTTCGGGATCAACATCAGAAAGTTAAAGAAGTAGTTGGCATTGGCTTGGAAGTTACCGACAAACAAGTGATTGCGGAGGAACTATCGCAAAAAAATCAAATTTTAGAATCGCTGATTGACAATCTTCCGATTGGCTTACAAATCTACAACGAGGAAGGATATTGTACGCTAATCAATAAGAAAATGTCGGACATGCTAGGCTTTGCTGATTCACGACCCGTTATTGGAAGGTTCAATGTTTTGACCGATCCTTTCACAAAGCACACGGGCATTGTCCATCATTATCAAAAAGCTTATCAAGGGGAAACCGTTTTTCTCAACAACAGAATCGTCAAGTTTAATACCCGCGATAATCTTTGGCCCACAGCCGGAGAAGAAATTATTTTGAATATTGTGCTTTATCCTATTTTTGATAAAAAAGGAAAGCCCTATCAAGTAGTGGGACTTTATGAAGACGTCACGGAGGAGTATTATCAGGAAAAAGAATTAGCCTCTAAGCAGATTTCTCTGGAACTAGCACAGCAAGAGGCCGAGAAAGCCCTGAGGGTCAAAGAAGAATTTCTTTCCAATATGAACCACGAGATTCGCAATCCGCTCAATAACATCGTGGGATTGATTAACCTTCTGCTTGATGAGTCCCCCCAACCTCACCAAATTCAGTACATGGAGTCTTTGAAGTTTTCGGCCAATCATCTTT
>CAZKBP010000085.1:0-6551 GCA_964551015.1 uncultured Cytophagaceae bacterium | reverse complement strand
GCACAAAGGTAAAATTTAAATGATGCCAGTGGTCTAAATTTGTCGAGGTATTATACATCTTGGACAAAAACTTCCCACTCTCCATCTATCTTCCTTCTTAAAATCTCCCCATAATACACACTCAGCCATAAAGATAGCTCATCAAATAAATATGAACTAGGCAAAGATTTGGTCAATTCAGCGTTAATAATTGACAAGCTTTCTGGAGATAAATTAAGATTCTTAGGAGGTAAATCAAACAGTTTAGCTATATGCAAAATAGATTCATCGACTAAGTCAGCTATGTTATTTTTATCAATCAATCTAGGCTTATACTCATAATTTATTTGCTGCCCTTTTAAAGGTATATAGTGAGAAGTACTCATATATTCATTTAAATCAGACTCATTAAAAATGAGTCCAATATTGCTCATATCAGCCCCTCCTACAACTAGAATATCAGAGTTTTTTAACTTATAAGCCGTGTCAAATTTTAATTTATTATTTAATTCTTGGTATAGCTCAGCATCAAAATCTGTCTTTAACTTCTCAATAAATTCATCAGCTATTACAGGTATCATGACCCTGCTTGTATCTGCTAAATATAAACACTTAAAAACCTTGGTGTAACTTTCATAAGTATTCATATTCAATTCAGAATTAATATTTATAAAGATCAAAAATATTAGTATTGCCATGAACTAAATTAATATTGAAATACAGTTTGTTTAAATAGAATTACAGCTCAAATTCAGATTTAGTTTACTTGAAATCTGGGCAAATCTATCCTGTAACGATTATTCAGGCACTTTCGGATCGCGAAGTAAGCCTCAATGATGTATTTGCTCGTAGTAATTTATTTTTTACTCATTTTCTCCGTAGTCCGGGTCATCTCGTGTGGGTTTGTTGCTCAACGAAGATACCAAAATCCAAGGATAAATGCTCAAATCGTGGTTTGAAGAACTGAAGGCACTTTATAATTCTATTTTATCAAAAGAAAAGTCTAGAGGCAAAAGTGCAAATCCTTAAACTAGTTCTATATTTTTTTTAAAAGCTTGATTTATCTTGTGAGCCGAATTAGATTAAGGATATCTTTCATTTCCTTTGTCCTTTGAAGTCATTTTAGATAAGACCATTTACACGAACAAATTAGCCATGTTGAAATATTTATTTTTTTTACTCCCCCTAATGCAAGCTGGAAATCTCTTAGCTTTTCAAGGGCTTGATTCACTAGGCGTTGCGCTAGCCCAGGATACACAGGATACAATCTATAATGATAGAGGCTGGCCCCGAAAAATTGAAGTGGATGAGGCTCTCCTCGTGTTTCACCAACCCCAGGTGTATTCCTGGGAACAATTCATCGAGTTGGAATGCTGGGTTGCCACGGAGATTATCCCCAAAAAAGACGCTGCCGATACCCTGATTGGAGCCATCAAGGTAAAAGCAAAAACCGAAACCCATAAGGCCTCTCGCTCTGTCCTAATTTATGAGAAGGAAATTCTGGATTTGCAAATTGAAGGCAAGGATCAAGCCTTTCTTGATATGGCTCTGGCCCGGCTAAAATCTCTACAAGCCTCCCCCGAGGTCATTTCCCTGGATCGTATGCTACCCATGGTAGATGATGCTGTTTTTGAAGTTAATACGGCTGAATTGGATTCCACGCCACCCAAAATTTTTTACAGCGATGATCTCAATTCTCGCTTGGTAATATTTGAAGGCAAGCCAATCTGGGCCGATACCCAGGTCAAAAACCTTAGCTTTGCCGTCAATACCAATTGGCCAGTGTTCAAGTACGAAAAGGAGGAAACGTATTATCTTTTGAATGATTCAACCTGGATGAGGGCCTTCAACCTTTGGGGGAATTGGTTCCCGGTTGGGGTATTGCCCAAGGAATTTAATAAACTGGCTAAAAAAGAAGCCTGGAAAGATATTGCGGAGACGATTAGCTCTCCCGAAACTCAAGGACCGAAGGTAGATATCTTTGCCAGTAGCGAACCAGCCGAACTATTAGTCTTGGACGGCGCACCCAAGTTTGAAACAATTGAAGGGACTAATTCCTTGAAAGCGGTGGTGAACACCGATGCCGATCTTATCTACTCGGGCGAAAAGAACCTGTATTATTTGCTGCTTTCGGGCCGATGGTTTAGTGCCCCTAGTCTGGACGGAGCCTGGGCATTTGCCAGCCTGAATTTACCCAATGATTTTCAACAGATCCCCGATAGCAGTGCGTGGGGGCGTTTGCTGGCCAGCGTACCGGGGACTCTTCAATCCCGGGAAGCGGTAGCGCAAGCGAGTATCCCGAATACGGCCCAGATCAAATCAGATGCCCAGCCCCCCGAAGCCATTTACGATGGAGAACCCCAGCTAGAACCCATAGAAGGCACCGAGATAAGTTACGTGAAAAATTCGCCGCACGATATCGTGTATGTAGACAATCAATATTACTGGTGCTATCAGGGCGTTTGGTTTGTTTCGGCCTATCCTACCCACGGCTGGGTGGTTTGCCGGGCTGTACCCCCGACGATTTATGCCATACCGCCTCATTCTCCTATGCACCACCTCAGCTATGTGTATGCTTATGGGTACTCCAGTGGCTATGTAACCTTTGGCTATACCGCGGGCTACACGGGAGTGTATGTCGCGTATGGCGTGCCGGTCTACGGTACCGGATATTATTATGCTCCTTATTATTATTATCCGTCTTATTACGCCTATCCGGTGTACTATCCTTATTCTTATAGTTATGGTTTTCGGGCTACGTATAACCCTTATACCGGAACCTACACCCGGCAAGCCCAAACCTATGGACCTTACGGGGGGATGGGAAGAGCCGCCGCTTATAACCCCAGTACTGGAACCTATGCCTGGGGGCAATCGGCTTGGGGGCCTCAGGGAGGAGCCGGAGAAGTGTTTGCCTATAATCCGCGCACTGGAAGCCAGGCTTACGGCAATACGGTACAAGGCGTGAACGCCGGCCAGACTAATCTGCAGGCCTACAATGCCCAGACCAATACCTATGCCAGCACCCAGCAGTCTTACGATCCCTATGGCCAATGGGGCGAATCCTACGTTCAACGAAACGATCAATGGGCCCAGGCTAAACATTACACCGATGACCAGGGCACCCGCTACGGTTTTCAGACCTCGGGAAATGCTCAAGGGGCAGGCTATACCACGAGCGAAGGAAATTCGGCCGGGGTTGCTAAAAATGAACAGGGGGATTTGTACGTAGGCAAGGATGGAGATGTGTTTAAAAAGGAAGGGGACAACTGGTATAAGCATAATGGAGAGGAGTGGGATCAGGTATCTAAAGAAAATCTAAGCGCGGAACAAAAAGGAAATGTGGAAACCCAGGCCAATCAGGCCCAGAATAACCTGAAAAGCAATGAAAAAACCAGTAATTTGAGTCAGGAAAACCTAGCCGACCGTTCGGCCAATCGGGCAGGAGATCGGAACCAGCCCCCACCAAACTCCAAAAACTCTTCTCAGGCGGGTTCCTCAATTATGCATCGGTCTAATCAAAGCCCTAATAATTTCTATCCCCAAAGAGAGTATCAAAACCGGCAAAGGGGAAATAACCGAAGCGGGGCTTACCAAAACTACCTGAATCGGGGAGGGGTAAATCGGCCTTCTTTCTCCCGCCCAGGGGGCGGGATACGCCGAAGGAGATAAAGCAACGGGTCTGGAGACAAGCAATGGCTCCCGCTTAGTTTAAAGTCTTAAACGCCGAGAGCCATTAAATTTTGAGAGTAAAAATTCAAGTTTGCTAAGGTCTTAAAAAGAGACCGTCCGCGAAGCGGAATCTCTGGGGCTTCCCCTGAGGGATGAAGTTGGAAATATTTTTTTGGGGTTTGGGGGAATAGCATGTTTGGTAACAATAAGTCTTTGTTTTGAATAGGTTTGAGTTTCTGGATTGGGCGCGGCCTCGATCTTTTTTCCCTGCACGTCTTTTGCTTATATTTGCAAGAATTTCATTTGCAAAAAATACTCATCTACCAATTAGCTAAGAGTTCCTCCATTCATGACTACAAATCCCTTTGACATGTCCCAAGCCACGGAAATGCTCCAAAAGATCAGGAGTATTCAAGACAAATATGATACCTTGCAAAAAGCCAAGGCGGAAAGGTTTAACTTCTTTCGGATGCTAGAACTGGAGCGTAAGGAGGATATCCATTCCCGTTTTTTGGGCGAACTGCTTGACCCCGAAGGATCACATCAGCAAGGAGCTACTTTTCTGAACCTATTTTGTGATCGTATGAAGATGGATGAGTTTAATTCGGAGGCTGCCAAAGTCTATTTGGAGAAAAGGACTCCCCAAGGATACATAGATATTTTCGTAGATGGTGGAGGACAATCAATCATTATTGAAAATAAAATCGATGCAGGAGATCAGGATAAACAACTAGAAAGATATGCCGAATACGGCCAGCAGCAGGGTAAATCATTTCAACTTTTTTATTTGAACTTGCACGGGCATGCTCCCGGTGAGGAAAGTCGTGGAGAGCTTGAAGAAGGAAAAGGCTTTCAAATCATCTCTTATCGAGATGACATCAAAGCTTGGCTTGAGGACTGTCTTAAAGAAGTCGTTATGCTGCCCCTGGTACGGGAAAATATTCACCAATACCTCAGTCTTATTAAAAAACTTACTGGACAATTCACCAATCATCAACATATGCAGGAAGTTATAGATACTCTAAAATCAAATGAATACTACAAGCTAGTTCCTAAGCTGCAGGAAGCTTACAAACAACTAAGAAGCAGTACCGAGCTATTTTTTTGGAAAAGCCTGAAAGACAAAATCGAGCAAAATGAAACGCTCGGGCCTCGTTTTAAAGGCTATTTGCGAGGCCCCAAGGACGAAACCTTGGAAGAGAAAGTGAAAGCGGAAAAAGGAAAGTACTGGTATGGATACCATATTGATCTGGGAGACTTGGGACAGCTCAACTATAAACTCAAAATCCAGAGACAAGAGTGTATTTCTCTCCAACTATGCGTGTACAAACAAGGAGAACCTGAAAAAGGAATAATTAAAGATGAAAACAGAATAAACGAACCTCCGGTTGACCCACTCTACGACAAACTGCTAAAAGCTCTAGGGGCAGATAAAGTAAATTCCCCCGCCTTTCCACTAAACGTCCAGTTAGCGGGTAATCCTTGGAATTTTAATAGGTTTGATTCTGCCGAGATAGATAATTTGATCAAAGGAAATACCAATGACATTTCCAGCCTAGTAGAAGAGACTGAAAAAGTCTGGAAGGAAATTACAAAAATAATGGAGGATATTCGTTCGTCTGGCACAAATTCCTGACCGATCTGTTGAAAATTAACGGCTTGAATTTTATTTGCACGGACTGCAAAACGTTGTCGTGACTAAAAACTATATTTTTCTCACGATAAAATAGAAGACTTTCCTGAGAAGCCTGCCAACTCGCCTAGTCTTCTCTTAGGTCTTTGATCTAGCGTTCATTTCCGTTTTCATCCCGATATTTCCAAAAATCCCAGCCGTTGGCAGTGATTTGGCGTCCCTGCACTTCTTCTTTGACTTTCTTGGCGGCTCCCGAGGGAGTATAATATTCGCCTCGGTAGAGAACTTTGGAAGTTTCCGTATTAAAAATGGCTTTTACCTCCTTATTGTAGTAAGTCGCAAAGACCGAAACATCGGTGCTTTTGATCAAGCTTTTTATGGATTCACTTTGCTCCATGGTTGATTTGAAGGTTACAGTTGAAATAATTGGGATGTTATCTTATAAAGATAAAACAAGTAAATGGAGATATGAAAAAATAATACTGGATTGTACCAATCTTGGCTGGATCGAGAGCAAGAAGTGTATTTTTCTCTCAAAACCTCCACTGGGCAGCCGAGCACGGCTTCCCCTGAATTTTGATTATATTTGATAAAAAACACAATGGATGTAGTCGAGCGTATTTTAGAATCTCCCCACGCCTATTTGCTGATCCAGCAAATCCAAGCCCGCTTGCACGAAGAGCATCAGGAGCGTCAGCATTTTTATGAAATCCTAGACGAAAACAAAAAAGAGGATTGGCCTAATCTCGTTTTTGTTTTTTGGGAGTTGGGATGGGGGAACTAAGCAGGATCATTGTTAAGGTAGGCTCCTGTTAGAAAGAACTCTTGCTTTCCCAAGGCGAAATATGACAAAAGCCATCAAAATCTAAATCTTGATGGCTTTTGATACATTGAGGGCGGAATGGACGGGACTTTGGAAAGCGACTGACTGTGAATAATTTAGGCTTACTTTGAGATTCACTCACTTAGAAACTCACTTGAAATAGGTTCTAAACCACGTCTTTTACCTTAGTGCATACTCGCCGAAAATTTGTAACTTTATCCTGTTCAGTTTTTTTGAGGAGTTGCAAACGTGCGCCAGCTTGGGGGAAGGTTCAAGCTGTAGAATCGCTCTACAACGCTCGTTTGGGAAGGCTCAAACTGTGGGATCGCTCTACAACGCTCGTTTGGGAAGGCTCAAACTGTGGGATCGTTCTACAACGCTCGTTTGGGAAGGCTCAATCTGTAGAGTCGTTCTACGACGGCGGTTGGGGAAGGCTCAAGCTGT
>CAZKBP010000084.1:0-7197 GCA_964551015.1 uncultured Cytophagaceae bacterium | reverse complement strand
AGGGGTGATTGAAGTGGCCTTTTCCCCCTCTGGGCAGCAAATCCTGACGGGAAGCTGGGACAATACCGCCAAATTATGGGATATGCAGGGAAATACCCTCCGGACTTTCGAGGGGCATGCTGAGGCTGTCAGTTCAGTAGCCTTTTCCCCACCGGGCAATCAAATCCTGACGGGATGTGTTGATGGTACAGTCAAAATATGGGATTTAGCAGGGAATAATTTACAGACTTATCAGTTTAAAAGTTATGTTAGATCAGTGATTTGGACTTCTAAAGGTATCCTCACTAATCACTGGTTAGCCAATCATCAGTTTTTAGAACCTTTTGATATTTATATCCCCAAAAGAGTCTATGCTTTTTCAGAGGGAGAGTTTTATTTGGCTGGCGTTCCTAATATTTTCATTAAAACCCTCCAGGAAGAAAAAGTCAAATACTGGGTATCCCTCAAACTGGGCAAGCATTTTTGGGAGGGCAAAAATATTCATTTGGAGGAAGAAGAGTTAAGTGATCAGAAAGTCAAAGAGTATGCGGAGTTTTTCTTTAATAAAGCCATCCGGGATGCTCCTGATTTTGAAAAAGATAGGCTAGAGAAAGAGATTAAGGAGTTTAAAAATCAGTAGTTCGTTCCTTCCTAATCCAGCCTGTTATTCTTGTCTAAAAAAACTTCCTCATTCCGGTAACCTTTTTTGAGTTTTAGATACAAGGCTATTGAAGGTGTAAAAGAGTAACGGACTCACGATAATTATCTGGGATGATCCACGCCATCTCTATTTGAGATAGTTTTGAAATATTACAACAACTTTAAACTTTATAAATTATGAGAATTCTGAGACAAATCAACTTGTGGACAATTCTAATTCTATTACTAATAAGTTGTCATCCAGAACCAGATGATTGTCCAATTACAACAAGTTTAGGAACTACCAAAGGTGTGAGTAATTTTGCAAATGGAACAAAGGATATAGATTATCCCAATGCGGATGTGCCTTTGCTACAATCATTCTATTTCAGGTTCCCATCTGGAGATGCTGAACTTCAATATATGGGGATAGAACCAAATACCCCTGAAGATGGCCTATCAAGAATTGGATTTAATAATAGCAGGCGAAGTGAGTATTTTTATAATATTCGTTATTATGATTTAGTGCCAGCCAGTATTGGAAGTGATTTTAGTATTGGTGTAATGACTGGGGTAGATATACTGCCCAGAGAGATGACCATTCCACCCCCTCCAGAAGGTGAGGAAAACTATGATAAATATGCTTTTGTATTAAGAGGCTTTTCTTTTGGCTTGACGGGTGCAAGAGATCAACAAATTCAAACTATTTCTATCGAGGAAAATAAAGGGCGATTGACCGTTAACTTCAAGAATAAAGAAACCCCCGCAGCGGTTCCTGTTATATGGAAAGTATGGTATGCCTGGATTCCATAAGACTATGTGTGTGCATATATTTCTAGGCGTGGTACTAGTACTGGCGCACAAGACTCCAGAGGACTTCCACAGGGTGTAAAAGTAATTAGAGGTTTCAAATTTGAATTTGAAGATAAGGAAGATCGTGAAATTCAGGAAATTGGAGCTTTGACAACAAGTACCAATTCTGGGGATCTGGAAGTATACTTTAGCGATCAGAGCCAAAATGATAATTTTGAATGGGATGTAGACTGTGTGATTTTGACTGATATGCCTTCAGTGAACTAATGGCATGCTTTGTAACTTACAGCCTAAGGATACCACCCTTTGTTTAAAAAGGGTGATATTAACAGGGATAGAGCGGCCTGTTTGAGCCCGAAACAACCCCATAGGCTTGATTCGTAATTTACCTTGTTCAACATTTCCCTAAAAAAAATCTCAGCCGAGTGCCCCCACCATGCAAAGGTAGCAGGCCAATCTAAGTAAAAGTGAGCAATTATAATTGATCAGCTCAACAAGAAAATACCACGAATACACACAGACAAAGAGAGTTTCCTGAGACTCTTTAAAACTTAGGAGGCGGTCGCCGAAAAGCCTAAAAGAGAGTAGGCAAACTTAACTCAAACCATCAAAAAACAATGAACTTCAAATCTATTATCTTTCTATTATTCTTGCTCAGCGGAAGTAGCTGGGCTTGGGGGCAGTGTATCAATACTTGTAACAACCTGAATACGTTTATTGGGCGAGAAGCTGGAAAGAGTAACACTTCTGGTGAGGGCAATGTTTTCTTGGGATCATTTAGCGGTTTAGAAAATACTACTGGAAGTTTAAATACTTTCCTTGGCTCTAATACTGGTTCAAATAACACAACGGCAGCAAGAAATACGTTTGTCGGAAATAGTGCTGGTGGACTGAACACTACTGGTCGTTTTAATACTTTTTTAGGACAGGGTGCTGGGAATAGAAATACGATAGGCAGTGAGAATACATTTTTAGGACAATGGGCAGGCCGAGTCAATAATTCTGGTAGTTTTAACACCTTTGTAGGAAAAAATGCTGGACGAGAAAATACCACAGGATCAAATAACACTTTTATTGGTTTATCCTCGGGAGTAAGCAATACCACGGGTAGTTTCAACACTTTCATTGGAAGGAGAGCAGGAGAGGGAAATACCACGGGAGGCTCCAATACTTTCTTAGGAGAGGATGCCGGACAAAATAATAGGAACGGAGCCGAGAATACCTACATTGGACTCAACGCGGGCGAAAATAATATTGGAGGAAATGGAAATACCTTCTTAGGAATTGCAGCCGGGAGAAATAGCTCTGGAGTGGGCCATGTATTCGTTGGACGCAATGCAGGACTCAACGAAACCGGCTCCAACAAACTCTACATCGCCAATAGCGATACTCCTAATCCCCTCATCTACGGTGAATTTGACAACGATCTAATCCGAATCAACGGAAATTTAGAAGTCACTGGGGGCTTTGGGATACCCGGGGTTAATCTAGGAGCTACTAATACCTTCGTCGGACAAAATACAGGTCAGAATAATACTTCTGGAGAGAGTAATGCTTTCTTCGGTAGTCGTGCCGGAGCCAATAATACCACTGGTTTATCCAACACCTTTATCGGTGCTTTTGCGGGTACTGACAATACCACGGGTGGCCTGAACACCTTCCTCGGTAGAGGTTCGGGAAGATTAAATACAACTGGAGAAGGAAACACCTTTTTAGGTCATGCCAGCGGCTTCAACAATCTGGATGGTACCGAAAACACATTCATCGGCCTTAGTGCGGGTTTAAATAACACAGGGGGAAGTGATAATACTTTCGTGGGTACCAATGCTGGTGACAAAAATACCACGGGAAATGACAATACCTTTTTGGGTCGTAGCGCGGGCTTAAACAACGAAAATGGAAATGCCAACACTTTCTTAGGTCGTGCTGCCGGGCGAAACGCTACTGGCTCAGGAAATGTATTTGTAGGTAATTTCGCTGGACATAACGAAACCGGCTCCAACAAACTCTACATCGCCAATAGCGATACTCCTAATCCCCTCATCTACGGCGACTTTGATAATCAAATCGTCAATGTCAACGGCTCTCTCGGCGTGGGTATTCAGAATCCCGAACGCCCCATCCACCTGCGAGCCACCAATGCCATTTTTCGCATTGACCGCGACCGTGATGACCCGGGCTTTGCCATCGTGCGCTACGATCAGAATTTCCAGAATGTCTTCAAGAGCTTCTACTTCTACAACCGGGCAGTGGGGCCAAACAATGGTAAATTCGTGATCGCCGATTGGGGAACCAATGTAGCCGGCCCCAGCACGCCCCGCTTCGTGATTGCTAATGACGGCAATATCGGGATTGGTCTGCGCTTCGAGCAGCTTGCCAATGACCCCACCGCCAAGCTCCACGTGGACGGCACCGTGCGCTTCCAGAATCTACCCAGCGGCAATGGACAAGCACTCGTCATTGATGCGCAGGGGAATGTGAGCGTAAGCAGCAGCAGTGCCGCCCGCTCCAATGATGATCTAGCCAGCAAAGTAGAAGCGCAGGCAAAGGAGATTGCAGCCCAAAACCAGAAAATCGCCGCGCTGGAAGCCAAGCTTGCCCGTGTAATGTCCGCCTTGGAAGCAAATCAAACCAGCAGTGTGGTTTCTAATCAAGCCCAACTCTACCAAAACGAACCCAATCCCTTTGGTGAGGAAACGACGATTGGTTTTAACCTGTCGGAGCAGGTGCAATCCGCCACTCTCTACATCTATGATATGCAAGGCAATCCGATCCAAGAAGTGGCCATTAGTCAAAGAGGTGAAGGGGAAGTGAAGTTCCAAGCCGGAACCCTAAAAGTAGGAATGTACCTCTACTCCCTCATCGCTGATGGCCAGGAAGTGGGCATGAAGCGGATGATCATCACGCGCTAATAAGACTGACTCAACCAGTTGCTCCATGCAAGGTCTTGGCCGATCAGGTCAGGGCTTTTTTTATTGACTTCATTCCCATTCCCCAAAACGCCCTTCCCATCCACCCGAACGCGAAGTACGGCATCTATTCCGCCCTTTCTGTGAGCCTCATGTGAAACGCGTGCTTTTATCCGTAAAACCCTAAGGGATCAGTGCCAATTCCGAAGCCAAAATATCCTGAAATCCCAGCGAACTGCTCGTTTTCTGCGAGCCAAAGACCCGCCAGCCCTCCAACTCTCGGACTAATCGAACCCCCTCCTCATCCTGTACTCCGCCCAACAGCTTAGATCCTTTCAATCGCCCCGACAAAACGTCAAAGCGGCACAAGAGGATGTCATTTTGCGAAAGCGGATTAAAATGCGTACCCAGAGCGATCAAATCCCGGTTCGAGTCTTCCCGCACATCTTGGAACGCCTCCTGATAAAAAGCCGTCCGGCTGATCCAATTCGGCAGCACACTTTGATCCACCACATCAAAACTCGCCATAAAAGCCTGCAAGCTATCTGGCTCCCCGCTTTCCAGCCCGCCTACTATCACAAACTTCCCATCCGAAAGCTGCCGAACGGCCCGGCCTTGCCCTCTCAATTGATCCAGCACCAGCTTGCCCGAGAGCAAAGTTCCCTCCGGGCGAAGATCCAACTGAAATACCGCGGGTCTATCGCTCTCCTGGCCAGCTACCACCAGCCGAGGTACATCCCCATCTTCCACCAGGAGGGAACTTTGGCTAACACAGCCCCGGCACTGATCCGGGAAAAACTGCGAACCTTTCCGCTCGCCCTGCGGCCCGTAGCGATCCACCAGCAGCGTACCTTGTCCCTCTCCTCCCAGTGTAGCCACGGCGTAGTAAGTCGTATCCAGGCCCTGGATTACCTCGTGTACGGAGGTATAGGCTTCACTTTCAATTGAACGGATGATATTTTGCCAGAGGAGCACGGCCCGGTCGGCTTGCTCCTCCAGTTTCAGGATAAAGGCATCTTCATCCTGCGGACTACTTCGAATCCTGCCTACCACCAGGAAGCCGCCATCCCGGCTTTGCACAATATCCTCGCCCTGGATGCGTCCGTTCCCAATATCAGATAATTCTGTCCGCCAGCGCTCCTCCCCACTGGAGTCCATCCTGATCAAGACCAGGGTATTGACATCCTTTCTTCCCAACATAATATAGCCGGAATTCTGGGGTAGGGGGAGCACATCCTGGAGGGATTCATTTTCCAAAGGCGAGCCGAATTGCACCGGGTTGGTCAGGGGCTCCGTGGGAGGAATCACCCAGATGCGTTGCTCGGCCGAATCTACCCGCAAGCCCGAAGACCGCCGGATGCTAGTGCGTAAGCGGATGGTATGCGCCCCCAAAGAATCAAAGCGAAATACCAGAGACGCCTCCCGCGTCGTCTGGCCTCGCTCCAAGATAGACCACTCAAAGCTTTGAGCACCCACCGTACTGGGGCCGGGCTTCAAGACCAAGGTTTCCCCCTGCCGGAGGGTGGCCGGAGCCTCAAAACTTGCCTCAAAGGGCACGAAGGAGATCTCCTCAATCTCCAGACAAGAGGCCATCAAAAAAATGAGGGAAAAAACGGCAACTTCGGTTCTTATTAGTAGAATATTTTTTTTCATCAGAAGCGCGATCTTGGGTGAAGGAATAAGACTAGGATTGGATCAAAGCCTTGGATACACATTGAAACTAAACACCAATATTGCTATCATACACCAATTATTCATTTCAAAAATAATGAAAAGCCGATGATTTTTACTAATATTACCCCTAAATAAACAAGCTGAACGGTCAGATGATTAATTGCTAGCTATGACCGCCTTTAACTTTTTGAATCACAGAGCAAATCCCAACCATATGATTTCTAAGCCACTGCGCCCCCGACATTTCCAGATCTGGTATCGCACCCTCAGGAGGTACCGCCAGACCCAGCGCCAGCTCCAGGCCTCAGCCCCTTCTGCCGCCCCAGCGAGGCTAAGGCGGAAGCTCAGGCAGCTTGCCCGCCGCCTCCGGAGGCTGAACCAACACTGGAAGCTGGGCTTTGCCAGCTCCCTGCTCTCGGCCTGGCTGGCCTATGTACCCGCCCAGGCGCAGAGCTTCCCGCCCGTTCTGGAGCTATCCAGCCTGGCTACGGGGGACGGGAGCCAGGGTGTGGTGATCAATGGCATTGATGCGGGTGATCAGTCTGGCGGCTCCGTCTCCTCAGCCGGGGATGTGAATGGGGATGGCCTCGATGACCTCCTGATTGGTGCCAACGGAGCCAACCCGAATGGGAATACTAATGCGGGCGAGAGCTACCTGATCTTCGGGCGGCCTTCCTTCGGGCCCGTCTTGGAGCTAGCTACCCTAGCCAGTGGGGATGACAGCCAGGGTGTAGTTCTCAATGGTATTGATTCAGGTGATCTATCTGGCTTCCGCGTCTCCTCGGCCGGAGATGTGAATGGGGATGGCTTCGATGATCTCCTGATTGGCGCCTGGAGAGCCGACCCGAATGGGAATAGTCGTGCAGGCGAGAGCTACCTGATCTTCGGGCGGGCTTCCTTCGGCGGCCCCGTCCTGGAGCTATCCAGCCTGGCCGGTGGGGATGGCAGTCAGGGCCTGGTCATCAACGGCATTGATGTGGAGGATTACTCTGGTGTCTCCGTCTCTTCGGCCGGGGATGTGAATGGGGATGGCTTTGATGACTTCCTGATTGGTGCCGATAGAGCCGACCCGAATGGAAATGGTTCGGCAGGAGAGAGCTACCTGATCTTCGGGCGGTCTTCCTTTGGTGGCCCCGTTCTGGAGCTATCCAGCTTGGCCACTGGGGATGGCAGCCAGGGTGTG
>CAZKBP010000083.1:0-7688 GCA_964551015.1 uncultured Cytophagaceae bacterium | reverse complement strand
TTTGAGCTTTGAAGCTACTTTGCAGTAATGGAGACTGACTGCGAAGTGCTTCGGTATCCTCCTCAGAGTCGCTTTGCAGTGCTTCGGATTTACTTCGCAGTTCTTTGGGGCGGCTGAAGTGGAGCGAAGCGGGCTTCAAAGTACTTTGCTTCACGCTTTTGGCTACTTTGACTTTTTGAACCTGGAAAATAGGAGGTGGATTGCAAGGCTTTGCAGTACTTCGCGGATTACTGCGAAGTGGCTGCGCCTTGAATTTTGAGCTACTTCGCAGTACTTCGGAATCTGCTCCAAAGTACTGCGAAGTACTTTGCAGTTGCTTGCTTCTTTCTTCTTCGGCTTGTACTTCGCGGTCTTGGGCGGAGCTGCGCTTGAAGTGCCAGATGAATAATTGACAGAGTACAAAAAACACTTCAAAGCTACCAAACCAGTATTGGTATTCGCGCTGATTTTGCTGGTCGGTACTTCGCAGTTGAGCTAATTGCTGATCCTTCTCCTCCCGAAGCTGAGCCAGTTCGGCTTCACGATTTTGGATTTGAGACAAGCCTTCTGCGGAGAGGACTTTGGCCGTTTCGCCCTGACCGAGCCAGCGGATTTCTTTGTAGGCATCCGAGCTTTGGATGTCGGCGATCTGGGCTTCCTTGGCTTTGATCTGAGCCTCATAATCACTTTGCAAAGCGACGATCTCTTCGGGATGGCTGCCCATTTCTTCACCCCCGGAGATGGAAGCATAAAAAGAAAAAGCACTAATCACGAGCGTAAGCAAAATCAGAACCGGCTCGTACTCACGGGGGCGGGCAAAGGCCTTCTGCAAGGTGATGGTGTAGAAATGGTATTTGAGGATTTCAATCAGAAATAGCACCAGCAGGGTCAAGGTCAGGCGCAGATCAGCCAGAGAGAAGCGGATAGCAAGCAGGCCGTCTAGGTAGTGGTAGGAGCTGTAGGCACTCAATCCCTGCATCAGAAAGGAGAGGCCAAGGGCGATAAAGAAAAGCACCCGGTAGGTATCAAAGTACTCCCGAGGCTCGGTATCTTGCTGGAAACGGGCAATGAGGGCTTCTTTGTGGAAGCGGCGCATCCGTGTGGGTTCGGGACGGCTGTATTTGTGAGCGAGATTTTGGTAAGGGTTTTTCAAGTTTGGATTCAGTTTGCTTTTGACTTCAAGTTGATGAACAGCTTGCTCGGACTTCCTTCACCTCAGGGATGAACGGAACAGGGCTTAACCTTGGCTTTGCTATGCCTTTGCGGTGGCTTTGGCTTGAAGCTGGGACGGAGCTAACTGGTATCGTCTGGGGGTTTAATGGCCTGTAATCGCTCCCGCATGGCCTTTCGCAAGGTGCGAGGGTTTTGTGTCTGAGTTGGGTTTAGTTTGCTTGATTTGGGTTGAGAAGTGAGCTTCTGGGCCGGGGCTTTCGGGTGGGTGGCGTTTTGGATTTGCGTCTGGACTTGGCTGGAAAAGGCTTCTATTTTTTCTCTAAGTGGGTCGCTGGCCTCGCGCCAGAGCTGGCGTAATCGCTCCAAGATGCCTTCCAAGTGGGCGGCTTCGCTAAAAACCCCTTCGGCCAAGTCGGACTGCAGGCGGCTGAACTCGGCTTGGATCTCCAAGTCAGGGTTGGCTTTGGTGCTGGGGCTGACTTTGCGGAATTGGAGTTTGTTTTTCTTCGCGTCGTCTTGAAGCCAGAGCTGGACGTAGGCCTTCCAGTCAGATTTGAGAAGGCCTTCGGACTGGGCATAGAGGGAGATTTTTTGGTAATAATGCTCAGGGTCGGCCCTGGGGTAGCCGACCTCGGTGAGGAGCCGGGCAAATGCCTCGGGATCAAGGTAGGGGCTTTGAGCAAAGCTGATTGATTGGGGGGAACGCCCGGAACGAGGGGGGCGTGTGTTTTTGGCTTTTTCCTCGTCAGGAATTTTTTTTAAGGATTTTTGGGAGGTTTTGGATTTGGAGGGCTTGGATTTTTTAGAAAAATCTTCCGAAGAGTGTGTGTGTTGGATTTCGCTTACACACACACTTGAGGTCACATCTGAAGTCACACATGCTCCATATACTATAGAACCTTCCAAATTGGGAGTTTCTGAAGCGTCCAAATTGGCAGGTTCTGAAGCGTCCAAAGTCGAAGCTTCCGAACTGGAAGGTTCCAAATTGGAAGCTTCCAATTTGGGAGGTTTAAAATCTTGACTTTCTGGCTCGTTTTTCTGGAAGTTGAGATAGTGATCTTGATAGCTTCTCACGAATTCTTCATCAGCACTGAGGAGGGCATCGAGGGTTTGCCAATGAAAGCGATAGTGGAGCAGGTTTTTGAATTTTTTATTGATCTCCGTGGGACGTCGACGTTCTTCCAGGATTTGATTTTGGCGAAGGAGTTTGCGGGCGCGGCGTTGCATGGATTCGGTCAGGCCCGTTTCGAGTTCGATTTCTTCCTGAGATTTGTAAATCCAGCCTTCCTCATCTTTCTGCTTACCATCCAAAAAAAGGAAGCGGCTGACAAAAATAGCCGTGGCTGGACAATTGAACTTCTTGACCAGACTGGGATAGCAGAAGACAGGATAACCAACGGCGTGGAGACTGGCCGTGATGGGTAAGGCTTTTTCTACTTTCATTTAGGTTTGCAAAAATTGATAAAGATGAAGTGATATTAGTATTTGTTTATATATTTTTAGTCTAAATATTTGGATGAAGTGGTCAAAAAAAATCATCTGACTAATTCTTCAAAAGCTTCTAGAACCTCCATATCTCTGGATTTCTTGTTTTTGACCGCGTAGGAGCGTTTGCGTTCTAGTCCCTTGTTGTACTCTAAAATGATTGCATATGTATCGGGAAATTTCTCATTTCTTAGTACTTCTGCTAATCTTTGATCGTACTCTTGCTTGAACCGCTCTTTTTCCTCCTTTTCCTTCTGACGGAGAAGTTGTTTCAGCTCCTCGATGGCTTTGGTTTTCTCGTTGGAGTTTAAACTGTCCAAATATTTTTCCACTGATTGACTCGTGATTTTCATAATAATTTGACTTTTGATTCGAAAAAATCAAATGTTTTTATATATTTGTCAAAGTAAGTGATTCAAATATATAGAATATAATCTTAATATCTAAAAATTTAGACTAAATTTCGTATAATGGAAACAATCAATGAACGCATGAAGCTGCTCCGGGACGCACTTGGGATGAATCAGGCGGATTTTGCGCGTTCGGTGGGAATCAATATCGGTACGATGTCACATATTGAAAAGAATAAAACACGACCTTCCTTTGATGTGATCCAGGCGGTGGCGAGTAAGGTAAGGGGTTTGAACCTTTACTGGTTTATTCAGGGGAAAGGGGAGATGTTTTTGAAAGGAGAAGGTGAAGGACAGGTGATTGGATTTTATGAATCTAAACCTGAAGACGGGGGGGAGTTTGGACAGGAAATTATTGATAAGGTTCTCAGCGAAAAGGATAGGCAATTTGAGCAGTTGCTGGCAGAAAAAGATCGTCAATTGAAGGAGTATCGTTCCAGAGAGGAAAAGCATTTGGAGACGATTACCGCTTTGTCAAAGCGCTAGGGCAACCGAAGTAGTCGTTGGCAATCTGATAGCAAAAAACTATTGAGAAAATTGAATACAGAATATAATATAGAAAAAACTCAAAGTAGAGAAGCTGATTTTGTATCAGTTATTTTTTTAGTCCTATCAGGTTGCCAATTCGGTTGCCCTGTTCTGGTTATTTACTGGAACCGACTTATTGTCAATGATTTAAGTGAAGAAGATAGAGATGTTTCAAATCTCGCCATCCCGACGAACACTAAATTAGTATTGAGCTGGTTTCAAACACTTAGTTTGGGACTGGCTTTTTTTATGACCTCTCTGGTACTTAATCTGTGTTTTCTTGGTGATTTGTAAGTGTTTCCTGCGGCTAGGGCATTAGCTACGGCGCGCATCGGGTGGGTGTTGTCGCCACAGGCAAACACATTAGTAACACTTGTTTGTTAAAGCTATCTATATAGCACGCTTCCCCCAGTGCGGGCGAAGACGAAAAGTTTCGTAATCTCGATATTGCTGTTAATTATAATCAAGCAGGCACTTGACCACCTGCAAAAATTGCTTGCCGTAAGCACTTTCCACGCTGGCCAACAGATCATCGAAAATATACGATTTTTCTCCCTGACCCCGCACGATCTTAGCCTTGTGCATATCAGGCAGCGGAGTGTTTTTTTCGGAGGCAAGGACGTAAAGCTCATCCAGGGTAGCTTCCTCAATCCTTCCGGTCGGGATCAGCCTCAGGCCGTAGCGGGAAGTAACCGGCTGATTTGCTGGCGAATAAGTTTTGATGGAGCGAGGAAAGGTTCGGTGGTAGGTATCCAGCACGGCGGCCAGCTCAAATTCGGACATGCCCTCCTCCAGCCAAACGCCAATGCGGGGATTTTTTCTAAAAACTACCTTTTGCAGGATCGCCAGTTTATGCTCGAATGAGATGGGGATACTCTGATGCGACAAATTGGGCGCAGGATAGGGGTAATTAATCTTTTGCATCACCTTACGCATATACGATGCTCCAAACAGATCCCGGATGACCACCAGGCTACCTTCTACGGCGTGAGAAACCCCCGCCGTACTGTACAGATGTCTGCTTTGGGTAACTCCAACATCTTGCACCCAGCGCGGACGGTCAAACTGCTTGCTGACTATACCAAAGTCGGAGGCGTGGGTGGTCAGGAGATGGCCATCGTAAATGCCACTGGCAGCAGCAGTTAGGGCACCGTCACATACTGAAAGGACTCTGGTGGTGGAGTCATAACTCGAGCGTATCCAACGCAGGATGTTCGGACTGAGGGATTTTCCCTCCAGCGTAGAGAGGTTGGGGATGACAATGACGTCGGCCCTGAGGTGGTTTTGATCAAATTCCTCAAAAGTGTAGTGCGGCAAAATAAAGAGACCTTTCCGCAGGATTATCGGCTCCCTATTTGCCGCGACAATGTAAACATTGGCCTCTCCAGTGGCGTTGAACAGATAAAAAGGAGCCAGCAAATCAAAGATTTCGGTTCCCCGATAGTCGGCCACCAGGACTACCGTTTTCTTGGTGTCATCCCAGACGGGCAGATGATGCTCTGATATTTCGCTACCTTGGTAGGTATCAAAGATCTGGAATTCGCGGATAGGCTGGCAGGCTAAATAGAGCAGTAAGGTCAAGGAAATGATCAAGGCCAACAACGAGATGGCCAGATTAATTTTTTTTGATTGCTTCGGCATATTTTTAATGGCAAACTTTTAAGGTCACATTCATTTCTTTCTTGGTCAATAATTTTGTTACTTATCACTTCGGAATCTTAGTCTACCTCCTAAATCCATTTCTTCTATCTTATCTTATCAAAATTCATCCATGTTATCAGATACGGGACTAATCATAAATATAAGAAATTGAATGACCTTCTCTACGAGAGCAGAGCACTGTGTAAACAAAATTAATTTATAGTTAGCTTTTGGTATGCTGGGTTGTGCAAAAACTATTTTGAGCCAAAAATCCTAAAAAAAACATATCTAGTAGTACAATTCACTAGGAAATTAAGCAGAAGTCTGGCAAATCATGAGTCATCCCGAATTTTGGGATGGCTTTTTTTATTTAGGAAAGACCTGATGAATGGTTTAATTTGAAATCACCACAAAATCAAAATAAAACAAAACCCCAAGTCTCATGAGTAAGATAGCCAATCAATGATTAGAAAGCAAAAAAGCCAGCCAGAGATTATTAGCACAATTCCTTTGCTACTTAGGCTCCTTTTTACAGCAATTAGATCGTCAGATAGATGCTCCCCTTCGGGAAAGCCCTCAGCTCTAGGCTTTTCGTTGGTGGAGTAAAAAAGCACCTCAAGAGAAAACCTTCACCCAACTACGCTGGCAACTTTTAAAAGAAGTCTGAGTCAAATTGGGTAATATCATGAGACGCGCCCGAAAAGGGGCTAAACCTTGGTATCTTATCACCAATCAGGCCATCCAATTTACCAGTCAGACGTTTACCCAGACGGTGCTGGGCCAGGAAGTACTTCTCAGTATGGATGGTAAAGGAAGAGCAACCGACAATGCTTTTATTGAAAGCTTATGGAAGCTGCTCAAGTACGAGCACGTGTATTTATATGCCCATCCGACGGTTCGGGAGCTGTACCGGGGATTGCAGTATTATTTTGATTATTACAATATCCACCGAAGGCATTCTTCCATTGGGGATAACTATCCGGCAGTAGTTTACGGGAAGGTTCTGACAAAGAGAGAGATGGTGCCTGATCCCCAAAATGAACGCGGATGGCAATGAAAAAAAAGAAGCAAAAAGGAAGAAATTTCCTGATGATGAATTAACCTAAGATTTAAGAATTCCTGTCTAAACAATTGGGGAAAGTCCATCTCAAATAAGGTGTGAGGGCTAACATTAGACTCTATCTTTCAGCTGCTTGATTAATGTTTGAATGAGATTCTTTACTTCCTTTAAATGCGTTTTTAAGGTTGTTGAGTCGGCCTCTGCATCAAGCAAGTCCTGACCACGCCGAAGTGCGGGCTGAATATGGTTCATGCCAAATAAGGACAGAGAAGTATTGTAATTGTGGAGCAAGTTAGCCAAGGATGCTTGATCCTCCTCTCCAAGAAAAGCTTCATAATCTCTGATGAAACTTTCTGTTTCTAATAAAAAAATTTGTCTGGCATTTTCTATGAAATCTTGATCTCCTTTCGCGATGGTATTGAGCGTATTTTCGTTGATGCGGGTCATATTTTCCTCGGCAGAGATGTGCTCTAGAATCACCTGATGCAATTGATCGGGGCTAATGGGTTTATGTACAACCTGATTAGCACCGAGACCTTTTACCGCTTTCTCGATTCGAGGGCTTACCTCGGCGGTCATCACGATGATGGGTAAATCTTTCAGTTTATCGTGTTCTTTGATGAGCGCAATTGCTTGCTTACCGTCCATTTCTGGCATTTGCAAATCCATCAAAACCAAGTCTACAGATTTCTCTTGCAGAATATCAATGGCTTCTAAGCCATTCTGAGCAATTTCTACCCGAAAATCCCATCCTTGGAGTATCTGCCGAATGACCTGCTGATTAATCAAGTTATCCTCCGCCACAAGAATTGTTTTAGGAAGCGGGCTAGCCTCTTGGGGTGAAATAGACTTGGAAAGGGAGCTATCTTTTTGCTTCTCTAGGGTCAATTGAAAGAAAAATGTAGAACCCTGCCCCACCTCGCTGCTTACTTCCAGTTGACTGCCCAGCAAGTGCAGCAACGCGCGGCAGATGGATAAGCCCAAGCCCGTCCCTTGCGGTTTGATCTGCTCGGAAGCCCTGACTTGGGTAAAACGCTCAAAAATATGCGCCAACTGATCTTCGGGAATGCCGGAGCCACTGTCTTCTACCTCGAAGCGAAGCGTGATTTGCGCTGGTGATTCGGCTTGAGAGACAATTCTGAGCTGCACGCCTCCCACTTGGGTAAATTTGAGGGCATTGCCCAACAGATTACTCAGAATTTGGTAGATCATCACTTTATCACTTTGTACTTGGAGATTAGCAAGCCGATCTTCTAGGATCAAGCCCAGAGAGAGTCCCTTCTGGCTGGCTTGGGCTTGGAAGCTACGGATGAGGGCTTGGCAGAGTAGAGGCAGCGAAAAGACTTGTTTTTGAACCTTGGCCTCACCCGCCTCGATCTTGGAGTAGTCAAGCAGGTTATTTACCAGTTCTA
>CAZKBP010000082.1:0-7691 GCA_964551015.1 uncultured Cytophagaceae bacterium | reverse complement strand
GTTGCAGGCAAGCAAAAAAGAAAAAATAAACTCATGGGCAAATCAAAAAACTACAATATGAAGAATGGAAATTCATTTTGGTTTAAAGAGTTTGATATAAATCATATTCTTCCAGAAGGTTGGAAAGGTGAATTAATTCAAGCCGCCAAAAACTTATCAAAAAAGAAAGAACTTATTCCGAAATCAGTAACTTCCAGAGAAGGGGAAAACATAAAATCGGTCAAAGTGGCAACGGTTGGAGGTGAAACTGTAAAGGATAAACTCCCTTGGTTGATTGAATTATACAAGAATGAATTTTTAGAATACGGACAATCTTGCATTGAAGAGAAAGCAGTCGTTGCCGAAGATGATAGATATGCTATAAATCTAAACTTTCAGTATGGAACAAAGATGCGTTATGAATGTCATGTAGATTCCAATCCATTAGAAGGATTACTTTATGTGACTGAACATCCCAAAGGTCAAGGAGGAGAATTAGTAGTTGGACTAAACAAAAATGCGAAGTCTGTCGAAGAAGTCGACGAGAATTGTATAAGAATTTACCCGAAATCAGGATTTTTAGTTTTCTTTGATGCACGAGAATATCCTCATTATGTAACACCTCTTCAAAACGATGACGATGTAAGAGTGGTTGTTGCAATGAACTTTTACACTCCAAGTTGTCCTGAAAGTTCAAGACCTTCAGACCTAAATCAGCATTTAGGAATTGAATAACTAAATTTTAAATCATCAAAATTCACAATCAATATGAAAAGAATAGTTTTAACAGGAGCAGCCAAAGACGGATATGGCGAGGCCATTTTACGCAAACTCGTTGACAATGGATATTTTGTTTACGGGACTTACGAAAAGGAATTAGCCGATAAAGCTGAAAATCTTCAAAAAGAGTTAAAAAACGTCAAGCTGTACAGCGTTGACCATTCTAAACGAAGCTCGTTAGCTCGATTTATTGAGAAAATTGGAGATGATAAAATTGAGGGATTGGTTACTGCACAAATGTTTTTCAATATGGAGAACCTTGATAATTTTGACCACGATACATGGGATAAAAGCTTAGCAGTAAACTTAACTGCTCCTAACTACCTGTTTCATGAATTGAAATCCAATTTTTCCAATCCATCAAGTGTAGTTATAGTAACCAGTACAGAAGGTTTTGCGGGTTCATTCGGAGCGAGTGCCTATGCTTGTACAAAAGCAGCAATTCACAATCTTGTAAAAACACATGCAAATATATCAGGCAAACAAGGCATCAGGGTGAATGCGGTTGCAGCAGGTTGGATTGGCGGAGTAATGGATACAGATGAAGTTTTTAATTTATCCAGGAATATTACACCGATTGGAAGACTCGGTCGCCCTGAGGAAATTGCTGAAACCGTCTATTTCTTAATCAGTAATAATTCATCATTTATAAATGGGTCTGTAATTACTGCTGACGGTGGATATAGTGGAGTTGACACAATTTCCAAGTTTGAATACGAAGAAGAATTAAAAAATAACAGTTAAAGATGCCAACACAACAATCATCGGAGTGGAAACAGAGATTTCTAACTTTTGGAGAAGGAATTGTTGTTCTGATAGTTGGTATCGTCTTAGAGTTTACTGACCATTTGTTCACAATTGAAAGCAAACATATCGGTTTGCTCATGGGTATTGTGGGTACATTTATCATCCTAAGTAGATATATAAGTACCGAAATAACGAAGGAAAATATCAAAGATAAATTTGAGCAAAAAGAAAGTCAGGACAACCAATTCAAAAAGGACGTACTCACGAGTTTACACGGAACAGAAGCACACATTCAGCGAATTTCGAATCTTATTGACATTAGAGAAGAAAGTAAAGTTGATGCAATAAAAAGAATGCTCGACATCTATCTCAATATCACAGAAAAGGAATTCAGCAAAGTAAAAGAGGGAATACTTACCGAAACCATTAACTCCCTCAACAAATTAAAAAACAACAAAAGGTCAGAAGAACTTGCATCGTCAGAGTATTACGAATGGTTGCTCCCGATATTGAATAATATTGGAAATGGAGAAACTATCAAAGCGGTTTCGTGCATGTTTGATACAGAATGGGACGATTCTCCTGCTGAACAGAAGTTTATCCAAGGAAACATCAATGCAGGAAAAAAGGGAGCTAATGTTGAAAGGATTTTTATTATGGATAAAGAGATTTTAGATGACGCTCTAAGAATTCCTGCTGTTTCAAACCATACCGTTGAAGAAAAGGATAATTTTCATCTGAATGGTTTCTTTGCAGATAGAGACAAGGTTCAAATAAAAGAGCCAAGATTGATTGACATAATCGGTCACGGTTTTATTCTTTTCAATAGAAGCGTTGCTCTTATAGATAAGTTTGATGAAGGTGGACAAGTGAGAGGCGTTGTGACAATGAATGAATACGACATTAGGGAATTGGAAAAGGCATTTTCAAGATTGAAGTTTTACTCCGTCCCTTTGACAAAAGCAAATCCATAGAATGAACAAGTGAAGCCTGCCTGCAACAAAGGCTATGATGTCCATGCCTCCTAAACGTCGGCACGGCACATAGCCTGACCGTTGCTCGTTCATACCTCCCTTCGGTCGGCATGAACGAGCAACGGCGGCGGCTTCGCCCGGCTTGTCGTTCCTGCAGCTCCCTGCGGTCGCTACGGAACGACAACCCCGGCTAAACGCCATCTTTCAACTCTCAAGCCCAAGGCTTGGCGCTGAAAAACAGCGTTTAGCCGCCGCCGTTACCTTCAATTAAAAAAACAATGAGAAAAATTATAATTGTAATATTTATAGTAATCACGCAACAGAGTCGAGCACAAGAAATATCAAGGTTTATTTCTATTCAGGACTCACTACTCAACATCGCTTACTACACCAGTGATATAGAATTAGCAAGCGAAATTTCTAACAACACATCAAAATGGTATGCTAACCTAAAAGAAAAGGATAAAAGTGAAGCATTGGAATTCATGCAGGAAATCAAGTATAACCTAGCCTGTGTGTTTTCTCTAGCAAATAAAAAGCAAGATGCCCTAGAGAATCTTGAAGAATCAGTATCGCTGGGGTTTCTTGATTATGAACTTTTTGCTACTGATACCGACCTTAAGAACATTAGAAAATTACCACGTTTTGAGACACTTCTCGAATCGAATAAAAGTAAAGTACAACTCGAAAAACTGTCGAAAGAGCAACTGCTCAGTGACTTTGATTTACTGATTAGCTCTTTAAAGGAGGCACACACAGGACTATATTGGTACACAAGCCAAGTTCAATTCGATAGTATAGCAAACGCTCAAAGACAACTTATTCAAGATGGTCAAACTTCGCTGGATTTTTATTCCGTAGCTGCAAAAGTTGTAGAAAGCACCAAAGAAGGTCATTGCCAAATAGAACCTAGCACCGGTTCAGTAAACTATCTAATTGCGAGGAAGGGTTTTCTTCCACTTTGTACTCGTTTCGTAAACGGAGATTTGTACGCATTGAATGAATTGGATGGCAGTGCAGGTTCAAAAATCATTGCAATTAATGAACATTCCATTGAAGAAATTAAAAATGCCCTTTTTGAAACAATTCCCTCTGATGGTTATAATGAAACCTTGAAATACGAGTGGGTCAATAATGGGCAGTTTGCGTGGTTCTACAACTTACTTTATCCGCATGAGGAAGCATGCATTATTACGTATATCGAACCACAATCAGGTAAAATTCGAAAAGAAGCATTAGAACGTGTAAACTATTCAGGGCTGATGGAAATTTGTGCTTCTATAGATAAGCCCTTTGGTCGGCTGGAAGAAGAATACAAGAACGAATTCAAAGTTCTTTCAAAAGGAACGGCATTGCTATCTCTACCCGATTTCTACAACGATAAGCCCGATAAGTTTCATGCCTTTGTTGACAGTGTATTCGTGGAAGTGAAAGCACAGAATATTGAGCATTTAATCATTGATGTCAGAAAGAACGAAGGCGGGTACGAAGGATATGAAGATTACCTATTTTCGTATTTGACGAGCAAGCCCTACCAAAAGTATCGGTATGTGGAAGGTTCTTCATTGCATTATTCTTTTTATGACTATACGCATTTAAATACGCCTGCCAGACAACAAGAGTATGACAAGGCTTTAGAGAAAGAACTTTTTAGAGATGTGGATGGACGACTATTGCGTAAACCAGGCTTTTTAGCACCAGAACCAGTTAGAGAAGATGCTTATCAAGGGGAACTTTATATACTTACAAGTGGCTTAACCTATTCAGGTGGGTCTGAGTTTGCCAGTATCGTGAAGGCACACCGAGCAGCAACATTTCTTGGAATAGAAACAGGTGGAGGATATTATGGGCAGACGAGTGGATTTATCTTAGTATTGACCTTACCTAACTCGAAATTAAAGATTCGTATTCCCTTACTTAAATTTTCAGTAAATAATTTCAATGCGGAAATCCCCTTTGGTAGAGGTGTGATACCGGATTACCATATTACTTCTTCGGTTGAAGATATTTTGAACGACCAAGACCCAGTAATGAAAAAAACACTTGAGCTAATACGAAAGCAGAACTGAAGGTAACAATACATAAGCGATAATTGCTCGTAACCTCGCAACTACGCTTATACTAATCGTTATCAGTAACAACTTTATAAAACAAAATGAATGAAGTTAATTTGAACAAATCAATAGAACATAATACCCCTAATGCTAACAAAGTTGGCCCAATCGAAAACAAAGAACGATTCAATAGTCTGGACGTATTAAGGGGTATCGCCGTACTTGCGATCTTTGCGGTTAACATAAAAATGATGGCGAACGGTTTTAATCACTATCGAGATATTACGCTTTGGGAAGGTAAGACCGCACCATTCATAGGACTTCTTCATTCGCGTCTAATCAATGGTAAGTTCATGACCATTTTTACAGCCCTTTTCGGTGCTGGCCTTGCGTTGCTTCTCAATCGTAAAGAGCCAGTGTCCCTATCGACGGTATTAAGACGTCTCTTTTGGTTAATACTATTTGGAGCGATTCATCTAATTTTTATAAGAGAGGGCGACGTTTTGATTTGGTACGCATTGGCTGGGTTTCTAGCAGTTCCTTTTGCCAAGCTGCCTGCACGATCACTCTTTGCCATTGGAATTGGACTTCAAGTGATAGCTTTTATCTACTATATGAACATCCCGATTTCTGAAACAGAACCATTGCTATGGAGTACCGCGCCTGATGCTCACAAAGAGGTGGAGACTGTTATGCTTGGTTCCATAAGCGATCAAATTATTGCCCGAATTGAGGCCGCACGCTACTATATGATTGATCTCTTTGCTCTTGGTGGTGTCTGGATTGATACTCTTGGAACAATGTTGCTCGGTATGGCATTACTGAAGAACGGCTTTCTAAATGGTAAACGATCCACGAGAAGCTATATTCGTTGGGGCTTAGTCGGCCTTGCCGTTGCATCAATATACTACTTTATCCGACCATTTCTGGACTCAGAGGATTCCGTTCAAGGTTTACTACGAAATATTACGGGCTATTCTCACCGCTTTGGAGGAGCTGTTGCCTGGAGTGCCATAATTCTAGGAGCAGTATCCGCAGGATGGAAAGGGTCTTGGCTCGCAGCAGTGGGCCGGACAGCATTTACGGTCTATATCTTGCAGTCTGTTATCGGGCTTCTTTTATTTTCAAGTCTTGGCCTGGGTTTATTCAACACACTTTCGCTGTTCCAACTAATGATCATTACGCTGATTACATGGGTTTTCTTTCTCTGTGCTGCACCAATCTGGCTTCGTTACTTCCGTTTTGGCCCACTAGAATGGGCATGGAGGTCTTTAACCTACCAAAAAGCTCAACGTTTTCGAGAATAAAGATAAAGGCATGAAGTACTTAATAATACAACAATGTAAATAGAAGATAAGAGGAAATCAAAAAGGTATCTTCTTAGAACTACTGATAACAATGTGTATGATGTTCATAGCTGCTAATCGCAGCTACGCCACATACACGAGGACGTTGCTCGTTCATACCTCCCTTCGGTCGGCATGAACGAGCAACGGCGGCGGCTTCGCCCGGCTTGTCGTTCCTGCAGCTCCCTGCGGTCGCTACGAAACGACAACCTTGGCTAAACGCCATCTTTCAACTCTCAAGCCCAAGGCTTGGCGCTGAAAGCCGGCGTTTAGCCGCCGCCGTTGGCAGTAATTAAAAAAATAGATGGAGACGGTAATTTTTGACACTAATGCTTATCGCTACCTATCAACTGGTAGAACTTTTGATGAAATAGACAAACTCATTGCAAAGGTTAAATATCGCGAGCAAAAGAACGACATTGAAACTTTGATTAGTCCAATCGTAGCTAAGGAACTTTTAGCACACGTTGCGAATAAAAAAGACCCGAGTTTTGACAAGTGTTTAAAAGCAATTAAAGCTCTCTATCTTCATAGTGGAGATGACGAAGAGTATAAAATGATTGCAAGCCCTGAGTTATTGATAAGCAAAGCCTTTTTTGACAAAAATATTCCTGCCAAAATTGAAACTAACAAGGCTATTGGTCAGATAATTTATCACTTGGCAACGAACCCTTCCGACCATATTTTCACGAAGTTTCAACGAAATTTAAACCTGAATTACAAGCATGTAGTGAGCTCTGAAAATGAGTTTGCACAAGCGATGAAACAATTTTTAACCGCCTTAGACCCGAGCGCAGATGGTTGGAAGGTATTTGTAGGAAATGAAGCAGGAAGAAGAAAGGCATTAGAACAGACTCGTTCAGTTCAAGCATCTAAGGAAATCGCGTTAGGTTATTTATCTCTTGTTCATCAATTGTTAGTTAAATCGGGCGAAATTCCCATTTTACCGGATAAGGAAATCCTGGACAGAGCTGATAAATTTATTGAGATTTTTCCAGAACCCATTGCGCTCTATAAGGTAGTTATGGAAAACCTCATTAACAGTGAGTTCAATCTATTCGAGAACAGTAGAGCCAATTTTGTCTGGGATATCCATTTAATGTTTAATGTCGGAAAGCACTCAATCGGAGACTCAAAGTTGATTTTCGTTACATCAGACAAAGCAATGATTACAACTGCAATGGGAGAAAACGCCCAATACACGATACTAACCTTTGACGAGTACATGGAGTTTCTTGGATTAAAATAAAAAACTACTGCCAATCGAGTAGACGGCTGACGGTCAGTTGACCGCCAGTGCGCCTCTCACACCACAGATCCCTCCGGGACAGGCTCTTGGGTCTCGTATACGGCGGTTTCTAGCTGGTCTTGGGCGATCAGGCCGCCGATGGTATCGAGAATGTTCTGGGCTTTCATAGGCAATCAGGTGGGTATACTCTTCTTGGGCTTGGACTTTACAATGATGTGCTTGCTTATCCGACGCGGTGAGCCTCTTATGCCGTTCCTGTTCGTCGGTACCGGGTTTTGTAGGCTCGCTTCCTTCAGTGTAGGCCTCGCGGCCCGCCACCTTGCGACTTAAAACGGTTCAAGGCGTCACCCCTGCCCATAAGGGACTTGCACCCTCTAGATTAATCACCTATCTTGCGATAGGTAAAAGATGCCCATGCTGGGCACACACAACACCTATACGCAATGCCCTTCGGGACACTGCACATAGCCAAATCGTTAGGTAGAAAAATGAAAGAGACTGGAGAAATGTTACTACCGACCAAAAGTGTACCACCCATGCCGAATAAAAGTGTACCAGTAAA
>CAZKBP010000081.1:0-7867 GCA_964551015.1 uncultured Cytophagaceae bacterium | reverse complement strand
GTTTTTTGTTACTGTCTATTTGTCTTTTTTATCTTCATTTTTGTAGTTTTGAACTTTCTTTTTGTAGTTCGGATCTTCTTTTTAATGGTTCGGAACTGCCTTTTTGGAGTTCGGAAGTACTTTTTAACAGCTCCTAAATTCTAACTCCTAACTCCTAAATTCTAGCTCCTAACTCCTAAATTCTAACTCCTAACTCCTGAATTCTAACTCCTAACTCCTAAATTCTAACTCCTAAATTCTAACTCCTAACTCCTAACTCCTAACTCCTAACTCCTAACTCCTAACTCCTCCTAAAAACATGCATGAATTTTCCCAAAAAACAGCCGTGATTACCGGAGCCGCCAGCGGTATTGGACGCGCCTTGGCTCTCAAATGTGCCTCCTTGGATATGAAACTGGTATTGGTCGATGTAGAAGAAGCCCCCTTGCAACAGCTAGCCGAGCACCTAAAAAATCAAGGAAAGGAAGTGCTCGCCAGCAAAACAGATATTTCTCAAGCCCAAGCCGTAGAAGCCTTGGCAAAGACTGCCTTCGGGCGTTTCGGAGCAGTACATCTGCTGTTTAACAATGCGGGTGTTTATGCAGGCGAACGCTCTTGGGAAACTTCCCTACCAGATTGGCAGTGGATGATGGAAGTGAATCTATGGGGCTTGATCCATGGAATCAGGACATTTGTGCCCCGAATGTTGGCACAGTCAGGGGCAGCTCATATCGTCAATACCGGTTCTATTGCGGGGCTGACCAGTCCGCATCCTTCGGCGGCTTATGCGGTAGTAAAACACGGCGTGGTAGCTTTGTCAGAGCAGTTGCACTATGAATTGCTCATGCAGCGTGCGCCCATCCGAGTTTCGGTGCTCTGCCCGGGTTGGGTACAGACTCGAATTCTGGATTCAGAACGGAATCGCCCTCAGAATCTGACTCCTCCAGATTTCGAAGAACAATCAAGCGCGAAATTAGACGAGGACCGAGCAGCTTTTCATAAGGGGATGGAACAGGGTCAAAGCCCAGAAGAAATTGCTGAAAAAGTCTTTGATGCGATTCGGTCGGAGCAATTTTATATCCTCACTCATCCCGCCTTAAAAGACTCTATCCAAGTAAGAATGGAGAATATTTTGGGTGAAAAAAATCCTGATCTCAGCCATTTGCAATTTCAAAACACAGGCCATTCCTCTCAGGACTAGGCTTGTTCTGGGTCGGTAGGAGCTTCATTCAAAGACTTTCCTTCTTCGTGGTGCGGTTCTATGGTTTCTTCTTTGGGGTTGAGCGCGTAAGAGGGATGTTCACTGGTACCTTCTTTTACTTGCTGAATCAAGGTACTAGCCTTTTCTACAAATTCTTCATTGGGGCTTTTGAGTAACTGTAATTTACCAAACTCAGTTTCCAAGCTTACGGCATATTGACGAGAGCTGCGGCGGCGCTCTCGTATCCCCCAATAAACCATGCCCCCACAAACGAGAATAATGAAAATATTAATTTGATTAAATAGCTGATAATAAGAAAAGCTATAAAATACAGATGAAGTCACAAAGGGAATCAAGCCCGCTATAATCATCCACTTGTTTGAGATCGTGTAATTATTTTTGGCCTTTACTTTCTTGATTCGGTTGATCTTTTGCAGAGGATAGCTTTGGCCTCCCTCTTGTATATGTTGGGAGTTGATAATGGTAGATTGAATTTGCTTGCGGAAAAAGGGCAGTGATAGCTTCATAGAATACAGGATTTTAGACCAAATTTACAATTAAGTCTGAGAAAAGCAAATTCAGATCTGTCATCAAGAGGAATGCACACTTTGGTTTTCGCTGATCTCAGAGGCCAATGTTTTAGCTTTCTTGATACAATCAGCCAGAGAGATGCCATCTTTCCAGTTGGCGCACACGAATAGATTTTTTGCTTCCATTTTTTGAGCCATTTGGAGGGCGGCTAAGATTTGCTGGTCGTATTGTGGAATCGCCTTTTCCCAGCGATATAAATTCTGAAAAACGGGTGTACCTTTGATCCCATAATAATAAGCTAACTCTTGATGAACCTTACCCAAGGTAACTAAGTCCGTACCTCGTGTGTGGTTTACGTACTGGCTCCCCCCCACGAAGGTAGTGAAGAGCACCTCATCTTCTGGGCAACGATCTGGAAAAACCGAACTAGACCAGATACTGCCCGCTGTGTACAGGTTTTCTACTTTGGGATGAAGTGCCCCGAATCCATTGAGCGGATGTTTGACTTGGTGTCGCTTGTAAGCCGAATGCACCGCAATCATGGGCGGATAATAGATGTTGCTCAGTGCTTCTGCCCAGTTGGGATGTAAATCTGCTAAGAAAGTGCGCGCGGCAAAGGCAGGGGTAGCGATCACTACTTTTTGTACCTGATAAGTTTCTTGAGGCGTATGGATCAGATAATCTTCTCCTTCTCGGCTGATTCGTTGTACTTCTTGCCCGTACACCAAGCCTGTGAGTTGTTTGGCAATGGCCAGAGGGAGTTGTTCCATTCCTTTTTTAAAGCTCAATGATTTTTTACGTTGCCCCCCTTTGTTCTTGATAAAGCCCTTGAGAACAGAGCCATACTCTTTTTCGTAAGCTTTGAGCTGGGGAAAAGTTTCTTCTATCAGTAATTGCTCAGGGTCGCCCGCGTAGATTCCTGAAATAAAGGGATTGAGCGCATAATCGGTGATTTCTGCCCCAAAACGTCTATTAAAAAAGTGGGCAATGGTTTCGTGAGGATAATCTTCGGCTGGGCGCTTTCTTTCCTGGAAAAGAGACCATTTGGCCGACCAACTAAAAAAGCTATTTTTCAGCAAGGCCAAAGGATGAGCAGGAAGCTTCCGGTATTTTCCATCTCGGAAAATGTAGCGTTGCTTGCTTACTTCCAGAGAGGGTAATATTTCAGACTCGAGGCCAAGCTCGTGCAGAAAATGCTCCGTTGCTTCGTCTACCAGCAAGGAATTAGGCCCCAATTCTAGGTGATAGTTTTGTATTTTCGAGCTTTGGATATATCCGCCAGGTCGTTCAGATGCTTCCAACAAGATGTAGGGCTGCTCTTGTTTTTCTAAATGGTAAGCCAAACTCAGGCCGGAAATACCAGCTCCGATAATTCCAATCATACTGGATTGCTATTATTTTGGTTTCAACTTGCAATTTATAGAATTCCCGCTTATAAAACTCGATAAATCACCTGAATAACGGAAAAGTTATATAGCAATTTTTTCAGTTGAAACTCCTTCAATAAAAATAATACTATTCAAACGCACATTTCTCTTGTGTTTGCACGACCTAGCAGAGTTTTACAACAAGCCTCAAAAGCACCTTTAAACCTATTTTTGAAGGGAAAATATAAAATATCTTTAAAATTTGGAAAGTCTTAAAATAATGCTTATCCTATATAAAGAAACATTTATATAGTGCAATTACGATGAAATTAATTTTCAGGTCAAAATATTTAAAAAGTTCAATTTACACTTTCCATTTTATAGCTTGAATACGATTTTATTAGATTATTTACAAATTTTTGATCTTGACCTTTCACTATTCCATCGTGTTTTTACTATTTTCGGACAAATATTTAAACCCTATCATTAAAATTTGAAAATTATGGCAGACTCAAAGAACATTCTAAACGTACTAGTAGAGACTCAAAATAAATCGGTTGAAAACCTGATGGAAACCTCCAAAAAAATGCGTGAATCATTTGGCCAACCCGATGCCGTTGAAAAAGTGATGCAGATGATGCGCGATTGGTATGCTAAGCAAGAAACCATCACCAAAGAAATGACCGAATCGGTAAAGGGTCAAATGATTACAGACAAAACACCTGATTTCGTGAAGCAATGGGTAGAAACCCAAGAGAAATTCAGTGCACAGTGGGCAAACGCTTATAAAGAAATCACTAGCAATTACGGTGGCGAGAAAATGCTCGATACTTACAAGGAAAACGCAGACAAGCTTTTCATTGCTTGGAAAAAATATTACGATCAATTCACGGGTATGTTTGCTACTTCTTTTGGAATGGAAAACTACGACCCCTCTACACAAGCCAAAGAAATGCACGATCGTTTTGTAGAAAATGCCCGCCAATACATCCAAATGATAGAATCTTCTCAGAAAAAATAATACTCCTTTCCCCTCCTAAGAAAAAGACCAGACCTACGTCTGGTTTTTTATTTATATTGCCCAACTGTCTTATTACAAAGTGGTTGGGCAAGCATTTTTACTAAACAACTGATTATATAATGCTTCAGCCATACCTTTGTCTGAAGCGTCGATATTCAGCCGAGCGTTCATAGCGGTCTTTTAGATCACTTTTAGAATTATAGATGCTCCACAATCCTCTCCGGCGACGCTTGGCTTTTCTTTCGCTTTTTTGAAAAAGTTTAGCGTATTTTACATTAGGAGGGTGGGCGTCGGCAAAGGCATAGCCTTTTTTCACCAAAGTGGCATTAAAGAATTCACCCGTATCTAAATAAACATAAGCCAGTAAACGCCCAAAGCGGTCGCGCTTGGCTCGGCCATAAATCAGGAAGATTCTTCGGCCTTTTTTCAAGCGTTTACGTGTGTAAGCAGAGGCTTCTTTGCCATAGGGCATAATATCTTGATAGAGCGAACGCAGACTTTCTGGAGTATCTACGCCGATCAACCTTACTTTTTGGCGACGCCTACGATTACGCGGATTACCCACAACGATGGTATCCCCATCCGCACAGCGGACTACCCGTGTGATTTTGCCATGAAAAGGCGAGAGGGCAATCAAGGCAATTTTTGATAAAATCAAAAACCGATAAGCCAAATAGAAAAAGGAAACTAAGATAATTAAAGAAAAAGGCCAGTAGGCTTCCGTGAATTGATAAGAATAGTGAAAGAAGATGTATAGATATTGCCACATTTTGATTTTATACTTAAAGCAAAGGTGTCATTTTGCTTATTTTAGAAACATTGCTCATTAATTTTAGCAAATTTAAGAAAAAATTAAATATAAAAATCAGAAAAGTAAGTTACTTAGTAAATTTCAAAAGTATAATGCGAGGAAATTTTCTCGTTTTGGTTCAGTTGTTGAGCGGAAAAATGCAACTATACTACGGTGTTTTCTTGCTTTCAATGAATACCACCATCTTTATTCGATCTGAGCCCTAAAATCAAAGATATGGAGCAAGAGTTTAGCTTGTTAGATTACTACACGCTCTCTGATACTCAAAATATTGTGATCTCCTACAAGGGACCTGTTACAGATTTGGTCTTGTCCGAAATCATTGAGGATATTCGCAGCAGAATCATCCAAGACCCCAAGGCAGGGCGTAAGATGTTTGCTATTTTGATTGAATTGGTGCAAAATATTTTATTCTACTCCGCAGAGAGAGCATTTTTTGGAAGCCGTAATGAAAGCATTGGTACGATCCTCCTTCAAGACATAGAAGACCATTACCAAATCTCTTGCGGGAATTTGATCGAGAAAGAAGATTTTCAAGCCGTGAGCAAGCGCTGCGAACATCTCAACTCACTAGATCGTGAAGGCTTACGCCAATTTAAGCGCAAAAAAAGAATGGAACCCCCTGAAAAGAAAAGCAAAGGAGCAGGTATTGGCTTAATTCAGGTCGCGCTTATTTCTGGCCTACCCATAGAAATAAAATCAGTGAATATTAATGAAGACTACTGCTTTTTTTCTTTAGTCGTGAAGGTCGCAAAAACAGTCAAAATCGCTTAAATAGTTGTTAGTTAATGGCTCTCCTGCAAGAATACGCATCTCAAGTCTTCCCTCCCGAAAAAATAGTTAAAAGCAACCAATAACTAACAACCAGAAAATAGTAGCTTCTAATGCACTGCCTTTTGGTAATTTTTTTGGTCAATCACCATTTTAGAAATAATTTCACAGAGGATTTCCGAAGTCCCTCCCCCAATTGTACCCACACGACTATCCCGAAACATTCTCGCCAGCGGATATTCCTCCATATAACCATAGCCTCCAAAAATCTGCAAGCACTCGTACATGACCCTATCACTCAATTGCGTAGCCAAGAGCTTGGCCATCGAGGCTTCTTTGACAATATAGTCCCCTTGCTGATAACGATCGGCGATGGTATAGGCAAAAGTTTTGTTCATCTCTATCTCGCTGGCCATCTGTGCGATGCGGTGCCTCAATACCTGAAATTTATCAATAGGTCTTCCGAAGGCTTTTCGCTCGGACATATACTGTAAAGTCAACTCTAAGGCATACTCTGCCGCCGCATAGCCCGTGATCGCCATGGCCAGACGCTCCGAGGCAAAGTGCTGCATGATATAATAAAAACCTTGATTCTCCTGTCCCAGTAGATTTTCTGCGGGTACGCGCACCTCGTCAAAGGAAATCTCACCTGTATCTGAAGCATGCCAGCCCAGTTTTTTGAGCTTGGTGGCGCTCACTCCCGGCGTATCCCGATCTATGATCATCATACTGATACCACCCGAGGCGGAATCGGGATTGGTGCGCACGGCTACGATCAGAAAGTCACTGTACACGCCGTTGGTGATAAAAGTTTTGGAGCCATTGATGATATATTCATCGCCTTCACGAACCGCCTTGGTCTGAACGGCCGCCACGTCTGAGCCTCCACCTGGTTCGGTAATCGCCAGGCAACCCACGATTTCTCCACGGATGCCGGGCAGGAGGTATTTTTGTCTCTGGGCTTCGTTTCCTTCGGCGTAGATGTGCGTCATTGCCAAGCCCGGGTGCGCCCCGATAGAAGCCGCAAAACCACCTGAATTCACCCTGACCAATTCTTCACTAAAAATTACAGAATAAAAGTAATCCAAATCCGAGCCACCGTATTCCTCGGGAAAGCTCAGGCCGAAATAGCCCATTTCTCCAAATTTTTTGAAAATCTCTCGGGGAATTTCTCCTTTTTCTTCCCACTCGTCAATGTGAGGAGTTACTTCTTTGGTCAGAAAATCTCTCAGACTCTGGCGGAATAAATGATGTTCTTCTTTAAAATAAGGAAATTTCATATTGATCTGATCGTGTATGTTATTTTTGAATGCTGTGCTGATGTTAGGTATTTTAATGGCCTATCCTTAAACATAGTAATTAACCGTGAAATGGTCAAGGCTCGATTAGCTAATGGTTTGAACTACATGGCAGTAATACCCACAGCCAAGTGGTGCAATTTCATCAAGGCCATACCCGAGGTAAAAGCGCGATAATATTACCTGAACGTGTCATATCTCGTGAATCTTGCTACGATCAATGCTTTCTCGAAAAAACACGAATGACTTTTCTCTTCCTATTTTTTTAAATAAAAAAAGAACCTACCACGCGCTAGCGCTTACCCTTGCGATACTCCCGATAGAGCTTTCTGATCTTGGTAAAAGTATAGCCTATCGAGAAGCCCACGTAGCTTCCCTTGCTCGTGTAGTAGCCAAAGGTCTCGTCTTCTGTGCCGGGGAAGAAGTAATAACGGGTTTTCATGAAATCACGGGGAGAGATATTGGCAATCAGTTGAAACTCTACCATATCGTGGTGAGGAAGCAACCAAGATAAACCTGTCTCTAGATTAAAATTGGTACGAAAGTTATTATCGAATTCGCTTTCAGAGTGAAATATGAAGCTCCAGGTTTGGTTATCATCTACAGTCATAGCACTAACTCCTAAACCTTCTAGCAGAACGTACCGAATGGATATACCAGAGCGTATACCTAAGTACAATTTCGGTTTGATTCTGCTTCGGAAAACAGCCTGCAAAGGAAAATTTATATACTCAATGCGATAAGTATCATATAAAGGAAAGCTATATTCCATTCCGCTTTCTTGGATGGTTGTCTCGTAATAGTAACGCCAGGGCAAACCGCCATAACCTAGTCCCCACTCGATGCCCCAGTTTTTATTAAAGTGGTAGGTATGCAACCAGGTAAAAG
>CAZKBP010000080.1:0-7985 GCA_964551015.1 uncultured Cytophagaceae bacterium | reverse complement strand
GCTCAGGGTCTTTACCGCCAAGCCGAGCCGCTCTACCAAGAGGCCAAGGAAATCAAAGAGAAAGTCCTGGGCAAAGACCACCCCGATTATGCCACTTCTTTAAGTAATTTAGCTCTCTTGTATTATGCTCAGGGTCTTTACCGCCAAGCCGAGCCGCTCTACTTAGAGGCCAAGGAAATCCAAGAGAAAGTCCTAGGCAAAGACCACCCCAACTATGCCAGTTCCTGCAATAATTTAGCTGAATTGTATAGGGTACTGGGTCTTTACCGCCAAGCCGAGCCGCTCTACCAAGAGGCCAAGGAAATCATTGAGAAAGTCCTGGGTAAAGACCACCCCGATTATGCCCTGTCCTGCAATAATTTAGCTCGCTTGTATTGGAACCAGAGCGACTATGCCCAGGCTAGTCCCTTGCTCCGAGAAGCCAGTCAAGTCCTGATTGGGCAAACCCAAGAGAACTTTGCCCACCTCTCCGAGAAAGAAAAAGAACTGTTTTTCAAAACTTTTAATTATTATTTTGAGATCTACAACTCCTTCACCCTCCAAGCCCATCCGCAGATCCCTTCCCTTACCGCCTGGATTTATGACAATAGCCTGGCCACCAAGGGCCTGCTCTTTCAATCTTCCCAGAAAATGCGCCGCCGAATCTTAGCCGGTGGGGATAGCACTCTAATCCAAAAGTTCCAGACCTGGCAAAACCAACGCGAATACCTCGCCCACGTCTACACCCTCACCAAAGAGGAAAAAGAGCGACAGGGCATCCAACTAGATAGCTTGGAGCAAGCCGCCAATGCCCTGGAAAAAGAACTCTCCCAAAAATCACAACTCTTCGCTCAGGTCAGCGATACTAGCCGCTACTCCTGGCGAGATGTACAGCGGAAGCTCCAGCCCAGCGAAGCTGCCCTGGAGATCATTCGTACAAGATATTATGACAAAGAATGGACAGACTCTGTATTCTACCTCGCCCTACTGGTAAAGCCCGATACGAAAGAGCAACCCGAACTCATCATCCTACCCCAAGGGAATGACCTCGAGGGCAAATACCTGGCGGCCTATCGCAATCATATCCAAGCCCAGAGCCGAGATCAGAACAGCTACCGCCAATACTGGCAGCCCCTGGCCGAAAGCTTGGGTGATGTTCAAAAAGTCTACCTCTCCGCCGATGGCGTTTACCACCAGATCAACCTCAATACCTTGCAAAATCCCGAAACGGGGAAATACCTTCTGGAAGAAATCGATATTGAGCTGGTTAGCAATACTGAGCAACTGGCGCGTCCCGAGCGCTCGGCCACACAAACCCAGAGTGCCCTGCTCCTGGGCCGTCCTGCTTACCAGTTGGAAGCCCAGCAGCACCAGCAAGCCATCCAAAGCTACCAAAGCCGCCGAAGCAGTGGAAGTGAAGCGCAAAGCGCTGGCTTCTACACCCTCTCCGAGGAAATGGCTCGCCTGAACTTTGCCGACCTACCCGGTACCGGGGATGAAGTCCAGCAGATTCACCAGGCACTCCGGGCTGAGGGCTGGCGCGCTCAACTTTACCTGGAAGAAAAGGCTCTCGAGGAGGTCATCAAAGCTGCCCAAAATCCGCGAGTACTGCATATCGCCACGCACGGTTTTTTCTTTGAGAATCCCCGAGCCAAACGCTTCACCGATAGCACCCAAAGCCAGGTAAGCCGAGACCTGCTGGATAGAGGAGGCTTGGATGCCCGGAATGCGCCTCCCCTGCGCCGAAACCCCATGCTCCGCTCCGGCCTGGTGCTCACGGGTGTAAGCACCTACGCCCAAAGCAAAGAAAAATACCAGACCGAAGACGGCCTGCTGACGGCCTACGAAGCGATGAGCCTAGACCTGGACTCCACCGAGCTGGTCGTGCTCTCGGCCTGCGAAACGGGAAGAGGTGATATCCAAAATGGCGAGGGCATCTATGGCCTGCAGCGAGGCTTTCAGCAGGCGGGCGCAAAGGCGGTACTGATGTCACTCTGGAGTGTAGATGACACGGCTACCCAGGAATTGATGACCGAGTTTTATACCCAATGGCTCTCCGGCAAGAGCAAACGCGAAGCCTTCAAACTTGCTCAGCAGAAGCTTAAAGCCGAAAAACCTGAGCCTTACTACTGGGGAGCTTTCGTGCTAGTGGGAGAGTAACCATCGGAGAACTAACTCAAAACATCGTTAATAATTGAAATAAAAACCTTGATAATCAAGTGCTTAAAATCCTAAGTCACCAACAATAAAATACTGATTATCAATTATTTAAAAAACAGTAATCTCACAGGAATTACACAAGCATTGAAAATCAAAACCTTATCCTCCAAAAATTCAATTTGACCAAGCAATTACAGGGTACGGAACTTTGGCACAGGGGGAAATCAAGAAGTCTTAACAAAAGCCTTGGTTATCAGAACTCCCAACCCAGTGTAAGACTGAAGACATAGTCAAGATTTTCGGCATTTTCGGGAGGTCTCTGGTCATAATTAAGGGTAAAGCCCAGTTTTAGGTCGATTCTTTTGGTAAGATCCCAGTTGAGGTCTAAATTAGAGTTGATTCTTATGCGCTTGGATTCGGTAACACTGGGAAAAACATAGACCTGAGAGAGCAAAGAAAAATGATCCAAACCGAAGATTTCAGCTTGGCCACCCAGCAAAGCTTCCATACTTCTTTGACTCGAGGATTCGGAGCGGTCGAAGACCTCATTGTTGAAAGTAACCCCCGCAAACATAAAGAGATTGGCCTGATTGTTCCGAATCAGGTAGTGTGCTATCGCCAGGGAAGTGGTCGTCCTCAGATCAAGATCCAGTACTTCACTGGTGAGTAAATCAAAAATACCAATGAGGTACCAGTTGCGGCTCAGGGAGAGGCCAGCATTGACATCAGCATCCACTCTTCGGCTGGAAGTAGAGGCACTAATGGTCGTGAAGGAATTAAAACTTGATCCCAGATACCACTTAGCGGCTCGGTAGCCCGCATTGCTCCGTAACACGATCTGATGGGTTTCGTCCGATCGGGTGAACGTATATCCCAAGTGAATATCAAAATCGATTTTATCTATAATGCGCTCATTTTTAGTGCGGATTTCTACGATCTCCTCGAAGGCTTTTTTGATAGAACCCGTTGGGGTTTGCAATATCAAAGAGTCGGAGGAAGCGGGGCGAATCAGGCAATCATAAAGATTACCCTGGCGATCATTCACGAAGTATTCTCGACCGGTAGAAATTCCGAGAATTTTATCCCATTCAATCTGAAAATCATCATCAGCGTAATCTGTGCTGAATACCAGCACGGATTTTTGCATGGATTCTATCTCACCAATGAGCTGGTCGCCAGAGCTAGTTTTGAGCGTATCGGACCCTTGAGCCAAAACAGCACCACGGCATGAAATAAAAACACTCAGAACAAAGTAAAGCAGAAAAAATTTATGGCTCATAATTTCGCTAACTTGCTTGATCCTTTTCAGTTTGAGAAAAAATATCAATAAGCCAGAAATCCAATACCAATATTATACACAATTGTTGGAATAGCCCTCAATATCTCTGTAAATTTGCTTCTAAGAAAATACTTATTTGTTAAAACTAAAAATCCCCCTACGTAATTCGGGTCAAACTCATCATCAATCATTTTACGGAGGGAGTGTTTTTAGCTGATTGATATTTTTGAATTTCCCACGGGACCGTCAAGCCCGAAGCGGCAAGCAATACGAAGATTGATTGGAATCTTAAAAATTTAACCTTTTAAAATTTCTATGCAAAATACATTCACAACCCTGATATTTTTGTTTTGTGCCTACGTGAGCTACGCCCAACCAAGCTATTTAAACGCCGAGGAATCTTCTCCCAAAAATCACGCTTGGATGAAGGGCTTCCCACCTCATCCAGATAGTGTTCTATCGGCGATTGACGGTAGTTTTTTCGAATTTCCGGCGCTTCGCTACAGTGTTTGTCACATGCGGGAGTTTTTCCCCACGGTTAATGTCCCCTGCGCGCAGCGGCAACGTTCCCAGTTCACGGTTCAACTTGATCCAAAGATTGATGAGCTAACCTTCAAGCCCTGGGAAGCACCAGATAGCATGACTTGGAAGGAATCTCTGGAAAAAAACTACACAGATGGAATAATTATTCTACATCAAGGCAGGATTGTATACGAAAAATACTTTGGCGAACTTAGACCTGATGGCCTCCACGCGGCCATGTCCGTCAGCAAGACGTACACGGGAACCTTGGGCGCATTGCTGGTGGCCGAGGGGCTGCTGGATGAAAACAAGTTTTGCCAAGACTATGTGCCCGAATTGAGAGGTTCCGGTTTTGGGGATGCGACCATCCGACAAGTATTGGATATGACCACCGCCATCCAGTATAGTGAAGATTACGCCGATCCTAAAGCGGAGATTTGGAGCTTTTCTCTGGCTGGAAATCCTTTCCCCAAACCTGCTGGTTATGATGGCCCTGCGAATTACCATGACTACCTAAAAACAGTCAAAAAACAAGGCGAGCACGGCTCCGTCTTTGCCTACAAAACTGTCAATACGGACGTAATGGGCTGGATTATCTCGAGGGTACTGAACCAGCCTCTGGCACAAGTATTATCGCAAAAAATCTGGCAGCCGATTGGGGCTAATTTTGATGGTTACTACCAAATTGACGGCTCGGGGATTGCTTTTGCGGGAGGAGGCTTCAATGCTAATCTGAGAGACATGGCCAAATTCGGGGAAATGATCAGGAAGGATGGCTATTACCATGGCCGCCAAATTCTGCCCGCCCGCGTCATTGCCGATATCAAGCAGGGAGGAGACAGAGAAGCCTTCAAGAAGTCTGTTTACAAAAAACTAGAAAACTGGAGCTACCGAAATATGTGGTGGATGACTCACAATGAACACGCAGCCTTTGCCGCTCGGGGAGTATACGGGCAAACCATTTATATTGACCCCAAGGCGGAAATGGTACTGGTTCGTTTTGCTTCCCATCCGGTTGCCAAAAACTCAGCCAATGATCCTTACTCTTTGCCCGCCTACCACGCAGTCGCTAAATATTTGATGACAAAATAAGACCGGATGGAACTGATGGATATGCTTAGGAAGCACTTAGACCCTGCCTCAGCGAATGATCTCGTAGGATCAGCATCTGCCTCAGTGCCTCAGTTCTATAAATACGCGCGAACTCCTTCAGGCAGAGTAACAGGTCACTGGTTATTTCTGGTTGTTTTTCAAGGTTGACTTTACCAAACTCATTTTTGATGCGCGTAACTTTCATGATGATCAGCTTTTGTGCTTTATAATTCAAGGTAATTTATCATATAAGCACTTTTTTTTCAAATAAAGTCATTTCTACTCTGGCTATGCATATGGCTTAAGTATTGAATAAGCACCTGGACAAAAGTTTTTTAGTATATTAAGATCTAATCTAAGTTTCTGCATTATGCGTTATATCCAAAAATTAACTGACTCCCAGGTATCTTTCTTGCAGCGTCAGATGAAAGAAAGTCAGGACTTTCGGGTCCGTCAACGATCCCACGCTTTATTATTGAGTCATAAAAAATACAGTATTGATCAGCTGGCCGATATTTTCTCGGTCAATCGGGAAACAATCCGTAATTGGTTTGCTCGCTGGGAAGAGGCTCAAAGTTTAGAAGATGATCCTCGTTCAGGTCGTCCCAACCTTGTGAGTGGGGAAGTGGAAAAAAAAACTGAGGGATGAGCTGGATAAGACTCGTCAAGCGGGCATGCGTGGTGGGGTGGTTCGTCAGGTACGGGATTGGGTGAATCAAATCGCCGATTGCTTTGATCTTAGGCCAAGCACCAAAACCTTTAAACGCTGGCTGAAAAAGCAAGGCTATCGTTGGAAACGTCTTCGGGCTCAACGCAATGAAATGGATTTTCGTTTTTTCCAAGAAGAAATCGCTCATCTAAGGGCCTTGGAGGCCAATGGAGAAATTGACCTTTGTTTTATGGATGAATCCAGTTTTCAATTACAGCCCTCGATTCCTTATGGTTGGCAACGCTCTGGGGAACGCTATGAAATGAGCAGTCAGAAAGGTGGCGGATTTACCGTCTTGGGTTTCTGGCAAAGGCATCAAGCTTTTCAAGCTTTCCTTTGTGAGGGAGCCGCTCATGCGGAGTTAGTCAAGAAATGCATTGAGCAATGGAGTAAGAGTCTTCGTAAAAAGACCATTTTGATTCTGGACCAGGCTTCTGTTCATACCGCAAATTTAATCAAGCAAGCCATTCCCGAATGGAAGACAAAGCAGCTCTACTTACAGTTTATTCCCGCAAGATGTCCAGAATTAAATGAGATTGAGCATCTCTGGAAAGCCATAAAATACCGATGGATCGCCTTAGAAGCTTATGAAAGTAAAGCAACATTAGCCAAAGAACTGGACCGAGTGCTCAACAATATAGGCCCAAATAAAAAATACCAAATTACTTTTGGGTAGGTGCTTAAAAGCAGGCTTTACCATATTACACTACGAAGAGGTGCAAGATCAAGCGGATTTTGGCCTCCAAAAAGCAAAGCTAGTCCGGCTAATCGCTCAATTCTAAGATGAAAGTGCTTCCTTGGCTATTTTTCGCCGGATCATACTCAAAAATTGAGGGCTAATGCCCAGATACAGGGCAATATCTTTTAAAGACACCCGCTGGGGCAAAGCCGGGTATTTGGCGATCAATTGAAGATACCGCACCTCGGCTGGTTGGGAGATATTTCCCATAATCCGCTCTTGTTGGGCAATAAAAGCCTTTTCTAAAAGAATGCGAAAAAGCTTGTTCAGTTGAGGAATTTGCTCGTATAGATCGTCGAGGGCTGGTTTGGCTAGGCGAATCACTTGGCTATCTTCCAAGGCTTCTACGTAATAAGGAGAGGGTCGTTTGCTGAGAAAACTGTAAAGGTCTCCGCTCCACCAATTTTCTAAGGAGAAGCTTAAAATATGGGGTTTCCCTTCCTGATCCAGGCGGTAGGTCTTCATCGCCCCTTGTTCGATAAAATTTTGGTAGTGGTTAATTTGACCTTCCCTTAGGGCAAATTCACCCTTAGCAAAGCGTTTGTGTTCTATTTTTTGTTGAAAATAAGAGGCCTCTTCGGAACAGAGAGCTACGTGTTGACGGATATAAGCCAGCAATTTTTCCATATCTAGGCCTAAGCCAATCGTGATTTACCCAAAGCTAATGAAATTCTAAAAAATTTTGCTCCCTTTTTGCCCGCGATGCGAGGTAATTTGTTCTTAAAATAAATTTCTTCAACTAGTTGAATTTTTATTGCCTTCCTGTGGCCTTTCTTTGGGTCATTCATTGATCAAAACACAAAACCATATGAAAGCGAATAAAGCTTTGTTGATGATTGAGTTTCAAAACGATTGGCTTTCTTCCGAGGCGGTACTGAATGGCTATATGAAAGACCGCCCCCAATTAGAAAGCTCTATTGTGGGGGCTAAAAGAGCCTTGGGTTTTGCCCGTAAGAATGATTGGCACATTATTCACATTGGTTACCATTTTAAGAAAGGCTATCCCGAGTTCGGATCAAGAGAAACGGGTATGTGGGGGCTTATCAAACAAAGCCAAACCTTCTTGATCGGTAGCCGGGGAAGCGAGTACCACGCCGATTTTGCTCCCACTGAGGGTGAGTTTGAGGTAAGTGGCCGTACGGGGGTGAATGCTTTTAGCGGTTCTAATTTGGATAATTACCTGCGTAATCACGGCCTTAGCGAAATTTACCTGGCTGGCTATGCGATGCATGCCTGCGTAGAATCTACTTTTAGGGCGGCTCACGATTTGGGCTACATACCCACTGTTATTTCCGATGCTTCGGCTACCTTTAGTGCCGAAATGAAACAACATTTTTTAGAAAATATTGTCTATGCATTCGGAAATCAAATTACCTCTCGTGAGCTTAGCTGATAAAAGCGGATGGTGATAGATTATATCCGAGTTTTTAGTAAGGTAAGATTCGCAATTACCAAGCTGGCGCGCGTTTGCAACGCGTGCCTTTTCTTAGTTCATTTGCCATGAA
>CAZKBP010000079.1:0-8730 GCA_964551015.1 uncultured Cytophagaceae bacterium | reverse complement strand
TCAGCAATTTCATGTCATCCTGAAAGGAACTTGTGGGCAGTCCCGACCCGAGAGGTTTGCCCAAAATGTGGCTCTTCAAGACAAGACCCTTGCAGGGCGACAATCAGGTAGGAATCTCAGCAGCGTTTAGGTTTTGTGAAGGTGAGGGCACGAAAGGGATTTCTTTCTAGTATTATCAAAAAAATATCATATAAAAACAGTATATTGCAATAATGGGTTTTCCATGAATACGGGTTAAGTTTACACAAATTCAAACCTACCCTGCAATATAATCTGGGTGAGCGTGGGAATAAAAAAGGCCAAAGTGCTGGTCAAGAGCATCGGGTAGGCACTGATGCGAGTAAAATCCTGAAGTAGTCTAAACACGCTATCTGGGGCGAATAGGCTGGGATTTGTGTAGAAAGATCAAAGAATGAAATAATGCTGGCGTTTATTCGTCAAAACCCTAGCGTAAGAATTACGCAATTAAGATGTATCCCAAAACTGGGATTGTGAAGACCTGATCAGCTCTATCAATTTCAAATGACCATCCAACCTTATGTCTTTTAGCACTTTAAAAGCATCTATGGTCAGTAACCAGAAAACACAGTTCCTGAGTTTACTAAAATGAACATTCTCCGAAAATACTACAGCGTCCAAAAAGATAAAGGCTACAGTATGGTCTGGGCCACCTTACTTCTCCCCCAGAAGGTACTAAACAGAGTTCGGGTCAAGTATTTTCGCCGATCCGATGCCATTGTTGGCTTTGGATACTACCGCCGGCCACTCCTGGCCTCTTATTCTCGAAGTGGTACCAATTGGCTTCGTTACATTATTGAGACCCTTACTGATCTGCCCACCCCCGGCTCAAAACGCAGAATACGTGGAGACAAGTATGCCGTTGACCGTGCACACCAAGCCTACAAGGTGATGCACAAGCACGTAGCCGTGATCTTAGTCATCCGGGATTACCGTGAGTGTTTGATCCGACATAACAGAGACCTTTGGAAGCAAATCCGAGATGTAGTTCCTTTTTTAGAGTTTGATGGGAAAATCGAGCAGCCAAATCACTGGTATATCAAAAATATTGAAGCTTTTGACAAGTTCTCTGGTAAGAAAATGCTGATCTATTATGAAGACCTGCAAACAGATCCTGAGCCTACTATACGCCGAGTAGCAGATTTCTTCTCCGTAGACCAAGCCAAAGTAGATGATATGATCGCCCACTTGGATGAGCACTACGAGGCTTCCGTTTCTTCTTATACCAAGAGCGGACACGACTCTTTCACGGCGGGCACCAAGCGTATGGATTATCACTCCAAGTCTAACCTAACGCCCGAGCAAATCAACGAATTTGATGATTATTATTTTAATAATTATCCTAAGCTAGCCAAGAAATACCTAGCTCGCTACGACAAAAGAAAACAAAAAACGCGAACCCAAAAGAGTGATTAAGCTCAAAAAATCTGCCTTCGTTGAATCTGCATTTTCTACCTAGGTTTGAGGGTCTGGTGACTTTATTCTTTGCGCAATTCTACCCACCAAGAAGAGGTTCTTTCCAGCCGAAGGGTCAAGCTCAGTAATTAGGCTCGCTGGGCGTGTCAATGTAGACTTTATGAGCGGTCTCGAAAATGTGTAATTCGCTGACTTTATTGAGCTTGATAGATTGGTGAGAATCCATGAATTGTTGGATCAAGTCATTGAGGTGATTGGGAAAGTCATTGCCATATAAGCATTTTTGCGATCCGTCGTCATAATAGACACAAAAATAATAAAGGCTTTCTTCTACGAAAATTTCTTCCAAACCATAATTCCCTGCCTTAATTCTTTGGAAATCATACCTTTCTAGCTCCTCCTTGAAGTGTTGAAATAACTCCCCTTGTTCTGCTGAGTAATAGTAGCTCAGTGCTTGCCCTTCTGGCCCGAATAGATTGCCCGGTCGCTTCTCCTCCCCTACGGTCGGAAATCCTGCATAAAAATACTGCCCATTCGCGCCTAACTCCACACTACTGAAAAAATGAGGGCCAAAGGAGCAAACGATTTTCTCGATTTCGGGAACTCGCTCCTCTTCGCAAGCAATTAAACTGCTCAGAAAGCATAAAATTCCCAAAAAATGAACACGAAAAGCATAAACGCTATGCATACAGATGGCTTACCTTGGTTGATCTCTTGGACTCGATTCATCAAATTTACCCCAAAAAGAAGGCCAAGCTTCTTATACCATGACGAACATTGAATTGCCTCGTGATGTCGGCGCGTGGAGACACCATGAATACACACACAAATCTAAATGGAGGCTATTTCCTTGCCTTTCCCCCCCCTGTCATCCTAAAAGGAACCTGTTGGTCGTCCCGAATGGCCACGCTTGCCCAAAATGTGGCTCTTCGCAACAAGACCCTTTACAGGATGACAAGATGTGTATGTACTCGGGGGAACCTCAAATATCACCATAAGGCCATTTTAGTTTTTATTTTAGCATTAGTTTTTCCTCAGCTAATATTCCATAAATCCCTCAAAACAAGTAGCGGGATGACCTTATCTTCCCGAGGGCACTTCGATATGTTCTCCCAAAAATAGAGCATTTAAGAAAAGCCTATTGGTTCCATACCATACGCCACGAAAGTTAGGATTGTCTGCAAATAGAATGACCCGCCCATTGCCAAGGGGACTCACCATTAGAGAAGCAGAAGGCTTTAAGAACGTTTCTAGATTCCGCTCGGTGATAAAACCATCAATATGTGGATCATCCGTGTATTTGGCGACGGTAGCGTAAGGACTTTGGCTGGGCTTGAGCCAGACATTGCTATTGCGGTACACGGGAATTTCTCGACGACGATAGCCAAAACCCAGTGGATGCGTAATGTCTAAATCTGCCTCGAAGATGGCCCCTCCTACTTGCTCTTTTCCGATGTTTTCGGGGGCATCTACATAATTTTTTCGTTTCGCTGGGGTGCTGTCTTTGGGAGCCTCGACTAGACTTTCTTTGACTAATTTCTTCTGAATCGCCCATCGGCTGGCATTTCGGATCGTGATGAGGGTATTTCCGGCCTTAATCCAATCGCTGATCCGCTGACGTTGTGTGGAGTCCAATTGTGGATAACTTCCTGAAACCATCACTATGGTTTCATAACGCTCTAAATCTACGCTGGGGAAAATCCGCAAAGGCACTTTGGTAATGGGCATATTCACTCGATTGTCCAACAAATGCCAGACCTCTCCTGCCTCGTAAGAGGACACGCTATTTCCTACCAGCATCAAAGCTTTGGGTTTTTTGAGGGTCAGAAAAGACCGACTCCCTAGATCAATGCCTTGGGCACTCAATCCCGTATTGACGGCATAGGCAGGGCTGCCACAGTTCTGCATTAGTTTGTGCAGTGAATCAGCCTCTATTTTTTGGATTTGGGTAGGTATGAGCAAAGTTCCATAAGAAAATTCCCGATCAGTGGAATCTGTTTTCACGGCAAAGGGCTTAAAAGCAGATTTTACCGCGACTCCATTTTTTTGTAAATAATAAAGAGCGCGTGGGGCGTAGTAATCTTCCCAGGGAATCAAATAAGCATATTCTGCACGAGGTACTTCGGGTAAATTTGATGGCAAATTGTCCAAAGTTACTTTTTCTCCCTGAGCCGCTACATTGCCTAAGCCCTCGTAGGATAGATTGTAGCAATTGGCCAAAGACCAAGCCGAGGCATCATAAAATACACTGTCTGTAAACTCGGCATAGGTCTCGAAGGCCGATTGCACCATTCGGTACTGAGGCTGCCGGGTGGGAATCACAAAAGCAAAGACAGGTTTGAAAGTCTTGCCATTTCGGGTAATTTCCTGATCTAAACGATAAACTTCTACTTCGTGCCTCAGCAAAGTTTCGACAAAGGCTTGGGTACGTCTGGGGTCGTGCTCATCGCCAAACACGTAAGATTTCACGGCACTACTCGAGGCATTGCGGAGCGCAGATTGGAAGAAATCTTGTAAATAATCGTGCAGGACTTCCCGATTTTTGACCGCCGCTTTTAGGGTTGCCAGACTAGAAACATATTGATTGCGGATGGTAAAAGCAAAAGTAATTTCGCCCGTAGTGGTTTCTTGTAAATGCCCTCTGGAGCTCGCCTGCTCAAACAAGAGTGCTAAGGCTCCCTGCAAATCTGGGTAAGAAGAACCATAGCCCGGGTAAGTCCCATCAAAAACTTCTTTGGTAAAGTAGAGCGAACCAATGGCATCCAGATCTTGGGAAAATTGCTCAGCAAAGAGATCGTTTAATTTTGTATAATTTTCCTTGGGCATAATGGGGTCTTTGGAAGCATTGGCTTTCATAGGCTCAAAGAAATAAGTACTGTTGGTTCCCATCTCGTGGAAATCAGTCACTACATTAGGATACCACTGATGATACCAAGCGAGTTTGCCCTGACTTTCGGGATGAACAGCCAGCCACCAGTCTCGATTCAAGTCAAACCAATAATGATTGGTTCTACCTGAAGGCCAGCCCTCATTGTGTTCCATATCGTAGCGGTCGGCTACTTTGGGATTACCCAAACGTGTATTGGCCCAGTGAGTGTGGCGGTCGCGCCCGTCGGGATTGATGGTGGGGTCAATAAAAACCACCGCTTGCGCTAAGTATTCTAAGATTTTAGCCTCTTGAGAGGCCACCAGCGTGTAAGCGGTCAGCATCGCCGCTTCTGTACCCGAGGGTTCATTACCGTGGACATTATAGCCCAGATTGACAAAGACGGGTTGGTCGCTCAGGTCAGAAACCGTCTGTTCGGTATCCACGATCTGGAGATGCTTCTCTTGCAGTGTGCTTAGATTGGCTAGATTTTCGGGGCTACTCACGGTAAAAATGACCAGCGGACGTTTTTCGTAGGTGTAGCCATACGTCTCGATACTGGCTCGGTCAGAAAGCTCGGCTAATTTGGTCAAATAAGCGACTACCCGATCGTGGCGGGTATGATTTTCGCCAATGGGATAGCCTAAGAAGGCTTCTGGGCTAGGAATTTCGGACAAAAAGGGTTGGTACTGACCATAAAAATAATTTTGTGCGAATAATTGATGATTTTGAAGATAAAAGCTCAAACCAAAAAAGAAGAGTAAATATTTTCTCATAAAAGATGTCCGGTTTAGTGTGTTGATAACATGAATTTCAAAAGAAGGGGCAATCTAGGGAGCATTCTATATTCTAAAAAATAAAGCATAGATTTTTTAGAAAATACTGGGCGATTGTTTGGAATACGAAAATCAAATTCAGGGAGTTAAGAAGCTTGGGGGTTGCAACCCCCAAGCTAAACATGAGTCATCTCAAAATTCGGGGTGAATCACGTTTCAGAAAATACTGGTCGATCGTTTGGAATGCGAAAAATCAAATTCAGGGAGTTAAGTACTTTCCATAAAAAAACCTCCGTGAAGGCTCGTTTCACGAAGGTTCTTGGAATATTAGTGATCCCTCTGGGGCTCGAACCCAGGACACCCTCCTTAAAAGGGAGGTGCTCTACCAACTGAGCTAAGGAATCATTCGTTGATATTTCTTATCTTTGTCTTTTCTAAACGCGATGGCAAAACTAGTGTATAAAAATTTTAATGTCAAACCTTCTTAAATTTTCACCAAAGATTTACCTGCTGCCTTTTTGTATTTTATTAACATTTCATACGGTAGAATGTTCAGAGGTTTCTGAAAAAATTGAAAAGGCCGATCGCTACTTTGCTCAAAGAAAATACACGGAGTCTTTGGAAATCTATGAAGCCGTCTTTACACAGGATAAACAAGCCTCGCCTCATATGCTGATTCGCATGGCTTTTATCCAAGAGGGCTTAGGAAACTACACCAAGGCACTTTATTATCTCAATCTCTATTACCGCTACGCGCCCAATAACAAAACCCTGATTCACATGGAGCGTTTGGCTCACGAAGAGCGACTCAAGGGCTATGAGCACTCTGATTTAGATTTTATCCGAGCCTTGTATGATCGTTACTTTGTGATGCTAGCTTTGTTTATTGTGATCTGTGCCTCGGGTGCGTTTGCCTATCTAGTGATTCGTCGGGTACAAAACAAGCCCGTTTCTCTTCCTTATCAATTGATTCTTTTGCTTTTTTTAAGTCTGACTTTTTTTCTCATTACCTACAATCACGAGGGGAATTATGCCATCATTTGTCGTAATCAAACTTATCTGATGCAGGCTCCCTCGGCGGGCGCGGAAGTACGAGCCATTGTCAAAGCAGGGCATCGGGTCAAATTTTTGAAAAAAGAAGACATTTGGTATCAAATTCAATGGGAGGGCAAAGAAGCTTATGTGCGCGCCGCCAGTCTGTGGCTGGTAGAATAAGTTATGGCTTAACTGAACCCCAAAAATTCATCAAAGGCATGCATCCCAATCACTCGATATCTACCAGTTTTGGCTTACTTCAGAGGCGAATTGGCTTCTTTAGCCATCACATTGTAGACCATCTTATCCATCCAAGTGGGGAGCCATTTGTTCATAAACACGGTAAGCTTGCCTTGGCGTGTGAGTACTAAATCTCGTTGGCGTTTTTGCACTGCTTTGAGAATCCGTTCGGCCACCTCTTCAGAACTCATCATTTTTTCTTCATCGCGAGGGGTTTCACCTTGTGTCTGACCATCGGCGGTGAGGGCCACATTGCGAATGTTTGATTGGGTAAAACCAGGACAGGCGAGTAGTACGTGTACATTTTTTTTCAAAAGCTCGGTTCGGAGAGATTCTAAAAAACCGTGCATGGCAAATTTGGAGGCTGAGTAGCCCGTACGCCCGGGTAAGCCTCGGTAGCCCGCGATTGAAGAAACACCCACGATTGAGCCTTGGCTCTCGATGATATGAGGAAGAGCATATTTGGTAGCATAGACGGTTCCGTAAAAATTGATATCCATGATCTGCTGAATCACTTTTAAATCTAGGTCTTCAAACAAAGCCCGCATAGAAATTCCCGCATTATTGATGAGCACGTCTATTTGGCCATATTGATGGAGCGTTTGTTGTACCACCTTTTCATTATCGCTCTCGATGCTGACATCTGCTTGGATGGCTAGATTTTCAATGTTTTGTTGGTTTAATGTTTGGGCTGTGGCTTCCAATTTTTCCAGATTACGCCCCGTGATAACCACCTTGGCTCCCGCCTGCCCAAAGCGGTGCGCCAAGGCTTTCCCAATACCCGAAGAAGCTCCTGTGATGATGACGATTTTGTTTTTCATACGTGTGGATTGCAGATTAAAGTTTGCAAATTACAAATTGTTATTTGATCCTTAAAAAGTACCTGCTTAAATTTCCCAAGAATGACTAAACAGAAGCGGAGAATTTGCTATCTGCAATTTGAGCTTGGTTCATCCCTCGTTTCCCATCTGAAATTTGTAATTTGCCATTTGAAATTATCCCAACATTATGGACATCTCACACATTCTCAATGAGCTAGGCGAAGACCGTGCTCAGTATATGCAGTCGGTCACGCCTCCGATTTTCCAAACGGCCATGTTTGCTTCCAAAACTGTGGCCGAAATGCGCGAATTGCTCCGTCGGGAGGCCGAATTACCCTTCTATACCCGTGGTAATAATCCCACGAGCGATATTCTCCGTCAGAAAGTAGCAGCACTCGAACAGGCAGAAGATGCCTTGATTTTTGCCAGTGGAAGTGCTGCCATTGCCGCCGCCGTCATGGCACAGGTAGAAGCGGGCGACCATATCGTCTGCGTGCGCAAGCCTTACAGTTGGACGAATAAGCTGATGACCGTTTTTCTGCCTCGCTTTGATATCACAGCTACTTTAATCGATGGCACTGACCCCGAAAATTACCGCCGAGCCATTCAGCCCAATACCAAAGTGCTTTATTTGGAAAGTCCCAATTCTTGGACATTTGAGCTACAAGACATAGAAGCAGTGGTCAAAATTGCTCAGGAGAACGATCTCATGACCATCATGGACAATAGCTACGCCACGCCCATTTTCCAACAACCTATCCCGATGGGGGTAGACATTACTGTGCATTCGGCAACTAAATACATGGCAGGACACAGCGACACGGTGGCGGGGGTACTCTGTGGCTCCAAAGCCATGATTCGAAAAATCTTTGCCTCAGAGTTTATGACCTTGGGAGGCATTATCTCTCCGATGAATGCTTGGCTACTCTTAAGAGGACTGCGAACGCTGCCCGTGCGGATGGAGCGTGTGAGCCAAACCACCCAGAAGCTGGTGCAATACTTAGAAGAGCATCCCCGGATAGAGCGGGTCTATTATCCCCACTCCCCTTCTCACCCACAATACGCCTTAGCCCAAAAACAGATGAAGCAAGGCAGTGGGATGTTTAGCATTCAGGTAAAGGCCGATACCATGGAAAAGGTAGAAGCTTTTTGTAATCGTCTGCAACGTTTTCTCTTGGCCGTGTCTTGGGGTGGCTATGAATCCTTGATTTTTCCGGCTTGTACGCTCTATGCTTCGGAGATTTACAAAAGCCCTGATCTACCTTGGAACATGGTTCGGGTCAGCGTGGGAATGGAAGAGGCGGAGGTGCTGAGGGAGGATTTTGAGCAAGCTTTGTCAACTTTGTAGTTCCGAAACTCCAGTTTCGCAAGTCTGTAGAAACTGGAGTTTTGGGGTTATTTAACGCGCTCAATTTCCACTCTGCGATTGGCCTGGTGACCAGCTTCAGTATTATTGGATTTGAGCGGCTCACTTTCGCCTCTACCCTCAGAGGTGATCTGGTACGCGGGAATGCCTTTTTGGATTAAATAATCATAGACGCTTTGGGCTCGAGCCTGA
>CAZKBP010000078.1:0-9643 GCA_964551015.1 uncultured Cytophagaceae bacterium | reverse complement strand
CCCCCCCCCCCCCCCCCCCCCCCCCCCCCCCCCCCCCCCCCCCCCCCCCGCCCCGAGACAGAGTTGATTATGCGAAACAGCAGCCTTGGGAAGGCCTATTTCAATAGCTTTAACTTTAACGGCTTTAGCAAGATAAAGATCAAAGGCAGTAATTTAAGTGAAATCAAGATGGTGAATGGGCACTTACCACCAGATAAAATTAGCGAATCCAGCCAAGGTACTGGTTCAAATGATAGACTATCTGAGCTTTATAATCAATTGTATCTAGCGATGCAAAAGCAAGGGAACTATACCAGAGAGATGGAATACTATGAACATTACTTACGTCTAAGACGAAAAGAATTGTGGCAGGAAAACAGAAATAGATGGTCAGGGTATATTTCCCTCCTTATACACGGTTTCACCTCCAGTTTTGGTAGAAGTTGGGTAAAAGCACTGATCTTAACTTTACTCTTTGGGTTTATATTTTATTTGGGCTTCATTTCATCATTAAAAATAGATAATATAGATAATGGCAAACCTTATCCTTTATCTAAGTCCTCTTGGTTTATGATTATAATTGATCTCCCTCGTTTTTTGCGCTTTCATATAGGTTATCTATTGTACTTCATCTTTCCAAGCCACAGTGTCGATTTCATTGTTGGTACTTCACCTACCCCTTACAGCTACATTTGGAGTGGCTTGGCTCGTGTTTTTACTAGCCTAGGCATCTACCAAATTGTCACGGCTTTCCGGCGTTACGGGCGGAAGTAAATCTGAAAACCTGTAATCAATCCGCTATCTTTGCTAGTCTGCAAACATTCTATAATTTTCCTATTTTTCTCCCGGGTATCAGCCCAATCGTGGAGACTCACCCCTTCAACTTCCGATACAGCTCCAAGTTTTCTTTCAAAAGTTGGTTGTTTTCTTTGAGGTAGGCGAGTTCTTTTTTGAGGTTTTCGTTCTCTTGGAGGAGTTGAGACCCTTCGGCCTCGGAGCCGAAAATGAGTTCAAAGAGGTGGACTTCAAAGATTTCGGCCAGCTTTTCTAGCCGGGTGATGGTAACATCTACCTGCCCCCTTTCCAATTTACCATAGCCATCCTGTGTCAAGCCCAAGTGCTCGGCTACCTGCGCTTGATTGAGCTTCCTTTCCTTTCTGAGGTCATAAATACGTTTGTAGAGTTTTTTCATTCAATAAAAAGCTATGGAAGTTATGAAAAGAGAATTTAATTATTAAATTAGTATCCAAATAGGTAAAATTACATCACAACCAAATGAAAATACAATGAAATCAGAAATTATACAATCACTCACCGAGGATTTTGAATCCTTTGCCCACGAAACGGATGGCGTGGAGTTTTGGTTTGCCAGGGACTTGCAGAAGCTCTTGGGCTACGAGCAATGGCGTAATTTTAACTTGGTAATAGACAAAGCCAAAGTTGCCTGTCAGAATGCAGGGCAAGTTGTGGAAGACCATTTTGTCGCAGCCAGCAAAAAGGTCGAGCTAGGTTCGGGAGCCATCCGCGAAATCAAGGACGTGATGTTGACCCGTTATGCCTGTTATTTGATTGCTCAAAATGGTGATCCGCGCAAGGATGAGATTGCCTTTGCCATGAATTACTTCGCCGTGCAAACTCGTAAGCAGGAGATTCTGGAAAAACGGATCACGGAGTGGAAACGCCTACAAGCCCGTGAGAAATTGAGCCTTTCCGAGAAGAATTTATCCGGGGTGATGTACGAGCGAGGGGTAGACGACCGGGGCTTTGCCATCATCCGCAGTCGAGGAGACAAGGCTTTATTTGGAGGCTATACCACGGGACAAATGAAGAAAAAATTAGACGTTTCTAAAAACCGCCCTCTAGCTGATTTTCTCCCGACCATTACCATCAAAGCCAAAGACTTTGCCAACGAAATCACTATTTTCAACATCAACAAAGATGAGCAATTGCAGGGCAAAGAAGCCATCGGGCAAGAGCACGTTCGCAACAACAGTGAAGTCAGAAAGCTGCTCAATAAAAGAGGGATTTTCCCCGAAAATCTTCCCGCCGAAGAGGATATCAAAAAGCTGCAAAGACGGGTCAAAGCCCAAGACAAAAAGATGCTCAATCAAGTCCAGAAGCTCAATCAGAACAAACCAAAATCTTGAGAATACTAATATTTTTGAAGTGGCTAGGAATCTGGGTTCGGATTCCTTTTTTCGCGTTTGGGGGAGAGCATAGCATTTGTCAGTAAATTTGTCAGCTCATTTCTAAGATTGACCTTAAGCATCTGATACATAGAGCCTTAAAAACTATTACCTTAGCCCTGGCGGGGCTATTTTTCTCGATATTTTATTTTTGCTTATAATAAAAGGAATTGGACAACTCGCTGTAAATAGAATCCAAAAAATTGTCTATTTCCTTTGAAGGTTTTAAACGGACAGAAAACGCAGCCCAGCTACTCTCCCAAGTCTTTTATACAGTGAATCTATAATTTTGCTCATTTTACAATCTTTTGCTAAAAGATAATCCTCATTTAATAATTTTACATATATTTGCCTTGGGTGTGACTGGAGTAAGCTATATCTGGAATCAGTATATGTACCTCATCTTATCAACCATTTATGTCTTTAAAATATCCAGAAATCTATGAAAGTTATTATTATTGGCCTCAGATAAACGTAAAATCAGGGATCAAGCCAGTTTATGGAGCCACAGGTTTAGGAAAAACCCATGGCATCAAAGAGTCTATCAAACGAATTCTACCAAAAAAGCCAACTCAAAAGTTTATCTACATCACCAATCGACACGCCCTTATTCGAGAACTGTATGAAGCTTTGAATGAAATAGGCGAAGAGATAGGTTTCAAGGTATGCTACTTAAAGAGTGATATTGAAACACTCAGAGATTTGCTCCAACAAAACGAGTTATTGGATATCCTCAAAAGCCTCATCAGAAAAGGCTTTTTTGGGTTTGATTTCTTTAAGGATAAAAATGAGGAAGGTATCGAGCAACACTTTGCCACAAAAATAACGCGCATCAAGAGATATCAAGCTGATTTGAAGGATACCGAGAACTACACGAATAAGCACCTCATTGAGGCAGAAATTCAAAATATCTTGGTTCAAATTCTGCAAGATGTGAAGCGCCAATTCTTTGCGTTCAAACATTGGAGCAGGAGTAAGTACGATCAACTTATTCAAAATCAGGATATTTGGGAGCTATTCCCTTACATACGATTTGAGCAGGACCAGGAGGCTAAGGTTCTTTTAGGAACCGTTCAAAAGTTCTGTCGAGGATTCTTCAATGGCAAACGTAGCCTAAAACTTCACGATTTGAAAGACTCCCGTGAAGGACAGACCTTTACGATTTTTCTAGATGAATTTGATTTTTTAGAGAATGAAATCCTAGATATTCTTTGTGAGGAACCACATCTTCGAAATCCGATAGAGTTTATCCGGTTTTTTATGGAAGATTTTAAAGATTGGAGAGAAAGCGAGTTTTGGGATCAGGATCAAGACCTAAGATTTGTAAAATCGCAAATGCAACGCACATTAGACTTTTTGGAGAAAGAAATTAAAGCAAACGGCTTTAAATTCCCTCAAATTAGGAAATTTACTTTTGATAATCAGACATTTGAAGAAGGCAACAAGAAAAGGTTTGTACTTTTTCAAAATAATCATACCATCCTATCGGAAAAGTTTTACCTAGAACAAAAAACAGAAGGTAGGAGAGCTTACAATCTTGTCAAGCAAAGCAGTGAGCACACCGTCAATACTTATGCTTTCTTCAAAATGATCAAGTCTGCCACAGAGCAACTCCTACGCACTTTTGATAGCGTACGGGATAGAGGCAATATCTTAGAAAGTTTGATCCGTGAAATCTGGGATACCAAAAATGATAATACTAAGGGAAAATATAATCGATACATTTCCGAGAATTACACGTATCGCGGTCTCAGAGAGAACCACGGTGGAGATGCCGATTTTAGTTACTTTTCTGGATTTTCATTGATAACGATTAAAAAAGAAAACCATCTTGACCCAAACTTAGCTGATCTAGAGCAGTTGGAGGTAATTACCTCTCCTGAATCAATGATCGCACAGTTAGCACAGAATAACCTGGTCTTCGCTCTCTCTGCCACGGCTGATATTCCTCGTATGGTAAATGCCTTTAATCTGGATTGGCTTCGTGAAAATACTTCGTTGTTTATTAGCCCCACTCACGATGATATAGAAAGAATAAAACAAGGAAAATCGGACAAAGCTCAGAAACGAAACAGCCAAGTTAAGTTTTTTTCAAATCAACTACTTTCACCCGAGCACTCGCTGTATGAAGTTATTAAAACGCTTAGCAAAACTGGATTTTATCAGGACAAATCCAGTCAAAAAGAGCAGAAAGCGCCAACATACAGAAAGGAAAGAAGCTTGCGCTTTTTTGGTTGTTTAGATTGGATTTTAAAGGAAAGTCAAAATCGTACGCATCTAGTCTTCTGCAATACTTTCAAGAGAGAAATTTTGTTCTTTGATGAACAAATCCTAGAAGAAGCTAATTTTAATGATTTGTGTAGACGAAAGCTGGCTGAAATCGGATTTCGGATTGATAAAAAAGAACCAGGCTACCAACTAAGTTTTCAAGGGAAGGTGGCTCATCTAATTTTTCTGGATGCTCGTAAGAATAAAGATTTAGGCGAACACCTCATAAAACAGGGAAAATTTGATCCTAGATACGACCAATTATTTACAGACCCTCATGTCCAGAAGGTAATCCTCATTACACAGTATGCCACTGCCAGCAATGGTCTAAATCTACGCTGTCTGAATTTAGCAGGATCAGAAACTGATTTTGGCGGAATTCATCTATTGGAGCCAAAACATTTTTGGTTTGATACAGACCAGACCTCTTCCGAAAAAGATCTCCATAACAGGAAAAAGGCGTTCTGGTATTTATGGAAATTATACAAAAATCAAGAACTGGGCGAACAGCGATTCAAAAGCTTTCTCAGGAAAAAGGACTTGAAAGGTTTAAACAATTTCTATAAAAACACTGATGAGTACGTCTTGAATCAGATCGCCCTGTTCCATCAAGCCTTAGGTAGAGTAGATAGGAAGTGGGAAGAGATGTCTTTGATTGAAGTAACACTCGCCTCAGAGGTTCAAGCTATATTTGCCAGAGCCCTGACAGAGCCTCAGTATAAAGAAGTGCTAGAACCAAGAGAAATCTATACATCAGCGTTTATTTTAAAGCTAAACAAACAAATTCTGAAATCCACTCAACAGGAAGAACAAAGTGCTCAGTTTTCTGCTTACGAGGATATTACAAAGGAAAATCACATTAGCCAAGAAAAGATTAAAGGGTTAGTGGATGCAATCCATAGAATAAATCAGGAAAAATGTACCGATCAAGAAGCTAAGGATATCATTTTTGCTTGGCAAGAACTAAGAGAATGTGTGCTCAAGCAGGACACCCACGCTGAAATAAGCTGGGGGGAGCAGGAGATCAGTTTTGAGCAGCTGATTTTCAAGACTTCCCATTTACAAGAAGAAAATAAATTATTTGTAGCGGGGGGGAGCATTTTCCCACACGAAAATCAGTCAACTGGCACTTGGAATTTAGATCACCCATTTTTCTATATCCAAAAGAACGATTTTCTAAAAATAGCATTTCGGGAGCGCAATTATGCTATTTCATATATAAAACGACCCTCTCCCATTCAGAGGATTTTTACTCCTTACATCCAACAAGCTATTTTGAAAGGAGCCATTGGTGAGAAATGCATCAAAATGCTATTAGAAAGAGAAGGAATATTTCTAGAAGAAGGAAATGAAGAATTGCCAGCGCTCTATGAGCTCTACGATGCAAAACTACGCGATAAGCCCATTTATATAGACTTCAAAAATTTTGGCCACCGCACCCAAGATCAATTCTCATTCCCGCAGGACGAAGGCGATCCTCTTTATGAAGAAGACTTTGATAGCCAGAAGTTTCTACAAAAAGTTAAAAGAAAGCTAGAAAAAATCAGAAACAAAACAAACACGCCTGAGGCGAAATACATCGTTATCAACTTTATTTCTAAACCAGAAAAGCGTAATCAATTCTTTGATATGAATTTAGAAACACAGGCCTACTCCGATCACTGGCACATGGCCGTCATTCCAAGTAGTATCACGCCCGATAATCCTCAACAGGTTTCAACCGAATTTCAGCAAATTGTTCGCCTGTTAACAAACCTTTAAATCACTATGCCTAAATCGTCCCAAACCAAGACCGAGATTATCAATACCTCGACCCTAACGCTTGACTTTCAAAAGTCTGACTTCAAAAAACTAGCAGAAATCCTTCAAATTTGGGAATATGATTTACCTAAATACTTCAATAAATCACAAAACGCAAACTACGCTAACCTGCATATTTGGGCTAGGATGCAGACGGATCAGCCTTACAAATTACACGTGGCAAAGGAAGCTTCACCAAGACTGTATATCGGCTATGAAATAGGCCACCCGGTAGAAGATATTTATTACCACGAAAATCAGCTGATTAAAAGAAGGCTTGTAAACTTTGGAGACTTGGAAAAGCTACATTGCATCATTAAGGTGTTGATGGCACATTATGTACACAAAGTTGGTGACTTTGTAAGTAATGATGCTTTCTACCTGTTGATGAAAACGAGTAAATCATACGCCGAAGTCTTGAAGATAAGACCCAGCCTTAGAACCCTGAAGGATACCAAAAATCAAGACACCGAGTTTCACGAATTGCTATTGAAAGACAGTGCCACACGCCTGAAAAAGATCAAATACTCAGAGCGAGACAAAAAAGCAATACCATACGATTTTGATGAATTACCTGAGGGGCAAATCACATTCAGACAGTTAAAAGATAATGACATAAATGCAGAGAGATTCATTTATCAAGAGAATACATCTAATAAATACAGAACCAAATCCGTTTTTCACTCTATAGCCGACCAAAATGCTCACGAAACATCTAAGAGTGTTTTATTAGATCAATTCTCAAGGGGTTTTCAAGCACATTTGACCAAGTTAGGTCTAGAAGCTAAGATAAAACAATTGACTCTTAAACAGGTGGTCAGTAAACTCTCAAAAGAACACAAATTGCCTCTGAGTGATCTTGAAATCCACGTGGTAGATCAAAGGTTCTACCCACAAGTTAGTCTTCAGCAAATCATCCAGCTATTAAATAGCACCAAGTACGGTGTACACTTTATTGCTAGTTCAGAGGCAAAGGCAGACCAAAAGGAGAGTGTACTAATTTTGATGGATTACAGTAAAGGAGATTGTGAATCAAATGGCGTTCTAAACTCGAGAATAAACCAAGATGGCTATAAAATCATAAAAAAGGCAGGATTCACGAATTCCCAAGGCTTCTGTATAAATGAGAAGGCGTTCTCAGAAGAAGAGCAAAAGAAAAAACTCACCGAGCAAGAGTTCCTGAACTATGAAGGACTACAGGTAGAAAAAGGAGAGATCAAAAATGAAGATTTACGTAGAAATCTCGAGATTTGCCTCCAGCAGCTTTTCTTAAAGGATTTAATCATTAATCCTTCCTCTCTGAGAGACAAACTGCCAAATATCAGAATTCTTAATGAGTTGGTATTTATACATTGCTATACGCATCATGGTGAAAGACACCAATTCATGTCCTTTTTAGAGGGTCAAACTTTACAATTTGAAAATCTAAAGAGTGAGAAAGCATCTCAAATGCTAAAAAGCATGGGTTTTGAGTCACTAAAAGATTTGATATCCCTACGAGTACAATACGATAAGTACACTGATTTTGCTAAAGGCGAAATTTACCTTGTTCTGGGTAAGGACTTTGTTTGGGAAATTAAAGAAATTGATGAGCGTGCACTGTACTCCTCAGAAATAACTAAAGTCCTGCGTACAAGAGAGGCTCTTAGAAAAAAACATGAACTAGAACTCCAACACGATAATGAATTCTTTTCACAGGCTCAGATAAAGAAATACAACGCCCTCTTGCGAAGAGACTTCCACGGCACACTTAGCTATGAAGACATCATAAAGTCGGATGCTCGAAAAGAGATACTCGATATACTAGGAATTACGAACGAAAAGAAATTAGCCAAAGCACTTGGTATTAAGGGCAAAAAAGCAGGATTTTTTGCTACCTCTCAAGGTATATGGTTTGATGAAAATTATTTGCAATATTTTGTAGGAGGAAACAAAGCCTACAAGCTCTACGAGCAAAAAAAGGGATTCCAAATGCGCAAAATCCTACTGTTAAAAGGAGACTTCAAGCCCAACCTTTTCTTCCCACTTCTGAATGTTAATTTTGTAAAGTATGAAGGCTTTACCGTGTTACCATATATTTTCCGATTGATAAAAATACATATTGAAATCAAGGAATTATCTAAGAGACTTTCTTAGTATATGGAGTGAGGTAAAGACTCTTCGCGATCTTAGTGCCTCGTCTTTAAGGTGCTGGTTGGGCTTTTCGTAAAGGAGATTACTACGGAACCGTTCTCGTGGATTTGGAAAAACGGCAGGTGGTAGATTTGCTCTCCGACCGGGAGAAAGAAACTTTAGCGCACTGGCTGGCGCGTCATCCCGAGATAGAAATCATTAGCCGAGATCGAGCCAGTACCTACCGAGAAGGGGCGAAAATGGATGCTCCTCTGGCCATTCAGGGATCGACCGTTTTATCCGAAATTCGGAACGAACCACTTCAGATCAATAGTAACACTACTACCTCTCTTGTCATGCTGGAAGCATCTTCTGAAAAGTCTCGGCTGTGGGTGTTTCCTGTCCATTCGGTGCTTCGCGACAAGACCCTTGCAGGGTAACAAGTGATGGAAAGGGTTTCTCACCCACTACTACCCCTCTTGTCATGCTGGAAGCATCTTCTGGGAAGTCTCGGCTGTGGGTGTTTCCTTCCCACTCGGTGCTTCGCAACAAGACCTTTGCAGGGTGACAGGGGAGGGAATGGCTCCTACGATTGCCAAGAGCATCTCTATGCGGAAGCCCAATGGTCGCAATCTTGAATAGATCGTGATCTTCTAAATGGGTATGGTTCGCCTTTAAAACTTTTAGAAAGAGGACTTTAAAATCTTCGCTATCAAATTGCATAAACGAGTGATCAGTTTTGGTAGGTTCGGGATCGGTTTTCTCGGAGTTGTTTGATGGTGCCAAAGCCTCGGCTCACTTTTTTACCCAAGCCGATGTAGTTGGGCAAGAACACGTTGGTCTCGAAGCTCAGGTTAAAGGCCAGCATCCGCACTTGTTTGACTTTGACGGGATTCGCCTTTCCTATATCCAAGACCCTGGCTTCTACTTTTTTATCTACTTCCCAACCAATGCCCCGGGCGAAGATCAGGATGTTACTCACGAGTGTACTTTCCAAGATGCGAATGCGTTCGGCGAGGACTTCGGCTTTCTGGTAATCGGCATAGCTGGATTCATTCAGGGCGATCCAATTCCAATTAACCTTCATCAGTGAAGTAAAGCAATCACGTTTCGATTATCTTAGATTACTCAACCAGCCTATCTCCGAACTCCACGGTCCCTCTTCTGAGATGAATTGACCCACTTCCATAGCTCGATTACCCTATCTCCGAACTCGGACGGCCTAGCTCTGAGCTCGGCGGGCCTATCTCAAAGCTCCGCTGACCTATCTCAGAACTCGGCGGACATATCTGCGAACT
>CAZKBP010000077.1:0-10026 GCA_964551015.1 uncultured Cytophagaceae bacterium | reverse complement strand
GGTGGTTCTTGAGGGGGAAAAGGTGGTTGCTGAGGGGGGTAAAGGTGGTTCTTGAGGGGGTAAAGGTGGTCGCTGAGGGGGTAAAGGCGGTTCTTGAGGGGGGTAAAGGTGGTTCGGAACCACCCCTAATGTGAATACTTGCTGAAAAAATATAAATATATTTGTGCCTGAATATAAAAATACTGGGGTGATCGGCGATGATACTTTGAAAAAGAGGCTTAGCGTCGTCAACTCACCACAGACAACTACTTAAACTAATAATCTATCGCTTAACACCTCTACTATGAATCCACACTCGCTTTCCTGGATAGACGGAGCCATTATTCTCCTCTATCTTGCTCTGGTCATTTGGTATGGCCTCAAAAAGGGCAAACAATCTAGCTCCGAAGAATACTTCTTGGCGGGGCGAGATGCTACTTGGCCGGTCATTGGCATTTCCCTTTTCGCGGCTAATATTTCCAGCTCCACGCTAGTCGGCTTGGCGGCCTCTTCTTATAGCACAGGGATTGCGGTGTATAATTACGAGTGGTTTGCGGTAGTGATTTTGATTTTCTTTTCTATTTTCTTCCTACCCTTTTATTTGAAATCACAGGTATATACCATGCCTGAGTTTTTGGAGCGCAGGTTTGACAGTCGCTCCCGCTATTATTTTTCTTTTGTGATGATCGTGGGGAATGTCTTCATCGAGATGGCGGCTGGACTTTATGCGGGGGGCTTACTGTTAAGTCTTATGTTCCCCAACATTCCACCTTGGATCATCATTGCCTTCTTGGCTTTTGCCGCGGCCGCCTACACGATTCCGGGCGGGCTAAATTCAGTCATTTACACCGAAGTCGTACAGGCACTTTTATTGATTGTCTGCGCGATTATTTTGGCCTTTATTACCTTGGACAAAATTGGGGGCTGGTCCGAGGCGGTGGCAGTCACGCCCGAGGGGATGCTCAGCTTGATTCGTCCCGCCGATGATCCTTCTGTGCCTTGGCCGGGCTTGTTGTTTGGGGTGCCGATTTTGGGTTTTTATTTTTGGGCGAATAACCAGTTTATGGTACAAAGAGTATTGAGTGCCAAAGACTTGAACCATGGCCGTTGGGGAGCCTTGTTTGCAGGCTTGCTCAAACTACCCGTGATTTACATCATGGTATTCCCGGGCACGATGGCGCGGGTACTCTACAATGATGAGGGGGGCTTGATTAGAGGGACTTTGGAGAATGCCGATGATGTCTATCCTAGTTTGATCTTTGACCTCATGCCCGTAGGGTTGACAGGGTTGATGTTTGCGGGACTGATGGCGGCTATGGCCTCGAGTATCAGTGCCACGCTCAACTCAGCTTCTACCCTGATTACCATGGATTTTGTGAGAACGATCTTCCCCAAGCTCACCAGCAAGCAATTAGTAACGGTTGGGAAATTTTCTACGGTGGTGCTGATCATCTTAGGAGCAATCATTGCCCCCTCGGTGGCGATGTTTCCTTCTTTGTTTGACTATTTGCAGTTCGTGATTTCTTACATTGCGCCCCCCGTGGTAGCGGTTTTCTTGACAGGTCTGTTCTGGAAAAGAGCCAATGCCCACGGTGCTTTCTCTGCTTTTATGGTAGGTTTTGTGGCACTAATTTTCTTGGTGTTCGTGAGTGGGCCTACGATTGCCGATACGCTGTTGGCCTATTATCCAGCCGCCTCAACGATTATGTACACAGACAGGGCAGGAGATCAGATCATTCACTTCCTGTACATTGCTCCTGCGCTTTTCTTACTTTGTACCATCGTGATGATTGTAGTAAGCTTGATGACCTCTCCTCCGCCGGCAGAGAAAATAGAAGCCTATGTCTGGAAAAAGGAACTGTTTGACCAAGAAACCCAAGAGCTGCAGGGGGTACCTTGGTATCAAAATTTTCGTTATCTCTCTATCATTCTTTTGATAATTACCGCGATTATCGTTATTTCTTATTGGTAAATTTGACCCAGAAAACTAATAACCGAATCGTTTATGGCAAATATTCAAGCCTGCATCTTTGATTTAGACGGCGTCATCGTAGATACCGCCCAATATCACTTCTTAGCTTGGAAAAGGCTTTCCGAAGAATTAGGAATCAATTTTACAGAAGAAGATAATGAAAAACTAAAAGGTGTCAGTCGGGTAGAATCCCTCAAAATTATATTAGAAATCGGCGGGCAAACGCTCAGTGATGCTGATTTTCAACAAAAGATGGATCAGAAAAACCAATGGTTCCTAGATTATATCCTCAAGATGACGCCAGCAGACACGCTGCCGGGGGTGCAACACTTTTTGGAAGAGTTAAAGACCAAGCAAATCAAGATCGCCCTGGGCTCAGCGAGCAAAAACGCCATGACCATCCTCAAGCAAATCCAAATGACCCACTACTTTGAAGCCATCATGGACGGCACCAACATCACCGAAGCCAAGCCCAATCCCGAAGTCTTTCTCAAAGGAGCAGAGGCACTCGGCGTAGAGCCTGCTCACTGCGTGGTCTTCGAAGATGCCGTAAAGGGGGTAGAAGCCGCGCGCCGAGGAGGAATGTATGCCGTGGGCGTGGGGAACCCTGAGATACTGCACGAAGCTGATTTGGTGATTGCTGGCTTTGAGAACTTCACCTTCCAGCAACTTCAATTTGATCGCTAATCAAGCATGTATCACGATGAATCATTAGCTTCTATAAAATCGTGAAAAAGCTCAGGCAGTGCCTTGAAAAAAGAAACCAACAACTTACAACGGAAAACGACCTAGAAATTTACTTGTTGACATGAAAGAATACCTCAAAAAAGACGAATGGAATATCATTGAAGAGGGGTTTATCCCCGAGTATAACCGTATCTCGGAAAGCATCTTTAGCCTCGGTAATGGGCATATGGGGCAAAGAGCCAACTTTGAAGAAAAATACAGTGGCGATTCCTTACCAGGAAATTACATGGCGGGCGTGTATTATCCCGACAAAACAAGAGTAGGCTGGTGGAAAAATGGCTACCCCGAATACTTTGCCAAGGTACTCAATGCTACCAATTGGAGCGGTTTAGAGATCAAAATTGGCGAAGAAAATCTAGACCTAGCTTACTGCAAGGTGAGCAATTTCCGCAGGATACTCAATATGAAGGAAGGCTACCTGCTTCGTACTTTTCACGCCGAATTACCTAGTGGCAAGAAGGTACAAATAGAAGCACAACGCTTCACGAGCATGGTAGATCAAAGCATCGGAGCCTTATCTTATAAAATCAAAGCCCTCAACTTTGACGATATCATTCATACTTGCGCTTATCTGGACGCTGACGTTAAGAATGAAGATGCCAACTATGACGAAAAATTCTGGGACGAAGTCAGCCGCAAAAGATTAGAACGACAGGCCTACATCACGGCGGTTACCAAGAAAACCGAGTTTTATCTCTGTAGTGGGACGCAGTTTGAAGTGATTCATAATCAGCAATCTATCGAGCCTGAACTACAAACCGTGGAGCGAGATAAATTTATGGGATTGTCTTTTTCACAAGCTATCCGCGAAGGGGATGAACTGACCATTCTCAAGTATGCTGCTCAGGTTACCTCGCGCGACCATGAAGTTACCGAATTGTCCAGAATCTGTAAGGAAGATTTGCAGCAAGCTTTTCAAAAGGGTTTCCCACAATTAAAACAGGAGCAAGCTCAGGCTTGGGCAGATATCTGGGAGCATAGCGATATTGTCATCGAAGGCGATGTAGCCGCGCAACAAGGGATTCGCTTCAATATTTTCCAATTAAATCAGACTTATACAGGGCAAGACGAGCGACTCAATATCGGCCCTAAAGGATTCACTGGCGAAAAGTACGGAGGGAGTACTTACTGGGACACGGAGGCATATTGCTTGGCCTTTTACCTATCTACCGCCGACCCCAAAGTGGCTAGAAATCTATTGCTTTATCGCTATAAGCATTTGCCCAAAGCCATAGAAAACGCCCGCAAGCTAGGTTTTGTCCGAGGAGCCGCGCTGTATCCCATGGTCACCATGAACGGGGAAGAATGTCATAATGAATGGGAAATTACCTTTGAGGAAATTCATCGGAATGGAGCCATTGCCCGGGCCATTTATGATTATGTGCGCTATACACAAGACGAATCCTACCTAGAAGATTACGGTCTGGAAGTATTGATAGGAATTGCTCGTTTTTGGAGTCAACGCGTGCATTTTTCTATGCCCAAGCAGCAATATGTAATGCTAGGAGTAACCGGCCCCAATGAGTATGAAAACAACGTCAATAATAACTGGTATACGAATCTCATGGCGCAATGGTGCTTGCAATATACCCGAGAAATCATGGCGCAGGTCAAGCAAAAAGCTCCTGAAAAATACGAAGCTTTAGTAGAGAAGCTAAACTTCAAAGAACCAGAAGAAACCAATCGCTGGCGAGATATTATCGAGAAAATCTACCTGCCTGAGGATAAATCTTTGGGGGTTTTCTTACAGCAAGAAGGTTATCTGGACAAGGAACAAATTTTAGTAGAAGACCTTCCCGAACAAGACCGCCCCTTGAACCAAAACTGGTCTTGGGATCGGATTCTTCGCTCCTGTTTTATCAAACAAGCAGATACTTTACAGGGTATTTATGTCTTTGAAGATCAATACGATCTAGAAACCATCCGAAACAATTTTGAATTTTATGAGCCGCGCACGGTGCACGAGTCCTCGCTTTCACCCTGTGTCCATGCGGTTCTCGCTTCCAAATTAGGGATGAAAGCCAAAGCTTACGAAATGTACTTACGCACTTCACGCTTAGATCTAGATGATTATAATAATGACACCGAAGATGGCTTGCACATTACCAGTATGGCGGGCACATGGATGGCAATTGTACAGGGCTTCGGCGGAATGCGCATCAAGGAGGGTAAATTGAGCCTCGATCCCTATATTCCTGAGCATTGGCAAAGCTATGCCTTCAAAATTTTATTCAGAGGACATCTACTCAACATTCAGGTAAATAAAGATAAAGTCGTTATCCAAAATCAAGCAGAAAAGGCATTGCGTCTGTTGATCCACGAAGCAGAACATCAAATCGAGCCTCAGGCACAATTGAAGGTAAATTTAGTGTTGAGCTAAGCGGTCAGCCCATTGCCAGCAATCGGCCTAAAACGGAGGTTTGTCTCCTATCAAGCAGGGGATGACCTCCAATAAGCTCGCCGGAAGCTTTTTTTAAAGTAAAATACCCGCTTAGCCACACCACAGTTAGTCTGTCCTCCCAACCGACCTTAAGAAGCAAGTGCCAATTAGTCAACTCTCATCATCTTCATCTACTACCTCTACTAGCTCTTGTTCTTTCCTGCTATTTCCACAAATTTATCTGGATTTATCCTAATTTTTAGCCCTGAGCTTCTGTTAATATGCTTTTACTCGAATTATTTTTTATCTTTCAGGAAAATCAAAAAAAATTATGAAAACTTTATACCATAGAACCAACGCATTACTCGCTTGGGCGGGCTTCTGCCTCCTTCTCTTAATGGGGAGTGGACAAGCTATCTACGCCCAAAGCGATAGTACTCAGGTAGATTCTACCAAAAAAGAAAAGAAGAAAAAGGAAAAGAAAAAAGGACTTCCCATGGAGGCCGAGCGCACCATCCAGTTCAATACCCAAGAGGGAACCTGGGTTTCGCTGGATATCCATCCGAATGGGCAGGAAATTGTCTTTGATATGATGGGCGATATCTACACCATGCCTATCAGTGGAGGCAAGGCCACCCGCATCACCAAGGGCATGGCCTACGATACGCATCCTCGTTATAGCCCCGACGGTAACAAAATCCTCTTCACTTCCGACAAAAGTGGCTCCGAGAATATTTGGGTAATTGATCGGGAGCAAGAAGATACCATTCAAGTTACAAAAAGCACAAATCAAAACTTTCCCTCGGCTACCTGGACGCCCGACGGCGAGTACATCGTAGCCGCCCAAGGCCGTCTCGGGATTAAGCTCCATATGTATTATTGGGAAGGCGGTAGTGGAATTCAACTAATAGACAAGCCCGAAGGACTGAAAACGATCGATCCTGCCGTAAGCCCCGATGGTCGCCATATTTACTTCTCGCGCCGTTTTGGTTCTTGGAATTACAATGCGCAACTCCCACAGTACCAAATTGGTGTTTATGACCGAGAAACTGGGAAAATGAGTAGCCTCACCGCTCGCTACGGCTCGGCCTTTACCCCCACGCTTTCCAAGGATGGCAAATGGCTGGTCTATGGAACCCGCTACGAAGATCAAACCGGATTGATTCTACGTGACCTCAAAACCGGAGAAGAGAAATGGCTGGCTTATCCCATCCAGAGGGATGAGCAAGAATCTATCGCGCCGCTGGGCGTGCTGCCTGCCATGGCTTTTACCCCTGATAGCCAATATTTAGTAGCTGCCTATGGTGGGAAAATTTATAAACTCCCTGTAAATGGTGGAGAACCCATAGAAATCCCGCTAGACGTAGATGTAGAACTAGAACTCGGCCCTCGTTTGGCTTTTAAATATCCTATCCAAGACGAAGAAAAAGTACTCGCCACCCAAATCCGAGATGCCAAACCTTCACCCGATGGCAAAAAGCTGGCATTTACCGCCCTGAATCGCCTTTACGTGCAGGACCTGCCCGATGGCAAACCGCGTCGCCTGACCAATGCTGACTACACCGAAGCCCACCCTGCTTGGTCGCCCGATGGCAATTACATCGTATACACCACTTGGAACTCCAAGGAAGGTGGACATCTCTACAAAGTATCCGTCAATGGTAAAGCTCAACCTCAACGTCTGACCCAAGAAGCGGGCGTGTACACTTATCCAGCTTGGTCTTATGAGCAAGATCGGATTGCTTTTCATCGAGGCAAAGCCCAGAGCTTCCAAGATGCTACGGGGCCTTTTGCTTTTGGGGCTTATGAGGATATTTGCTGGATTTCAGCCAATGGTGGTTCGGTCAATTTAGTAGATAAGACTTACGGGCGCACTGAGCCTCACTTCGTGAAGGGAGAAGATCGCATTTATCTAAGCAATGGCAGTAAAGGTTTAATTTCTATCCGCTGGGACGGAAGCGATGAAAAAGAACACGTGCAAATCTCAGGTATCAAGACGTATGGCTTTGCTAATTTTAGCGAAATGCACGAGAAAACGGGACATTATTGTATGCTCCCCGAAAATTTTGAAGCTATGGAGAATAACAAACCTTCTACCGCTTCGGTGATTAAAATGGCTCCCGTGGGCACTTGGGCAATGGCGCAAATCAACAATGATATTTACGTCGTCAAAGTGCCCAAAGCAGGTAAAACGCCTAAAATTTCGGTGGCGAATCCTTCCAGTTCTGCCTTTCCTGCGCGTCAGCTTACCGAATTAGGGGGTGAATTTCCTACCTGGTCAGGCGATGGCAAAAAAGTACATTGGTCGCTGGGAAGCTCTCATTTTGTCTATGATCTGGACAAAGCGCAAGCCTTTGACGACAGTGTAAAAGTGGCCAAAAAAGAAGAAGCCAAGAAAAAAGCCGAAGAAGCCAAAAAGAAAAAAGAAGAAGAAGCCGACGAAAAGGAAGACGACCAAGAAGAAGAAGGGGATGAAAAGGAAGAGGACGGAGAAGATGATGATGAGAAAGAAGACGGAGATAAAAAAGACGATAAAAAGGAAGATAAAGACCAAAAAGACGACGAAGCGAAAAAGAAAGAGGAAGCCAAATTCGAAGCCGATGAATACGAAATCAAAGTCTACTACGAAAAAGACATTCCCCAAGGAACAGCTCTCATAAAAGGAGCGCGGATCATCACGATGAAAGACCAAGAAATCATCGAGCAAGGTGATATTCTCATCGAGAACAACCGCATCAAAGCCGTGGGCAAAAGCGGTAGCCTTGACGTGCCCAGTAATGCCCAAATCATCGAGGCCCAGGGCAAAACTGTCATCCCGGGCTTCGTAGATACCCACGCGCATATGTGGCCGAGCTGGAATTTACACAAAAACCAAGTGTGGATTTATGCCGCCAACTTGGCTTACGGCGTAACGACCACCCGCGATCCCCAAACTGCCACCACCGACGTACTCACTTACGCCGACATGGTAGAGGCAGGTGAGATGTACGGGCCTCGGGTTTATTCTACAGGGCCAGGCGTAGGCTTCTGGGCTTACAACATCAAGGATTTGGATCACGCCAAGCGAGTTTTGAAGCAATACAGCAAGTATTACAATACCAAAACCATCAAAATGTATTTGACGGGAAATCGCAAGCAACGTCAATGGATTCTGATGGCCGCCAAAGAACAGGAGTTGATGCCAACCACCGAAGGAGGCTTAGATTTCAAGCTCAATATGTCCCAACTCATGGATGGCTATCCTGGGCACGAACACGCCTTACCCATTCACCCGATTTACAAAGATGTAACCCAGACCATCGCCGAATCCAAGATGTGTGTAACGCCCACTTTATTGGTAGCCTACGGCGGGCCTTGGGCCGAAGAGTATTTCTACGCGACAGAGCAGCCTTACAAAGACAGAAAACTACGCCACTTCACACCTTACGAAGAGCTTGCGGGTAAATCTCGCCGTCGCAGTTCTTGGTTTATGGAAGAAGAGCACGTTTTCCACAAGCACGCCGAGTTTATCAAGGATTTGGTAGAAGCAGGTGGACTTTCGGGCGTGGGAAGCCACGGGCAGTTACAAGGCTTGGGCTATCACTGGGAGCTTTGGGCAATGCAATCTGGCGGTATAGACGAGCACGATGCTTTGCGTGTTTCTACCATTCTGGGGGCAGAAGCCATTGGCCTAGACAAAGATTTAGGTTCTATTGAGTCAGGTAAATTAGCAGATTTGATTATTTTGGATAAAAATCCTCTGGAAAATATCCGAAATACCAACTCTATCCAATCCGTGATGAAAAACGGTCGCCTTTATGCCGGAGATTCTCTGGACGAAATCTATCCCGAAAAGCGTCCGGCAACACACTTGGGCTTTGAAGATAATCGCCCGGAGGATGTTCCAGGTTTGAAAGATTAAGAGAAGTTTCTCCGATGCTTATCCTTGTCTGCTGAGATTGCTATCTTAGCAGATAAGGCACACAAGATTCCTATTTTGCACTCGCCAAGATAGGAATCTTGGTGTATTAAGGGGCTAAGTTGGGAAACTTAGCACAGGGCACTTTTCTCTTCCTATTTTTCAAATCAAAAAAGAACCCACCACGCGCTAGCGCTTACCTTTGCGATACTCCCGATAGAGCTTTCTGATCTTGGTAAAAGTATAGCCTACCGAGAAGCCCACGTAGCTTCCTTTGCTCGTGTAGTAGCCAAAGGTCTCATCTTCTGTGCCGGGGAAGAAGTAATAACGGGTTTTCATGAAATCACGGGGAGAGATATTGGCAATCAGTTGAAACTCTACCATATCGTGGTGAGGAAGCAACCAAGATAAACCTGTCTCTAGATTAAAATTGGTACGGAAGTTATTATCGAATTCACTCTCTGAATCAAAGACGCGGATGACACTATTATCTTCTTGTATGGAGCTTCCACCTCCCGTTAGTTCTTGCAATAGTATATACCGAATAGACACACCGGAGCGTATCCCAAGGAAAAGTTTAGGCTTAATTGGTGTTCTGAAAACGGCTTGTAGAGGCAAAGCAATGTATTCATTTAGAAAGGTATGGTAATTAAGCGAACTGTAGGGCAAACCTCCCCTTTCTGGTTCTGTTTCATAATAAAAACGCCAGGGCAAACCGCCATAGCTTAGCCCCCACTCGATGCCCCAGTTTTTGTTAAAGTGGTAGGTGTGCAACCAGGTAAAAGAAAACCCTACGCCAACCCGTTCCTCTAGCTCCTCCTCACCGTAGACCCGCTCCACCTTCCCTCCACCCAAGAAGGTGCTAAACATCAGGCGGTCGTGGCCTTTCACGTAGAGCAATCGCTCGGGAGTTAGCAAGTGGTCAATCTCTTGGGCTTCGGATGATACAATCCAAGCTCCTATGGATACCATCAATAAAATGATTTTTCTCTTCATATTTTTCAAATCAAAAAAGAACCCACCACGCGCTAGCGCTTACCTTTGCGATAC
>CAZKBP010000076.1:0-10176 GCA_964551015.1 uncultured Cytophagaceae bacterium | reverse complement strand
TCTTTTTTTTCATTGCACAAAGGTAAAATTTAAATGATGCCAGTGGTCTAAATTTGTCGAGGTATTATAGATTTTGAGTGGATTGCATTACTTTTTCCAACACCAATATTTGGTGTGGTAGCGGAATTAAACTACTCTCATAAGGTGCTAGGATGTTTTTCTTCGCTACTTCATCTTTAATTTTGGCAGCAATAGAAATGAATCGAATCAATGGTATATTAAATTCAATGTGCTCAGTCTCCAAATCTTCCTTTGCAACCTGCAAGAAAGAACCATCTTCTAAAATGCGTATCCAAGCAATCGTTTGCCCGAAAACTTCTTTTTCTCCTAAGACTTCTATGGCTTTTCCTTTGTACAGCATATTACACTCTTGAAGTCGCTATGTCATAAAACTGCAATAAGACTTCGTCTTCCATCAACAAATTGTTTGGAATACGATCCCCAATTTGAACGATGGTTTTAAAGTCTTTATCCTGATATGATTGTTTGAAACCGGCACGTAAAGCTTCTACACGAACCTCCTTTATTTTGCCTTTAGGTTTAGCAGCTTCGGTTTTGTACAACTCAAATTGCTTTAACAATCGCTTGGTACGTAGTTTCTCTAAATCTGCTTCGTTTTCAGGGTCTGGCACATACCATTTGCCTTGCTCATCTTTTAAGAAATTTTCTTCAAGTATGTATGCCAATTCAGGAATAACGTCTCCTTTACGCACACCTGCTAATGCTTGCATCCACAAAGGTTGGATGTCTTGGTAGGCTAATGACTTTTCAGTTAATACATTCTTCAACCACAGCACACCGTCTTGCTCAGAGGAAACCAAAATGGACAACTGAATAAACTCAGGATTCTCCGCTTTCTTTTTATCGTATTCCTGTACTTGTTCGTTGGTGAAAAACATACCATCACGCTCAATAAAACGCTCTCGCAAACCTTTTTGAAACGCCCCCGCATCAATTGGTACAGGCAAGCCCTTTTGCACATAAAAGGCAATAAGTCTGTCAAATAAAATCTTAGGGCTTCTTTCAACAATTGCAGTTGTTGCATTTTCTTTGAGAAGGTGAATAGGTAAATGGCGTAAATGCTCTTCCACAAAGTCCCAAACAGCTACATCAGTATTTTGATGCTGTTTGAATTTATCATCAAATTCAGATGATGGTTTGTAGCACGATATTACTAAATCTTGTTTGACAGCTGTTGGAGAATTCACAGCTTGAAAAGTACCTTGTTTTTTATTTAAAGAAGCGACATTAGATATTATAAAGCCTGCATTTTGTATGGCAGTTTGTATTCCATTCCAGACAGCTGCGCTTGTATTACTGAATTCAACAGTCATCCATTTGCCTGGTTTAAGAAGGGAGTAGTTATGTTTAAAACAACTGGACATTAAACTTTGATACACAATAAAAGATTTAGATTTTGCCCTATCAACAATTGCCTCAGAGTCTGGTTTGGTAATAACTTGATGCCATGCCTCTATTAACATATTCAAGTCACTATAGTAAATGTTTTCGCCAAAAGGTGGGTCAGTAAAAATATAGTCAATTGAGTTTTTCTTGATATTTATATTAGAACAGTCTCCAGTGTTTATTAAATGACTATTTTTTTGAAAATCATGCTTTGAAAATGCTGATATCAACCTTTTGATTTTTCCTTCAAGTATATAAAAAGGTGTAACTTCTGAAGTGTGTGACGCAACATAAAAAACGCCAGAAAGAAACCTGTTAACTTGAGAAAAATGTGTTGGGCTGAATCTATTTAGAACTGACATACCCCATATAATTTGTTCAAAAAGAAAATACAGACTATTTCTTAAGCGTGTATCATTAACTTCTTTTATCTTATACCAAAAGTAACTTATTGAGATAGCAGCTCTTTTTAAATAAAAATGATGCAAATGAGTAATGTTTGTCGTTTTAACTCTACCAACTTTCATCATTTGCATTTGAGGAAACTTAAAAAGAGGAAATTTTGGAAAATCTAGGCTTTCTATTTGTTCAAGTGTTTTCTTGTCATTTTCATCAGGGGACTTAATATATTTGCCTCCCTTAAATGTGTAATGTATTTTATGTGGTATTCGCTTAGGAACTCTTAATGGTTCAATTAGTAATGGGTCTAATTTTGTTTCAAAACTAACTGATGAATTGTTTTTTGTAATTATTCCACCACAACTTTGACAAGTGGATTCCTTTGAAATTTTCTGTTTTTTCGAGTCGTAAAACCTTTCTGAAAAAATAAATTCACTTTGACAACTAGAACAAATTAAAACTTCACTCCAAACGACAAAATCAATTCTTGCAATTTTTCCATTACTATGTCTTGTTTGATACATCCATCCAAATTCATTATTGAATGAATCTAGCAACATTTTAGCGTGTTTAGAAAATTCTGATAGATTAGTTTTAAATTGATAATTGTATGCAATAAAACTGGCTATTGGTGATAAATCATTATTAATAGTTTTTCTTTCACCCCATTTTATTATATCATTTTGTGAAGACTCTAATTCAAATTTTAGTTTTACATCGGGATTGCTAGCTTTAGCCGCAGCAACACCAACCATGCCAGTTCCAGCAAAACCGTCAAAAATAATATCTCCTGGTTGAGTATAATGAAATATGTATTTTAAAATAGCTCGGAAAGGCACTTTTGTATGATAATTATGAGCCTTGTATAGAGCTTCGCTTTTTCCTTCACTCACATCCGCAGCATAAGGTTCATCCACTACAAAATCAGCAGAACGTTTTCCATCCTTTTCCAATTGCTTTTTTTCTTCTTCCCATTCAGCAATAAAATCGTTTAACCAGGGGTTTGGGCAGGCCGTGTAGTATGGTGGGTCGGATAGGTTCAAAATATCCTCATCTTCGCCAATAGGAAAGCCTTCCATTTGTTTGAGCTCGGGTAGTTTTTTGCGAAGTTCTTCACGGAAATAGCTTCTACGTTCTTCTTCTGTGTTGAAGGTTTTTCCTAATACCGTTATTTTATTGTCCACTTTAAGATCTTCCATAGTATCTTATTTCAGTATGATTCTGATTTTATCTCTTTCTTTCCCTTTGGAAATGTTGTCTACATAAGCTTTAAAAGCATCTACTGCTTCGTCAGGAGTTAGAGGTTTGTTGAAAGTTGCCTTCATACCATCCAAACTCAATTCTATTTTCTCCAAGCCTTTATGCAAGCTCATGATGGCGTTGCGAATGGCAAGAGCATTATCCTTTTGCAGCTTTACGGTATCGTTTTCAAAATCCTTTAGCAATTTTGCTTGGGTAGGATCTAGCAAACTCATGTTTTTCTTCACCATTGGATCTTCCAAGGTGTCTTTCAACGTTTGTTCCCAATTACCCAATAGTTCAGTCAATTCCTTTTTACAAGCCTGAACAGAAACAATACTCTGATCTTCAAAATCAATAGGATTAAAATCTTGGTAAGGAGCCGTTAGAATAAGCTCTTTATTTACATTGCTATCAGCAGGTTGAAGTTTTGCTAGTTTGCTTAAACATTGGTGATATTGACCGGAAGAAAGAAAGTTAGCTTCTTTCAGGATGTCGCAAATGGCTTTTTCTTCACTATCCAATAAAGCCTGCTTTTGTGTATTGTCGGCTTCACTGATTCTGTATTTCAAATACAATTTGAGATACCAGTCAGCATAGCGATTTTTTAACTGACTTAAACGTGCTTTATAATCCTCAACCGTCTTACTGTTATTAGAAGAAAGGACAGTTGCCAATTGATTGATTTCATTGGTGATTTCTTCTTTAAACTCGACATCCGTTATGTACTGCTTGCATTGTTGTAGATAAGAAATGTCTTCGTTGAAATGATTGATTTCAGTCAGTTGGTTTTCTACCTTCTCAATCAAAGGTTTTGCTTCCAAAATGCGGTTAATATCATCTACAGCAAATTGGAAGTTTTTCATTCGAGCCTCAGAGGTGTAGTTGGCTAGTTTATCACAGAAACCTGAAAAGGCGGTAAACGATCTGCGGTATTCCGATGCTTCATTTTCGGAGATTATCTGAATACCCATTTTGATATATCCTCCCTGAATTTTATTTAAAACAGAAACCGTTCTTTTAGCCCAATCATTTGCTTTCGTGGTTAGCTCTAAATAAGTCGATTCATTCTTTAGGTGTTTTGACAAATCTTTACCAAGCAAACCAATAAACATAGCTTTTAAAGCAGCTTCATTAAGTCCTTTAGGTGGTTTTACATGCGTGAAGGAATAGAAGTCCTCTTTTACAATGTCTTTTAAGTCTGAGAGATTAGTAGAGTTGATGGATTTACCTGATGATAGTGTAATTTCCAATTCACCAAGAGCCGCCAATGTTGCTAAAACAATAAACTCCAGTTCGGCTTCAATTTTAAAATCTTTGGATAACCATAAGTTATCGCTCTTTTCCACGTACTCAATAATTTCCTGGCGATTGAGTACTTGACCTTCACCTTTCTTTTTTAATTGAGTTAAAAGATTTTTTGCATAAGGTGAATGACTATAATCAAGCGTTCCCGGAACCCAAAGTCCAAGCCCCGAAAGCATACCTTCACCATCTCTGTTGGATTGTTCAGGGTTTGCAATTTTAGCCAATGCTTGTTTTACTAAACGATCAAAATTGTCCTTTGCAACTGGTGCATTTAACTGAGAAAACTTAGGGTAGTTTGGTCTTTCTTGTTCAAACCATTCTTCAAATACTACCGAGGCAACATCTGAAAATATCTGCTCTTTTGTATATCCCGCTCCCGGCAGCGGATAACCATTTAAAGGCAATTCCTTTCCTTGGTAATCGACTTTTGTGATTTGGACATATTCAATATCAAAAAGAGCTCTTGCTTTTTTGTTTAACTCGTCTATTTTCTGTCTGTAAATCGCTTTTTGCGATGAATCTGCTCTAACCTCTAGTGCTAACGCAGCTCCATAAAGCGTTACTGCTTGTTTGAATTCATCAGAAAGCCCATCCATGATAAAATACACTTCATCCTCTTCATGATTTCGCTTCTTTTTGGACTCATCAAAAATCGGCATGAAGTACATATAGAAATGTTGCCTTGGATGTGTGGTTGACTTTTCATTTGGATTTCCAAAGAAAATATACCCATCACGATAGGTTTTATGCGACTTCCATTCTACGGTATGTTCCCAGATTTTAAAACCCGTTCTATATGTATTGTGGTCTAGTGGTAGATTGATCTCTAAAAACTTAAAAAAGTACTCGTCCTTTTGACCATCAGCCATTGTAGCTGCATAATCCTTTATTTTTTGGTCAAAGTTTATTCCTCCTTCAATTCGTAAATGATACTCACCGTTTTCAGCATCCTTGTCAAAATATTGCCCTGAAGTAGCCGTAATGATTTGTTGAGCAGTAGAATCCATAATGTCGATTAAGAAATCTCTATCACTTGCTAAACTGTCGGTTAAGCACAGATCATCAACAAGATGTTCTGTATTTGTACCATTTTGTTTATTCAGTTCATGCTGCAACAACTTTATTGCACAAGCATTGGTAATTCTTCTTGCTATATTTTTCTTTTTCGCTCTAACTCCGGTGAAATAGGATTCGATTTTGTCGTTTATAATTTCTGTTATTTCTTTCACTTTTCTTACATCCGGTATTGCCATTAAGTCCTGGCTTTTTTGAATATCTTCCCAATACTTGTCATAGGTCAATAATCCGGGATTATCAGTAGGTACTTCCAGTTCTAAAATTTCTGTAAACTGATTGGAAAGTGTTTTTAGAATTTCTCTTTGACTTTTTCCAATTCGGATGCGTTCAAAGTTTTCAAAGTAGGTAGGGTGTACAGGAAATAATTCCACATAATCCTGTGTTCTTCCGTGCATATCTGTAAAGAAGGACAAGAATGGATCTAGGTGTTCTTTAATCTTCTGTTTTTGATGTTCGTTTTTACTTAAAAGTCGATTCTTTACAATGAAAGCAACATCTTCTTTAGTTATCATGATGTCTTTATATCGGTCATTCACCTTTTGAAGCATATCAGCAGCAAACTGAAATTCCGATGAATGATAAATCATTTCTTGAACACCAAAAATGAATTTGAACTTTGATGAATCGCAGGCTTGACCTAAAGCTTGAAGCACTTGCAAATCCTGATTTAGTTTATCAGGTGTACTTCTTCCTTTCAAATAAGCCAGCATTTCATCAATTACGACCAAGAATCCTTTGTCAGGGAACTTGTCCTCAAATTCAGCCATCATAAGCTTTAGTTTATCTGCATAGGTGATAGTACCATGTCCATCAAAAGAGAAATTGATCCCAAGTTCATTGAAATAATGTTCAACCTTAAAAGTGACGAAATTCCACAAGCTTTCTGTTCCACCCAATTCAAAACGTAAAACCTTGAATTTACCTGAAATGGCTTTCAAGGACTTTTTAGGCTTTTCCTCCTGAACTAAATCAATTAGTTGCTCATGCTCGGCTATTAAGGAAACCAAAGACATTAAGTGAGATTTACCCGTACCATAATTACCGACAACCTGTAAGCCAAAAGATTCACCGGAGTAGGTGAAATCTAAATTCCTTACCATTAATGGGATCAAGTGATCTTTAAATGTTTCCGAGAAAACAAATGTCTTAACAAGGTTATTTTGATAGTCGCTTTTATGTGTTTCACTAAACTTTACGACTTCTGTAATCGGTTCAAAATGGATTAACTCACTATACTTCATATTACTATATGGCTTAAATTCTTAATATCTATTTTTTGTCCTTTTTCTTTCGTTAAAAAATAAAGGATTCCATCTTCAATTTCTCCTTCCCACTTAACAAACAAAGTGTTCAGCGAAGAGTATTTATCTAGTATTTGTACAAAATCAGTCTTTAATTCAGGTTCAAAAAGAATACCTAGGTTCTGTATTGCGAGGTATTTCCCATATTCTGAATTATTTGAAAAAGATGAAGTAAATAGCTCATCCATTATAATTAAAGATTTCATTCCGATTTTAGCATCAGAAGCGATTGACTTTATCTCATGAGATAATTTCTTACCTACATCTACCGCTTCAATACCAGGAATATCTTGCTTATAGAATACAATTTTATTCCTAGACTGACTCTTCAAGTATTTGCCGATTTTATCCATGTTTGGTTGAAACTATTAATTCACGAACATCTACATCAAGTATTTGGGCAATTTCACTTAAAACTTCCAGTCGTGGTTGCTGCCTGTTTTGCACATAGGAGTTTACCATATTGTAACTCTTACCAAGCTTCTCAGCTAACCAGGTTTGTTTAATTCCTTTCTCTTCAAGCACTTCTTTGATTCGATTCATTGCTATCAAATTGTTGGCTTCTAAATTACAATTATATCTCAAAATGTAAGATATAAAACGATACTTATTCTTTGTATTGGAAAGTGGTGATTTGGCTCTTTTGCAAAGCTTGGGTCGTGGGTTGGCTTGTGCGATTTGCCAATGTGTGCAATGTGCGTAGGCTTCCCCAACTGTCCCGAAGGGCAGAAGCGGGTCGGCAAAAACTAATTTTTTCTTGCACAAACCTTCAATCAATGAGCCAATATTTTTAATCCGTTTTTTCGAGTTTCATAATCAGGTTTCAATGTTCGATTCGGTCTTTTAGCCGCCGCCGTTGCTCGTTCAGGCCGACCGAAGGGAGGTATGAACGAGCAACACCTGAATATACAACATTCGTTTATTTTTTCTCTGGAAGGTTCGTGTGTGGTGTATAGCTAATTTACTCATTACCAGTGTCATCTCCAATACTTTAACCTTGCAAACTGTACCAATTTTGTGATCTCTGCCGTTAATACTAAGTACAAGGGAGATTTTTTCGGAAGATTCTTCTTTATCTTGTATTTAATTCCCAAACTCATCTCTATTCTTTATGAAAGCACAGAATATTCTCGAGTCTATCAATGATCTTATTTTCAATGGTCAAACCGAGTCAGCCTTCCAAAAGCTAAAATCCATGCTCCAAGGTAGCAAACGCCTCAAGACTTTAAGCCTGCAATCTGCCCGTTACCAAGATACTATTCAGGCCATAGACGAAGGTACGATTACCTACGAAGAGGCCAGTGTTGATAAAAACAGAATCCGCAAGGCTCTCCTGAGTATGATAGAAACCTTGGAGGAAGAACTTAGCCAAGATGCCTCCTTGGGTGCAGACATAGAGCAAGCCTACAACAAGCCTTCGGGAAGCACCTTAGATACAGAAGGCCTCAAAGCTAAAGAAGACATCCGCATCAAAGCCAAGCAAAAAGGAAGTGAAGCCAAATTCAAAGACTTGGATGCTGGTAAAGGAATTAACATTGACATAGACCAACAGTAAGCAATGGCAGATACCCGCATTGGCATCCTACAATACATCAAGGGAGGAGAAATCTCGGTAGATCACGAAATCTCCAATCTTAAAGCAGGGAGAGATATTAACATTAAAATTCGGGATTTCTTTTCCAACTCACCCGATTACCAAAAGCTTCAAGCTCAAATACAGGAAGCCCAATCTCAACTTGATGCGGCCAAGGGTACTCAGGATAGGCTTTTTTACAGCCAGAAAGTCAATGATCTCCTAGAATTTGAGAAAGAGTTCAAGGCAGATGTACTACAATTAGCAAATACCTTCTCTCAGATGGAGCTACGCACCGAGAGACTACGTCAGGCTGCCGAACTCTTTGACCAAGGTAGGTTTAAAGACGCAGATGCCATCCTCAAAGAGGAAGACCTGGCCAATGACCAGCACAACCTCCTAATTTATCTTGATTATCTAGAGGCCAGAAAAGATGGTCTCTGGAAGAAAATGAAAAAAATAATAGACGATGAATCCAGCAACTAAAATCCAAGAATTCACCCAAACCTACAACCTCTCCCAAGGCTTTGTAGAAACCATCAGCGACCTCAACCGCTTAACCACGGTCATTGAGAACATCAAATCCGATGGGGCCATTGATATTGAAATCACCCAGTTCATCTACAATGTAGATTACTTTCAAGCCTTAGAAGCCAAGCTACAAGACAAAAGAAAAGAACTAGCCACAGTAGATGATTATGGCAAACGCCTTGAAATGGGCGAGGAGATAAAACTGATGGAAGAAGAGGTAAAGCAATATAAAATCGATATACTCAACACTGCCCACACCCTTTATGAGATTAAAAATACGGAGATACTGGCAGAGGTCAAAAAATCATTCTTCGCGGGCGGTCTGGAAGAAGCCATCACCTCTATGCAGGCGATTAACCTGCCGGAAGCCCAGCAAACCTTGATGGAGATGCTAGCCAACCAGCAAGAACTAGAAACCGTCTATGAAAGGCTCGTGGATAACGCCAGTGAATACCTTATCAAAGCCGAACTTACCAGCTTAAATTTAGAGATCAAGAATCCCGAAGACCGCTTTCAAAAAGCCATTGAATTTTTTGATAAGGGGAAAGTATCTGCGGAGCGTTCAAGAAAAGAAGAATTCAAGGCCAAATACGTTTTCAAATATGCTCATTTTCTTCAAGAACGTAATCAATTCCAAGCGGCGGCTCCTTTCTATGAGGAGGTGCTAAGTATCTTCCGAAAGCTGGTCTCGGTCAACTCGGAAGCCTATTTGCCTTACGTAGCTACTACGCTAAATAATTTGGCTGTTTTACGGCGGGATAAAAATGAACTGTCCTTGGCCGAAAGTTCCCACCAGGAAGCCTTAGTCATTTATCAAAAGCTAGCCTCGGTCAACCCAGAGACCTATTTGCCTTATGTGGCTGCTACGCTGAATAATTTGGCGGTTTTACAGCGGGATAAAAATGAGCTGCCTCTGGCCGAAAGCTCCTACCAGGAAGCCTTAGGCATTTTTCGAAAGCTAGCATCGGTCAACCCCGAATCCTATGATGCGAAGGTAGCGACTGCGCTGAATAATTTGGGGCTTTTACAGCGTGCTAAAAATGAATTGTCCTTGGCCAGAAGTTCCTACCAGGAAGCCTTAGGCATCCGGCGCAAGCTAGCATCGGTCAACCCCGAGGCCTATTTGCCTTACGTAGCTGACACCCTGAATAATTTGGGGAATTTACAGCAGGCTACAAATGAATTGTCACAGGCCGAAAGCTCCTACCAGGAAGCCTTAGGCATCCGGCGCAAGCTGGCCGAGGTCAACCCCCAGGCCTATTTGCCAGATGTGGCCACGACGCTGAATAATTTGGGGATTTTACAGAGTGCTAAAAATGAGCTGCCCTTGGCCGAAAGCTC
>CAZKBP010000075.1:0-10601 GCA_964551015.1 uncultured Cytophagaceae bacterium | reverse complement strand
CCCCACTCGATGCCCCAGTTTTTATTAAAGTGGTAGGTATGCAACCAGGTAAAAGAAAACCCCACGCCAACCCGCTCTTCTAGCTCCTCCTCACCGTAGACCCGCTCCACCTTCCCTCCACCCAAGAAGGTGCTAAACATCAGGCGGTCGTGGCCTTTCACGTAGAGCAATCGCTCGGGAGTTAGCAAGTGGTCAATCTCTTGGGCTTCGGCAAATGATAGACCAGCGAGTAAAGCGAAGAGAGTGAGCGCAAGATTTCTGAGAGGCTTCATCAAAATGAGTCATGATCTAGTTGATAGCCCAAAGGTATCAGAATTGGCTTCCTAAAAAAATGACCAGAGGTTTTTAGGCAGGAAAATTCATATCATCTTACAAATTATGATCCATATATCGGTATGTTCGAGTACAAAGTGTGTTGAAAATTAATAAATTAAAGCCTATTTTATTGGATTAAGGGACTTACCTCGAGAGTAGCTCCTGCCTCAATCGCCTAGGAGTTTTCGAAGAGTTTATGAGATGATCCGAAAGTGTATGCAGTAAGCGTGTATATTAGTTTCCCAAAAAGATAAAATGAATATTTTGGATGCTAATAAATTTGGATAAAATCACTTTTCTAAAATGCTAGCAAAAATATTTTTAATATTTTTCGCGATCTACACCATCGGTACAAGTAAAAATACGGTGTTGCTAGTGTTTATACGCATCTTATTTGCAAGTATTAATACTTGCACTTGCCCAAGGTTTGCCCCCCGATTTTCTACCCAAGGCTTTTCTTTAATAGACCGAGCAGGTTTTTATTTTCTGGCCTTTATTTCTCAAAAAAAAGCACTTCTCCTCAGCCAAAAGACCGGAAGCCACTATATTTGCAGAGGAACTTGTCTTGCTTCGTATGGATTTACTTCAAGCCCGAAATACCATCAATGAGAAAATTGCTGATTTGGAGTTTGGTACTCACCCCCCTGAACTGTATGAACCCATCCGCTACATGATGACCATCGGAGGGAAAAGGATGCGACCGCTGCTCACCCTCTTAGGTACTTATCTCTTCTCAGAAGATTATCAAAAAGCACTGCTCCCCGCCATTGGTGTTGAAGTATTTCATAATTTTACCTTGGTACACGATGACATTATGGACAATGCCCCACTGCGCCGAGGAAAGCCTACCATCTATAAAAAGTGGAGCCAGAACATAGCGATTCTCTCTGGGGATGTGATGCTCATCAAAGCCTATGAATTATTGATGGAAGTAAATGATGACTGTTTGAGGCCCTTGATCGAGGCTTTTAACCGCTGCGCCGCCGAAGTCTGTGAAGGCCAACAGCTAGACATGAATTACGAAGAGGAGAGTGAAGTAAGCGAGGAAAAATATTTAGAAATGATCCGCCTCAAAACGGCCGTCTTACTGGGTCTTAGCTTGGAAGTGGGAGGGATTGTGGCGCAAACGCATCCAGAGAATTTGGCACACCTAAGAAGCTTCGGGCAAAACCTAGGCATTGGCTTCCAACTCAAAGATGACTTGCTGGATGTGTATGGAGATCAGCATAAGTTTGGCAAGCAAGTCGGAGGCGATATTATTGCCAATAAAAAAACCTTTTTGCTCATCAAAGCTTTGGAAAAAGCAAAAGGAGAAGAAATAAAAAAATTAAAACACTGGCTTTCTCTTCAAGAATTTGATAAATTAGAAAAAGTACAAGCAATCACGCGTATCTACGACTCTCTGGAAATTCGTGCCTTGACCGAGAAGAAAATGAACGGCTACTTTGAGGTTGCCTTCAGTCAACTAGCCGCCATCGAGGCTGAGGAAAGCAAAAAACTTCTACTCAAAAAATTTACCGAAGAAATCATTAACCGCGAAAAATAATGGAAACGATTTTGGACGCTACCGCTTGGATGTCTGCCTTGGCTTTGACCTTTACTAGCCAAAACATCACCTTTACCGGTATCTTGGTTTTTGTTACCATTGCTTTGAGTATTTATGCTGAAAGCAACCCAGAAGTAAAGCGCAGATGGATGCTCAATCCCTATCAAGTGGCGCAAAGAGGAGAATATTACCGTTTTATCACCTCTGGTTTTATCCATAGTGGTTATATCCACTTGGCTTTTAATATGTTGGTTCTTCACTCCTTCGGCAATGTGATGGAGTATATTTTCGGAGCCATCTTAGGAGGGGCAGGTTCTATTGTCTTCTTGGTTTTCTACCTACTCGCGATTGTCGTCTCAGATATTCCTACTTTTTTGAAATACAGAGATAGCCCGCATTATAATTCTCTGGGAGCTTCGGGAGGCGTATCGGCGATTGTTTTCGCGGCGATCCTCTTCAATCCTACTGCGCCCATTGGTTTTATCTTTATCCCCGTGAGTTTTCCTGGTTTTGTCATAGGAATCCTGTACCTTTTTTACACGGCCTACATGGCTCGTAATTCTAACAGCTTCATCAACCACGATGCACACTTGTACGGTTCACTCTTTGGAATTGTCTTTTGCATCGCCATTTATCCTCCGGTGATCAGCCGCTTTATTGAACAAGTTTCTAATTGGGGAGGCTTTTTTTAGAGCTGCAGGCTAGGGGCAAATGTAAAAGACAGCATAAGGGTCCTCACCACAGCAACCTATATTTTCCCGATCCAGCTTTGATATTTCTGGATAAAAGGATGGGGTAAGGCTTGTCGGGTTTCTCGGTAAATTCTGACGTAATCTTGCCCAAACTCCTCCGATTTGGAGGCATACATCACCTGAATAGAAGGCCGCATTTCGGCATTCAAAATCATATACACATCGTAAGAAAATTGCAAGAAAGAACCTCTTTCGTTGGCATCCAAGCAGTAAGTATAGCCCGCGCGGTCTAGATACATCTCAATGCGACGCAGGGCTTTAAAAAAAATCTTGTAGGAAGCAATAGATAGTTTCTGGGTTGTTTTTTTGCCTTGGTAAAAAAGGGTGGCTAACTGTTCAAATCGTAAATAATCTTCTTGCTGTAAATAATCGATCGATAGCTCTTTAAAATCAATCTGGTTTTTCATATCCGTTTAAAAAGTAATTACAAGCTAAAACCTGTTTGGCTGGTGTTTGTTCAATTAACTACTGTTTTCATTGCTAAAAGATTCAACATAGGCAAGGAAATTAAAATAAAATACCAACATCTGGTGCTTTTAGAAGAGTAGATAGCAGTATTTTCAGCCTAAAAAAAATTAGTGGCACTTTCAGATGGGGAAACATTTCAAAGGCACTTTGTCTTATCTTTTTAGTAAATTTGAACCAAAAATAGCTACCTACTAATCATTCCATTCTATGTTCCGAGAACAAGGCACCGAAGCCTCACACCTACACCAAGCCCTATTATCTCTGGCGACCGACTTATCTGGGGAGCTTCATTTCAGTGAATTGATGCGCACCCTCTACGCCACCGATGCTTCGGCTTACCGAGAAATGCCTCTGGCCGTAGCCATTCCCCAAAACACAGCTGATTTATCCAAATTGATCCAGTTTGCCCAAGCACACCAAGTTTCACTCATCCCTCGGGCGGCGGGAACTTCTCTGGCGGGGCAAGTCGTGGGTCAGGGCATCATCGTGGATATTTCCAGACATTTCCATCAAATCTTAGAATTTAATGCTGAAGAAAGATGGGTCAGAGTGCAACCCGGTGTGGTGCGAGATGAATTGAATCATTTTCTTAAAACCTTTGGCTTTCTCTTCGGGCCAGAAACTTCTACCGCCAACCGCGCCATGCTCGGCGGGATGGTGGGTAATAATTCTTGCGGCTCTAATTCCATTGTTTATGGCAGTACCCGTGAGCATCTCTTGGAAGTCAAAGCACTCTTGAGTGATGGTTCGGAAGTGATTTTTAAAGATTTGAGTGAAGAAGAATTTCATGCCAAATGCCAACAAACAGATTTAGAGGGAAAAATTTATAGAGAAATTCACAGCCTATTGGCTGACCCCGCCCATCAGGCAGAGATCAGGCGAGAATTTCCCAAACCAAGCATTCCCCGTCGCAATACCGGCTATGCGCTGGATTTGTTGATGGAAGCGGCTCCCTTGAAGGAGAGCGAACAGCCCTTCAATATGTGTAAATTAATTGCGGGCTCGGAAGGAACGCTTTGTTTCATTACGGAAATAAAATTAAATGTCATCCCTCTTCCTCCTCCCGAAACAGGATTGGTTTGTTGCCATTTTCATACTGTTGATGAATCTCTAAGAGCCAATTTAATTGCCCTGCGCTACCAACCTTCGGCTTGCGAATTGATGGATCATTTTGTATTGGAATGCACGAAGCGGAACATCGAGCAAAGACAAAATCGCTTTTTTGTCCAAGATGATCCCGGGGCGATTCTGGTAGTAGAGTTTAAGAAAAATACTCCAGCGGAAATTCAAGCACTAGCTCAAGCCATGCAAGCCGAGATGGAAGCAGCCGGATTGGGCTACCACTTTCCGCTCGTTTTGGGTGAGGATACGAAGCGAGTTTGGGAATTGCGCAAGGCAGGATTGGGCTTACTCTCCAACATGCCCGGTGATGCCAAGCCCGCCCCCGTGATCGAGGATACGGCCGTGGACGTGCAGGACTTACCCGCGTACATTGAGGATTTTAATAAAATCTTAGACCAGCACCAGATGAGTTGCGTGCACTATGCCCACGCGGGTTCGGGTGAGTTGCACTTGCGTCCGATACTCGATCTCAAAACCAAGGAAGGCAATCAGCAATTTCGTATGATCGCTCAAGAAATTGCCAAACTGGTCAAAAAATACCAAGGCTCGCTCAGTGGCGAACACGGAGACGGGCGACTGCGGGGCGAGTTTCTCCAAGAAATGATTGGGGAAAAAAATTATGAATTAGTCAGAAAGGTCAAGGAGGTTTTTGATCCAAATTATCTTTTCAACCCCCATAAAATCGTAGACACACCGCCCATGAACAGCAGTCTGCGCTTTGACCCAGGGCAGGAAACACGCCTCTTTGATACGATTTTTGATTTTAGTGAAAATTTTGGCATTCTTCGCGCCGCCGAGATGTGCAACGGCACGGCCGCCTGTCGCAAAACCGAAGTGAGTGGGGGAACCATGTGCCCCAGCTACATGGCCACCCGAGACGAGAAAGACACCACCCGCGCCCGCGCCAATGTACTTCGGGAGGTGCTGACCCGTTCCCAAAAAGAGAATCCCTTTGATAGTGAAGAGATCAAAGAAGTCATGGACTTGTGCCTTTCTTGCAAAGGCTGTAAATCAGAATGCCCTTCTAATGTGGACGTGGGCAAAATGAAGGCCGAATTTCTTCAGCATTATTACGATGAACACGGCGTTCCCCTGCGTACCCAATTGATTGCCAATTTTACGAATGGCAATAAAATGGCCTCCCTCTTTCCTGGACTGTACAATGCCTTCTTCAAAAATGATTTGAGTGGCAAAACTGCCAAAAAACTCATGGGCTTTGCCAAAGAACGCTCCATGCCGCCTTTGTACGCCATTACGCTCCGAAAGTGGGTTAAGAAGCATTTAGCTAAGCTCAACCAAAATCTTTCTCAGAAAAAAGGGCGGGTCATTTTTTTCTGTGATGAATTTACCAATTATAACGATACGCCCATTGGAATCAAGGCGGTGGAGGTCTTGAATCGCTTGGGTTATGAGGTAGAAATGCCTGCTCACGCCGAGAGTGGCCGCACTTATCTCTCGAAGGGCTTGCTCAGAGATGCTCGTAAAATTGCCCAGAAAAATATTCAAATCTTCCGGCATTTTGTCAGTGAAAGTACGCCTTTGGTGGGTCTAGAACCTTCGGCCATCCTTACGTTCCGAGATGAGTACATCGAGCTTACCCGTGGTCAGGAGCAAGAAACCGCCCGTAAAATCGCCCAGCATACTTTTACTTTGGAAGAATTTTTAGCCAAAGAAATTGACCAAGGTAAGATCACCGCCGAGGAATTCACCCGAGAAAAACGCTTGGTAAAACTGCACGGTCACTGCCATCAGAAAGCCCTTTCTTCCCTCACGCCCACCAAGAAAATGCTGAGCTTACCCCAAAACTATGAGATGCACTTGATTCCTTCGGGCTGTTGTGGCATGGCGGGGTCTTTTGGTTACGAGCAAGAGCATTATGAACTCTCGATGCAGATTGGTGAGTTAGTGCTTTTTCCCGAAGTACGCAAGCAACCCAAAGAAGTCATCATTGCGGCACCTGGCACGAGTTGTCGTCATCAAATCAAAGATGGAACGGGAAGGATGGCCTTGCATCCGATTGAGGTTTGGTGGGAAGCGTTGCTCTAGTAAAGAGCTATTGGTTTGATTTGATGGCATAAAAAAAGCTCGTTTCTTCTAGGAAACGAGCCTTTTTGGGAACATTCTTCAACCAGCTATGCATTGAGTCTTAATCTCATCTGTATACCCTTATTACCAATTCGGTGCCAGCAGGAAAACTGTTTGATAATCAGTTGTTTATGTTTTGGCATATTTTCATTTTATTTCTTTTTGGGAAAACAGTTCTTTTTTTGAGAAAAGTTGGTTTTTAGATTAGCAACTAGTGTTCAAGTCCCTGTCCTTGGTACTTTTTCTGTAGATTGCTAGTACAAGTTAGATCAAAGCAGTTTGTACTTTTGAGCCGGAGGGAACAAGGTCTCAATACCACTTGGTTTTATCTTGAATATTGGCCCCTTTTCTACTACCTTTCCTTTGGCATTTTTCTTAATCAAATGATCCAAGGTGATTATTCCTTGCATCAAGAGTATATCAAATTGGGAAATAATCGGTTTTTTAGTATGCTCCACCAGTGTATACCGAAAGCACTCACGATTGTCAACAGTTAGACTTTCTGCTGATACCCAAAATGTCTCCCTATGCTTCTCAAGCAGTTTATGGTGTAACTTATCCAATCGCCATATTACAAAATCACCTATTGCTAATTGGTCAGAATTTTCTATCAGTTGTTTTAGATCAGGGTCAACTTTTAGCATTAGTCCCTGAGAATTCCGTGTCAGAGCTGAGACCGTGCAATAAAGTTTGAAATCATTTCCCCTTTGATAACCAAAGGCTTCAAGTATTTCCGCTGAACTTTTAAATTTGCTAAGATTCCAGTCTGGTACTTGCGCGAATAAGTTCTTCCGGTTAGGTTTATTAGCTCTAAAAGATTTAATTTCAATTCCTTTGTAATCAGGCTTTTCTGATGAGTTCATATCTATTCCTAACGCCGTTTCTAAGGTTCTACCCACAGAAGTATCAGCATTGATCTCTGATGGAATAGGGCCGGATCGCGCTATTTTTCTGAGCATCGAGAGCAATTCATTTGCTATCTCATTTGTCTTGCTGCTGATACTCTCGATTAACTCTTTCAAGGGGCTTTGTGTAGTGGTCTGAAGGATTTCTTCTAATGGCAATTGGGTAAGATTAAATACATGTAGAGCCTCCTCAAAGTAGATAATAGCAATGATATCGTTTGGTTTTGAAAAGTCTTTTAGGCCATAAAACCATAGGCGAGGGTCGCCTTGCTTCGTCAATGGCCTGTATAGAGATGCCTTAGACTTTTTAACTTTTTTTTGTGAATAAATTAGCGTTTCAACAATTACTTTATTTTGCGAGCCTTGTTTTTGAGTGCTATAATCGTGAACTCCTTTATCTTTCAGGTAACCTCTCATGAGTTCGGTTGCATCCAGAATGGATTTGTTTAGTCCAGTTCTAGTAGGTTCAATTAAGGTTAAGGAGACTTCATATCTCGTTAGAAGTTTTAGCCTTGCTTGCTCTTTTGCTGAAAATAGTCTCATTTAATATTTTTCAGAATCTCCATGGCAACAGCTCTTGCCAAAAGAGGAGGCACAGCATTCCCAACTAATGTGTACTGAGGTATTTCAGATTTTCGATTATTACCACCTGTTGAGCGCTTTCCTTGAAAGACAAATGAATCATCAAAAGATTGTAGTCTAGCCATTTCTCTCACTGTCAAAGCTCTGGGCGAATTGTAATGTATATAATCATCTGGTATGGTCATGATAGTAGCGCTTTGTTTTTCAGGCTTGAGAACATTATAGTTACGCTTGTTCGAGGATAGCTTATATTTCTCCAGTTCACTTTGAGCATCTTTGTAATTTCCTTTTCTAAGGATGATTTCAAGCCTTTTTATAACACGCTCATTCTGATTGCTGGTTTTGTGATTGTTTAAGATATCGAAATCTTTTTCACCATTTTCTAAGGCGGTTTTATTTTTTACATAAAAAGGTTTTTGAATACTTTTATACCGTTCGGTTAACCTACCTTTTCTAGACCATTCTGCGAAAGTTTTTCCCTTCTTAGCGTGGATTGCCCCACCTATCAAGCGTTTTTGTAAAAGGCTTTCTAAACTCGTGGCTCTTCCATTAAATTGTTGCGAAATGTCTATTGATTGGTAATGATGAGCTTCTTGATTATTGCCTATAAAATCTAAATCGTGTAAGGCTTCAAAGGTTGTTACTTTTTCATGACTCTCGACAGTGGGAGGTATATTTGAGATGAACTTCTGGTCTTTTCTGCATCCTATAAATAATACTCTTTCTCGGTTTTGAGGAACGCCAAAATCTGAAGCATTTATCAAAAGTGGCTTCTCAATCTTATAGAGTCTGATATCTTGTAATATCTTATTGAGTTCACTCGCCTGTTCGGGATCGCAAAAGCTTCTGACCATCTTGATCGCCTCCTCAAAAGAGGCATTATAAATTTTCAATGCTGTGATGATACTCTCAGCTTCGTCGTCTGAGTCTGCTGGTATATCTAGTTGAGCAAAAGCAGATTGTATTTTATTGATCGTCTGCTCTGGACTTATATTCTTTATGAAATCAGTAAATATATTTACATAAGCGTCATTATCCACGTTACAATAGTCTTTCTCTTTGATAATGTCTCGCCTTAGTTTTTCCCATTCTTTACGCCTCGCTAGAATATTCAGCCCGTGCCTAATTGTACTTATTCTAAAATCTGTTTTACTAGTTTTGTAATCGACTAACTTCGGGGTAATCTGTTTGAATTTATTATCAATAAACTTCACGAACTCTTCTCTGGCTTCATCTTTCTCAATTTCTTTTTTTTCTTCGATATGAATGCGTTTGATTAAAACATCCAGAAGGAAGGAGTTTGACTGGTTCTTGAGCTTCTTGATAAAGGAAATAAGTTTTGGAACCTCTGCAATATCAATGATGGAATTGATTTCATCTAAGATAAGCTCCTTTATCTTGCCTTGCTCTTTGGTAAGTATTCCCTTTACATTCTCCATAATGAAATACTTGGGCTGAAGGGCTTTGATTACTTCTAAATAATGTGAAAAGAGATCATCTTTTTTATCAAATTTTTTTCTCTTGCCAGCTAAGCTGAAACTCTGACAAGGAGGCCCTCCACATACAACGTCAATTTTTTTGTCTCCTATGCTAGCTATGAGATTCTCTAAGAAATCGGGCTCCGTAATATCTTGGCGTAAAAAAGTAGTGTTCAGACCTAGCTGGTGATTATATCTTACTACGTGAGTTAATTCACAATTTTCGTTGATGTCACTGGCAGTAATAAACTCAAAATATTTGTTATTGAACTCTGCTTGTAAGAATCCCTCACTAAACCCTCCTGCACCGGCAAACAAATCTACAAAGGTAAAAGGTTTACCATAAAGCGTGATTTGTTCCTTTAGAATATTGGCCTGTTGTGATTCTCTATAGCCTTTTATGTATTGGTTCAAAGTTTCTTTTATTTGCTTGTGTGTAAATAAATTATTTCCCGAATGGTTCAATAGTTTATCCGCTCTATCCTCGAGGAAATTCAAGTAATGATTAAGTTTAGAGAAGTAAGAATTACTTGCTCTTTGAGTAGATTTGTCAAAATACTCGGGCTTGATTTTTTCGGTGGTAGTTAATTTTATCTGAGAACCTTTACAATTGATTCTTAGGTGAATCGGTGCTAGCCCTCTCTTATCTGGTTTGTCTAAGTAAAAATTTATAGTTGCCATACTCAGTATTACGGACATATTTACGGACACGGACAAAGTTACGGACACATTCCATTTTTATCAATGTTTAGCAAAAATTATTTCTCACTCCGTTTTGCTACGTCTTGGCATTACGAGACGAAACACCGAATTCTGTGATGGCAGATGTTATACCAATCCATATTTTCAGCGTGCACATGAGTTAGTGCTTACCTTCATGCCTCTCCTGTCACACTGAAAGGGATTTGTCGCAAAGAACCAGATTTTGAGGAAGCATATCCAATCGGGACTTGGCATGGCAATATAGCTTTTGGCCCTCCCTCGAATCACTTTATCTCTTGTTTATGGTAAGACTTAGGAGAACAGCATTTGGCTAGCCTCTCTCCAAGCTCCGACCACCTACTCCCAAGCTAGCCTGACCCACCCCAAAAGCTCGGCTGGCCTATCTGTGAACTCGGACGGCCTATCTGTGAACTGGGTCAGCCTATCTCCAAACTCCATTGCCCCTCTTCTAAGATAGGCTAACCCACCCCAAAAGCTCGGCTGGCCTATCTCTTAGCTCGGACGACGCGCCTCTTCTACCCCCCTATTCTGTGTTTGAAGACCCCTATTCTGTGTTTTGTATCCCCTCCCCCCTACTCCGCCTACCCCCCTATTCTGTCTTTTGTACTCCCCATGCTCGCCTTTT
>CAZKBP010000074.1:0-10685 GCA_964551015.1 uncultured Cytophagaceae bacterium | reverse complement strand
TGCGGAGTGCCGCCTACCTCCGCAAGTACGAAGCGGCCGTAAAGTTGATCTTACAGCGCCAAGCCGAACAGCGAAGCGACGCCGAAGTCCGCCAAGAAATCACTGCCAAGTTCCACATCGGCAACTCTACTTACTATGGCATCAAAAGGATTTTGAGTAATTTGCCAAAAGCCTAAGTCTGGTGCCTTCCATCAGTAAAGCCCTCCAAAGGTAAGAAAGCAGATAGACTTTAATCCACCCGCAGTCGGCGCCTGAAATCCAGTAATTCCTTGATCCGGGCGTAAAGCGTGAATTTAGAATTGGCCGCCTGTACTTGTCCGCGGTTTTGGCTGACAAAGGGCAGGAACTCGCCAAAATGGACTAAATATTCTTTTCCTACATCCAGATATTTTTGCATCAAGGCGGTGCGAGTTTGTAAACGAGCCTGATCTCCCGCGCTCAGGTCGCGACCCGTGGGCAGATCGCGGTTATCAAACACCACCAGATCGTATGCCTTTTCCCCGAGTCCGGCTTCCCCTTGTACCAGCTTCACGTCGGCAAAGTCTAGTAGCTCGAAGAAGGTTCGCATTTCCTTTTGACTTTCCTCCGAAGAGCAGACCACGAGGACGGGATCAGGGATCATATCCAGCTTTACTTCCTTAGCTTCTCCCTTGAGGTCTTTGGCTTCCAATTTGCGAGCGAAGCTTAACACCGCGCTTTTAATTTGGCTTACTTGCACCTGGTAATCAGGGAAGGAAAGTACCCCCGTGTTCATGGATTCATTGGCCTCGTTGAAGCGGCCTCTCATGAGTATATATTGGTCATAGTATTCTGACTCGGCTTTCATTGCCTCTTTGAGCCGGGCAAAGATATGTTTGAGGGTTTTGCTTTCCAGGTCTTCCTGAATTTGGGCGAGGAGTTCTTGTGGGGTCATGGGTTATAAATTTACTTTTTGCTTTCTTAGGAATAGGTTCTATCGGTGAATGATCCTGTCAACAACCCGATATCCTTACTTCTGACTTGGATTATTGAACGAAGCCAGAGTTGCAAATACATCATTTAGCAATCTTAGTGGTGTAGTAGCCATGGAGTGATAAGGATATTTTCCAATTATCTTTGATTCTTCCGGATCTAGTCGATCACCCATAGGATAAACGATAATAGGCATTCCTATGCTTTTGGCTTTCTCGAAGAGTTCAAAAAAATTATCTTGATCTCCCTTTCCATAACCAAGGATCAAAAGCGCATGCAATTTATTACTCACAATAGAAGCCACCATGTTTACACTGGTACTCGGTTCTTCCAACTTCAAAAATTTAGTGTTTTCCAGCATTCTTTTTACGGGTTCAAAATCTTTTCCCGCAGGATAATAAATTACTATCTTTCGGGAGATATTTTTAATCAACCTCCGCTCTCTTGCCAGAAATAGCCTAAAGAATGCCCAAAAACCTATCAACAGGATAAGAAGTGCGAGTAAAATCTGAAATCTCCCAATCCAGTCTATGATGTTAATCATGGAATCCATTGAAATTTGTTGTTTTATTTAAACTTCTCAAAGCTCACTTGCGTGATTTTCTTTTTCTTGGTGATGGTGGTCTTGACAATGATGATTTGCCCCACTTCCAAGGCGGAGCTATAGCCCGTAAGGTCTAGCTCGGGGGTGTAGCCCTCACTCACGTAAACTTTTACACGATTGGGTTTGCCTGCTTTGATTACCTCGGCATCCATTTCGGGGCGTTTCTTGGGGTTGAGGTTACCCGTGAAGTATTGGGGTTGGGCGGGTTCTTTTGTTTCTGAGCCGCCCCCAGTGCCTCCCCCTTCTAATTGAATGCCCTCTACTTGGAAGGAGAGCCAGCCCAAGGGAGTAATCTGATGATCTTCGGTAATAAAGCGTCGGGATTTGGGAAAGCGGTCGGGGTTAGCCTCGTAGGTTTCGCCGGGTTTGCGGCTCTTCTCGGCACCGGGCTTGTCTCCAATCAAGAAAGCTTCCATCATTTGCTTGAGAGCATCTTTGAGCGTTTCATCCTGAAGGAAATAAGCTAACTCGGTCGTACCAAAAAAACCACTGCCAAAGCCCAGCCGAATCAAGGGAGCTTCCTCGGCGATGGTCTCCAAGCCCAATTTGACTCGGGTACTGAGGCTATCAGCATACTTACGGCTGGAGTCAAAATTTTGAAAATTATCGAACCATTTATTCTGCTCACCTAACTGCACTTCGCTGAATGTCCGCACGGCCTCTAAGATATACTTGATTACTTCTTTGCGCTTTTCTTCCAAGTTATCGGGTTTTAGGTCTCTTAAATCTTTCATATCCAGCCCAAACAATTCCTTTACTTTCTGACGCACTCCGATCCATTGTTTTTCTTCTCCCACGGGAAGATAGTCCCCACTTTGGCCGAGCTGTGCTTCCAGACTCCACAAAAATTCAATGTTAAAATGGAGTTGGCTTTCAATTTCCTGCTGGCTTTGGATAACTTCCACGCTGGGAGCTTGGCGCTGGAAAAGTGCGGCGGGTTTAAACTCTCCCGTGCGCTTGTCTCTCTTTTTGCCCACTAAGTATAGATCTAGATTGGCCAAGCCCCAGTTTTGCTTGACTAGGTGTCCGTCTGATACCAAGAGGAGCTTGAAAAGGTCAAATTTCTCATCATCGTAAACAGTCTGTAATTTACCCCTGCGGTCTTTTTGCTCCACGGCACAATAGAAGCATTGCTGCTGAAGCTTTCTATCAAAGTGCTGTTTTTTCTTCTCGGTCACACTACGCTTGCGTTTTTCCAGCTCGCGGGAGGAAAATTTTATTTCCAGTTCTTTGTAGGTTTGCCTGAGATCGTTCAGTTCGGCTCTGACTAATTCGGCTACTTTCCCAGGTTCGGTGTAGTTAGTCAGCCACTGGTAGAGCAAAGCCGTGCGGATAGCTCCTTTCAGACTAGTTGCAGGCAGATAGAGGTGATTATTGGCCGTTTTGATATGGCCTCGAATCTGGTGCTTGGGATTATCTTGAAAACGGACTTTTAGGATGGATTCTTTTTTATGCAAGTAATCTAAAAATGTACTTTCTTTCCCTTGTTCCTTGGCAAAAGCCAGCAGATTGAAATCTCGACGTAACTGCGAAAGTTGCTGGTTATAATCCATGTTACGCTCCTGTTTCGGCTTTTTGCGCTCTCTTTTGTCTTTGTCTTCTAGTTCATTAATCTCCTGAGTAGTTTTTTCTATCCAAGCGGCATAGGCTAGAATCAGGTCTTCGTTCCCTTGTATAAAATCGAGGAATTGTGCCTGACTAATGCGATAGTACATTTTTTTGGAGCTATCGATAACATAGTCTAGGGCGTAGAGGCTATCACCATTGCCCACGTGTAGAGGAGTCTGGGTTTTGAGGCGGAGTTTCATCGAGGTTTTGTCTTAAGGTTTGAGGTGCATCTTGATCATAAATCCATACCCATATTGATACACATCATAATCTGGGTTGTCTTTATGTTCTTTTTCCATAATTTTCTTGATACGGCCATAGTAAGGTTGATCCAGAAAAGGAAAGGTTGCTCCTTCTTTGAACATTTGCAGAGCGGGTTTTTTGTACTTAGAGCGAGCCAAGAAGCCTAATCTTCCTTTACGGATTTCCAATTCATAGTTAAAATACTCACGACTCGAGGGTTCCTGATAATACACTAACTCATCATAGCTTGGATAATAAAGAGATAAGCAAGTAAGAGCATTCGGTTCCTTGGGTTCCCTCAGTACAAAATCTTTATCACTTCGTGTAATTCGGAAGAAGCCCTTGCCTGTATTACGATCCCCCCCGATGCCAATGTGTTGTAGATAACGTAGTGCTACATCTAGCATTTTAATTCCTTCTGAGGTACCCTTAGCAAGAAAGTAAAGCCCGACGTTAGCCTTATCATCGGATACATTAGTGGGATCTTTCAGATAGTGTTCCTCGGTATGAAATAGCTGTCCTCCATTATCCAGAGTTAGCGTTCCTCCTCCTTTGCGCCGATCTATGGTATTGTGTGTAACTAATTTTTCTTCGACTTTGGGAGCAAAAAGTTCAGGGTTCCCTTCGTAGGGTACTTTGTCATATTTGCTTACGCTAATTTCTTTGTGCTCTTCTCGGTAGATACTTTCCAATTCGGGTACGCTAAGTTCCCCATTAATATGCCCCTCAAAGTAGTCTTGGTTGATAAATTGAATTTTACGAGCTTTTTTCTTTTCCCCAGCTTTCCTCAGTTTCTGTGTCAGCTTGGGCTCTGTTCCCTCCGTACTATTGGCACTACTTCCTTGAGTTCCCTCCTTTTTCCCTTGGATTAGAATAGGTCGGGGAAAAAACAACTTTTTATCCGCGGCAATCTGTTTGTATGGAAAAGTAGAGCTAATGACAAATGCAGGAGTACCATCAACGTATGACTGAATTAGATTCTCCAACTCGGTTATACCGTAGATGCTGCGAATCGCCCAACAGATCGTACCCCAGAGGGTATCCGAACGTAGAGGAGTCTTGTAACCTGATTGTGGTTCCAGATAATATATTTTCATAACTAAGCAGAAGGAGCAGGCGGATATTTTAATGTGATGTTTTCCAAGGTTTGAAGCTCTTTGATGCTTTTAGGAATAGGACTCAATGAACTCTTGTAATTGTCTGTATTGTCCTTGTAATCCTCAACTTCTACCACAAAAGGCTCCATCAGGTGAAAACGAATCCTTCCGTAGCCTCTGCTTCCCGATTTTCCCAGGGTAGAGTTTTCTAGCAATCGTAAACAAAGCAGTAGATTATCAAGATCAGCTTGGATAGCCTCTTCCTCTTTCTCGGCATCACTTTGGTTCATCAGATAAATCCCATAGATCATCTCAAAATCAAAGCAAGAACCCTCTACCACCCGCTCGATAAAACGTGGATTGGCCGCCGAAGTAAGGCGATCGATCGTATTTTCGGGCTTGTATTCTGTGTAGAGGAGTTCAGAGTCTATCTGTTTCCACATGTTAATCGTGTTCTGATCAGGATTACAATCCCTTACAATCAAGCGAGTAGGCCCAATATTCACTAAATAACCTGGCATTGTGGTCGTTTGACCTGTCTCACTTGCCTTTTCATCTTGTTTCTTAGGATCTTTATCATCAGCTCCAATCCCAAAAACTCGAACAATATGTTCACTGATCGAGACATTACCAATCTTCCCTTGAATCGGGTTGGTTACAGCTCCGGTACTATATTCTAAGAGGTAGCGCATTTTGCCTTTCAGTGAACTTCCAGGGATGTAAGGATAACGAGTCTGAGGGTTACGCAATACCGGGGAATCAACGCCTCCAATTTCTAACTTTTCTTTACTCCCTCCGATGTGTAATCCAGTAACACACTCGATTTTCCCTTTAAGGATCAGATTAGCTTCAAACATAAAATTTTCAGTAGACATAGTTTTATTTTTTATTCGTAGTACTTGTGATAGGCCACCACACTTTCTACTAATGTGATAAAATTTTGTACAGCTTGGTTCTTATCTTCGGGAGCCTTCAAAGTTTTATCGATAGCTTCCTCGATAAATGGCTTGAAGTTTTTACGAACCGCTTCAAAGCGTCCCGCGGCAAAGGCTAACTTAGGTTTGAGTAAAACCAAGTCCGTCTTGACTTCATTGAATTTGTTAGTTGTATTATTGGGAATCGTTTCCGTTGTCTCGAACTTCTGGCGTATTTGAAGTATTGCACTGTAGAAGTTGCGCAACTGGGTAGTCTTTAGGCGATCTTTGTGGAAGTGTTGAGCATACTCGTCTGCTTTCTGGATCAACTCTTCCGCTCCAATATCATTGAAGGAAGCACTGAATATAGACATAATATTGAGGATTAGTTATTTAATTCACGAGTTTTCCAAAGCACATAGCTAGTAGGTATAAGGTAATTCTTCACCAGATCGTCCTTGCCAAATTCACAAAGAATTACCTTGATGATCTCCTTGGCCAAGGCATTGGTCTTATCTTCCACTTGTTCTTTTTTGAAACCATGCCTAGCAAAAAGATAATATAGTTGAGCCAAATTTCGACTCATAATTCTCACGTCTACTCTGCCATTGGGCTTAACCGAGGACTTGATAATTCTCAAAAGGCGATGCACCAGAGAGCGGGCTAGCTTTTGCGGGTTTTCAATTTCCTCGTTTTCTTCGCTCTCCGTGTAGGTCAGCAGCTTCTCGGCAAACCTGAGCATACCACTATAGCTCTCCCAGCTCAAGGTGTGATCAAAGACGTTGACCGCGTTTTTGACTACTTGGATTTCTGTACCCGCTTCGGTCCTTACCTTTTTATCAAACCTTTTAGCCTGATCTTGCAGTTCATCGGCATCCTCGGCAAACTTAGCAACGGGGTAATGTGAATCGCAGAAAAAGATACCCGCGCTAAAGCTCAGGTGCTCATTTTTACAAGCGAAAATACGGAATTTTTCATAGAGCTTCTCGGCAAAGTGTACCACGTTATACCAAGAACCAACCAAAAAGGCATCGTCTCCCCCGGAGTAGGTCGTGTAAAGCTGATATTCGTTTGCGAGGGTGTTCATATAGCCACTAAAAAACATATCTAGCTCACGGCTTAGAGTAGCCAGACGCATAAAGGACGCCTTCTCACCCAAGCCATGCTTAAAAATTCCCCCTAAGTAATCAACATCCAAGCGAATCACACCCATAAAGGGATAACTAAGTTGCCTGTCTTTAAACTTTCCCAAACCTTTTTTAGCATAATCTAATTTTTGTAGCTCCTCGAAGGTTAGCACATCACCGGGTTGATTTTCGGTGGTAGGCTCCTCAAAAAATTGGCGGCACTCGTTGCCCAGAAAACGAAAGCCAAAGCCAATCGGAAAATCAAAACTTTGGCTTAGGTCAAAGAAGTCATATGTATTAGTACGGTTAAGCAAAATCAAGCGAGCCGAGTTGATATGCTGTTTATACTTACTGAGCACTTTTTGTATTTCAGCCCTAATATCTGTTAAGGATTTTTCTTCTTCAGGGTTAGCATCTTTTCTTGATCTGGGCATCAGATAGACCTTGTTCCTTGCTAGGAATTTTGCCACGTAGCTTTCTCCCCCCCTATGTCGGAAAAAGCCCTCGGATGTGCTATAACCCTGAATTATCTCAAACTCTTCTCTAGCCTCATCGCTATCCACGAGATCAAGCTCAATTAAATAGTCCGAATACGGGATATTCGTACCCAACCAGAGATCATCCTGAAACTGATCATTTACTGGCTCTTGCATCTTAGCATAAAAGATTTCTTCCAGATACCCGTAGTGCTTTTTGTACTTAAGAATTTCATCTAACTCTTGGCTCACTTTGCCTATGTAAGTACCTGAATCCTTGAAAAGCTCTTTTCTTTCTACCTCAGTATGTGCAGTCAATAAACCCAAACGCACTCCTACCTGCTGATTTAGTTCTAGGTTCAAGTCTTTGGATAGCTTGTCAATTTTATCTATTATACCATCATAAGAAGGAGATAATAGCAGGAAGTGTCCTCCGGTAGCAAAAATCAGATTCGCCTCCATCAGATTCAGTTCCTTCACAAAAGTATCTGCAAGGAAATTTGTCAGCAGATTAACGTAGAAAGAGCGACCTCTTAGTTTCTTAGAAAGTTTATCGCCACCACCCGCCTGAGAAATGTCAATACCTGAGTAGATAAACTTTTGAATACTGGGGATTCCAGCTTTTATAAGCAAAAACTTTTCGGCTCCGTTTTGACTCACATCGGGATGAGTGAGGCAGGTTACGATTCCAGCCAATACTCGATTATGATCAAACAGACTCACATCTACAGGGGCACCATGGGGATGAGCCGTAAGGCGAGCCGTGTAAGCGTGCAAAAGATGATAAATGGTATAACTCAGTGCCTTAGGATCAGAAATGGATGATGTAGCTTCCTTCAGCCTGATTTCTAGCTCCTTAGTCAGCTTCTGGTCGGCTACACTGGTATCAGGAAGTTTATTTTCTTGTTTTTTGTCTGGAAATACACTGGCCTCGTCTATACTCTTGATTTCCAGTTGTTCAGGCCAGTAATAGTATTCAGGTGGCTTGGGATCAGGGTCTTTGATTTGGGAAAGGATAGAAATCAAAGGCAAATCCGTCTCTAATTTGCCCTCGGTAATCCCCGCGATTTCTCGTGCTAGCTGAATCAATTCTTTGTACTCTTCCACAGGGCTTTTGACTTCCTGAGGAAGATGTTGTAATAGCGTATCTAGGTAAATGGAAAGTCTATTCTTTTGCATAAATTAGTTTAGTTTCCCGCTTATCGCAGATAATACACCGAGAAGTCGATGACAGTCTAGCTGATTTTATAAATTGTATTAACAGAATCGATCTTAGTTTGTCCAAGGCTTTCGTTTGGAACCGTATCCTTTCCTATTTCACTACTTCATTTTCAAACAGCCACTGTAATCTTCCCTCAGACCCGTAATAAAAACAGCATCCCTTGAAATTTCAATATTAACAAGCTTATTTTAAAAATAAGATATTTTCAAGTTGAATTTTCAGCAGATTACAAAAAAACCAAAATATCCTCTTATTTTTCTACTAAGTACTCAGTAGATTTTTCAGTTTAGCTTTCGTCCTTTTTTGTAGGAATGCGCTTTCTTTTGTTGCCTCTGGCCTTGTCAGGCAGGAATTTAAGCATCCCGTAGCCCCGGCTCACCCCCTTGCCCAATCCGATGTAGCTCGGCAAGAAAAGCGTGGTCTTGAATTTCAGGCTAAAGGCCATCAGCTTCTGCCCCTTGAAGCGAGTCGCGTAGCAATCCATCTCCTCGATCGTGAGCGGAAAGCGACCCTTTTCTTCGGTGGGGATGTGCCAGCCCACACCCTTGGCAAAGGCAATCAGGTGATTGGCCAGAATGCCCTCCAGTAGCTCCAGCTTGGCCTTGAGCCCCTCGGTGGCCTGGTAGCGGCGGTAGTTTTCCGAGTTCAGGGCCAGCCAGCTCCGCAGGGCATAGGTATAGGGTTCGTGCTCGGGGTGAATCTGTAGCGTAAACTCGTGTAGGCGCAGGGTCTCTACCCTTAGGTCTACTTCTCGATCGCCCAGGCGCAACTGCCACTGGCGATTCCCGTCAAAGAGGTGATGAATCTCCTGAATGGCCTCGTTCAGGCAGACAATGCTACCCTTGCCGTAGAGCCATTTGTACTGGATCAGGGGGTACTGGTAGAGGAGCTTTTCGGCTCCCTGCTCGTCTTGATAGTGGTGATGAAACAAGATATGCTCTCGCCCCACCAAATTGGCGATGGCTCCCCGGAAGCGAGGAAGGTGTTCAAACTTTAGGGGCAGATCAAAATCTACTCTCAGAAAGCGAAGGGTCTGCATAGAGGTAATATTTAGATCCCAGTGGGGGATGCTCGTCCTACAAAATTTCAGACAAGATAAGCTACTTTGCTGGCTTCCACAAAAAAATAACCTTGCAAACCTGAATTAAACACTCATTGATGAACCATAGAAAGACAAAGTTGAAACAAAGCTTTCTATTGCCTCATTGGAATAAGGAGTTTTTTTGATTTTATCGTATATTAGGCGGTACAAATTCAAACATTATCTCTAAATCCCTAAACCCTTGCCGCTAAGATCAGATATCATACCTATTCAACTTACCCAAGCAGAGGAAATGCCCATCTACAACCGTATGATCTTTGTCAAAGGAGGCAAAGGGCAAATTGGAGAAGAAGGAGGGGATGATAACCCCCTCACCGAGATAGAAGTTTCCGACTTTTATATGAGTGAATACTTGGTCACACAAGAGTTGTACAAGGCGGTAATGGGTGTGAACCCCTCTTATTTCCGAGGCGCACGCCACCCCGTAGAGCAGGTGAGTTGGATGGAGGCAGTCGTTTTTTGCAACGCACTCAGTCAAAAGATGGGGTTAAACCCTGTTTACAAAATCGAGGATGCCGACCAAGGCTGGGCTTTTCCCAATTATGAGGCCAGTGGTTTTCGCCTACCCACGGAGGCCGAATGGGAATACGCGGCCAAGGGTGGCTCGCATCAAGAGCAGTACAAGTATGCCAGTTCAGATTATCTCCAAGAAGTAGCTTGGTACGACAATAACAGCCACCAACAAAGCAAACCCGTAGGGCAAAAGCTACCCAATATCCTTGGTTTATATGATTTGAATGGCAATGTGTACGAATGGTGCGAAGATGATTGGGAAAATGCCTACGAAAGCTTGAAAGGCAAAAAACTACCGCTCCCCATTGACCCTAAAAAACGTAAGGATAACGGAAGACACCCCGTACGTGGTGGTTCGTGGTTTGATTTTGGTTACTTGGCTGCCCAAGCATTTCGCATCCGTTATCTCTTTTCTGATCGTAACTTCCGGGTTGGCTTTCGCCTGTCGTGCAAGGCTTCTTAACCTTAGAGATATTTTACCCCGAGTATTTATCGTTGATATCAAATAGCAAAAAGTAGCCCGCCTGAGCTTCGCCACCCTTTATTTAGTTAATGAGATGAAATAAATACCAAGCTAAAAACCAACATTGCGTTACCATTGCTTCACTTCTACCTCACCAGCCAGCACAGATACTTTGCCTTGTATGTAAGCTTGCACTTTCCAGCTTTGACTTCACAATATACGAAACGGCGAGCTAATGAATGGGCGAGAAGAAGACCAGCATCAAAAGCGCCGACAGCTCAAACCAAGAGAATGAAGCATCAACTTCCCAGACTTCCAACCAGATGCTTGACAGCCCCTTTTTTGTCACCTTGGAAAGGTCTTGT
>CAZKBP010000073.1:0-11490 GCA_964551015.1 uncultured Cytophagaceae bacterium | reverse complement strand
GGCCAGGCCATTTTTCAAAGACTCCGAAGCGGGGTTGGCCTGGGAGAGTTCTTCGCTTAATTTTAAATCTTTCTCAAAATAGGCCAAGGCCTCCGAGAATTGGCCTTGCGCCTGATAAATGGCCCCTAATTTAGAATAGGAAATGGCCAGGCCATTTTTCAAAGACTCCGAAGCCGGGTTGGCCTGGGAGAGTTCTTCCATTAATTGATTAAATTTCTCAAAAAAGGCCAAGGCCTCCGAGAATTTGCCTTGCGCCTGATAAATGGCCCCTAATTTTTCATAGGAAATGGCCAGACCATTTTTCAAATCCTCCGAAGCCGGGTTGGCCTGGGAGAGTTCTTCGCTTAATTTTAAATCTTTCTCAAAATAGGCCAAGGCCTCCGAGAATTTGCCTTGCGCCTGATAAATGTTTCCTAAGCGCGTCAGGCATACCGCATAATTTCCTTGATCGACTTCCTTGAAGATACGGGCAGCCTGCTCGATGCTAGCCAAGGCCTGCGTCAGGTTGCCCGTGTTTCGGTAGAAATCAGAAAGATAAAGCCCCAATAATCCTTCTTGAAAATCCAAGCCTGGCAGATGGCTCAGTACACTTTGTGCCATCAGCGCGTAGGGTTGGGTCTCCGCATAGCCAGCCCCACTTCTGAGGTATTGACCACTTTCGCTCTCTAGCTTTTTTTTCAGGTAGCGCACGGTGGCCTCGGCTTGCTCGTAGCCCACGGCCTCGGCTTGCAGGACTACTTCCTGTACCACGGGGCTGAGCTTGTAGGCACTAGCCCCGGTGGGGAGTTCTTCGCCGTCTAGCCAGCCTCGCTGGTTGAGCGTGCGCAGTGCCTCCTCGAAGGCATCTTCCTCCTCCTCACGGATGCCCAGCACCTCGTAGAGTAAGGCATAGGGATGCGCCTGGGCGGGGAAGAGAGCCAGCCTGCTCAGGAGGCTTCGCTCCGCCGGGGCGAGGGATTGCAGATCGTACATGGCCGCGATGATGGCCTGAGGGCTGAGCTTGGAGTTTTGCCCTTGGCTTCGCGCCACGAGGTAGGGCGTGCTCACTTGCCTGGTCTTGCGGAGGGCAAAGAGTCCTTTTTCTTCCAGGTCTTGGCAGAGCTGGAGCAGGGTGTAAGCCTGGGGGCGGTTTCGGTTGGCCTCGCGGAGGTTCTTGGCGAGTAGCTCCAGCACCAGCGTATTGTGGCCAATCCGCTCCAGTAAGCTCGCGAGCAGTGCGGGCTCTTGCTCCGCCGGAGGGTAGTAGTAGCCAAAGAGTGCCTTGGCCTCGGTGGGGCTAAGTGGGGCAATCTGCTTCTCAGGCACGAGTCCGTCGAGGTCGCGGCAGCGCGAGGTAATCAAGACACGGAAGTTGGGCAGTCTGGCCAGCTCGGGCAAGTAGGTACGGAGGTCGGCCTCGTCGTTGGCATTGTCCAGCACCAGCAGGCATTCGGGGGCCAGGTTGGAGAGGGCTTGGAGGAGTTGGCGCAGGGCGGCTTTTTCTTCGCCCGTCTGTATTTCTAGCCTGAGTCCCAGCTTATCGGGCAGGCGGGTGAGCAAGGTGGTGGCAATGCCCTGCTCGCAGTAGAGCCAAGCCAAGTGCTGAAAGCGCTCCTGCTCCTGCTGGTAGAAGTAGGAGGCCAGGGTGGTCTTGCCGATACCGCCGTTGGCGTTCAGGAGCAAGAGCATGGATTGCTCTCCGCTGAGCAAATTTTGGATGTCTTGAAAGTCGGCCTCCCGCCCTCGGAACTCGGCGGGAGGCTTCTGAGGTGGAGCAGTCAGAAGGCGAGGAATTTTCTTTTCTCCATAATGGATATGAATGGTGTCAGCAAAATTACCACTACCTACCTGATTAATATTATAAAGCTTATCAGCCGATTGTTGCTGAAAAGGTTGTTGATTCTTTTCCATGATGAGTTCGCCAAATGTCTTCAAAAGTACCTAGAACGGGGACTTAAATGTACTCAATTCTGGCAAGAAATCCCTACTAAGAAAGGCGTATTCTAAAGGTTTACAAGGCAAAAAACAGGGCTAAGCTTTCTTTTCTAGCGTTTTTAGCATAATTTGATAGCTGATTTGTCCAGTTTACAAAATTAAGATAAAAGCATAAACCTACTATGGAAACACCCCTGATCTTCCTCGCCTTCGCCAATCAAAAAGATACCTACTTAGAAAAGCTCAAGGCTGAGCGAAAGTCTATCGAGAGTGCCCTGCAGGAAGTGGAAAAACAGAGACGCATCCACCTCAAAAGCGAAGCACAAACGGATATCCAAGATATTTTTAAAGTCTTTGATGAACATCGGGGTCGGATCAAAATCTTCCATTATGCCGGACACGCCAATGGAACGCATCTGGACTTGGAAGATCAACAAGCAAACGGAAGTGCCCTGGCCGATCTGATCCGAGAAGAGAATAAGCTCGGGGGTATAGAGCTTGTCTTCCTGAATGGTTGTGCCACCCAAGGGCAAGTAGCGAAACTGCTGGAAGTAGGTGTAAAAAATGTGATTGCTACTTCGGTACCAATTGAGGATGACCGTGCCAGTCAATTCGCCCGGCAGTTCTACCAGAGCCTGGCTTCGGGTGCCAGTATTCAGGAGGCATATCAGCGAAGTTCTGCTTATCTGAAATCCTCAGACCAAAATTATTCGGAAGCATTCCAGTACTTAGGTGAATCTCGCTCCTTGGGGTCTTTACGCAAACAAGCCAGTAGTTCCTTTGCTTGGAGTTTATATCTGAAAGAAGGTAATGAACCCTCAGGATGGACAATTCCCAAAACTGCCCCTCAGGGCAAGGATAAAACCATCATCCAAAATGCCGAGAAGATTTATAACATTGATAAAATAGATAAAGCGGATTTTTCTTAAATCAAGATGAGTAAAGAAATTGTCATTCAGGGAATCCAAGAGGGTAAAATTATTGTCAACGCGGACGGAGAGATCAAGGAGATTCAAAATGAACTTAGCGAACTCAAAAGTTTGCTCCAGAGTTTGAGTGTCCAAAATGTACAGTATGCCGATAAAATTTACAACATTGAGCATATCAATGAAGCCAATTTCGGTTTTATCACCGGTAAGCAAACCTTTAATGAAGTTTTGGTCAAAACCCTCACCGAAACCATTGCTCCTTACAGCGTTGATGCCCAGAAGATACTCAATCACGTGAATAAAAATCAAATCCGGGGCTGGGAAGGGCAAATCAAATACGCCAAAAAAGCCAAGGAAATCATTGCTTACAGCTTCGTGGGTGTACTTGGCATACAACTCAGCCAATTGATGGCCATTGGGAGCGACCCCTACTCGGGGGTTAAGCTCCAGATCTACATCGACAAGTGCCTCTTTATTGCCAAAAGAAGTCTGGAACTCATTACTTATACTTTTATCTCCGAGCTTTGGGAGATTCAGAAGAAAAGCGATCTTGTGTTGACGGATGCTTCACGAAAAGTGCTAAGTGCTTTTTTCGAGGATAGCTTCGAAACAGATTTTCTACAAAAATTCATCCTACTAAAAGAAACCTTCGCGGTATTTATCGCACGAGGACTGGCTTTGCCTTATGAAGAGATGCAAGACTTTGAACGGTATCTACAAGCAGATAGTGAATTTTATCAGACTCTAGAAAAGCTAAAGGCCTTAGACGAAAAGCCAAATCAGGATGAGTTTGACCTCTTAGAGTGCCTGGAAGCCGAGAAAAACCTCAGCGAGCTACTGAGCTATTTTAGCTTTTTAGCTGATTATAAGATGGCCTCCATCAAGCAAATTGGCTATAAGCAGGTGCGCAATGCCCACCCCAACTACTTGCACCGCTACACCGCGCTGGGGATTGATAACAAAGCTAATCAGGATGCCGAGAAACATCTCTGTGTCTCCCATACCATCACTACGGATTCGGTTTTGATTTACAAGGGAGATCATTATCAGAAAAGCATCAATCTCTTTCCCTTCGTGATTGATTACAATGCTTTGACCTTCGAGAGTGGAGCCAAGGTCTGCTTTTACCACCATCGGCATCTTTCGGAGGAAAACACCCTAGAGTATCTTTTCTTGGAAGACGAAAGTATCCAACTGGTAGAGCTGAAGAATATCTTGGAAACCTTCCCCAATCTGAATGATTTGATTGCTGATAAAGATAAATTTAAATTGCTTAACTTAGATAGCGTGGTAGAGCAGTTCCGAGCCGCCCAGCAACAGATTCTAGGTGAAGAGGCTGGGAAAAACTCCGAGGACGATTTTGAAGACTTATTTGAGTAACCATGAGCAAAAAAAGATACCCCTTTAAGTTTTTAGATGCTTACACGCGCGAAGATAAAGATATCTTTTTCGGGCGACAGGCTGAGGTTGATCTCCTCTATGAGATGATCTATCAGGCCGACCTGATTCTGCTCTACGGAGTATCGGGTGCGGGTAAAACGAGTATGATTCAATGTGGCCTCGCCAGCAAGTTCAAAGACCATGCCTGGCTTCCCTTACCCGTGCGCCGAGGAATAAACCTAAATGATTCCTTGGAGAAAGCCCTACTGGAGGCAGACGTACGTGGAGATAGCCAAGACCAAGGGGAAGAAGAGGATGATATGACTTGGTTTGACTCCGAAGATACGCTCACTGCCCAAGCTTTGTCTCCCTTGGCGCAGAAGTTCAAAAATGTTTACCTGCGGCACTTCCGACCCATTTATCTGATCTTTGACCAGTTCGAGGAGTTGTATATCTTGGGTGATGCAGAGGAACAAGCCAAATTTATCGGAACCATCCAAGAGATTCTTCGAATGGATCAGCCTATTAAAATTATCTTCTCCATCCGGGAGGAATATCTGGGCTACCTCTATGAATTTGAGAAAGCCGTACCTGAGCTACTCCGCAAAAAGCTCCGTGTTGAACCAATGAATCTAGACAAGGTGCGTAATATGCTACAGGAGTTGAGCCAGCTACCTGATAGTTTAGTAAAATTCCCCGACTCAGAAGAAGAGCTTAATCGCCTTGCCGATACCATTTTTGACAGAATCAAAGGTGATAGTAAAAGCCTCAGTATTCAGCTCCCTTACCTACAGGTGTTTTTGGACAGTTTTTACATAAGTATCACAGGAGATGAAACTCGTCAGAGCCAGGCTTACTTCACACTAGAAGCACTAGAAAAGATGGGGGATATTGATAATATCTTAGCTGATTTTCTAGATGAACAGGTGACAAAAATTGCCCATAGTTTAGCAGTTAAAGAAGTCAGAATCTGGGAAATCCTATCTTTCTTTGTTACTCTGGAGGGTACCAAAGAACCCTTGCCTTTCAAAAAATTGGTCTGTCATGTTGACGAAGAATCACAGTCAGCTTTCATAAAGGATGCTTTGGCCGAAATGATACAAAGACGTATTCTCCGCATTTTAGAAGGAGAAGATGAACTTTATGAAGTAGCGCACGATAGTCTTGCTCAACAGATCACCAAAAAACGCACAGATGAACAAACTATTATCTTGGAAATTCAGCGACTCATTAGATCACAAGCTTATGCCAAGGAAGATCTGAGGGATCACTTCACCCAGAAACAACTCAACTTTATCGAGCCTTATGAAACAAAAATAGCTCTCGATGAACGAGAACGAAACTGGATCAAGAAAAGTAGAGCTTACCATAAGGAATTTAGGGAAAAGGAGAAGAAAAAAAAAGAAAAAGCTTGGATTGAGAAAACCAAGGATATCCGAACAAAAATCAGGGAAGAAGAGAGAAAAAAGCTGGAGAAAGAAGAGGTTAATTCAAACCTAAAAGTGAATCGTTTCAGCAAATCGAGAATCTTCATTTTATTACTTTGTATAGTTTTTCCATTAGTTTTTTTAAACACGTTATTTGATTTCGCACAGAATAGAATACCATTTAACTTATTCACGATGTTAACCTTCGGTGCAGGTGCCCTAGGAGGCTTATTATCCATGTATCTCCCTTTCCGTAAGTTACGCTCGAGATTAACACAAGCAGAAAATCAACTCAAAGACAAACAACACGAGGTGGAAGAAATTTTAAGTAAGCAACAATACGAAACTATGAGTGCAATCATGGAAGGACAAGAATTAGAGCGAAATCGGATCGCCCAAGTGCTACACGACAACCTCGGCAGTATGCTCTCGATAGTCAAGTTCCACTTTAATTCAGTTAATGAACAACTCCAAAGCACTGACACTCAAAATCAAGAAACCTACGAAAAGGCTTTTGATCTCTTAAACAAAACCAGTGAAGAGGTGCGTAGAATTTCGTACGATCTGTCTTCTAATTCTATAGAACGCTTCGGACTGAGTACTGCGCTACAAGAATTGAAAAAGATCTTGGAGTCCAGTCAAATGATCGAGGTAGATTTGGTAGAAGTAGGTATGGAAGGAAAACGCCTGAACGTCAAATTGGAGCTCATCATCTACCGAACCGTACAAGAGCTAGTCAGTAATGTACTCAAACACGCTGAGGCCACGGATTTGGAAATCCAAGTTTTCCGTCGTGACGAAGAGGGGGAGCTAATCGTAATCGTGGTTGATAACGGGAAAGGCTTCGACCGAGAGCAGGTCAAAGAAAGTAAAAGCCTTGGCTTAGATAGCATTGACAAGCGCATCACGCAATTGGGCGGGCATTTTCACGTAGATACCAGCCCCGGCCAAGGAACCAAAGTGACCATCCATCTTCCAATTTAACCCCGAGGTATCTCTGAGGCGAGAAGAAGACTTAGAAGCATTACACCAGAAATTATTTAGCCAAGAGGATAACATCCTCCTGCTGGTCAACAGGCAGGGTGGAATGGGCAAAACTTCGCTGGCCTCCAAGTACTATTTTACTTATATAAGCCCCGATAATCTCAGCATTAAAAACGGTCTGGCTTTATCCTATCAATGGTTAGGTTAGCTTTACAAGCACCAAATGAAAGATATAAAGAAAGCCCGAGCAGTTTATCAATTATCGAAAAAGCTTTTAATTGAATTAACCCAAGGCTTTTCCAGTTACGCCGAATTTCAAGGAAATTTAAACTGGGTACAGGAAAAGCTCAAAACTAAATAGCCATATTTTCAGCATTTGGATCAAAAAGATACATATTGTTCAAACTTTAAAAATCAAAATTTCATATGGGACTTAGCCTTAAAACATTCAGTATTCTCTCCAAAATGGTCTGGGGACTAGCCCAACCTAAGTTAGAACGCCAACCGTGGGTAATTGCCTCCTTGAAAGGTAGCGGCTTTGAAGTCTTAAAGCCGGACTTCGAGAGCATCTATGCCCACGCCTTGGTGGAGTATGCCTATGATGCCTATCCCGATGAGGAAAATAAAACCTGGGTGGATTTTTTCTCCTTGAAGGAAACCGCCCAGTATATCAAAGCCCATCTCTATAAAAAACCAGAACAAGAACTCGAAGGTAAATTTGATGGCTTGCTACACACCGGACAGGGCAAAGAATTTCTGGCCCTTAAAAACATCCAAGCCCAAACCGGGGATGTAGCCCGTGAATACCAAAAGCTCAAAAAATACCTGGATGAGTTTACCGAAAAAAGCCGCACTCCCGCCCAAGCCCAGCATTTAGAACTCAGCCAAAAACTCTTAAACGAAGTAAAAGCCATCCAATCTAGCTTACTGAGCATCCAACCATCCAGCCTCACAGAAGCCCAGATCATCTTTGATGATACCGAGCTGAGAGTTAAAATCAGCGAAGTAGAAACATTCGCCCAGCAAAATCAAAGCTTACTCCAGACCATCCTAGAAAAGCTAGAAAGCAAAAGTAACGAGCAAAATAACTGGCAGGAGTGGATCAAGGCATTACAACAAGTAAAGCTCCAAGCTCCCGAGAAACCCCAGATCAGTGTCCAGAATAGCAAAAACGTCATAGCTGGTAGCCAAATTGGTAATGTCTCTGGCGATTTCATCTTGGGTGACAACAACAAAACCACCAACCAAAACGCCGAGAAAATCTATAATATCAATAAAATTGATAAGGCGGATTTTAAGTAAAAAATAATGGCCGATGAAATAAAGAAAAATGCGGTTGAGAATAGTTCCTTCGGGGATGTGGGTGGGAATGTAGTGGTCGGTGACGGGAACATCTTTAACTACTACGCTCCCCGCCAAAAACTAACCGCAGAGCAAAAAGACCGCTTGGAGCTACTAAAGGGGCTGAGCGAACGCTATCAGGAGCGACTAAGCAAAAAAATGGAATACGAAAATAATCTTTTTATTCCTTTTGAGCCTCAGTATACCAAAGTGGGCACTAGTGAAACCTATAAAGACATCATCCTCAAACACTATGAGGAAGGAAAACATACTGACTTCAGCACGCTCTATCAGGATTTTGTAGAAACCCACAAAAGCCTGCTTATTGTCGGTGAGCCCGGCTCGGGTAAAACGGTACTTTTACTGCAAATCGCCCTAGAGTTACTGGCGCGAGCCTTTCAAGATGAACAATATCCAATTCCTGTACTCCTCAATCTAGCTACTTGGCGAGATGAAGGACAGAGCTTTGACCTGTGGATTGAGCAAAACCTTGTCTTTGCCGCAGGTAGAAGTGGCGTATCCAAGCAAGTAGCCAAAGAGCTAGTTCGAAGTAAAACCGCTGAAACGGCCAATCAACGAAACCTCATTGTACTACTTGACGGCTTAGATGAAATTCCAGTAGAGGATAGAAAATCTTGTGTACTGGCAATGCAAGATTTTTTCAGAGGTCAGGAAAACAATAACCCTCATAATTACCCCATCGGCGTAGTCTGCTGTCGTGTGCAGGAGTACTTGGATTTACAAACAGATCTGCCCAGCCGAGCTATCACCCAGATCATTCCCCTGAGTCTGGAAAAGATTTACGAAGAGTTACAAAAGAAAAATATCAAAGCTTCTGAAATACTACTAGACATTATCCGGAAGCATCGTGCTGAGATAAAAGAAGCTCAACAGCTCACCACTGCTTTTGAAGTAAACCTAGCTCTCAACCTAGCCGAAGGACACTTGTTGTATGACTTTTCGCCCGAAAAACTTGATACCCAAAATTTGGTAGATTCCTATATTGATCAGGAATCCAAAAAAGTAAAAAACTACACCGCAAAGAAAGTTACAGGATACTTATCCTACTTAGCCAGCAAATTACAGGAAGGTCAGAAAGGAATTACTTTTGAGTTGTTAGATATGCAGCCTGATTGGTATACAGGCTTTTACAAATACAGATTGTTTTATAGGCTCGCCCTAGGGCTAGTTTATGGTCTTGTAATAGGAGTTTTCTTAGGTCTTTTTGGTGGTCTTTTTGGTGGTTTTTCTATTGGTCTTTTTGGTGGTCTTTTTGGTGGTTTCTCAGGGTATATCTTTATGTTTTCTAGAGGTGTTTCAAGGGAAATCTCTCCAGATGAAATAAGAGAATTAAATTTTAAAGGTTTTGATTGGATTAATTTTAAAAGGAGATTTTTTCTAACTTTTAGACTATTTGCCTTATTCGGATTTTTCTATGGGCTTACAGGAGGAATTGTTTACGAGGAGGAACAACATCTCACAATGGGAATTATTTATGGACTTGTTGGAGCACTATCAGGTGGGCTAGTTGTAGGTTTTTCTGGAGGATTAGCTGGAGGATTTTTTAAAACAAAAAGACATATCAAAATTAATGATCCTTACAGGAGGTTTTATACTCCCTTAATATTTGATGCTTTACAATTCTTTATACCTTTGTTTTCTATTTTTTTTACGATAGACGCATTTTTTGAGGGATTACTTTATGAGCCAATAAATCAAATACTACCTGTAATAATTTTGTCTCTTTTTTTTGCTGTACTTTTTTCTCCTCTATTAAGCCATCTATCTCTCCGATTTTTACTATGGAAAGAAAAAAGCCTACCCCTAAGGCTAGTAAGTTTTTTAAACGCCGTTAGTGGCAAATCTGCCATTTATGATGAAAAGGGGAACCTCAAAAGAAAAGCCCAGCCCGGCACAGGTCTCATGGAAAGAGATGGCGGTCAGTGGCGTTTCCGGCATCAGTTGATTCAGGATCGCTTGGCAGGTAAGGAGATCAAAAAATAACAAAAGCTATGGATATCAAAGATTCAAAGAACGTACTTGTCAATGTAAGCATCGGAGATGTGGGAGGGAACTTCCACGTCGGGGATGTCATCCATCTGCACTTTGCCGATGGAAGCGAAAAAACCGTGTTATTGCAGGAGATCAAGGACAAACTCCAAGCCGACGTACTTGCCCAAGTTGTCAAACTGAGTGAAGGCAAAGACTTCTACGACCAAATAGCCCAAGCCCTCCGCAAACCCAAAAAACACCTCACCGCCCACCCTTCCTCTCCCAGCGTATTCCTGGGCCGAGACAAAGAGCTGGCAGCCATCCATCAAAAGCTCTTTGCCCAGCGAGATCATATCCTACTTCTGGTCAATGGGCAGGGAGGAATGGGCAAAACCACTCTGGCTTCCAAGTATTACCTTCGCTACGCAGATGAGTACCATCATCTCGCCTGGCTTCTGGTCGAGCCGAGCATCTTGGGAGCGATCCTGCGCCTGGCCGAGCCACTCGGACTAAAATTTTCCCAAGACACGGACAATCCAGAGAGACTAGACCTCACCCTCGGCGCGATGGCCAACTTGGACAAGCCCTGCCTCCTCGTTCTAGACAATGCCAACCACCTGGAAGACCTCCAAAAACACTATCAGAAGCTCAAGCAATGTCCCAACTTCCATCTCCTGCTCACCACGCGGATCGAGCATTATCGCCAGGCCGAAACCTACAAGGTAGGTAGCCTATCCCGAGAGGATGCCTTGAAGCTATTTCAAACTCATTACCAGCAGCACCAAGCCGCTGAAGATGCATTATTCATGAAAATCTATGAAGCCGTAGACGGTAATACACTGGTGATAGAGCTACTCGCCAAGAACCTGCAAAACCTCAACAGCAAGCACCCCAAATACAGCCTGGCCCAGCTACTCCGAGATATTGAAGAGCAGGGACTCCTTTCCATCCGGCAGCACCGCCAAAAAAACGTGGAAGTAGACTGGCACGACTGGGAAATAGAAGCGGCTCGCCCCGAGGATATTATCCAGGCTATGTACCAGCTCTCCGAGCTGGGGGAGCCAGAGAAAGCACTGCTCTCGGTTTTCGCCGTGCTACCCTCCGAACCAATTACTTACCAAACCCTCCTCACTTTGCTTCGCCCCGAAGAGGAGGAAGACTTTGAATACACCCTCGACCTCCTGACTCAGAAAGGCTGGATCGGGAGCAAGTCAGGAGAAGCCACTTACCGAGTCAGTCCTCTGATTCAGGAAATCACCCGTGGCCAGTACCCAGATCGCCTCAGGGGGGATTGTGAAGCACTGATCCTCAACTTGACCGATTTATTAAGTGTGGATGAGCAAAAGGAAGAGTACTACCTGAATTATCAATGGCTCCCCTACACCCGGGTGCTCACTGAGCTTTTCACGGGGGAGAATAGTGCTACATTTGCCGATTTTCAAAACAATTTAGCCATAGTATTAAAGGCTTTGGGCGGGCAAGGCAATCTCTTGGAGGCAAAAGCCCTCTTAGCAAAAGCCTTA
>CAZKBP010000072.1:0-11516 GCA_964551015.1 uncultured Cytophagaceae bacterium | reverse complement strand
AACTCACAACTCACAACTCACAACTCACAACTCACAACTCACAACTCACAACTCACAACTCCTCAGGATCAATCATGCGGACGGCGGCCTTGCGGGAGAAGACGATGCTCCAAATACCCTGCGGTTGGCCTTCTAAAATGATGGGTGAAGTGTAGAGGATTTGATCTTCTTCTGGAAGTGACTGCGCCCGTCCTGCGAGGGGAAGTTGGTTTTGCTGATATTTTTTTAATAATTCTTTTTCCGCTTCCAGTTGAATGGAGGAAGGTTTGGCCTGAAAGCCAATTTTTTTGATTTTGGCTTGATAAGCTTCTTCTAATGAATCAATGATTGGGGCACTTTTCAATTTATAAAATTCAGAGGCTTCGCCCAGTTCGCCTGCTTGCTTGGCGGCATTGTATTGGCGGTTGAGTTGTTTTTGGGTTTGGCGCGTGATGGTATTTCCTTGATTCTCGATCCAGGCTAAGAGTTGTTTTTCGGTTATGCGTTTGATTTCGTGCGCCTCCATCGCCTCTTTGATTTTTTCCTTATCCTCGATAGACTGTTCCAAGTCGACACAAGCACTGCTGCTTACGCAGAAAAATAGGAGGAGTAAAAAATACTTACTAGACCAAAGGGATGATTTATGAACTTGCATGGGTAATGTCATCAAATAAGAACAAATATTTATGAAAAGCACCTGTTTCATCTTTAATAGCCGAAGCCGTCGTTTTGACAAAGAGCTTTTCGCCCTGATTGGTTTTGATATAGATAAAGCCGACCCACTTATTACCTTGTTGTAAGCGTTCTTTGATTTCGTCAACATCTTGGAAACGGTCAAAAAGATGATCTACCGAGAGTCCATCTAGCTCTAAGTTGTCATAACCTAATTTGGCTTCGGCCAGATCGTTAAAAGCACGTACGGTAAAGCGACGATCCGTCTCGATGATCATATTAGAAAAGCTAAAAAGCTCTTCTTTGGCTTTCACTTCTTTTTGAGAACGCTCGATATGCTCTTGGGTAGACTGGAGTTCCTCCATGTTTTGGCGCATCTCTTCTTCTTGGCTTTTCATCTGCTCGGTCATGAGGGTAGACTCATCGAGTAGGCGTTTGGTGCGCTCATTGATGCGTACCGTAGCGATGGTGGAAGCGATACTTTCGGCGATTTTTTCTACAAACTCTATTTCAAAAGGTAAAAAATGCTTGAAAGAAGCCATCTCGATCACGCCATAAATTTCTTCATTAAGCTTCAAAGGTACAATCAAGATACTATTGGGGTTCGCCTGCCCCAAACCAGAAGTAATCTCCACGTAGCCATCGGGTACTTCGGTCAAGAAAATGGTAGCCTGTTCTTGCCAAGACTGACCAGCTAGGCCATCCCCAGGATAAATTTTACGCTCCAGGTATTTTTTCTTATCCCAGGCGTAGCAAGAAGCCAGCTTCATGTAAGCCTCTTCTCCATTGCTCATGGTATCGGGTTCATTGTTCTCCACGATAAACAAGCCTCCCTGATTGGCTTCTAGGTACTTCACGAGGTTAGAAATAATGGTATCGCCCAGTTTTTCAATATCGTTATTGTGCTCCTTGAGCAATTCACTAAAGAGAACCAGCCCTTCCGTAGACCAGCTCCGACGGCGATCTTCTTCGGCCACCGCCGCTAGGTTATCACGCATCTCGATGAGTGCATTACCAAGTACATCTTTTTCGCTAAGCGGTGTGTAAGAAGCTTGGTAATTTCCTTTACCAATATTTTCGGCAAATCGAGAAGTTTCTTTCAAGCTAAACACGAGGCGGTCGGCTGATTCGGCCATCTCTCCAATTTCATCTCGGCTGAAGGGAAACTTCCGGTCTTCGGGAAGCTCTCCGGTGCCCAGTTTGACAAAAACACTATTGATATATTTAATCGGACGGACGATCTGTCGGCGTGTCCACCAAGACACCAGAAACCCTACAAAAATGAGTACTAGACCCAAGATGGAGGTAATGTTCATCAGGTTATTAAAACTATCGAGCAGTTGTGCTTGGGTTTGCTCACGTTCTTGTTTTTTGGCTTCGGCAATATCAGAAAGCCGAGCTAAGATTTGGTCAGAAAGAGGTAGGGCTTTTTGGTTGAAAATATCTTCGGCCTCGAATAAGTTGGTTTGGTCGGAATAATCATAATCATCTCCCAACTTTTCCATGATGTTCTGTTGGTATTTAATGAGGGCTTCAAAGTCATTTAAGACAGAATCTACCTTCTCTCGCAGATCTCTTCCTTTCCATTTGCGGGTGAGCTGACGAAGATTATCCTTAAAATCCAAAAAGTCCAAATGAAGCTTGACCAAGGATTCTCGGTCTTCGGGGCGGATCTTGGTAAGTTCGTGTACCCAACTGAGTGTATAAAGCTGAGACTGGGTAACGATCAGTTCAAAATCATCTAATAAATCGATGGAGGGGTTAACGATTTCAGAAAATTCGTTAATCTTATTGGCTCCTCTTTGCACGGTAAAGTAACTAATAGCGGCACTGGTGATAAAGAAAATATAAATGAAGGCAAAACCCCAGATAATTTTACCGCTAATGGTATTAAAACCTAAGATACTTCCCAGACCTTTTCGCTGTTTCATGATATGTGCCAGTTTGTCGAGACGTTCATAGTATAGATTTAGGCAAAAGATGCTTAGGTTGGCAGAATTCGTGGTCTTGTAGCCTCTGAGTAGCGCGGGAGTGTTCCTGAGTACACTATCCTTGCAAAAATGGGGAAAACTGCGCTGCCGATCCTATGATTCCCAAAATTACAAAATTAATACCATAAGCACGGGATTGACCAAGAGAATAGCAGAAGGAATTAGTCAAGTACAAAAAAGGAAGGCAAAAGGCAGTGGAAAAAACCCCTAAACCAGCTTAGGGGCGTGGTGAGCAATTCATTTACTTATTTAACTAAAGCATCAATCGCCTCGGCGAGTGCACGATCTTTCTCCGTTACCGTGTTGCCCGCATCGTGTGTGGTCAACTCTATTTCTACTTTATTATACACATTGGACCACCAAGGATGGTGGTCCATCTTTTCGGCGAGGATGGCCACCTGACTCATAAAGCCAAAGGCTTCTACAAAGTTTTCAAATTCAAAAGTCCGTTTCAGTTTGTTATCTTCTTCTTGCCACATATTATTGATTAAAGTTTATGGTTAATATGTCTAAAATTTAGGCTTACTCAATTAGAGGCATAACCAACTCAGAGAGGAAGAGGTTTTAGGAAAAAATAATCTCTTCTACGCTTTTTTGTCCTAAATGCTCATTTAGCTTCTCTAAGATTCGACTTTTAGCCATCATCAACTCGTGCTTGAGTGAAGCCGATTCTAGCTTGACAAAAAGCGTTAAATCCTTGATATAAATATGTTGTGTACGCTTGCTCACCGTTGAGCCCATGACCTCGTCCCAAGCGTTGAGGATGCTCATCTCCTGAAAGCGGTCTTTGAGTTTGTAAATATCCAGTAGTTCAGAAACGGCACTGCTCAAATCATTGATCTTTCCTTTGCGCTGGCGGTTTATTTTATCTAGCTCGTAGTTGTAATATTTCATAGCCTTAAAGATAGGGAATTTTTGGTTGTAAGAGGCAGGTTTTCGGCTTCAAGTTTCAGTTCACATCTGTACCCTTGCGACAAGAAGCGCGCCTTGCCATTTTATACCAAAACTTCTTGCTGCTCTACTACGCCGGCTGAGAGCGTATAAATTTTCTTCTCGATATCCACGGCGGAGAGAATTTGTTTGCTACGTTCGGGGCGGGCATCGGTCAAAAAAATTTGCCCGAAAGTTTGCGCGGCCACCATTTGGATGAGCTTGTTCATCCGCTTATCATCCAGTTTATCAAAAATATCATCCAACAAAAGAATGGCTTTTCTTTGTTTTTGTTGGCTAATGTACTCGAAGTGAGCCAGCTTGAGGGCAATCAAAAAAGACTTCTGCTGTCCCTGCGAACCATATTTTTTGAGCGGAAAGCCATTGATCTCAAATTGATAGTCATCCCGATGAATACCAAAGGTACTTCTTTGTTTTTGAATGTCTTTGCGAAGATTTTGGCGAAATAGAGCGGGGTGGTCAGGCTGCATCAACTGTGATTGGTAGATCATTTTTACCGCTTCTTTGCAATCGCTGATGTGCTGGTAGTGCTTCTCCAACGTGGGCAAAAAATCCTGCACAAAAGCCTGCCGCCGCTCGAAAATCTTTTGCCCCAGCTTAATCATCGGCCCGTCGTAAGTTTGAATCAGATCACGATCCATGTAATTACGTTCCGCAAACTGTTTCAAGAGGCTATTGCGCTGCTTGAGGTAGTGATTGTACTGAATCAAATATTGCAGATAAGCGGCATCTAATTGCGAAATAAGACTATCAAAATACTTGCGTCGGGTTTCACTTCCTTCCAGAATTAGGCTACTGTCTTGGGGGGCAATCATCACCGTGGGGAAACGCCCGATGTGTTCGCTGAGCTTATCGTATTCTTTTTTGTCTAAGCGGAGTACTTTTTTTCGTCCCTTTTGCACGCCACATAGCACGTGGTGAGATGCTTCGGTGAGTTGAAACTCTCCCTGAACGGTAAAATACTGCTCTTCGTGGCGAATGTTCTGCGTATCTACGGCATTAAAAGCGCTTTTACTCATAGATAAGTAATGAATCGCGTCCAACAGATTGGTTTTGCCACTGCCATTATCTCCCACCAAGCAATTGATGGTAGGGCAAAAATCTAGTGAGAGCGTCTCGTAATTCTTAAAGTTGAGTAAAGCGAGCTTTTGTAAATACACGATGGTGGTTTAGGGCTTAGCTTAGATTTATAGGATTGCTATCAAGCAAACTTGTGATCCGAAATAGAAGAACAAAATTAAAGGATTTGACCCAGATAAAAAATTGGAAGAAAAAACAAATCTTCCCGCTTTTTTTGTGATTGACAGAGAAAAATTTTAATTTAAACAGGAGGATATATTATCCTCAAAAAACCACAGCTTCTATTTTTTTCTTATTTTCGCAGAAGCACATTTTTTATTTTTCTGAAAAAAAACAACAACAATATAAACACATGGATAGCACGAAAACCAAAGCAAAGTCTAAATCCAACGCCAAAAATACGAAGAAATCCAAAGCACAATTCTCCAAAGAAACTTACATGTTCTGGTATGAGAACATGCTCCTGCAAAGACGTTTCGAGGAGAAAGCCGGGCAACTCTACGGACGCCAGAAAATCAAAGGTTTTTGCCACCTCTACATTGGCCAAGAAGCCAGTGCTTCGGGAGCCGTAACTGCGCTCAAAAAAGATGATAAATGGATCACGGCTTACCGAGATCACGGCCAACCCTTGGCCTTGGGAACCCCAGCCAAAAACATCATGGCCGAACTCTTCGCCAAATTTACGGGAGTCTCGAAAGGAAAAGGAGGCTCTATGCACTTGTTTGATAAAGAAAGAAATTTCATGGGCGGGCACGGCATCGTGGGCGGCCAAATTCCCTTGGGTGCTGGGATTGCCTTTGCTGAAAAATACAAAAAGACGGACAATGTTTGTATTTGTTTTATGGGGGATGGCGCGGTAAGGCAAGGAGCCTTTCACGAAGCCCTGAATATGGCTATGACCTGGAAGCTTCCTGTGATTTTCGTGATTGAGAATAATGGTTACGCAATGGGAACTTCTGTGAAAAGAACTTCTAATGTGACCGACCTCTACACGCTGGGAGAAGCCTACGACATGCCTTCTGAACCCGTGGAAGCAATGGAAGTGGAAAATGTGCACAATGCTGTAGAAGCGGCCGCAGAGCGTGCCCGCAAAGGAGAAGGCCCTACCTTGCTCGAGTTTCGTACTTATCGTTACAAAGGCCACTCTATGTCTGACCCTGCGAAATATCGTACCAAAGAAGAGCTAGAACACTACAAGTCCTTAGACTCTATCGAGCAGGTCAAGAGCACGATCTTAGAAAACAAATTTGCGACCGAAGAAGAACTCAAAGAGATAGACGACCGCCTCAAGAAAGAAGTGGAAGAGGCCGTGCAGTTTGCCGAAGAATCGGCCTTCCCCGATGCCGAAGAGGCTTTCAAAGATGTGTACGTACAACAAGATTATCCTTTCATCAAAGACTAACCAAAAGCCTTCCAGGTCTTTGAGATCTGGAAGGTTTTCTTGACAAAACTCGCCACTTGATTAAAAAAACTGTCGCATTTCTTCTTTCAGGTATTGTAGCGCGTCGCCACTCGGATTGATGCCGTGTTCCCGAACGTTCCCCAAAATTTGCTTGGCCAGCTCGATGCCAGGCGCATCTTCGTTTAGCTCCATGGTAGAGTTATTAATGAGCAAGATGGTTTCTTCCATGGCTCTTTTGATCAAAAGCCAGGCTTCATCACTCAAATACATTTGCTGAGAAAGGTTGTGGGCAAATTCATTGCGAATTTCTTGGATCAAAATCTGCTGAAAAAGCCCCACGCTAAATTCCTGATTATTCATCCGGGGAATGAGTTGAGCGGGTGAAATACGCTCCAAAAACAAACACATTCTTTCGTAAGCTTGCAAACGAATGGGTAGGGTTTGCTCCTTATTCTTGAGTTCTACCTCCTTTTGTTTGAGGTCAAGCTCTATTTGTTTTTGCTTCAATTGTGCCTCTTGGATGGCCTGTGTTTGTTGGATTTCTTTGCTCACAAAGGAGCGAACCACCAAGAACATCGCGTAGAGGACTAAGGCGGCAGGTAAAAGGATTTTGATTAATTCTAAAAATAATTCCATGAAGATATTTTGATTCTTTTGGAAAATACACTCTCCGTGTATGTTAGTGGAGCATTTGAGGGGTGAAGTTAGCGTTTTTTTTTGATTTATAAATGAATCAGGCCAGCCCCAGCTTCCTAGTTACTGGGCTAACTTGGGAAAACCAAATACTTCACAGGAACTTGCTCGGTGAGCCAGACCCCATTCTCAGAGATAAAAAACGCCAGACCAGCCTGATGCATTTCCTGCGCCCTTACCTGCAAAATGACCGGAACCCCGTGGCGACTGCCGACCTGCTGAGCGGTAGCTTCATCGGCTGAAAGGTGTACGTGGTGGCGGTTTTGCTTGGTCAAACCCTGCTTGCGGATGGAGTTGATAAAACGTGTTGCTGTGCCGTGATAAAGCATTTCGGGCGGTTCTTGGGCGGTGTAGCCCAAGCTAATCTTAACCGAATGTCCCTGACTGGCTCTAATCCGAGAGCCATCTTCACTGAAAGCAAAGCGTTTTTTATTATTCTTTGCTACTACTTCTTCTAACTCGGCTTGGCTTATGGGGAAAAAATGCTCCGAAAAAGCCTCCAAAAGTGTATCTACCGCTACCCAGCCCTGCTCATCCAGGCTAATATGAATGACCTGAGGCTGATGTCTTAGTACCAAACTGAGCTTTTTACTGATGTTAGTAATTTTTTTCTCGTCCATCTTTTCTTAAATTTAGAAAAACCAAAAAAATATGAAAATTTATACTGTTATTCGTAAAGGAGAGTTGCACCCCGTGTTTTGTGAAGATTTTTTTATCAGCCAAGAGATCAATCAAAAATATTACCTAGCCGCCGTGATGGATGGCTGTTCTTCGGGCAGAGATGCACACTTCTCTTCGGCCTTAATTGGAAAAATATTGCTCAAGATCAGCCATATTCTGGTTTATGATGATACGCGCCCATTAGAAAAAGGCACCCGAGATTTGGCCAAGCTAATTTTGCAAAGTCTCTTCAAAGAGTTGAAAGAAGCCCGAAACCATTTGATGCTAGATACCTTGGAATTACTTTCTACCCTCATCATGATGCTCTACAATGATGATACGCAAGAGGCCTTTGTTATTTCCATTGGAGATGGCTTCGTGATGATAAACGGAGAAATCCACGAGATAGATCAAGATAATCGCCCCGATTATCTGGCCTACCATCTAGGAGAAGATTTTGAGGAATGGTATGCCCACCAGCAGCATATTTTTTTCGTAGATCGCCCCGAAGAAATCGCTTTATCCACAGACGGAGTGGATACTTTCCAAGGGCTGCGTCCTAGGCTGCCCGAAGGGTTTAAGGTGCTGGATTATCTTTTGCTAGATCGTGAGTTCGAGCAAAATGCGAATATGCTTGGCAAGAAATGTAATATTTTAGAGACAAAATACGGCCTCCTGCCTGCCGATGATGTAAGTGTGATTCGGATAAGATTTTAGGAGTAAATTTTCCTGATTTCATCTCTCCATTATCGAATCTCCAATCTCTCGGGCAAAGATTTTTGTTATTTGTTGAATAGTAATTAATTTAGGAAAGCTTAAATATTTTCCAGAAATCAGGCGGAATTGCTTTCTGCCTCTCAATCTTTTTGAACCTGCAGGGTGATTCATCATGAGTTTATACAGTCAGTACCAAGACGTTTTCCAAGAATACGGGATAGAAGCTTGGCCAAAGCTAGCAAGACATTGGCAAGAACCCCATCGTCATTACCACGGAGAAGGGCATCTAGCGCACCTCCTCGCGCAGATTGAGCATTTACACCAAGCCGGTGAAATCAATCAAGAACATCGGAAGATTCTGCTGATGGCTGCTTTTTACCACGACGCAATCTACGACCCTCGTGCCACCAATAACGAAGAAAAATCTGCTGAGCTTTTCCTAGAACACGCTGATTCTCACCCCAACACGCAAGCGGTTAAAGAGATTATTCTGGATACCCAAACACACCAACCCTCTAGCGAGCTTTCGGCTCTTTTTTCAGATTTGGATATGCAAATCGTGCGCAAAGCAAGTTTTAGTGAATTACTGGCTTGGGAAAAAGCTATTTTTAAAGAATATCAATTCGTAGATTACAGCATCTACAAAAAAACACGCTTGGATTATTTAGCCAAATGGCAAAAGCAGTACGCCGAAAACGCCACCAATCTAGGTTATCTGATCGAGTATTTAGAACAGCACCGCCCTAAGATTGGCATTTATCCAGGGTCTTTTAACCCTTTTCATAATGGACATTTGAACATTTTGGAGAAAGCTGAGCGTATTTTTGATAAGGTAATCGTAGCCAGAGGCATCAACCCCGATAAGCAAGATATCAACGAAGATGTACTACAACTGAAAACCCTGCGCTACCGTCAGGTAGAAAACTTCAGTGGCTTCTTGACCAAGTATCTGAGCTCCAAGGAAGGAGAGGCCGAAATTACCCTCATTCGTGGCCTCCGCAATGGCGATGATTTGGATTATGAAGTCAATCAGCTTCGTTTTATGGAAGAGATGAAGCCGGAGGTCAAAATTATTTTTTTGCCCTGCGATAAAGAGTTCGAGCATATTAGCTCTTCCTCCATCAAAAACCTAGATCGAATTGACGCTGAATTTAGTAAAAAATACAAGCCCGAGTGAAGATGGGTCTAATTTTTGGAGCGGGGAAATAGATTCATAACCCCAACTTGCTGAAAATAGCTCCAAAATTTATATCTTGCTGATAAATGATTAACCCCCTTTTATCATGGAACAGGATCATCTAACACTCGCCCGAGAAATGCTAGACTTTGTCAATCTACAAACCTACGACATAGAAACCAAGGGCAATGACGGCAAGATTTTTTTTATTACCCACGAAGGAAAAAGACTCTATGAAGTTTGGGAAGTCAGTGGCATCTGGAGTACCTCTCAAATTGATGGAACCCTCATCAAAAAACACGAAGACTTCTACTTTGCCCTCAAGCAATTGATCTTGATTCTCATTGGTGAGGAAATGAATAAAAAATTTAACCAAGAAGAAACTTTCTAAACTCCACTCCGTAAACTATAAAAAGTACAAAAAATAAAGCAAACACTTGGATTTAAGAAATCCTCTATCTATCTTTGAATTATGAAAGCAATCATTACAACTTTACAAACTCAGCAACTTCTGCTCTGCCTCTGTTTACAAGGCAGGAGGGGCTGGTCGTGTACCTAGTTGTAAATTATATATTTTACAAAAAGCCCCTAAATCATAATTTTAGGGGCTTTTTTGTGCTCAAGGCGCAATAGCTAAGTGGTTTAAAGCGCAGGTCTGCAAAACCTGAATTCGTGGGTTCGAATCCCACTTGCGCCTCTCTGGCTGTTTTTGAGAAGAGCAATCATGCAAAAAATTTCCAAGGAAATTTTCACAGAAGAACTATGTCAAAAAATGAGTCTTTCTTAAAATAATACAATTTGTGAAATGGGAGAATTGAAAGCAATTGCTCAAAAATAAAAGCGGATTTGCCCCAATGGTGGAATGGGTAGACATACCTGATTTAGAATCAGGCTCCTTCGGGAATTCCAGGTTCGAGTCCTGGTTGGGGTACTCTTTTTAGATAGCAAGCAGTAGCCGATGTGGCGGAATGGGTATACGCGACAGGTTTAAGCCCTGTTGCCCTGCAGGCAGGGTTGGGGGTTCGAATCCCTTCATCGGCACTTTGATTGCCTCGTGGTCTAATGGTTTAAAGACATCACTCTTTGAAAGTGAAGATCCAAGTTCGATTCTTGGCGGGGCATCATTCTAGGATAAATGAATCCTGAACTAGAGAATTATAACCACGCCGCATCAGGAGAGGAGCCCTTGTATCCCCTGCGAGATGCGAACCAGCTCCATCTTGTAGTTATTGTAATCGACCAGTCCTTGCTTGAAATCACGCTCGATGGCACTTAGCCGGCCTCTTTGCAACAAGACCGTGTTTTTGAGGTCTTGATCTTGCTTGGCTTCGGCGTGTTCCTCGAGCAGTACCAAGGCACCTCGCAGGTCCTGATCTTTGAGTAATTCTTCAAAGCGGGCATTCACGCTCACGGCTTGGTCGGTATCTACCGAAGAGGTCGTGCTTTGCTCACCAGCGGCTTCTTTGCTGGAGGCATCGCCGAGGTGTTTTTGGTATTGTTCAGGTCTTTCTTCTTGAATTCTTTCCAAGAGCGTGTCCATTTTCAGGTGCTGTTTGCAATGCTCGATGAGCTTCATGATTTTGGCATTCTTGCTTTGCCCACCCGCAAAATTATTGTAGACTGGCTCGAAATACATCATACAGAAAACCTGAAAGTCCTCGTCGTTGTAGGCTTCATTCATTAACTTGAACAGCTGCGCGTTGCTAATTTCCATTTTTTTCGTTTTTGTAGGGTTTATCTTAATACTACGATCATCTGCATCCTTAGGCTTCGTGGCATCAAACAAAAGCCAAAGCTCCTGTTCCTTTTCAAATTCTTTAATGGTTTCTAAACTTTCCTTGATACCTCGCCTTTACCTCCGGGTCTAGCTTATCTAAAAACTTGGTGTTCTTCAAATCCTGACTGAGTTCTATTGTAATTTGAGGTCTGTCTATGGCAAAGATAGTTGCTTATGGGGGGGCAAGCAACGGCAAGGGTACCTCAAGGCACTTATTTGTAGCCTCAAAGCGGTTAGTCAAGCCCCTCAATGCGGTTTGGAAGGGTCTAAAGGTGGTTTTCGGAGGGGTAAAGGCGGTTTTGAGAGGGGTAAAGGCGGTTCATTAAGGCCTAAAGGGGGTTCCGAGAGGGGTAAAGGCGGTTCATTAAGGGGTAAAGGTGGTTATCAGAGGGGGTTAGGGAGGTTCTGGAGGGGGTA
>CAZKBP010000071.1:2636-11812 GCA_964551015.1 uncultured Cytophagaceae bacterium | reverse complement strand
TGCGGAGTGCCGCCTACCTCCGCAAGTACGAAGCGGCCGTAAAGTTGATCTTACAACGCCAGGCCGAGCAACGAAGCGATGCCGAAGTCCGCCAAGAAATCACCGCCAAGTTCCAAATCGGCAACTCCACTTACTATGGCATCAAGAGGATTTTGAGTATTATTTCACGATAAAAGACCTACCAATAGATTTTCGTAACAATTTGTAGCCTCAATTTTGAAATATCTACCTTAATTCAAAAAAAATTACTTTATTTAAGAAAACTACTGATATTCAATGAAAAGAGCTTTTTTCATACTAATTTCATATAGTATTTGTTTTTCCATTTCTTGGGCACAAAACAAAGTCATCCGAGGTAAGGTGATCAATTACAGTGAGGAAGTCTCCAGTGCAATGGTGAGCTTTAATACCTTAGAGGGCTTAAAAACCAGTGCTATCGACCAAAACGGGGAGTTTCGCTTTACGGTTGCCCAGAGTACGCCCGTGGAAATTTCAGATTTCTCGATCAATCCAATCCGGAAGTTTGCAATTGTTGGTAGAGAATACAAAGAGGGAGCAGCTATTCCGGTACTCCTCTCTTTGAAGGCTCTCCCCCCACCGGAGCCAGAAGAATTTGTAGAGATGTTGGAGTCTTTGAGGGTAGCGTTGGAGACTCCGAGCCTCCCCCTGCCGAAGCTGGATACTTTGAGGCTTAATCTAGAGTCTTTGAAGGTGGAGCCGAAGACAGTTGAGGAAGAAGACACTACTAATACTGAAAACACAGGTCAGGAAGATGGAGTCACCGGAGGAGGAGAAGAAAACACGCTAGAATTAATCAATGAGCGTAATCAAACGAAAATCGAGGCTGAAACCTCTTATAATCAAACCAAGAAAAAGATTGACACCCTGAGCGCTCGAGTAGAAAAGCAGCTCGAGGAAACTACTGAAATTCAACGGGAGATCAATGAGATTAAGACCGCACTCAATTCTAACGAGCTAACTGCTGCCGAAAAAGATGAGCTGAAAAAACAACTAGGGACACTTTCTGAGCGTTTGGAGAAAAGCCTATCACTTCTTCAGCAATTGCAAATTGATATAGATCGCCTCAGAGGGAAATACAACCTCTTCAGTGATGTAATCCTCAAAGTTTTGTTAGGAATCATTGTTCTCTTGTCTCTCGTCGCACTCTTTTACTTCATTGTTGCGCGCATTCGTCGGAAAGAAAAAGAAAGGGTAGATCAGTTGAACGAAAGTCTACAAAAAACTGAAATTGATCTACAGGCCAAAGTAGAAGAAATTCAGCAGCAATCTGAAGAGATTACCTCCCAACGCGACCAATTGGGGGCACTACTCGATGAAACCCAGAAACAAAAAGAAAACCTAGAAGAACTGCAACGCACCAAAGATTTGCTGATTTCGGCTGTAAACCACGATTTACGCAATCCCCTTAACCCGATCAAAAATTTCAGCGACCCCACTTACCCCGACCAGAATAAAGATTTACTACTGCAACGGATACACAGCAAGAGCAAGCGCATGTTCAATATGATTGAAGACATCATGAACGTTTACCGCGCCGACCGCCTTAAGCTCAGTCCAGAAACTAAATCACTCCATCAGGTCACCGAGGAAGCCATCCGGGAGATAAAAGATATGCTCTACGATGAGGAAATCCCTCAGATCCAAAATCAAGTTGATCCCCACCTTATGGCTACTTTTGATCGTGATTCTATCGAGCGTGTAATCGAGAATTTCCTCACCAATGCCATCAAATATACCCCGCCCGAGGGGCAGATTACCTTTCGTTCGGAGATCCTGACCTCTACCGACAACAAACCGGAAGCAGTCAAATTCTTGATAGAAGATACCGGTCAGGGCATTGCTCAGGACAAGCTAGAAACAATCTTTGAGCCTTTCGTGATCTCGGATGCGCGTAACCTGGGCAATGCCAAAGCCGTGGGGATCGGCCTTACCTTTTGCAAGACCATCATCGAGGCACACGAATCTCGATTAGAAATCGCCTCCCAAGAAGGGCAAGGAACCACTTTCTCTTTTACCCTGCCCGTTGCCGAAGTTCAACCCGCCACGGCTCTACCAACAGCAGAATTCACGCTGGATGATCTAAAACTATCCGAGCAAGATAAAGCCTTTTTGTTGCCATTCGCGGAGCAGATACAAACCTACGAGCTACACGATTTCAAAATTTCCGAAGTAATAGGCTCCATCAATAGCACCGATACGCAAATTATTATTTGGAAAAAACTGGTAGACCGGGCCATTGAGCACTACGACGAAGAGGCTTTCCATCAACTTATCCAAAGGGTAAAATCATGACAGGGCATACATACAAAATACTGGTAGTCGATGATGATCGGGACAACCTCAAAATCATCATGGATTTTCTCAAACAAAGCAACCCCGATTACCAACTCTTTCAGGCTTCCAACGGCGCCATCGCCCTAAAAGTAGTAGAAAAGGAAAGCCCCGATCTAATCCTGCTGGACTGGGTAATGCCCGTGATGGACGGGATGGAAGCACTCAAAAACTTGAAATCCAATCCAGCTACCCGAGATATTCCCGTTATCATGCAAACCGGAGAGAGCGAAGACATCAAACTCAAAGAAGCCTTCGAGGAGGGGGTACTGGATTATATCAAAAAACCCATCCGCGCCCTCGAGCTCAATGCCCGCGTTCGCTCGGCCATGACGCTCAACCAAGCCCACCGCGCTCTGAAGCAAAGCCACCAAGAGATCAGCCAGAAAAACGAGGCCATTACCGCCAGTATCCAATACGCCGAACGCATCCAAAAGGCCAGTATGCAAAAATCCAAAAGCATCCTCGATGCGCTAGATGCTTTTGTCTTGTTTCTACCCCGAGATATTGTAAGCGGTGATTTTTTCTGGGCAGCCAAAGCCATATCCCGAAGCTCCAGCACGATAAGGGAAGAAAATGCTCCTCCTGAGGCCAGCCGTGCGCTTACCCTCCTCGCCGCGATTGACTGCACTGGCCACGGCGTACCGGGGGCGTTTATGACCATGCTCGGCAGAGCTTTTCTGGATACCATTGTCAATGAATACCGCGTTACAGAACCAGGTGAAATCCTAAAATTATTGGATCAAAGAATCAGAGATACCCTGGAGCAAAGAGGCGAAGGCACCAACCAAGACGGGATGGACATGGCCTTGATTAGTCTGGATCAAGAACAGCAGATCCTGAAATACGCTGGCGCCAAAAACCCGCTACTCTACATCGAGCAGGGCGAACTCAAGCAGATCAAGGCTTCTCCCCACGCCATCGGGGGCTCACGTATGAAACAAGCCAAGGAATTTGCCACCCATAGCCTCTCCCTAGAAGCACTAGAAGCGGTGTATCTCTTTTCGGATGGCTTTCCCGATCAGTTTGGCGGACCAAGCGACACCAAGTTTATGAAGAAAAATTTCAAGCAGTTGCTCCAGGCCAATTATCAACTTCCTATTTTAGCGCAGCAACAAGCTCTGGAAAAAGCCATTCTGGACTGGAAAGGCGATCGCTCCCAGACCGATGATATACTCGTGATTGGCTTGAAGCCTTGAAATCTCAAAAAAATTTCGAGGCCGCTGCACGGCCTGTGGTAAAGGGTTAAAGGAAAACAGGGCTAAGGAGTCCTGAATAAACGAAAACCGAGGTTATCGAAGTCGTACCTCGGGTTGTAGTAGCCGCGGTACGAGGAGCGGCAGTCGTTGTTGAGGTACCAACTGCCCCCACGCACACAGCGATTCGAATCCAAGTTACCATTATTAATTGGGTTCCGCTGCCGAGCAGCCGATGTCCCGTAAAAATCTGCGTCATAGGCATCTTGGCACCACTCCCACACATTGCCGCTCATATCGTAGAGGCCCAGCTCATTAGGCTGCTTCTGCCCCACGGGGTGGGTTTTGTAACCTGAATTTCCATCGTACCAAGCCACTTTATCCAAGTCATTGCTCCCCGCGTACTCGTAGCCTTGGCTCTTTTGCCCGCCCCGGGCGGCGTATTCCCACTCCGCCTCGGTGGGGAGGCGGTAGTTTTGCCCCGTTTGGGCATTGAGCTTTTTTAGGAATTCCTGCACATCCTCCCAAGAGACCTGCTCCACGGGGCAGTCATCACAATTTTTAAATTCACTCGGGTTTTCACCCATGACCTCTCTCCATTGCTTTTGGGTTACTTCGTACTTACTGACATAGAAGTCATCCAGCTCCACGGTATGCACGGGCTTTTCGTCCTTGCCTCCGTCTTCACTCCCCATCTGAAAGCGGCCACCCTGCACCAAAACCATCTCGGGAAGGTCAGCCTCAGAAAGTAGCAACTCGGGAGCCTTATCCAAGTCCAGTAGTCTCTCAGGAAGCACGTAAAGTCGGCTTCCCGCTGAGTACTGCTCCAGTACCTCGCCTCGGGCATCAAAGCGGGTGGCTTGGCCATTACGCGCCTGCGCCAGCAACTCAGCTCCTTCGGCCAGGTAGGCAATCTTGGCCACCACGAAGCCAGTGGGAATGCTACGCGCTTCCTCTCCTGACAAGCCCCAGAGCTTCACTGCTTGGTCGGCTCCACCACTGGCAATCTGCGCACCATCCGGAGCAAAGGCTAGGCAATTAATACTGCCCTGATGCTGGATCAGTTCGCCCCGTAATTCCCCTTGCAGGTTCCAGACCTTAGCTCTTTGATCGGCTCCACCACTTACCAAAAGCTGGCCATCGGGTGAAAAGGCCAACGCCAAGATCGGAAAGTCTGAGGCCTCCCAGCCTCTTACTTTTTGTCCTCGTGCATTCCAGAGAATCACCTGCTGATCTTGGCTTCCCGTGGCTATTAACTGCCCACCGGGTGAAAAGGCCAAGCAGGTAATGTCATAAAGATGGCCTTGCAGCGTAGCTACCCGCTCTCCCGCCAGGCTCCAAAGCTGAGCTTCCTTACCGCCAGTATTGGTGAGGATTTGCTGGCCATCGGGTGAGAAGGCCGCCAAGCGGATGGCCTGAGAGAAATTACCAAAGGGCGTCCCCGTATTTTCTTTCAAATCAAAGAGTTGTACTTCGCCAGCAGGGGTAGCGATAAGAGCCTTGCTAGCACTATCGTCAATCGCGTGGATTTTGGCTTTTTCAGGAATAGTAATTGCTAAGGTATTAACCTGAGCTTGAGATACCGAAAGGTAGGATAAGAAACACAGGCTCAACAAATATCTCATTTCAATTGTGGTTGTTTAATTGAATTATCGCAATAAATTAAATATTTTAATGCCTTCAAAATAAAGTCCAATACGCGAACATAAATTTTGCTAATAATTATTGCTCATTTATACTCACTTCCTAGTAAATCCTTTTCCCTATGGCTCAAAAAATCCTAGTGGTTGATGACGACCGCGATAACCTCAAGATCATCTTTGATCTTCTCAAAGCCAGTAACCCAGCCTACCAGCTCATGCAGGCTTTTAACGGGGCCGCTGCTCTCAAGATCGTGGAGAAAGAAATGCCAGATTTAGTTCTACTGGACTGGATCATGCCCATTATGGACGGTATGCAAACACTCGTGGCCCTCAAAAGCAATGAGCAAACTGAGGATATACCTGTCATCATGCAGACGGGAGAGAGTGAAGACACCAAGCTCAAGGAGGCCTTTGATGCCGGAGCCCTAGATTATATCAAGAAACCTATTTCTGCCCTGGAGCTACAAGCCAGAGTAACCTCGGCCTTGGCGCTTACCCAAGCCCAAAAGAAAACCGAAGAGTTACTTCTTAATATTCTTCCCGAAAACATCGCCGACGAACTTAGGTCGACCGGGCAGGTAACGCCCCAGCCCTACGAGAAAGTTTCGGTACTTTTCACTGACTTCAAGGGCTTTTCCAATATCACCCAAAGCATGAGTCCCATCGAGATTGTAGAACATCTCAATCAGGTTTTCCTCAAAATGGAGCAAATCACCCGAAAACACGGCCTAGAAAAAATCAAAACCATCGGTGACGCTTATATGTGCGCCGGAGGCTTGCCCATCGCCAATGATACCAATCCCCTTGATGCGGTCAAAGCCGCTATGGAGATTCAAGATTACATGGATAGCTATAAAGAGGAGCAAACTGCTCAAGAGAAGCCTTTTTTCGAGTGCCGTATTGGTATCCACACGGGCAAAGTGGTCGCGGGCGTGATCGGCAACAGTAAGTTTGCTTATGATATTTGGGGAAGCTCCGTCAACGCCGCCAGCCGGATGGAGTCTAACGGAGAGCCGGGCAAGGTAAACATTTCGGGGGCTACCTACGAATACATCAAAGACCATTTCGAGTGCGAACACCGGGGCAAGCTCCCCATCAAAAATATGGGGGAAGTAGATATGTACTTCGTGCTAAAACCAATCGCGCTCGGCTAAGCCCACCGCTCCCCAGATGAGTTTTCAGGTCTATCTGAATATTGTCCGGATCAAAGAGATTTTACCTAGCTCTTGGCCTTGCGGATTTAGCACTAGTCCCTCTCCGTAACGGTCAGTCAGGTAATAGTTAGTTTCGTCGGCGGTTCGTCCAACCTTGCATGCTGTGATTTGATTGGGAATAGAAAAGCTATGGATGAGCGTACCCTCCTCGGAGTAAACCTTCAGATAGCCTTTTCCTGCAATCATAAATTGTTTTTCGGAGCCAGTGCTCAGGATAGAGGCTGCGGTCACGGCTGCGTTTTGCTCCTCCAGAGCGCGAATGAGCGTGCCATCACGATCCCATATTCTGACAATCCCATCTACGCCCCCACTAATGATTTGCTCTCCATTGGGCGAGAAAGATACCGTCAAGATAGGCAAGGAGGACGCTTCCCAAACGCGCAAACGTTCTTCGTTCGGTTTCCAAAGAATCACCTGCTGGTTTTGCCCGCCCGTGGCGATCACTTCTCCGCCCGGAGCAAAAGCAACACAAAGAATATCGTTTTCGTCTGATCTGAAACGAGCAGTAATCCGCCCGTTCAAGTCCCACAATTGAGCCTCGGGTTTGCCTAGTGCGAGCAGAAGGAGCTTACCATCAGGGGAAAACGTAGCTTGCTGGATAGTGCCCTGGAAGTCAGAAAGGGGCTTTTTCCTACGATGCTCTATGTCATAAAGTATTAGACCCTCATGCGCGTCAGAGTAGAGTGCCAGTGTATTTTGTGTATTTCTACAATGAAAGATCTGTTGCGGCTCCTCAGGTATTGGAATTGAATCTACTACAAATCCCTGTAGTGCCACTCCCTCCAAGTCCTTTAACAACATCAAATGGGTATAGGCATCAGTTGTTTTATCCTGTCCCCGAGCGCGATTAAGTGAGGCACGGAAGTGTATGACGCCATTACCAAGCCCCTTTTGATCTATCACGAAATTTTTGCCTGATTTCAAGTTTATATTTGCCCCCCTGTAATCGTACAAGGGAAATACGAGACTACCTACTTCAAATTTTTCCCTTGATCGAGAGATAAAATAAAAATCCAGCTGGTATTCGTATTTGCTTGCCTCTCGGCCTAGATATCTGGCACTTAGCTCACAGGAGATAGTAAACTGTGCTTTACCATCTTTAATCTCAAAGGGATTAGGCTTAACGCTAATGAGCTGGGTTCTCACCAGATTTTCTAGCAATAATTTTCCACTGTTATCCTGAGCGAACAGGGAGGTAGTTATCAGTAAAATAAAATATAGCAGGGAGAAAGCTTTGTGTAGCATTGTGGGTTTTTTAGTTATTTTTGAGGATCATCGCTTGCTTTGGCAATACCGTATTCATTGAGAATGTCTTCATCGGGGCAGTTAGCAATACATTTGCCTTCACGATTGATGATAAAGTAGATATTATTTATTTCAACTTTGAATTTACCATCTTTGAGAGAACTTATTAGGTCAAAGAAATGCGGAACGATAATTTGTCCAAGATCATTAATAAGGCCATATTTCTTGGCGATTTTGATACGCGCTATACCCTCCTCGAACTCTAATATTTCATCATATTTAGGTTTCAATACCGCTGTCCCTACTTGATCGATAAGCCCATACTTACCACCAGTAGACACCTTGGCTGTTCCTTTTTTTGAAAAATCTCCGATGTAATCGTATTTTGCATCAATCATGAACTCCCCTGTCATATTGACAAATCCGTACTTCTTGTTCAATTTCACCTTGGCTAGACCGTCTAAGAAGTCAGAGGCATCCTCATACTGTGGTGCGATGATCTCGTTGCCGTTCGTGTCTAAATAACCCCATTTTCCATTTTCGCGCACTCTGATCCGTTCTTCTGAGCAACTGTACATTCTCTGATAGCGACTACTCAAAGGAATTTTAAAAACCCCGTTTGTATCTATCAACCCGTACCGATTGCGATCAACCACGACTGCCAATCCACACTGGAAATCATTTATTTTTTCATATTTAGCTGGGAGAAGTTTGCCCTTCCTGTAATGAATGAAGCCATAATTACTACCTTGCCTGGTCTTTGATATACCATGTCGATCCGCATCATAAATTCGGTCATATTGAGTAGGAATGCTCAATCCACAGTTGAGGTTAACGAGTCCATATCGCCTGTTATCACGTACCTTGAAACTACTATCCTGCCTTGCTTCGTATATTCGATCATAATAATCTGTAAGCATTTGGCCATCTTTTAACGAGACGAAGGCAAATTTCTCGTTCTTTTCTACCTCCGCTCGTCCCATCTGGTGGTCTATATTCCTGATTTTCTCAAATATAGGTTGTGTAATTGCTCCTCTAGATTCGTGTACAAGGCCACTTTTATAGGCTCGAGTAATTTTTTTACTCAGTAGTACTTTAGTTTTTATAAAAGCACTTACTTCCAGATATTCCTGATCGTACTCAACTGTGGGGTATTCAGCAAGTGTCCAATTGATTAGTTCCCCTTCACTAGAAATAACTCCATGATTATCACCATTCGCAAAGACTGACAGATGATTTGTAAAATAGTTGAGATTTTTATACTGGCTTAAATCTATCCCTTCATTATTTAAAATATGTAATTTTTGTCTTTTGATGGGTATGGGTGAAATCTCCTTTTTCAACAGGTCAAAATAACGAATGCTACTTGAAAATTTTTTTTCAACAGCAACGACAATCTGTCCAGACTGGTCAATAAAACCATACTTGCCATTTACCTTCACCCGAGCCAATCCCTCTGAAAAAGACGAGGCATCATCATATTGTGGAGCAATAATGGCCTGTCCAGACTGGTCAATAAAACCATA
>CAZKBP010000071.1:2329-2536 GCA_964551015.1 uncultured Cytophagaceae bacterium | reverse complement strand
CATCATCATATTGTGGAGCAATAATGGCCTGTCCAGACTGGTCAATAAAACCATAATTGCCATTTACCTTCACCAGAGCCAATCCCTCTGTAAATGAGTCTAACTTCTCGTATTTCGGGGGTACTACTTCCTGACCTGATGCATTGATAAGGCTGTATTTACCTTCTTGTCTCACCCGAGCCAATCCCTCCGTGAATGAATTTAACT
>CAZKBP010000071.1:0-2229 GCA_964551015.1 uncultured Cytophagaceae bacterium | reverse complement strand
CCTCGTATTCAGGAGGTACTACTACCTGACCTGATGTATTAATGAGGCCGTATTTACCTTCTTGTCTCACCCGAGCTAATCCCTCTGTGAATGAATCTAACTCCTCGTATTCAGGAGGTACTACTACCTGACCTGATGTATTAATGAGGCCGTATTTGGGATTATACCCTTTACCAACAATCATCACGTCTCCATGGAAATATTCCATTTCGTCGTATCCGAAAGAAATAACTGTAGTATCTGCCACTCTATTCACAAGTCCGTATTTGCGTGTACTGAGATTTTGAGCGATAACTTTACTTTCACTCACAGGTTCTACATACTGATACTCTCCTGGGGCGTGGTTTTGCTTATCAATAAAATGACATATGTAGTCAATATAACTCCCTTTTGGGCGATAAATAGCTTTTTGGCACACTCTGGCTAACCCGTATTTGAAGCTCTCAGCAGCAATATATTGATTAGGGATGACCAATTTCCCTTTTCTATTGATGTATCCATACTTACCCTCCGAGCACACCACAGCCAAACCCTCTGAAAAACTTTTGGCTTCCTGAAATTTGATGGGTATTACCTCACGGCCCTGCGGATTGATAAAACCGTATCTACCTTGTTTTTTCACCACAGCCAAATCCTCTTGGAAGGGAGCAATGCTATCATATTGCTCTTTTACTCTATCCAATGAAATGGTAGGAATAATCCTCAGGAGATTAGGTTTAAAGTATTTCACCCTCTCTGTTAGCGAACTGTCCTTTATTTGTTCCCCGCTGGTATCTATCAAATCTAATCTTCCGCTCTGATCAAAAATTATTAAGCGATTTATATCTTCAAGAAAAACGATCTCATTAGGAATTACACGAGTACTCATAGTTCTTATGGAATTCTGCCTATTCCAGTAAATTACTTTTTTATCTTGTAAACCAATAAAGACTTCACTTCCTTGATTCACAAATACCAGAGCAACGATGGGACTAGCTTGTTCTTCTAAAAAACCCAGCTCTTCGCCTTCTATTGACCAGATTTTTACTTTTTTATCAACTCCACCACTTGCTATTGATAAATCAGTTTTAGAGAATGCTACTGCTAACAACGGGGACTGTGACGCTTCCCAGCCCCGAATTTTTTCCCCCTGGCTATTCCAAACGATAATCTGTTGATCTTGACTGCCTGTGGCAATCCATTTCCCATCCGGAGAGAAATCGAGGCAGGTGATATCATACTGGTGGCCTTTAAGTTCAGCGATTAATTGACCATTTATATTCCATAGCTGGGCATCTCGGCTACCCGTTGTGGTCAAAATCTGTCTTCCATCTGGTGAGAAGGCAGCCAGACGAACTGGTCTGGTAAACTCACCAAAAGCGATGCCTTGCCGATTTAGAATATTCCACAACTGAACCTCTCCATATGAGGTAGTAATTAAGGCTTTCTCCACTTCGGCGTCTACACAATGGATTTTGATAGAATCTGGCAAATATATCGTTTTTACATTCTCCTGAGCCTTTACAAGAAATAAGCTACAGCTACATAAAAACATCACAAGATACGAAAGTCTTAAGGTATTCTTTCTGTTTGGGTAGAGCATTATCTATAAATTTGATCTAAGATAAAAACTGGCAATTTTCATCTATGCCTAAGGTAGTTTGTTAGCTGGTTGTCGAATTTTGATGATGAGTAGTGCTCGATTTAAGAATATTTTCTAAATCATGCAAGCCTATTCAGATATTATTTACCTTGTAAACTGCTGGATTGCAAGGTTTATGTACGTATGCCTAATTCAGATACTTTCCACAAGCAAAATTCAAGATCAATGTGTATAGTTTGTGCCTTAGACAATAAGACCTAATAGGAATGTCTCAGGATAAATCAGGGCAAACATTTGACTCATTTGCAAGCTCTGATGCTCGCGACTTAGGAAATGCCAAAGCCGTCGTGAGTTCGCCTTTTGCAAAAGCATTATGAAAAAACCCAATTAATCAAGCTATCATAAACTACGGTGAGACAGCATTCAAAAACCTTCTCCAAGCCGTCTTTGACAACCAAAACATACCACAGTGATTTTTACTCTTGCGAAAATTGCCTGAAATAGTCAAAACCACTTTACATCTAAGGGTCATGCATTACTGATATTCTTTTCAAAAAAATAACCCCCGCCCCATCCCTCTCCTCTGTCTCATTCACCTCCCCCTCAAAAAACCTCACTCGCATACACCCCAGTACCAGTACGGGCTG
>CAZKBP010000070.1:0-12637 GCA_964551015.1 uncultured Cytophagaceae bacterium | reverse complement strand
AGTGGCTAGGGTTGCTACCCATCACCGCTTGCCACTGCCGCTGAGTTACTTGGTATTTACTGATATAGAAATCATCTAGGGTCACTTTGTGGACAGGCTTCTCTCTATCATAACCATCATTACTCCCCATCTGGAAAGTACCGCCTCGCACGAGTACCATGTTGGCTTCGATCTCGTCTAAGATAGGGTTAGAGGAGGGTTTGGTGGTGATTGGGGGTTTAGGGGTAGGTTTTTGAAGTTTAGGGGTAGGTTTTTGAGGTTTGGGGCTTGTCTCTGAATCAGACTGTTCTTTTTTGTAGAATACAAACTCGCCTCCTTTGTCTCCTACCCCATAAAGGGCGCGTCCCTGTGGAGTCTGAGGATAGTTATTAACAGTGGCTTTGACCACATAGTGTACCAACTCCGAGACGGGGAACTTGGCTTCTCTCTCTCTGACCAAAAACTCTAAAATCGCACTGGCAAAAGGGCTGTTAGCTCCGGGATTACCATCACTGACGACTTGCTCGTGTCTGCCAGAGCAAACTCCCCAACGAGAAGGATAAATTTCCACTCTATCCGCCACTTCGCTAATATTTTTATGCTCGGGAGCAAACATAGCTCCGGCAAAACAAGCATCCGAGATCAAAAGCACGTGATGGGCTTCTAGGTCGGAGATATAATCGCGCACGGTGGTATTGGACAAATAACTAGACGTCTTATTGGGACGAGCATCCACAGGAATCCAATATCCTTTGGTTTTTTTCTGATTGAGGTTTCCGTGCCCAGAGAAGTAAATCAGCACATTATCTTCTTCCTGCGAATCCTGTACTAGCTGCTCCAAAACATCGATAATCCCTTCTCGGGTGGCCGCTTGGTTAGTGAGTACGCGGGTATATTGCTCTTCAAATTGATACTGCCCCAGTAGAATTCTCTTAAAATCCATAATATCCTTCACGGCATTGCGCAAAGATGGGAAATGTGCGTATTCATTAATGCCGATCAGCAGGAGGTGATTGTGGCCTCGTTTGGGGGAGTTTTTGGATTTTCCTGATCTCGATCCGAGTGATCGTTCTTCCATTATGCTTATGTTGATAAAATTTCCTTGAATTTAGAAAATTTTTGGGAAAGGTAAAATATGTTAGCGGAAGTTCAGCGCATTTTCCCAAACTGGCATACATGGCAAACGCGCACCCTTGTTGGCAGCCCCAAGTGCTTATGCTTAGCCAGCAGGCGGTTCTTCAAACAAGACCCTTTCAGGGTGACAAAATGTGTATACACTGTAGGTTCCTCGATAGTCAAACTGGCGCGCGTTTGTAACGTGTGCCACTTGGGGGCGCGTTTGTAACGCGTGCCAGCTTGGTATCCCATCTACTACATACATACTTAGTAAATCCTAATAATGCCCATACAATAATGTTTTCATCCGCTTGAATAAGGTTTGAAAATAATGTGTATGGTGTGTTTTATTACTTATCTTTTCCCATTGAGGTCGTATTTCAGGAAAAACTTCCACGCTTCTATGGTAGCATCTATATCATAGTCTGTACCCGGCTCTCCAAACCAGTCGTGTACGCCTCCATTGACTCTGATATGCGCTACATCAATGCCACTCGAGCCTGCCTCGTATAGATAATGTTGGGCCGTATTGTCATTGTTAGGATTGGTATCAGGTAAATCAGTAATGATGGGGGTGCGAGAAGTCCCATTATGCTCAATCCAAAAATTAACGGCATTGATAGCCAAGTCGTAAGGAACATTTCTATCCTCTGTGCCATGTATTTCCAAAATAGGAACGGCTCTGGAAGGATTGCAGTTATCTATTTGTGGGGGAAGCATGGCTCCTTTTACAGAAGTCAGGGCTGCCACTTTATGACTCAACTTACAAGCCAATTCATAACTCATAAAACCTCCATTAGAAGAACCCGCTATGTAAATTCTATCTTTATCAATATTATAATGATTGCTTAAACTATCTATCAAAGCATCCAGAAAACCTACATCATCGGCTCTGCTGGGGTCGCTACTGCTATTCCAAGCCGTAACTGGATCTGCGGTGGCTTCGGGAGTTACCAAAATAAAATTGGCAGTATCGGCTATTAAATGAAATCTACTGAGGTTATACTGGCTTTCTTTTGTTCCTGCAATTCCGTGCAAACTAAAAACCAGCGGTACGGCTTCTGTGCCGTCATAGCTTTCTGGAATATACAATAAATATTCTCGCACTGTATGATTGTACGTGAAAGTGGTATCTAACAAATCACTTGATACTGTGGGGGTTGGGCTGGGTGTAGGTGCACTTTCATCATCATTGGAGCAAGCCAAACCAAAGAATAGGCAGGTTGCGGCTATGATAAGATTTGTTTTATATTTCATCCTCATCTTTTAAAAGGTTAATCAATTACTGAGTTCCAGTCTGCACTTTCGTTCAACATTTTGCTAAGCCAATCTCTGACTGTTGTTCCGCCTACTGCATAGGTAAAATCTCTAATGAGAAAGGTGTGCTCATCACCATTCGCTATCAGGCTGTTAAAACGGTCTGGGAACGCAGCTTTGAGTTCATCGGCCGCCTCGATCAGTTGGGCTTCATACGCTGCTCCCCCACCTTGAATCAAGGCAGTAAAGGTGGCATCTTGCTTGGAGCTGATGTACGCCATCCGAGTATTAGGATCTTGGGCCAGTTGATATTGGTGGTAATCGGTCAGGTTTCCATCTGTTCCGATACAATCTGGGCAGCTCGATGGGAAAAATGCGCCAGCATTCCAATAATCGATAAGTGTTTGCATTCCTCCAGGGTCAAGAATCCCCACGCCAGAGTCATTGATCACTTCAATCCGAACATCTGGATATAATTTTCGAACCAGAGGCAAGGCCGCATGTACGGCAAAACCACCGGCACTATTCCCGGCAAGCACAATCTTATCCGGAGCAGGATAGCTTTGAGCAATCACATCCAGTGAAGCGGATAAATTTTGAACACCTCTAAAAAATCGGTCATTTACACCATCTCCATCGCTATCTACCTCGTTATCGCCCATCATCCCCGAGCCATCGCAGTAGGGTACATAGCCTATGTCATAATTGGCGGTAGGGTTGTTTGGGTCGTTGGGGTTTAATATTCCCATAGGGATTAAAGGAATGCCCTCTTCAACCGCTTCACAAGCAAAGGGGCTGCAAAAACCACCGCCTTGCAGAAAAATCAGCAGGTCGTTGCTACTTCCATCTCTGGTAAACATGGAAAATTGATTGCCTGTAAAGCAGACTGGCCCATCTTCATTACTAAATGAGTGCTCGATAACACCTGGCCCCACTGTCGTTGATGAAATGGGGGTAATAGTACCCAGATACCTATCCACCCCTTGGTCGTAGAGTTCTTGAAAAGGTAGTTCACCACTTATTGGCTCGGGAGAACTGTCGCTGTCTGAACAGCTCGTTGAAAAAGCCATTAGGCTGATTATTAGGTAATTAATTCTAGACTTTATCATGTTCGTTTATTTTTATGGCTTTCTACATTTATTTTAGAAAGTGAAGGCATACTCTCTGATATTCCCTTCGTGGGTAATGGTTCGGTTCAATAGACCTGTCTGAGGATTTTGTGAGGGAGTTGGATTGTCATCATCGTCTTGGTTGCAACTTGTTGAGAAAAGCAAAAAACCAATGATTAGAGAAAACAGGGATGATTTTTTCATGATAATATTTCTTTTCATTTTATGAATAGTTGATTTACAGGCTCAAAATTATAGGGACAATCAATACACCCTTGAGTAAATCTGGGCGAAGCGACCCGTGGGTAAGGTGAAGTCTCCTTAGAGGCAGGCAAAGAGATTGGAGGGTAATTGGAATAGAAATTCGGGAAGATATTGGATCAGAAAGGACTTCACCTCCCGAAATGGTCGTTTCAGATTCGTTCCCGGTTAGTTCAGGTTGATTTGAACGGTCGTGCCGCCAAACTTCTCTTAAATTTGAACACCCAAGCCAAAGTATAAGCCCTTAATCTTTTGAATAAACCATGATATGGTAGAGATATGCTAAAAAATAAAACGCAAATAATTATTCTCGGCGCACTGGCGATCACCATTTTAATGCACTTCCAGCGTGTACTTATGGTATTAGCAGCCCAAGATAAATTTACGGAACTCTCTGGATTGACAATAGAAGCACTCGTTTTAAGGATAGTTATCTTTTTTATCTATGCTTACTTCTTGTTGAGTTTTAATATCATCTGGAAAAAAAAATGGGGAAAATCTCGCTTTGTTAGTTTTACCATTAATTCGGGACTTTTCGTTTTGACGGTAATTGTAACCACGAGATCAATGGTGTATCTTTTGACCAATTCTTTAGAAAATGGACAGGTGTTTATAATAACATTGACTAATTTTATAGTTGTACATCCAATCTTACTGTTATTAGCGAGTTTTATCAATCTAAGTTTTCAACAACAGCAAATCATCCTAGAAAAGGAACAGGCAAAACAAAGTGCGCTACAGCATCAGCTAGAGGCTTTGCGTTCTCAGATCAACCCTCACTTTTTATTTAACGCTTTAAATTCGCTTACGGTATTGATTCGCAATAAATCCGATCGTGCCTTAGCGTTTGTAGATCAATTATCTTGGCTCCTAAGGGCTACTTTACTGAGAAGCGAAGATGACTTCATTACGATTCAAAATGAATTGGAATACCTGGAAAGCTACATTTTTCTACAAAAAGAACGCTTTGGTGAAAAATTTAAGGTCGATGTTCAAATTCCCGAAAATTGGAAGAAGGAATTAATCCCTTCTTTTTCGCTGCAACTCCTGGCAGAAAACGCCATTAAGCATAATGTCGTTTCAAGCAATCAACCGCTCTTATTAGAGATCTATCCGAATGGAGAATACCTAATCATCCGAAATCAGATTCATAAAAGGAGGGATGCAACCGAAGGCACCGGATTAGGCTTACTCAATTTATCCGTGCGATTTAAGCTTTTAAAAAAGAGAGACATTCAAATAAATCAGGACGAAAACTATTTTACCGTAAAATTACCCATACTGAAAAATGAAGGCCATAATTATTGAAGATGAGCAATCAGCGGCAGATAATCTGAGGGTCTTACTCCAGTCCGCAGCCCCCGATATCCAAATTATGGAATCGATCGAAACCGTAGCAGATGCTATTGCTTTTTTTAAGGAGAACAACGCCTACGATCTTGTTTTTATGGATATCCATCTGGCAGATGGAAACTCTTTTGAGATCGTAAAGGAAGTGGAACCGATTGCCCCCATTATTTTCACTACTGCGTATGACCACTATGCCATTCAGGCTTTTAAATTAAACAGCATCGATTATTTGTTGAAACCAATCCGGGAAGCAGAACTAGAAAATGCAATACGCAAATTTAAAGACAAGCACCAGAAAACGTTTATTTCTACTCAACAAATAGAAGCGCTGATGAGCCTGATGAATGCTCCGAAAAAGACATTTAGAAGTTCATTTCTGGTGCAAAAGAAGGAAACATTCTTCCCTATTGCGTCCAGTGACTTTGCTTTCTTTTTCATACAGAATGGGATTGTAAGAGGTACGACCACAGATAATCAGACCTTTAGCTTTAACGAGAAGCTGGAAACCTTAGAAGAGGATTTAAACCCTGAATTGTTTTTTAGAGCCAACCGGCAATATTTGATCCAGCGGTCTGCTATCAAGTCCCTTCAAACTTACTTTAACGGCAGATTGGTCGTCAACCTACAGCCCCAAGAAAAGGACAAAATTGTGGTTAGTAAAGCCAATGCCTCCAGGTTAAAGGCCTGGTTGAGGAATGCAAAAAATGTTGGTTTATGACGTATGCTGCCTTGGCAGAAAGATGACGTTGCCCACACTGCTGAAATTCCATCAATTACCACAAGTGATCGTTTGCGCTCAACACTTGCGGTAGGGGAGGATAAAATCCAAAAAATAACTATCTTCGTATGGTACACTTGTATTCGGTAGTAACACACCACACGGTATATGAAATCATAACCAAACCGTTAGAAAATATTATGAAGAAGGTTATTGTACTCATTACGCTACTTTTGGGATGCCAAATCCTAAATGCCCAAGATTATCAAAAAGCAATTGATAAAGCTCGATTTCTTATTAGCCAACATCAAAAGCAAACTTACATACCAGGAATACAAGTTGCTTTACTGGTAGGTGATTCCCTGATTTGGTCAGAAGGATTTGGTTACAGCAATCTGCACGGTGAAGTTCCAATAAATCGAACGACAAAATTTAGAATTGCCAGTGTCTCTAAATCAGTAACCTCAGTTGCATTGGGGAAAATGATAGAGCAAAAAGAGATTGATATTGATAAAGACATCAACACTTACTTGCCTGAATTTCCAAAAAAAAGTCATCCTATCACAAGCCGACAATTAGCGGCTTCAACATCTGGTATTCGTCACTATACAAATAGTGATCCTACATATAACTCAACCAATTATCCGAATGTCATTTCTTCTCTCGAGCGATTCAAAGGTGACCCCTTACTTTTTGAACCGGGAACAGCATATTACTATTCAAGCTATGGGTGGGTATTGTTGAGTGCAGTAATGGAAAAAGCATCCAATAAGCCATTTGAGCAAATAATGGAAGAAAGCTGGGCCAAGCTCGGAATGGCACATACTTCATTTGATTTTCCTGACAAAAAAGTTCCTGACAAAAGCGTTCAATATGTTGCCAGCAAAAAAGAAGAACGTATAGAGGCTCCCTTTGATAACCGAAGCTACATGTATGCCGGTGGCGGCTATCTATCTACTGCTGAAGACCTTGTATTGATGGGAAGCCAATTATTAAATGAAAAATATATCTCTAAAGAAACGATAGATTTACTTTTCTCCTCCTATCATCTTAAAGATGGTACTAAAACAAATTACGGCTTAGGATGGGAATGTGGGGTTAATCGGACGAACACACCAATAGTTTATCATAGTGGAAGCATGTCTTCGGCAAGAAGTCATCTGGTGATATTCCCTGATGAAAAAATTGTTTTTGCCTACTTGGCCAATACAGGAGATCATATCTTTTTTAATGAAAGAGAGGCTCATAGCATTGCAGAACTATGTCTTGAAGAGCCAACCACTGATGAACTCGCCAATACATTAATTGGAGAGTGGGAGGTAAATACTACTTCGCTCAAAAACAAAAAAACTTCAGGGGTTTTAAGACTGAGCAAGAACAAGGAAGGAGTAATTGAAGGAAGCATAACTTTTAAACGAAGTAAAAAGAAAAAGACATTTCCTCTAATACTAAGCGGAGTGCAGAATAACCAATTTCATTTAATGGCTGTAACACCAATGTTTCTGGATTTATATTTGACAATTGACGGGAACACCGCAAATGGGAAGTGGTTGCATGACTTTAATGTGAACGGAACTCCTGAAACGGATGATTATTGGAAACCGAGAGCTTTAACTGCGAAACGAAAAGCATTTTCTAACAATAAATAAAAGCCATTAAAACGGGCCTTTACTCGAACCGTTACCTGCAATTATCTTCTGGACGAATCTAAAAAACCACTCGTCAAAGATGCTCTTAAGAAACCCAACTTCACCCAAGAACATTTTGATAAATTAGTTAGAGTCAAGAAAGTACAAATTTCAAAACTCGAGAATAGTTTGACAGATATGCAATATGAAACAATCATCAAGATTCTTCGATCCTTCAATGCCAAGATTAACTTTCATATTAAACTACTGAACCAACGAATGGATATCGCATGAAAGGACCCAAAACAAAATCCACATATGAATATAACCCTGAGTTAATCGAACTTTCTAAAGGGCACCAGCAATTCGAGATTATAGCTACTGGAAGTTCTATTTTGCCTTTCAATACGATTTATCAAGTTAAACAAAGCAAAGCTACTTCAGCAAAAACAATTATCCTCCCCGATTTAAATTGCTACGTAGTTTATACCAAATTACTCACGGGGAAAACTGAAATGTTCTTCGTTGGCCCAAGAACTAGATCAATAGAAATTTGCCGCTCAGTACGTGGTGTAACTATTCTTGGAAAACTTCCGCCTTCGGGAATATGCTTGAACAAAAACGTATCAATCTTAGAATTGGTAAATACAACCAATTCCATAAAACCTCTCTTCGGTGAAATGATGGAAGAACAGCTTTTAAAATTATGCGCCACTTGGAGCAATCAAGAAAAAGAACATCGCAAAGCTCATAATTTCCCATTTACCTCGTCTAAGAGTGAGAAGAACCTTGATGTCTATATCACTGATTTTATGGAAAAAAATCAAATTCTAAAAGTTGGTGTATTAGCCAAAAGTTTAGGCATTTCCGACAGGCACCTAAGGAATTTATCCTACGATCTGTACGGCATGCCTCCAAAAACTGTTTTGAAGATTAAAAGGCTCCATAAATCTTTACTAACAAAGATGATATATAGCAGGTATGCTCAATTGGCTTTAGAATCTGGATATTACGACCAATCCCATATGATATCGGAATATCAATTCTTCATAGGGAAAACCCCCAAGCAATTATTTGAATAGTTCCGTTTTTTCCTATACAAGTTAAATTTTTGACCATACATTGGCTTCCAAATTTCAAACAAATACAGTCTAAAATGCTGTATGTAATTGGTGTATCAGAATTAGTAAACGATGAATAAAAGTAGTTTAATACATTTATTGCTGCTGTCAGTTTTTGTTTTTTTAAGTGGATGCAAATCGGCACCATCAGCAACACTCAAAGCAGTCGGCTCCAGAGGCTGGCATACGACCCTAGGACCATATGCGGAGTTTGATCCCAAACATGAATCTGTGGAGATTTGGACTCCAAACAATCGAGAGAATGCACCCCTGATTATATATGCCCACGGAGGTGCTGGCTATCGTGATGATGATCGTGCCAGGGTGAAACTCATGCGCCGTAATGGATTTGCTACGATATCCTTCGATGCCTACGAGATGAATGGTTTAGATTGGAAGTTTGTTACACGCCGAGTTACAAATGTGGGGAAACAAAATCTCATTTGGGCTGTCTTTAAGGGTGCATTTGAATATGCTTTAACAAATGATGATTGGGATAATAAAAACATATTTCTCTATGGTGCCTCAAACGGGGGCAGGACCGCGCTATATGCTGGAAGTAAGCTAAACAAAGAAAGTATAAAAGGCATTATTTCTGAAGCACCAGCCGCAACCGGATATGAACCTGAGGATTATAATATTCCAACGATCATCCTGTTTGGAAAATTAGATACGTGGGCAGGAAAATCCGATACTGATTTTGTTTGGAAACGAACCTATCCAAATTCACCAATATCTATAGAAAATTGGGTTAATTCTCAGCAGGCAAAAGGCAACCCTGTTAAATTTATTTTTTATGAAAACGCAGGACATCTTCTGTTTGAAGGCCCACTTGAAAAAGTAACTGTCAAAAGAGGAGATAAAATAGCATTTACAGCGTATCAGGGCGCAGACGAAAACGTATTAAAGCAATACGAGAAGGATATCATTGAATTTGTAAATACCTGCTTGGTCGAATAGAAAATGAAAATGAATGACTTTCCAAAGACAGCTATGACTTTATATGGAATATAATGAAAGGAACCAAAACAGGAAATAACAGATTAAGGGGGCAATTACCCGAAGAAACAATTGTTGCACATAAAACTGGATGGTCGGGAAAGTATAAAGAGATAGGTATAACTGCTGCTGTAAACAACATTGGAATTGTTTTCATGCCGAATGGGAAATACTTTATCATCAGTGTTTTCGTGACGGAATCTAAAGAAGAAATTGAAACTAACGAAAAAATAATATCTGATATTTATAAGGTTACTTGGGATTATTTTATGACGAGTAACCGATAGTTCAATTAACAAGAATGCCAGCAGGCAACGATGTATATAAAAATAGGCGCAAAAGTAATAAAATCAAGGCTTTTGGCTCGTATCAAACTTTGTGCTTAACTGGAAGTTTAGCTCCTCGAGATCGCCTACTTTTCATATACTGAATCCTTGTGGCTAATCAAATAGAATCACCATGAAAGATATCCCAGGAATTGATGAAAACGGCAATCCCAAGCATGGCCCATTTAAGGTCTTCTTCAAGAACGGCCTTGTCTCTTGTGAGGGCGAATTCGATAACGGAAAGAAATCAGGAACGTGGAAATACTTTCTCAACAATGGACAGTTGCAATCATCAGGCAACTACAAAGACGGAAAGATCGTAGGCCGTTGGGAATGGTTCTACAAAAATGGCGAACCCAGAGCCACGGGCGGCTTCGATGAGGAAGAGAATAAACACGGTGAATGGAAGCGATACCATGCCAATGGTCAACTCTGGGACGAAGGTCGCTTCGAGCACGGCAAGAAGAAAGGCACTTGGAAGGTCTATAATGATGCAGGCGAACTCTTAAAGGAGCAAACTTTCAAGTAGCAGAACGGGTGTCTCCGTCTATCTTCAACGTTATTTTTCACCTCAGAAGCCCAAGGTTTGGGGGTGGAAATCGACGTTTAGCCGTCGTTCGTTTGCTTTCAGGAAGGAGAATCATAAAAAGCCGAATGAGGCAAGAACCACGATAATTTAGTAACTATTTTAGCTATTTCATCTGATGAAACAAACATCAAAGCCACCCACTCGGCTGAGATTCTCATCTCACACCAGCACTGTGATCAGTAAAGTGATGCGGGCAAGGTAGGAATGAAAAGCTTATCGGCCCAAGGTTCATCAGGAAGAGTATCAAAACTTATTCATTAGTCGTTCAAATAAATATGGAAAAAGAATTAACTACCCTAAAAAAAAGGAACACAAAAGGGCAGATAGCCCATATTTTAAAGTACATAGACTATGTATTCAAGGGAGATGATCCCGAAGACTATCTTCGGAGTACCTTTCCAAAAATTTGGAATGTATATGTCATTCAATATTTTGACGCGCAGCTTCAAAATGGAGGTTTTAGGCAGTTCTTATGGAATACTCAAGGGTTATTTAATCAAGATCTCCAGAATGCCCTTTCCGCCCTCAGCGCCCAGGAATATCTTGAGGCTTTTGAAAAAATACTAACCCGATTTAACGCTGATCAAGAAGAAAAAAATACTTTTTTAGCGCATGATTTTTCAGACGAACAGAGCCGCACCCTTCGTGATGATCTTAGGGAAATTTCTTGGACGTTTCAGGATCAGCTGGATCAGCAGGATGACATTAAAAAGCTCGCCCTAAGACTAGAAGAATATATCCATCATAACCTGACTGACATTGCAAAAGAGCTGGCAAAAATCCGGACGGAAATCATAGAATATTTAAATAAAAACAAATAATAGCTTCAAAAAATGTTTAAGATTTCAGTCTGGTCGTAGGTTTTGCCGAAGGCACCTAAGGACCCGAGATAAAGGGAACCCACTCTGCTGAGATTCCTAGCTCAGCCGACCCGATCGGTGAGATTCCCGTCTCACATCGCGTCAAGCTAGGAATCCTGGCTCATTTACGGGCTAAGTTGGGAAACTGAGCACAGGTTGGTGAACGAAAATTCTAAGGAAAAATAAACGAATGTTGTATATTGAGGGCGAGCCTTCGGCAAGAAAAAATAGAAACAACATCAGTCAAAAGTGAAACTGTTTGAAACCTTTAATCCGATATTTCTGATTTTTACATCATACGCATTTGGCGTGTTAGGGACGAGTTTGATCAAATTATTGGGAATCTATAAATGGTTTGAAAACCACAACTACATCGGTGATGAACTAACTAAAAATTTAGGTATTTCAAGGTTCGGGTGGCTCATACGAAATTCCTTTATGGGGAAATTCAATCCAAAACTAAAATACAAGGGGAGGCTAAATAAAGAAAGATTAATACAATTGAAAAAAGATATGACCTTTGCCGAAAACAATCATTTAATAGCTTTTATATTACTACAAATATTAATCGTATTTCTCGCTTTCAAAAACATTGAAATGTGGCAAATAGTGTCCTATACAATTCTTAATCTAATATTTAATTTGTATCTGGTATTTCTACAACAATTCAACAAGAGAAGAATAGACAAAATACTCAAAATAAAAGCCAATTGAAAAAGAAAAGAAGCCGAAAGGTCAATAATGCATAAAATGTCCATTGCGAGCAAATGCCCACCACGCCGCATATACGCGACCCTTGTAGCCAATTTCAGCAAACCATAAATCAAAACAAAAAAATCACGAGAGCCGAAACCCTTGTGATTCTAAAAAATTAACTAAGAACCTTATGGTTGTGACGAAACACCACCAAGCACATTTTCTAACTGCATTTCTTTGAGAATTCTGTCTTGAATTGGTTGCGTCAATTCGTTCATTTCATCAACTCCCCAAGTAATTCCTACAACTGTGCGAGTTGGACGCTTACCCGCAGGCATTTCTGCCAACTTTAAATATGCATCTACCACCCATTGTGGGTCGGGGGCATCTTTACTCTGCAACATCTGAGCAAAATTTTCACCCATTGCAGTTGGAACACCTGCCAATTCACCATAGGTTTCTAAAACATCACGATGTGCGGGAGCTTGACCTGACTCCAATAATCCTGTACCAAATGGTCCGGGTTCTACCATTACGACATCTACCCCGAAAGGTGAGACCTCATAACGCAAAGCTTGAGAGTAGCCCTCTAAGGCGTGCTTAGTTGCGGTGTATGTTCCAAAAAATG
>CAZKBP010000069.1:0-13847 GCA_964551015.1 uncultured Cytophagaceae bacterium | reverse complement strand
CGACCCGTAACGTGAACATCCGCGCCAATGTGAGTGGCTCCGTGGGTAGCGTTCTAATTGAATTGAGCGGTGATGCGGAGAATACACAGCTACAAAACACTGCTCCATACGCTGCTTTTGGAGATTTAGGTGGGAATTTCTTCCCCTTCAATTTTGACCCAGGTGCTTATAGCTTGACCGCGACTCCATTCAGCGAAGCAGGTGCGAATGGTGAAATGGGTACCGCTGCTACCTTGAACTTTACAATTGTAGATGGTGAGGCTGCTCCAGAAGTGGCTAGCTTAGTACTGATCAATGCGGACACTGATGAGCCGATTCAAACCTTAGCAGATGGTGATATGATTGATCTGACCATAGTTGGAACGAATCAACTAAGTATTCAAGCCATCACCTCTCCAGAAGAGGCAGGTAGTGTAGTTTTCGAACTAGATGGCCCCATTGAAAGAACTCAGGTAGAAAACATCATGCCTTACAGCTTGTTTGGAGATGATCTAAGAGATGATTTCAACGGTGGAGATTTTGCACCAGGTGCTTACAGCATCACGGCGACTGCTTTCTCTGGACCGAATGCAAGTGGAAATGAAGGTGCTGCCTTGACTATCAACTTCGAGATTGTAGAGACAGCTACTTCCGTGAATGTTTTCCCCAACGAAAGTAAAGGTGCTTTCCAAGTAGTAGCTGGACGCGAAGGATTGTCATCTGGAACCATTCAAATCATCAATGGTGAAGGAGAACAAATCATCCAAGAAAACTTCCAAGGCAAATTGGATAAGCAATTTGAATTGAAACAATCTGGTCTGTACTTCATCCGTGTAACTCAGGATGGAAAACAGCGCATCCGTAAGGTGATAGTTGTGAAGTAATAATCAGGTGATTCAGATAATCACTTAACCCAATCAAAACGGCTGCCCTAATCTGGGCAGCCGTTTTTTTTTCTCGATAGAGAAGATTACAAAAAGAAAATTTGCTTGAAAGTATTTGACGGAAAAGCAATTCGTCGTAAGTTTATGGTCAGGGATAGAGATCATTTCCTAAGCATCAATCAAGAGTATCAATTCAACAATTCGTATTTGACTTATATGTTTACAGATTACATCAAAAGCCAAAACGGTGCTTTGCCTTTCATAGAGGCGTTTTCAGGGTCAAACACCAATCTATATGCAGCCATAGACAATGAGGACGATCTCTTTGAAGAGAATGGAGAAGATGATGAAGAAGAAGATATCGTGGATGGAGACTACGAAGATATAGAGTTTGTAGAAGAAGATGATGATGAGTACTTTGTGGATGAAGATGGCGATGAGGATTATGATCTCGAAGTAGAAGGAGAGTATAATTACCACGATGATGATGAAGAATACTTCTACGACGATGACGAAGACTACGGTTTGGATGATGAGGAGGAGTAAAATCAACACTTTGATAAAGGGATCATCTGATGAGCCATTCAGAATCTGAGAGCGTATCTTCTAAGTAAGAAGATTTGAGTTTTGAATAGACCGTTCTACCAAATCCAAAGCAATTCCCTTAGCCCAATAAGACTGACTGAAGAAGCGGTGAATCAAAGGAATATCTAGGAGACTCTTATCCGTTGAAATCTGATTTTTTTGTACAAATCGGGGCGTTTTTATTCATCAAAACAGAGCGAAGATAAAGAATTTGGGTTGATTGCGTACTTTTTATACCAATCCATCTCGGTGATGTGTACATTTAAACGGGAGTGGATTTTGCGCTAGAATATCCCGAAAACCCTCTGTGTCTCTGTGTTCAAAATACGAGTACCTTTTGCTCTGTGTCTCTGTGTTCGAGTAAGCTATCCAGATGTATGTAGGGAGAATGTGGTAGATGCCTAGCTCCCAGCAAAAGGTGTCCCGAAAACACCCACCGCAAGCTCCGCCCAAGCCAGTAAGAATGCCACCAATACGACCACACAAAGCAGCACTCGGTATTTCATTTTTTTTACATTCCTCAAGATTAACTCGCACATCAGACTTGTACTTAGCAAGAGCCAACCCATGACTAGAAAATCAAGAGGCGACCAATTCACTTGACTGGTAAACTGCATGGCAATAAAAGGAATAAGCAGTAGAAAGGCTACTGACCATAGCATAATGATTAGTCTTTTTTGCGATAGGATCATGGTGATTTTTTGATTTGTAATCAACATAAAGTACTTTGAAATACAAAGTAAACTAAAAAACTCATTTATTCAAATCTTTCATTAAAATTACTCACTTGCACGAAAATCTATCGTGAATATTGCTCAGATCATCGCCAATCGCCAATCAATACGAAAGGTGCCCAATAATAAGGAAGCCGATTCTCAAAGCACTCGATGATGTAATTTTTCTAAGAGATGTGAAATGAGCCATAGAATAAATCATAGATGTGAGTGCGTAATCATGGTTAGCTCCTGAAATATACGAAGAAATGCAAGAAAATGATGAAATTCCACTTTTCCTGAGTAAACCCTCAAGGTCTTCGGGCGATTAATCAAATCCAAATCAATAGGCTAGTCTACCCGAAAGAAAATGAGCATAGAAGTCTCTAAATTTTCCTATTCGCTATACCAATTTCTTCTCCTTACTTCTATCTGCTGATTTCCCTCTTTGACGATCTGCTCGAATTTATCCACATCACTGAAACCATCTTTGCCTCGGAAATGGAAGGGATAAACGGCTTTGGGCTGGAATGCTAAGACAGCAGAAGCCGCTTGTTCTACGGTCATCGTGTAGGGCAGGTTCATACAAACAAAAGCCAGGTCAATTTCCTCCAATTGGCGCATTTCGGGAATATCCTCGGTATCGCCGGATACATAGATTCGTTTTCCTCCAATGCTCAATACATAGCCATTACCCCAGCCTTTGGGATGACGTGGATTATCGTCAGCAGGCAAGTTGTACATCGGCACCGCTTTTACGCTCAGATTCATTAATTCGGCGCTTTCATCGTTGGCCAAGACTTTGATTTCTTGCTTGGGTAAATCTTCACTCATTTTTTCTCGTACGGATTGTGGGACGATAAAAACGGCTCCTTTCGTGTCTAAACCGGCCAAAGTCTTAGGGTTGAAATGATCCCCGTGCAAATGAGTAATCAAAATCAAATCAGGCGCAGGAAAGCTGGTATACTTCTCAGCTCCTCCGTAAGGGTCGAAATAAATGGTTTTGCCTTCCCACTCCATCACCATGGAGGCGTGTAAGACCGGGTGTAGGGTAATATCTCCCTGCTCAGTCGGAATGGTTTCGCTTTGAGCAAAACTTAGCAAAGGCAAGCATACTAAACTAAGCAATGATAAGAAATACGATATTTTCATAAAATTTTTTGAGTCAATTGATAGAAAACTTCAGTTCATAAAGCAGAACCCTGAAACTGATACGAAGGTTTTGAGGGTTCAATTGACCACCGCCCGCTCTCCCAAAGTCTCTTCATAGAAATGATGGAGGGCAAAAGTCTGCTCTGCCCCGAGCTTCTGCCCAAACTGTGCCACCATATAAAGCCCCGCCAATAGTACCACGATGATCGGCAAAAACCAGAGAATCGTGGTATCCATCTTCAGGCTCCAGAGAGAAAAACCAATGATGGCTGTGAAGGTAAATAAGGCGATCAACACGCCATAGCCGAAAGCAAACATCCCCCACACCGACGGATTGGGACCGTATAAACCTCGAATTAAGGTTCCACCTTCTGCTTTAGCTTCTAAGGTGAGATGTAATTGTGGGGACCAATAATGCTGCTCCTGCTTGGGAATCTTCAAGGTGATATGCGTGTGAAATCCAGGAACAATGTAGCCCTGACAAGGGCAGTCAGGTTGATGCAAACGGCTTTGGATGCGCTCTTTGACGGCTTCCACCTCAAGGGAAGTTTCCTGCCGGAAGCGCGGGCGGACACGAAAACTTGTCATAACAGCTATTTTTGATCAGTTGGGTAATTGGTTTCTCAAAATAACTAAAAACCATCTAAATCGGTAAATTTTTGAAAAAAAATTGTATTTTAGTTAAGATAAGTAAACTTTAATCAAAATCACTACCCTATGAAGCCAAGTCTGATCGATAAAATGAAGCAACTAGATGACCAAGAGCTACAAGTCTTGGAAGATTTGGTAGATGTTTGGATCAACCGCAAACAGGCTTCCAATGGCAAGGAGGAAGAACTACCCGAAGATTTTCAGCCCGTGTACGAAGAAAAAGTAGATTACACCGCCAGCGATTTGCAAGCCATCGCTGACCAATACCCCGCCCATACCCGATGGACCTATGACTTGTTGCAGAAAGCTTTTCCCTTTGAATATAAAGTACACGTTGAGATTATTAACTATCAATTATACATTATGCCTAGTCCCAGTGAACAACACCAAGAAATTACAGGAGAACTCTACATTCATTTAAAAACATACGCCAAAAAGCACCAATTAGGCAAGGTAATTATTGCTCCCTTTGATGTGGTCTTGGAAGAGGGTAAGGTCGTGGCACCCGATGTGCTCTTTGTGTCGGTGGCTCGCCAAGATATTTTGGATGGAAAAAAAGCCACCGGAGCCCCTGACTTGGTCGTGGAAGTCCTTTCGCCCGCCAATTATAAAAAGCTCCGAGAAGAGAAAAAAAATCTCTACGAAGAAGCAGGCGTGCGAGAATACTGGGAAATTTACATCCCCCAACGTAGCTGCCAAATCCATGTGCTCAAAGCTGGCAAATATGAGATTCACTCCCAAGCCGAAGCGGTAGGAGAGGTGCATTCTCTGGTTTTAGAAGGATTTAGCATCCATATGCAAGATTTGTTTGAAAACTTGGACTAAACGATCCATCCCCTCTATTCAATCATTCAGCTAGTTTTCCTCTAATACCTTGAATTTTCAATTCATACTACAATTTCTTCACATTTGATTAACATTTTTTCTTTGGATTTAGGCGCAAAGATTAATAACTTAATGCCAATATTATTTTAGCAACCTTTAAATTTTTAGCATTATGAGTTATCACGCCAAAGCCAAAGAAATCTACGATATGTTAGGTTCTGGTCAATTAATGGAAGCTTTCGAGAAGTTTTATCACCCCGAAATCGTCATGGTAGAAGCGAGTGGAGAAGTGAGAGAAGGCAAAGACGCCAATCGTGAAGCTGAAAAGAAATTCTTAGAAAGTGTCAAAGAATTTCATGGCTCAGGAGTAACGGCCATCACCGCCAACGAAGATGAAAAAGTAACGATGGTCGAATCTTGGATGGATGTGACTTTCCAAGATGGAAACCGCATGAAAATGGAGCAAGTAGCCGTCCAACGCTGGGAAGGCGACCACGTGAAGCACGAGCGTTTTTATTATAACATGCCCGGTTGATCCTGATTTTTTGGCTGAAAAGAAATGGCAAGGAGTTCGCTCCCTGCCATTTTTATTTTCTGAACTGATAATCAAAGCTCCGCCCATAAAGCCAAGTTCTTATGCCTGATGGTAAATCATCCGCTCGGTAGCTGATTTCTCCTCCCGTGGCCGGTGTGGGATGCTCTCGATTACTGTAACGAACCAAATGACCCTGATCATCATACACATATCCTTTCTCTCGGAGATAGCCCTCGACGGTTTTCTCGATTACTTCTTGGATTCTTCCTCGGTCGTCATAGCGATAGTCAGTCGTCATCCATGTTTTTCCTTCTCCGTTGTAATAGTGTTGTTTCAGATTTTGGGCAGACTCATTTCGTCTGACTAAAAAAATACTGCAGGGTGCTGGATTTTCTTTTAGTAATTCTTTGTACATCCAATCTCGCTCCTGCTCCGAAGCCCCTCGGTAAAAATAATATTTGACCCAAACGGGTTGATCCTCCACCAAAGAAACTTCCTGCCGTAAGCGATTCAGGCTATCGTATTGATACATCTTACGGGTAAAAATGGGGCCTTCCTCCAAAATTTCTGCTCCTTCCAGTATGACTTCCCTTTCTTGCTCTTTTATGAGTAAGTCATTTTCATAACTCATCAATTTGATGCTCAGATACCGATAGCCCAGTATTTCCGAAACATAGGTTTGTAAATAAAGCCGCCCTAGGCTATCATAAGTATTTTCTACAATCGTAGTATCTGGAGCTTCTCCTACATCTCTGAAAATGAGGTAATAAGTTTCTAGCCTTCCCAAAGAATTAAACCGCCAAATGTAAGTATTCATCCAAGTAGAATCCTGAGCTTTGATGCGATATTCTTCCATCTTGATTTCCTGCACCTGTTTCTCTTTCAGGAAATCCGGTCGGAAGGGGAGTTCATACTCGTAAGGAGGCTTATCAATTGCGTAAACGTACTGTGGAATAAAAATTTGAGCCTGATTGCTTTCCTGAGCTAGACTGCTAAAAGACAATATCCACAGAAGAAATAAATTTAAACGCTTCATCGTGTCATCCACAAGACTTCCCATTCACAGCAGTGATTACTGGGAGTTGCTAAGTGCAAACCACAAGCTGACTGCCAAGGACTGATCGCTGATAATTTAGGCATAAACTGGACTAAGATTCCGCTTGGGCACTAGTTCGTAGGCATCATAGCGCACCTGACGCGTACGAGCTGAGTACTCCATCGTACGACCCGGCCAGTTGTTGGTTACCTTGTCGCCCGATTTATACCAGCTGTTTTTTACCTCCACCCAAGCGGAGTGTGCCAAGCGATCTTGAATTTCCTCACTGTAAGCTTGTTGCACTTCAGGTTTGAGGTTCATATATTTAAAATTGTGTTTTTTGAGCGTATGTACACACTGAGCAATGTAGTTAGCCTGACATTCGCTCATAATGATGATGGAATTATGCCCAAGATTCGTATTGGGGCCATACATCATGAACAAATTAGGAAAATCAGTGGTGGTGATGCCCAGATAAGCCTCGGCTCCATTTTTCCAAGCTTCGTGAATAGATTTATCCTCTAAGCCTCTCACATCCAGATTCATCAAAAAAGGATTGGTCACGAAGCCTGTGCCATAAATCAAAGCATCTAATACTACTTCTCGCCCAGATTTGAGCAGAATGCCCTGGGGAGTGATCTCTTGAATGGGATCGGTAATCACTTCCACATGGTCTTGATTCAAGGCAGGATAATAATCATCTGAAAAGAGAATTCGCTTGGCTCCAATCGGATAATCAGGAATAAGCTTTTGTTGCAATAGAGGGTCTTCAATGCTTTCTTTGATAAATTTGATGGATTGCTCTTCGGCTAGTTTTTTTAAAAAGCGATTTTGACCCATCAAAAAAAACAACGCTCCTCCTTTGAGCCAAAGCTGATAGCGATAAATCTTGAGCAAAAAAGGAAAGCGTCTCGCAATTTCTTTTTCCCAAGCCTGATAAGCGCGATCTTGCTTGGGAAGCATCCAGTTGGCACTTCGCTGAAAAACACGAAGATTCTTAACTTCTTTGGCAATTTGTGGGATAAACTGCACAGCACTGGCGGCATTACCAATCACACCGACTTCTTTACCCGCGATCTCTACCTCGTGGTTCCACTGAGAAGAATGCCAAGAAGACCCCTCGAACTTGTCTCGCCCCAGAATATTGGGTAAGCGAGGATAATGCAACTGTCCGACTGCTACGATCAGCGACTGTCCTTGGTAGGTTTCGCCCTCCTTGGTTTGTACCTGCCAATATCCTTCTTCTTCGTGAAATTCCGCCCCAGTCATTTCCCGATTAAAATGAAAATGGGGGTAAAGATCGTTTTTCTGGGCACAGTGTCGCATATATTCTAAGATTTGTGGCTGGTGCGACCACTTATACTCCCATTTAGGATTAGGCTCGAAAGAATAGCTGTAAAGTGCCGAGGGAATATCACATTCGGCACCAGGGTAGGTATTTTCTCGCCAAGTTCCTCCCAAGTCAGCCGCTTTTTCTAAGATCACGAAGTCGTGAATCCCTACTTCCTTGAGCCGAATCGCAGCGGCTAAGCCCGAAAAGCCTGTGCCGATAATAATTGCTCTGTGCATCATATTTTTCCTTTTTTTAAAATTTTCGTGTAGAAAATCGTGTATGTTGTCAAGCTTAAATTACAATTATTTTAAAATATATTCAAAAAATACAAAGAAAAGGCCAAGCTTTCTCTCCCGAGTCTTGATCCGCTTCTGGTCAGCAGGATTAAGGATGCTTAGGCCAAAAAATCTCCTTTGCTTTGTTTTGCTTAAATTTGTATTCATTATTTGTATCATCATGCCACAAGATTCCCAAAAAATCGTGATCGTAGGTGGAGGCGCAGCCGGCTTCTTTGCCGCCTTGACTTGTGCACAGCATTACCCACAACACGAGATTCGTATTTTAGAAAAAACCAGCAAACTACTTTCCAAAGTGAAAATTTCGGGGGGAGGACGCTGCAACGTAACCCACGCTTGCTATGAAGTCAGTGCGCTTGCCAAGTATTATCCACGTGGGGCTAAATTTCTAAAAAAAGCTTTCTCGCATTTTATGCCCCAAGATATGGTGCAATGGCTAGCCGAGCGAGGAGTCGAGACAAAGGTAGAAGCCGACGGACGGATTTTCCCCGTGAGCGATGATTCACAAACCGTGATTGATTGTTTTTTAGCGGAAAGTCGTCGCTTAGGCATCGAGATTCAACTGAAAAGTCCGGTAGAAAAAATCGTTCCGCGTGCTCAAGGAGGTTTTTCTTTAAAGGTCAAAGGGCAAAATGATTTAGAAGCCGACCGAGTACTGATTGCTACGGGTGGATCTCCTCAGATGAGGGGCTGGCAGTGGCTAGAAGAACTGGGTGTTTCGGTAGCGCCTCCGGTTCCTTCCCTTTTTACTTTTAATATGCCCCAAGAAAATATTCAATCTTTGATGGGGCTTTCTCACGAAGCAGTAGCCATAAAAATTCTTGGAACCAAACTGCGCCAACAGGGGCCATTGCTGATCACGCATTGGGGTATGAGTGGGCCAGCCGTGCTAAAAACCTCCGCTTGGGGGGCTCGTCAATTGCACGCGATGAATTATCAATTTGAGGTGATGATCAATTGGCGGGGAGAACAGCACGAAGAGCAGACTCGTGAAACGCTCTTTCGTTACAAGGCCGAGGCCAAAACCAAAATCAAAAATCAACACTTTGGCCTGCCTAAACGGCTCTGGCATTTTTTATTAGAAAAAGCACAAGTGAATGCTGATAAAATCGCACCTGAGTTGTCTAAAACTGACATTAACCGCATTGCGGCGGTCTTGTGCCAAGATGTTTATACGGTAACGGGCAAAACTACCTTCAAAGAAGAATTTGTAACTTCGGGTGGGGTTAGTTTGCAAGAAGTAGACTTTCAGACGATGCAGAGCCGTCAGTTTCCCGGGCTTTACTTGGCTGGAGAAGTGCTGGATATAGATGGAGTTACGGGTGGCTTCAATTTTCAAGCGGCTTGGACCACGGCCTACCTGGCGGGATTGGCTATGGGAAAATGAAGGCCGTACCGCACGCGATTGAAGGGAACTCCTTAGTTTTTGTTTATCGCTTGGTGAGTAACTTTGTAGTATAGCTCAGAAGGAACCCCACACAGAAAAAGACTGGGTTCACAAACAGAAAGTGCCACTCGGAAAAATTCGGTATTTCTTTTTTCTAAAAAGCCGTACATTTGAATAACAGGTGTTTCCGATACATACAAACTATTTAATCTCTGAAATGATGACTGATTTATATGATGAGATTTTTCATGATCAAGTTAGCGAAAATAATAAAGTGAAAAATTCAGATCGAGGTTCTCACGTACTTTTACCCAAGAATCTACCCGGGGATGAAGAAGAGTCTGGTCATCCCGTTACCCACCGCTCAGGTGGCTATCATATCCATTTGGGAGTACATTTGAACCAACGCTACGGAATAGATTAGACTGATAAAGCCCTGAAACAATGAAGGATGGTTTTCAAAAAAGCCATCCTTTTTTTATGCTCACGAGTCATTTATACACTAAAACGTTTTGCAAGCTAGGGGTATCCACAGAAATTTTAAGGAATTCTCATTTTTTCTCGGCTTATCTTCACGAAAATCGTATGTACATACATAGAAGTTTTCTAAAGGTTACCTTTGGTCTATAAAAACTCTCTTTTGGAACCTGATTTTACCAATTTTTGAAGGCATTGCCCGAGCTATGCTTTCAGTTGTGGCCTCCTCAGCAGCCGAAATGGGACTTTTTTGCTACCAAATCAAGACGCTGGACAACTTCATAGAAATAATGTGAAATCCCTTATGTATTTTCCAGAAATTCCCTTAGACTACGGCCTTCGTCTTGTGAATGCACTCATGCAAATACAACAGGACGGCACCTTTCCCAATCCTATTTTAGTAGATGATTTCATGGGATGTAACGAAAAAGAACTGCAAGTGCTCAGGAAATACCTTCCCTGTAAAGATCTGCCTTTTGTCTATAAGGAATTTTTAAAGGCCTTAGGGCATTCGGACGGGGGATGGTTTATGGGTGATTTTTACTTTCAGTACGAATACTTGGAAAAAATTCAGAAAGCCATCAAACAAATACAAGCAGAAAACGCGCGTTTGCCAGAATCTCTTTTTTGCTTTGCTACTTATGATTTTGTGGAATATTATTATTTCGAGACACAGGCCTACCACGATAATCCTCCTGTGTTTTGGCTAAGAGGGAGTAATCAAGAGCCGATTTTATACCAAGAATCGCTCAATGAGTTTTTCTTAGGATTAACGGGGGAGGTCGGCTACCATCCCATTCCGTTGCGGAATAAATCTGTCAAAAACATGCAGCCCAGAGCTTAAGGCTCAAACCACGAGATTAGGTGATTTCGTCCTTGATTTTTTTCAGTAATTCTTCGCCTCCGTTTTCTAGTAATTCCTCGGCCACGGTATGCCCCAGTTCTCCGGCGTGTTCGGGGATAGTTGTTCCAAACTTTCTGAGTAGTATTTGTCCATCCAGACTGATGATCCCCCCGTTGAGGCGGAGATTATTGTGCTCGAGCCAAGCGTGACCGAAAATAGGGATACTGCATCCTCCAGACAGGGCTTTAAGAAATGCTCTTTCGGCTTTCAGACAAGTTTCAGATTCCTCGTGGTTGATCCATTCTCGGATCATCATGCGCTTTTTCTTATCTAGTTGCTGGCTGGCTTCTACGGCAATGCATCCTTGACCAACGGCGGGGGTAAATTCTCGAATATCCAGTGTAGCCACGATGTGATCATGAAAGTTCATGCGGTACACTCCTGCGTAGGCCAGAATGAGCGCATCATATTTTCCGTCTTCCATTTTGCGCATGCGTGTTTGTAAGTTCCCTCTAATATCTGCAATACGTACGTTGGGGTAGAAATGCCTGAGCAGCGCTACTCTTCTCGTGGAGGAAGTGCCTACCAAAAAGGAACTATCAAAATTCTCTAAACGAGCAGAGCGATTAAAACTCACGACCACGTCCTGAGCGATCTCTCTGCGCGTAAAAGCGATGATTTCCAAGCCTTCGGTCAGCGTAGCGGGCAGGTCCTTGGCACTGTGCACGGCGATGTCAATATCCCCAGATCGTAGTTTTGCTTCCAATTCGGCGGTAAAAAGCCCCTTGCTTCCAATTTTGGATAAGGCCTGATCTTGGATTTGATCTCCCTTGGTCTCGATGACCACCAAATCAGGTTGCATTCCTCCTTGTTCTAGTAAGTCGGCTATGTATTGCGCTTGCCACAGGGCTAGCTTACTGCCCCTGGTTCCGATTCTGATTCTCATATTCAGTATTAAGTAAAATGAACAGAAAAAGCTTCCTTATCTTCTTGCTCAGAAGGAAGATGAAGCGAATCACCCCTATTTTGTTTGGAGTCGATATTAAAAGTAATATATAATTGTTTGCTATACAAGTGATGTGTTGTGCTGGTCTTTACTCGTATGGAGATAAAATAAAGCCCAAGCCTCCTATTTTCTCGAGACTTGGGCTTCGCTTAGGCGTAATTAAATGGGGAGGGTTAAATTTTAATTCCGAGAATCATCATATCGTCCATTTGAGGTTTGGCTTTCATCCAGTAATCAATGATTCGATTGAGTATTTTCTCTTGCTTATCCAGAGGTTTGTAGTGGATTTGGTAGAGAATTTTCTGTAAGCGCGAGGCCATAAATCTTCTGCCGTGAGGCCCTCCAATTTGATCTTGATAGCCATCAGAGTAAATATAAAAAATAGTAGAGTCTTCAATTGGAAAAGTATACTTGGTAAAATTGCGTTCTCCTTCTTTTTCGTAACCTCCCACGGCAAATGGATTTCCTTTGATCACTTGGAATTTTCCATTATTAATCATAACCAATGGATTGTGAGCACCAGCATACTCGAGAATACGCAATTGCGTATCTACTACGCAGAGTGCCACGTCCATGCCATCTCGGTTGTTGGTTTCTCTTTGATTAAGAAAACTTCTGATTCTCATATGAAGTTCTTTCAGGATCAAATCTGGCTCGGTAATCTGCTTGTGGAGCACAATATCATCCAGCAGGTCGTGCCCCAACAATGACATGAAAGCCCCGGGTATCCCGTGCCCCGTACAATCTAGGGCGGCTACTACAAATTTATTATCATCTATTTCTCGGAACCAATAAAAATCACCCGACACGATGTCCTTAGGTTTCAGGAGGGCAAAACAATCCTGAAATACTTCCCGCATCTGTTCCACGCGTGGGAGCATGGCCTCTTGAAATCTTTTGGCATAATTGACGCTGCTCTTAATACTTGAGTAAGCATAGTCAATATTGGTGAATGCTTCTTCGAGATATTCTTCTTGACGGGCAAATTCGTTTTTATTTTCCTCGATTTCTTCCATCAATTCCTTGATATAAGATTCTCTGGCCTCTAGGCGACTTTCAGCCGTTCTGATTTCCTTATCAAAGAATTGTTTTTGCATCAATATATCCTCCTCTTCCGTATGCTCTTCTAGATCAAGTTCGTCGATCACGGCACCCAAATACTCCTCATCAGCTTCAATAAGTGAGCGATGATAATCCTTTTCAGATTCTTGGTGAGCTTGACGAAGATTGACTTGTCTGGCCAGTAAGACATTGAGCCAAGCTTGCGTATCTTCGGTGAGGGTGAGGCTTTTCATCTCTGTCTGGTCGATCAATTGCTTGATCTCATCCCAAGTATCGGTCGGGTGGATAATATCAGCAGCCTTTCCTTCTCGGTGAGGGGCAATCTGATGAATACGATCTTTGACGGCTTGAATATTCTGAGTGAGCACCTCTAGTTGATTGCTTAGGGCGCGGTTGGTATCTCGGATACTTGCGATTTCTTTTTTGATTCTTTGTTCCGTTTCCATATGCGTTGATGGACTTTGACTCTTAGCGATTTCTTAAGATTAATACGATGTTGGTGTAAATGCTCGGTAATAAAATTATGAGGACAAAAAAAGTACCAAATCTATCTATAATTTCCCTCCGATGTGTAAGAAAAAAGGCAAATGAGGCACTCTTGAAATGGTATTTTTACCTTGCCAAACGCTATCCTTGTACGAATGTGGCCAGCGTCTATTTCTTGTTTTTATGGATGCAGACAGCCTGTATTGATTCAAAACCAAGGCTTTGGTTTCAGGTACCACACGGCGAGAGAAACCTCCAAGTTTATGAACAGGCTTCTTGGGCTTATGGCCCCCATCAAATTCGGGTGTACTATCGAGAGAAAGAAAAAAATAGCCAGCCCTTTTTGGTCACTTCTCTTTACAATGATGGAGCAAACTTAGGTAAGCATAACTATACTTTGTCTTGGGAATCAAATCAATGTATCAGGTTGGTGCTCAGAGGTGATGAGCAAGCAGATAGTTGCTATTTATTGTATTTGGAAGCATCACCTTGGTCAGAAACCTGTGAAGAGGGAGCAAAACCTTGAGCGAGGCGTGATGTTTATAATACCTCGACAAATTTAGACCACTGGCATCATTTAAATTTTACCTTTGTGC
>CAZKBP010000068.1:0-15633 GCA_964551015.1 uncultured Cytophagaceae bacterium | reverse complement strand
ACCAAAGAAGAGATTCAAGCTGAGGCTCTTCAACATCTAGCTCGCAAGCGAGCCTAAGACTAATTTACACTCAGCCCCATCCCAGTTAGCTTTCCGAGCAGGAAGTTGACTGGGATTTTTGGGTTTTAACAGAATACAAGGTAATTTTTAGGTTGAAAATAGTCCCTCTTTAGAGCTTTTACAAAAAATTCTGAGTTTCTTCTATATTCTGAAAAAACTGTAAAGCGATTCCTCTATGAAAAACCCCTTTTTTACCTATATTAAGACACCTAGATTTTGATGATAAGTAATTATGGCAAAGGACTTAAATGGAATTCTGTATATTGACGATGAAGAGGAGAATCGTTCACAAATGTCTGCTGCACTCAGGAGGAAATATAGAGTTTTCTTGGCTGCTTCGGGTAAAGAGGGTGTAGAAATACTTAAAAGAGAAGGAAATAGAATTAAGATTGTTATTACTGATCAGCGTATGCCAGAGATGACTGGAGTGGAATTTTTTGCTCAAATTAAAGATTCATTCCCTCTGCCTATTCGCATTTTACTCACTGCTTTTACCGACTCAGAAGCAATTATTGAAGCGATTAATCAAGGACAAATTTATCAGTATATACAAAAACCCTGGACTTCTGATAAGCACGATAAGATCCTACGGGAAGCTACCAAGCTATACGATCAAGTAGCCGAAAGAACCGAGGAACTCAATCATAAAAATATGATGATCTCTTTACTTTTAAAAGAAATGCACCATCGGATTATTAATAAACTCAGCCATCTCGGGGCTACGGTACGTATTCAAACTCGTAAGTTCAGAGGTTCTCCCGCTGAGAAAGCATTTGCTGAACTTGAAAATGAAATCATGAATTTAGCGAGTATTCATCACCAGCTACATTATGCTGATGAGGCAAATGAAGAAGTGAATCTAAAAAAATACTTTGAGGAGATAAGCAGGTTACTCCGAGAAATATACTTTAGAGAAGTCCCTCAGATTCAAATCTCAATAGATACTCACGAAACGGCGTTACCCCAAAAACAGGCCTACTTAATGGGTTTTATCGTTTATGAATTTATCAACAATTCTCTCAAGTACGCCTTTAAAGATATAGAGAAACCGTCTATTACTATTAAATTGGAGAAGCAGTCAGCTCTGGGTTACTTACTGGAATATATTGATAATGGTGTAGGTCTACCAGAAAACGTTTGTGAGGAAGATTATTTCCAGTCCGAACCGAAAAACAGTATCGGGCTTTACATTGTTCGACTCATCTGTTCTATTTGTGGAGGGGGCTTTGAAATTTCAAAACCTCAACGTGATAGCTCAGGGGCTCGCTTTCGCTGTGCATTCAATTTCAATAAATAGTGCTAACTTTTGAGCCAATCTAACCTATACGACTGCTAGCAGCCAAAGGCTTGTTCAGCTCACGGAATATACTGACTTACGGATTGTAGAGGAGTTTTGGTTTTACCTTGGATTGGCTAGTAAACAAAATAGGATTGAGTGCATATCTATCTATTTTCTCACCAAAACAAAATCAGAGCCGAGTTCGTGTTTTCCTCTTCCGAGTAATGGTAATACGCCATAATAAGGTTTATTAGAGCTTTCTAGGAATTTCATTCTATTAATAACCCAGTAGGTAACATCATTGAACTCGAGAAGCTTTCTCTTATATTTGGACAAAACCTTCGTTAATTCATTAACAAAGACCCCGTCATCAAGTTCTATATCTTGACCAGTGCTGACAAAGCAGGTACTACTTGGTGTAGTGAGTTGTTCATACATAAAGGATTCAAAATTAGATATCTCCTCAGATTCAGCTTTTCCTTTTTGCTTGAGGATCCCTCCAGAGAAACAGCAATCTAAAATCAAAAGTGTCTTCCTTACCTTAAACTGCCAAATTTTATCAAGCAACTCGTCATTAGAAAGCCAAGTTTTAGGAATATCTTTCTTTGCATCGCATAGCTGTAAATAGCCCAAGTTATTTTTGGTATTGAATTCCCCGTGACCTGTATAAAAAATCACTAGGTTGTCTTTTTCACCTAACTTCTTGGACAGGGAATCCATTACCTTCATCACATCCTCTTTGACAGGATTTTCTAAAAATTTTACAGAATCAAAATGGTAATTTTTAGTAAGTGTATCTCTCAGCTTTTTTGCATCCTTAATGGGGTTATCGAGAGATTCCAAGTGGGAGTTTTTATAATCCTTGCAAGCAACCAGTAATAAATGAAATTTCCCTATCACGGCGGTCAAATCTTTCACGTCGTTGACGATAATAATGGGGACATTGACAGAGTTAGTTGCTATGGCATCTATACGCTTATCATCATTTTGTGCTAAAAGATAGTTGGCTAAGCTAATGCCAAAGAAAAGTATAAATATTCTCACTATTTCTATATTTTAATTACTGGATGTTTTGAATTCCGTGTTCCCCATGTGATAGATAGTAGATTCCTGACCACTTACCATTATTTTGGCGTAAGCTCTCACGAAATAAGTAGTATTAGGAGATAACTGGGTAAGCTCTTTTTCAAACGTACTCAATACCTGCGTACTCGATACCTGTAAGGAGCCAAGTGCAAGAGTTGAATCTATCAGAGTAGGCAATTCGTTTTGGGCTGACCAGCAGAAGCCATGATCTACGATACTATCGCTACTTAAATTCCTAATCTCTCCTTCTACGCGTGCCCGATCAGAGCTTATAGCAGATACAGCACCTGTCGTGACCTGTATCAAAACGTTAGGGTTTAAATTAACGGAACTAGTCCGAAAGCTCATCTCATCCCCATAGCTTGGTCTAATATTGTTATTTACAAAAACAAAAGGGCGGACAAAATATTCCGTATCAGGCTGTAGGTTGTTGATTGATAGTCTAAAACGATTTTCGTTGAATCCACCAGTGGCTTCTTGCGATGGGGTACGTGCCGAGCCTTTTTCAATAGCTGGTGCGGGATTAATAGACCAAGTAAAGCCAAAATCAGTTGGATCACCTGATAAATCTATAATCTTTGTTTCTAAAAAAAGGCTGCTGGTAGTCCTACTTAAGAGTTCAGGTGTGGATAACAGATTTAGGCGATCGCAGTCATTCAATGGCTCATCACATTCACCACAGGCAAACATGAAAATCAAGAATAAGTAGATGGATTGTTTCATGAGATAGAATAAAATATATTTATAGTACCCAGATCTCCTTTCCCTAGAGATTTAATTAAAAAGAGAAGTTCGTTTCTTTGCTAAGTTTCGTTTCTTTTGAAGTTTCTTGATCCTGTTTTTGTTGATAAAACCTCGGATCGCTACTTGCAAAATGTCAACTGTCCAGACCAAGAGTCCCGCCCCTAATAACCAGCGAGCGGTTTTTTTTCTGTTTAAATATTTCTCATAGAGATTATGAGCAGACGCAGGGTCAGAGGCGTTTCTATATTGATCTTGATATAGATTATTAGCACTTTTTAGCGTCCAGTAGCCTGCACCCAGTAAGCTTAGTGTGCCTGTGGTTATGCCTAACCACCAATATTTTTTCCGAGGTTTGAATTTTTGATTGCCTAATCCAGGAATGATAGAACTGAGAGCATTTTTAGGTCCCCCTCTCTCCAGATACCAATCTAGCTCGGATTGGTAATCGTATTCAGCTGTTAGTAGATATTGATATGATGCTAAATCTTCTCCCGGTGGAAATTCGGGAAACCACATGATTGTATCATTTAATGTATTGGGGATGATGAAGTTTTTTTGACGAATAGAGAAAATGGAATCCATGGGAACATAAGAAAAACCGTTGTTATCTGAGTAAAACGATTTAATATGATAGCGTCCTCTTCTTCTCTTCCCACCATAATAATGAGTAGGTACATCAAGATTATAGATGATCTTAATAATTGCATCATTGATATAATGAATCTCTTTGATGGAGAAAGAAGTATCTTGTGAAAGGGCAATGGCTCGGTTATTAATAGTTACAGAATCTCTGGCTGAAGAATCCTCCCTTTGAGCAAAAACTTGGAACTGAGAGCTAGACAGTCCAGCCCAAATGAAAAGAATAGTAAATCTTTTTCGCATAGCACCTGATGAATGAAAAGAAATAACAAAATTTGTATTATCTCGTGATAATATTACATTTTTGGTATAGTTGAGAATTAAGATGGTGAAAAACAGAAACCTAAATTTTATTTACGAAATTCTTATGACATCACCCTTCTTTCTATTACAAGATAAATTTTTAATTTTGTTAATAAAAAAACAACCACATTTTTTTTAGAAAAAGAACTCTTTTTCCAGTTCAAGGTTTTGACATGGTAAGACTACTGTTATGTTTAGATTTATTTGTTTTCTGATTATATTCACTCAGACTAGCTTCACCCTAGCTCAAACTCAGAGATTTTACTGCAAGCATATTCAGCTTTCAGGCGGAGATGCGATTTATTTGGAAAAGACTTCAACCAGTTCAGGGATTGAAAGGATAAAGTTGGAGCCTGGCCAAAGCTACGTGATCTCGTCTGAGGATATTTGTGTTTTTAGTAAAGAAAGCCAAAGTGTGATCTTTAAAGTAAACAATAAAGAAATTAAAATTTCTCCTAAGAACCCCCGAGTCGCTTCCCCCAAATTAAAATCTCCATTTTACAAACTGATCACTTACCTAGCGCCTCTATTCCAATTCAAAGCTGGGGAAAAAAAATTTATAAAAAAATCTGAGATGCCAGCATTCGTAAGAGCGCACGGACCGGCACTAGCACCTAATAAATTTCTTATCATGGATCGAGGTATCTACTCCCTAGCTCCCGGTGAATTCAACTTTGCCGAAGATGATTATTTTTACATTGTATATTATCACAAGGGTCAGAGGATATTTAAAAAACTGACGGGTAGTAACCAGTCTTTCACGATTACCCCTAACCTTTTTGAAGTAAAGGGAGACTTCGTTAGTCCAGATAGTTTAGAAAGAATCACTTTCGGAGCTTATCAGAATGGCCAAAAGGTTTTTGGGTCGGGAATAATGTTCCATCCTGTATTTGGTGCTACCGAAGATGTCCGTGAAGCCATCGCGTACTACATTAAAGAAAAAGATAAGCCTTGTAAAACTATACTTAACTTTCTTTACCTGTTTTATGAGGCTAGAATGGACCAGATTAATCTCAGACGTTGGCTGAAGGAAGAGTTCGATCATGATTTAGTTTGTGAATGATACGACTAAAGATAAACTCTAAACTCACTCCCTTCGCTTTCTGTGCTCCTAAGTTCTATCTTTCCTTGGTGTTCTTGGACAATCCCATAGCTAAGCGACAAACCTAAGCCTGTACCTTTTCCTACCTCCTTAGTAGTAAAGAAAGGGTCGAATATTTTATCCTGAATATTTTTGGGGATTCCGTGTCCATTGTCTTGGATAGAAACTAGAATACGATTATTCGGGTAATCGTATTTCTCTTTATCCGATAATGAGCGTGTCTTAATAGTAATTACACCAGCACTACCAATGGCATCCAGTGCATTAGCGAGAATATTTACAAAAACTTGGCTGAGTTTTCCAGGGTAGATTTCAATCGGCGGAAGCAGGCCAAAATCTTTAATAATGCTGATATTCTGATTTTTGTTAAACCTCTCGCCTAGAAGCGTGAGGGCAACCTCAATGACTTCCTCTATTCGAGATGTTTTCTTGAAGCTTTCATCTCGTCTCGAGAATATGGCTAAGTCTTGAATGATTTGATCCGCTCTACGCCCTCCTTTCTCGATGGCAGTCAATTGATGATAAACTTCTCTGATCGCTAAATCAAAGCTGTATTCTTCTTTTAAACTATCAATTTGCGCCATTTTCTCTATTATATTATCCGGCTTAATATCTTCGAATGCTTTTAACACGGTAAGGATGTCTGTAATATTCTCTCTGAGATTAGTAGAGCTTAGAAGCAGATAGTTTAAAGGGTTCTTGACCTCATGCATGATACCGGCTGTCATAATACCCAAGGCTGCCATTTTTTCCTGTTGAATTAGTTGTTGGAAAGCCTCTTCCAGTTCAGCCGTTTTTTTATTTACTTCTTCTTCCAAAACTTGATTTTGGTTCTTCAACATCACCTCTTTTTCTTTGGATAATTGCCTTACTTTCTCCAATTGAATTTGAAGCTCTCTGGCAATGCTCCCACTTTTTTTCCCAGTATACAGTGACATACCTAAGGGCAGAGATACTTGAGCTAAGAGCCAAATTCCATAATTAAGCTTGGCTTCAAAAAAACCATTCAAACAGATCAGTAGAAAAAAAGCCAAAGCCGACAAGCCGAGTACGTTTCTACCCTTTGATTCCTGACCAAATAGTGGGAGCATCATCCAAATACCTCTACTAAAAAAAATTACCAGATAAGTAAAAGATAGGAAATGTACAAGATCAGAGCCCCATTCCAGATAACTAGCTGTGATTAATAACAAAAGATGCACTAGAGCCAATATTAAATACCATGCAAAAAAAGAAGGCTGACTTCCTCTGGACACACTGGTGATGAACATTAAGTACCACCACGGGAGCAATGTTAGATTGATTCCATTCAAGATGAATAGGCACTCCCACAATAAATCAGGTTGATGAATACTATACAGAATAGAACTAATTAGCACGTATAATCCCCAAGAGCCTAAAAAAAAGCTGTAATATAAGTTAGAAACATACTCCTGATAAAAAATATACAAACACAAGTGTAATAAGGTCAAAGCCAGGCAGATCCCTGCAATTAGCCATTGCTTACGGTGACTGTCAATTTTCTCGTTTACACCTTGTATCGTAGAAGTATTATTTTGATTATTCCACAACTGAATTTCCAAAGGATTTTTCTCGTATGATTTACCTATTGGAATAAAATCAAGATATTTCCCGAGCCGAGCATATGATAAGGCATGATGATAGGAAAAACGAACTACCAGAGTATGTACGCCCGATTTGTCCACCCTGACTGGAAACTTGATAAATTGAGGTTGGAAAATCTGCTCTTGATCGAGTCGGCTTGCTACCGAACCGTAAGCTTGCACTAGCTCTCCATCCCAATAAATCTCAGCCGCACCTTGCCAATACCTGACTGAAAGGTTGATGAATGTATTTTGAAAAGACTCATCAAAAATAAATTTTTGTCTCAACCATACTATACCTTGATTGATTTCATTTGCTTCATTTTTAGTATCTAACCTCAAGAGCGGAAATGCTTGCTGCCAAGACGAGTCGGTGTAACTTGGTTTAGTCCATTGGAGATTATCACCAAACTTCATCTTAATTCTATAATTATTTAAAGTAAAACCTTCCCTGAGCTTGTCGGTAGTGATGGATATAGTGTCGTTTTCTATGACACCCTTGGGTAGATCATCTTGGGCTGGCATATAAATGAACAAAAAATAAATCAGCACCACCAAGATTACTAACCCGTTTGCCAACCAATATTGCCACTGTTTGATAAAACTCATACTATCTCTATTTTTATCCATCATGACGAGAATTATGATGATAAACTACACAAAATATGTGTAAGTCCCTTAAAAACAAGTAACCATAGAGGTTTATCCAAACTAAACTGCATTTCGGCTTTCAGATAGCTCAGCAAAAACCTGCAAGGCGGCTTGCCTTCATTTGGTCATATCATTTAACTCACCATAGAGCCTTCCTATTCTGAATAACCTATGTTCAGAAGTGCCAGATCGAGCTTATCAACAGGTTTGAACTTTATTTTATCAGCTCAGATCAGAGATTTTAGACCATCAGAGAGATTAACAACAAACATCAGGGAAAATAACAGTTTAAAATCTATTTATTCATCACTTTAATCTCTCGATAAAATGAAATCTGGAAATGAATATACCAATAGAAAAAAACGAAGAGCCGCTATACTGAAGTTTTTCGCCATCTACTTGATTTCGCTTTTTTTTTCATGTGTAATTATGTGGCAGCTATTATCGGCCTCCATCACCGATAACAATTGCGATCTCTACAAAGAAGAACTCGAGAAGGTGCAAAAACAAGTGAAATCGCAGAAGGAAGTGATGGCTTGGCTCAAGGAGATCAACACACAATACGTACGTGTGAATCATCTCAAAAAACAACTAGTTAATACCGAGTCCGAGGAAGATGTGGCGCGTATCCAAAATCGCATCGACATCTTATTGACCAGACTCATGGTGGACAAAAATCAAACCCTCACGAAATTGGTCAATCTCGATACCACTAACCAGTTTAACGAAAGTGCATTCTCGATACTCAGGGTAGTTCGTACTTTGAACTCTCATATAGATCACATCGCCAAAAAAGTCAAGCCAGGTTTACCAGAACCCAAAGAAGAGGTAGACCCCACCGACCCTTGCATCCAGGATAAAGAAGAAGTTAAAGCGTTGGAAGAGGAAATGATGGCCATCAATGGCGAGATCACAAGGCTCGAGATAGCCTTAGAGGATAAGGATGATGATTTGAAGACAATAAAAGGTGATCATAGTCAGCTCAAAGAGAAATTGGCTAAGCGTACCAAAAATATCAAAGAGATCGTGAGTGAGGCCAGTAGCATCTTGTCAAATAGAAACAATCCTACCAAGACCGACGGAAGACTACTAAAAATGAAATTACAAGAGATTTTAGAGCAGGTCAGAGCTTTTGAGCTAAAAAGCAAAGAAAAATCTAACGGAGTCATACAAGTATCAAAAGAAAAGTAAAGTCCCAATCTCACTGACCAAAAACCTCAAACCGATCCTCATGAGTACTCGACACGCTAATCCAATATCCCGCCGCTATGAATCTCTACTGACCGAGTGGATGGGCTTCCGAAAAAACAAGGAGACTCGTCTGACTATCTGGCAAGTGAGCGACGATGAAATCCCTATGGTAGAGCGATTTATTAATCAGGAAGCTTCTGAACACGGCAGAAGCCCTGATTTGTTCATCGCGCTCGAGCGTCCTTTTCACCAGCCAGAATCCTACGCCAAACACATTGTCGATGAGATGAAAGAACAGTTGGAGGCTTACCAAGAGGCTGTCCCTCAGAATGACCAAGTACCTGCTTGGCAAGTCATCCACAAAAAAGAGAAAGGCTTTGAACAAAGCCCTCAGATGTTTATCCGAAACTTAGAAGATTTTTCAAGAAGCATCAAAGACTTTGAAGAGCTGACAGTGGCTTATTTGTCTCCATCCGAAATCCTAGACCCCGAGCATTGGGAAAAATGGCTGATACAGGCTTTGGGTTCAGGCATCGCCGAAAACATTCGCCTACTTGTCCTAGAGGTCATTGATCCAGCATTAGAAAAAGGACAATCAAAAACATTTCGTCAATTAGTACAAAACTACTCCGAGAAGGTAAAACTATTCAGGGCAGATCTGAATATGCACGGAGCCATGCGAGAAGCTGCCGCGCAGGGAGACCCCAATCACCCCGGAGTGCGTTTTCAAACCCTCTACCTAGACCTGGGGCAAGCTGCTGGCCGAAAACAAATAAATCGCGTGGAGAGATTATCCCAAGAAGCTCTGGTCATAGCCCAGCGAGAAGACTGGCCTCATCTACAAGTAGCCGTACATAGTCTAGTGGCCTCTGCTTGGCTTAGCAAGAATAACCCTCGCAAAGCAATCGAATCTTACGAGTCAGCCTGCCAGATCGCTGAAAATACCTACAAGGGGCCTCCCAAGCCTTGGGGAACACTGGGCGGAAAATTATGGATACAATCTTTATTTGCTTCTGCCTCGGCCAAACTCCTCTTACCAAATTATCAAACCGCGCTGGCTGATTATGAGAAAATCTGCCCCCTCGCCGAAGCCCAAGAAGATTACTTCTCTCATCTAGAAGCCAGAAGAATGGCTGGCTATTGTCATCGTCTACTCGGGCATCGCACTCAATCCTGGGATAATAACCTGCAAGCCTTGGCCGTCGCCGAACAATACAGTGAACTGATTCGGCAGGGAGCTACCCAAGAAGAAGCACGAGCAAAACCTGAGCTACGCCTGGCCCTGCAAAGAGGCTTGGCTACCCTAGCCTTCGTGGGGCAAGCACTGCTCAAACTCATCCCCTCTCAGGGAAATCACCAAGACGAGGTGCAGATTCGCCAGCGACTGGAGATTCTCCTGGGACAAGATTGGGAATCAAGCCTCCACCAATATCAAAACCTAAACCCAAAGGAAGTATGATTGCTGCTACCCACCTCAGCCCGGTGATGGGCATTGATGTACACCTGATTCAATTACCATCTCCCGGGCCACCCGTTCCGATTCCTCACCCCTTTATCGGGATCGTCTTTGATACGGGCGACTATGACGTGATGTCCAGCCTGATGGCTCCTTTCGAGTCCATAATCATGGAAGTATCTCAAGCCATAGGCGAGGTCAAGGATATGCTACCCAAAAACCCGCTCAAAGATTTGATGAAAGAAGTAAATCAAACCATGAAGGATTTGGGCATCAGTCCACCCACGGGGTGCACCATCGAGATCAATGGCAAGAAGAGGGCGCACGCGGGCACCTACGGAAAAGCCCTGCCCCCTCACATTCCCCTGGGTGGGAGCTTTGCCAAGGGCAGGCCAGCTAACGAGTGTGAAGTGTTCATGGGGAGCTCCACGGTGCTGGCAGATGGCTCACCTCTGAGCTACACGGGACTCATGTCCCTCAGCTGTTACTTTGCAGGCTCACTCCCTACTTCGGTCGTGCTTCCTGTCCCCACTGGCCCCATCGTGATGGTCGGGGGAGCACCCACGGTTTCACTGTATCATCTCTTGCAAAAGGCGATGATGAAGGGTCTCAGTAAGCTGAGGAAAAGCAAACTAATGCAAGGAATCTCCAATAAGATTCACAACGCGGTAAGCAAAATTATGGATAAGCTAGGAATCAAAAGTAATAGCTTCCGCAATTTGGTGCATCGCAGAATCTGCTCGGTTACAGGTCACCCCGTGGATATTGCCACGGGCAAGGTATTTACCGAGGCCATAGATTTCAGCTTGCCTGGCCCCATTCCACTCGAGTGGGAACGAGTGTGGTTTTCTACCTCCGAATACCAAGGCTCACTCGGGCACGGCTGGCATCATTCCTATGACATGGCGATTACCACCGATGAGGGCCAAAACGTGATCGGAGTCCGCCTCGCCGACGGTCGTCCGATTGCATTCCCTTACTTAGAGGTAGGTGAATCATATTATCATCGTCAGGAAAAATTGCAATTAACAAGAGATGAGCGAGGTTTCTCTCTGCGCGATCAGGCCAGGCAATCCTACCGCTTTCAGGCTCCCGAGCCAGGTTCAGATCAGACCTGCCTTTTGGAAAGGATTGAAGACGCTCACCAAAACGTAATTTCTTTTCATTATAACAAGGAAGGGCATCTGCAAAAAATTATAGATAGCGCGGGAAGGATTCTGCCCGTTCGGTGTGATGCACGAGGAAGAATTTTAGAGATCCGTGCCCCCCACCCCGACCAGCCAGAAGCGGACTTTGTACTCGTGAGCTATGCCTACAGTGAAGCAGGAGACCTGAGCGAAGTGCAAGATGCTCATCAGCAAGCCTTTCAGTATAACTATCAAAACCATTTACTCGTCAAAGAAACCAACCGCAATGGGCTTAGCTTCTATTTCGAGTATGACCAACTTAGCAGCCAAGGACGCTGCCTCCGCACCTGGGGAGACGGCGGCATCTATGACCACAAACTTTTCTATGATCCCGAGGAAAAGAAAACCATAGTAGAAAACTCCCTGGGGTACCAAACCACGCACTACTACAATGACTGGGGCCTGGTCTACCAAGAAAAAGACCCCCTGGGGAATACCTCTTCTCGGAAATACGGCCCCCATACCGAACTCCTGGCCGAAATTGACGAACTGGGCCTCGCTACCCGCTACGAGTACGACGAGCGAAGCAACCAAACCCTCCGCATTCATCCCGATGGGGCCACCCTAAAGACGGAATACAACGAACAAGATTTATTAATCTCCGCCGTGGACGAAGTAGGAGGCACCTGGCAATGGCATTACGACGAAAAAGGAAACCTCTTAGAACGAGTGGACAGCCTGGGCCATCGTACCCATTTTCAGTACCGGGAAGACGGCCAATTGCTAAGCATTACCGACCCCCAAGGCGGAAAAACACTTTTGCACTACGACGAGCACAAGAATCTACGCAAATTAACCACCCCCGATGGCCATAGCAGCGAATGGAAATACGACTCGCTGGGCCGGACCCGCCTGGTGACCGACCCCAAGCGCAACCAACAAAAGCTCCACTACGACCTCTTGGGTCAGATCATCAAGGTAGAGGAGCCCGATGGCAACACCCGCCTACTACGCTATGATGCCGAAGGAAATGTAACTTGGGTGAAAGACCAACAGCAAGAAGTGCACTTCCAGTACGGGGGCTTCAATACCCTCCACGCCCGGGAAGAAGCCGGTACCCGCGTTCAGTTTCTCTACGATACCGAAGAGCAGCTCATCGGCATTCGCAACGAACACGGAGCGGTCTATTCTTTTACCTTAGACGAACGAGGAGACGTGAGTGAAGAGAAAGGCTTTGACGGACTCCTCCGTCAATACCAACGCGATGCTGCCGGGCGGGTACAGACCGTCTTACGCCCCGGCAAAAAATTTACCCAATACGAATACGATTTAGCCGGGCGGGTCGTGGCCGTCCAACACAGCGATGGCAGCGAAGAAAACTTCGCCTACCGAGAGGATGGAGCGCTGATCGAGGCTATCAACGAACACGCCACCGTGGTTTTTGAGCGAGATAAGCTTGGCCGGATTCTCAAAGAGAGCCAAAACGGAATAGAGATCACCTCCACCTACAACGAACTCGGAAATAGAACCAGCCTGCATTCTTCTCTGGGCACTTTCGTAAACTTCGAGCGAGATTTGATGGGCAATGTACAGGGTATCCAAGCCCAGCGAGCAGAAACACGATGGCAGGCCCAATTCCAGCACGATGCCTTCGGCCTGGAAATAGAAAGACAGCTACCGGGAGGATTGCAATCCCAGTGGAAGCGCGACCAACTGGGCCGCCCCACCGAGCTAAGGGTTAGCACCGCCGGAGGGCAGCTACAACGAAGCCGTCAATACCGCTGGGAAACCAACGACCGCCTCAAGCAAATCCTAGATAGCCGCTTTGGCTCCCGAGCCTTCCAGCACGATGCCCTGGGCAACCTCAGCGCCGCCCAGTACGGGGATGAGACTTGGGAATACCGCCTGCCCGATGCCGTGGGCAACCTATTCCAGAGCAAAAACCGCCAAGACCGCCGCTACGGGGCGGCCGGACAGCTACTGGAGGCCAGAGGCACCCGTTACTTCTACGATAAGGAAGGCAACCTGATCAAAAAGATAGGCCACAAGCGACAAACCTGGCACTACCAGTGGAATGAAGCCGGGATGCTAAGCAAAGTAATACGCCCCGACCGGCAAGAAGTGAGCTTTACCTACGATGCCCTGGGGCGGCGCCTGAGCAAGCGTTTCCGCCACCAAACTACCCATTGGGTCTGGGATGGCAACGTCCCCCTCCACGAATGGGTAGAAGAAAAAGCCCTAACCCGCGTCTACGCCGACGACGACCAGATCGCACAGAAGCTACGAAACCTAACGAATCAAAACCTCACCACCTGGCTCTTCGAAGCCGAGAGCTTCGCCCCTTTAGCCAAAATAGAAAACAACCAAACCTACAGCATCCTTACCGACCACCTCGGCACACCCCTCAGCATGCACGATGAGCAAGGCAAAGAAGTATGGCAACTCGACTTGACTATTTACGGAAAAGTGCGTAATATCGAGACGGACAGAAAAGCCTGTCCTTTTCGCTACCCCGGCCAGTACGAGGATTTGGAAACGGGGCTGTACTATAATCGGTTTAGGTATTATGACCCGGAGATGGGGAGTTATATAAGCCAGGATCCGATTGGGTTGGTAGGTAGAAACCCTAACAATTATGCCTATGTTTACGACACGAATGTTTGGATTGATGTTTTAGGTTTAAACTGCGAAAGGGTAATAGAATTAGCGAATGAAGTATCTGAAAAATACAAAGAACGATTCATGTGTAAACAATTCGCTTCGAGTTTGAAAAATAAAATGAAGAAGGAAGGGATTGAAGGTGAACACTTATTGATACAAAACGTCTCTGCTCCTTATATTATTTCTAAGCAACATGGAATAATAGCGGAGACTGGTTTTCACGAAGCTATAAAAGTCGAGGATATCGTCTTCGATAATATGAATCATAAAGGTATTAGTTTTGAAGACTGGGACAATGATATTGGATTGCAAGAAAATCGCGAATTAGGGATACAGACTATGGAGTCTTTAAGTTGGTAACTATGTTTGAAAAAGAAAATATTAAGCCTAAAAGCATTGTTGAGCTAATAGAAGTTCTTAAATGTAAACACGAGATGTTTTTCGGAGAACACAAAAATATCTATTATTTGTACTATTATATTAGCGGTTATTTAGCTTCTAGAATAGAATCAGGCACACAAAGTGCTATGGATGAAAAATTCCAATTTGATTTCAACAGTTGGTTGTATAACAAAAATAGCGATAGTTTGAAACGTGCAACTTTTTGGGCGAAAGCTATCGATTCACTCTACGATACAGATGAAGAAAAAATAGAAGCCTTTTTTAGGTATTTTGATGAGTTTATATTTGATAATATTTGAACTAGCTGTTTCCCCCTAACTACCGCAAGTCTCTGACTTGTGGTTGCTTTGGGCAAGTTTTCAAACTTGCAGTACCTTGCTTCTGCCCTTAGCGTTTGGCTAAAGCCTTATACGTCAATGCTTTATAAGAGTTTTCCTCGTTGTGAGAGATATTGCCGAAGGCCCATCCCGAAATTTGAATGAAGCAGGACTTCTCCGAAGTGCTAGCCGAAGAGCTATGCCGAGCCTGCTATGTAGCTACAGGGTGAAGGGTCTAGTGTCTCGCGAGGTCGTCTTGCCTAGCAGAGGTTGGCACTTAATCTATTTACCTCTTTGTTAAGTGGAGAGTCTGGAGTATCTTGCCAAGGCACCGAATATCCAGCGAAAGAAAAACCATTCGCGGCTCATAGAATATTATAAAACCGAAATATCATCAACTAAACAAAAATCAAAAAGCAAGCATTGACTTATGAAAACCATTCTTCAACTATCGCTAGGGCTTCTGCTCACCCTACCCAGCTCGGCCTGGGGGCAGGCCAAGATGTATTGGGTAGATTCAGATAGAGCAGAGATTAATCGCGCTAACCTGAATGGAAGTAATCCCCAAACTATTCTACAAGGCAAAGTAGCGACTTTCCTTGCCTTGGATACCACTAACCAGAAAATGTACTGGACAGGAGGAGGTAAAATCTGGCGAGCAGACATTGACGGCACCAATGACGAAGTCTTGCTAGATACAAATATCGTAGACCCTCGAGGTATTGCCTTGGATGTGGCCGCGGGCAAAATGTACTGGACAGACCCAGTTACAGATAAAATCCAAAGAGCTAACCTGGATGGCTCGGAGGTGGAGGATTTACTTACTTCTGCTCAGGGGCTATCTAGCCCTGATGGTATTGCCTTGGATGTGGCCGCGGGCAAAATGTACTGGACAGATTTTGGTACAGATAAAATCCAAAGAGCTAACCTGGATGGCTCGGAGGTGGAGGATTTACTTACTTCTGCTCAGGGGCTATCTAGCCCTGATGGTATTGCCTTGGATGTGGCCGC
>CAZKBP010000067.1:0-15673 GCA_964551015.1 uncultured Cytophagaceae bacterium | reverse complement strand
ATTACAATACCTGAATTTAGGTGAAAATCAAATCCAGGACATCTCCGCTTTGCAGCATTTAAGCCAATTACAATCCCTGAATTTATGGGATAATCAAATCCAGAACATCTCCGCTTTGCAGACTTTGAGCCAATTACAATCCCTGAATTTATGGGATAATCAAATCCAAGACATCCCCTTGGATTTTTTAAATCATTTTCCTCAGTTGAATGAACTTGAATTATATGCTAATCCCATCCAAAATATTCCCCCGGAGATTTTTAATAAAGAGTATGACAATGTCTTCCAAGCAGTGCGAGATTATTTGCAAGACCTGGAAAAAGGACGGGCCAAAAACAGGGAAGTTAAAGTCATATTGATCGGCAATGGCGGGGTCGGCAAAACCCAAATCGCCAAAAGGCTGGCCGAGCCGGATACCTTTATTTTTAATAGCGAGCATGCTTCTACCCACGCCATTGCCCGTCTCAGGCGAGATTTAGCCGATTTTCAGCTTAGCCTCTGGGACTTTGCCGGGCAGGACCTCTACCACGCTACCCACCGGCTTTTTATGCAAACCCGGGCTTTGTTCCTTCTGGTCTGGGACTTTGAAAGTGAAACCCAGCCCTTCCATACCTGGCAGGGCAAAAGCTACGAGAATGAAAAGCTTCGCTACTGGCTGGAGTATACGCGGTGCTTTGCCCCCGAAAGCCCGATTTTGGTACTCCAAAATAAAATGGATGCCTTCCCGCAGGATCTTTACTTTGAGTACAAAGAGGGCTTAAAAGAAGAATACCCTGTGTTGGATTTTTTGGCACTCAGTGCTAAAACGGGCAAAGGCTTTAGGGTGCTGGAAAAGGTATTGAAAAAAACGCTTCAAAATAATCCCGCTTTTCAAAGCCCTGACTTGCCTGCTTACTGGGTACAGGTGCGGGAGGCCATTCAAGACCGGCAGGAAAAAGACACAAAAACACTGCCTTTAGCTGAATTTGAAGGCATTTGCGTGGCCAATGAAGTAGAAAAGTCCGCCCCTACGATTTTAAAGTATTTGCACGATACCGGTGTATTGTACTACCGGGAAGGTTATTTTCAAAATCAGATCATCCTGAACCAGGACTGGGCTATCCAGGCCATCTATAAAATCCTGGATAGAGAAAGTGACTACTTTGAGGAGCTTCAATACGAAAAAGGGAACTTAGACTATGGCTTGATTTCTGAAATTTGGGAGGAAAATACAGATGATGAAAGGAAATTATTCGTGGATTTTATGCTCAGTGCCGAACTGGCTTTTGAAAGCACAGTAAAAGAAAAAAACGAATACATAGCCTTTCAAAACCGTAGCTTTACCGTTCCCCAGCTTTTGCCCCCAGAGAAGCCCGGCGATGTAGGGTACTGGGAGCAAAAGAAGGCAGCTCAGCTTCAAAAAGCGGAAATTCCCTATCGCTTCCTGCCTAAGGTGTTTATCCAGCGCTTTATTGTCAAAGCCCATCGCTTCTCGGAAGTCCGCCTGATGTGGCAGCGGGGGCTTTTGCTCCGCACCCAAGAGGGAGAAGCGATGGTAGAAGCCTTCTACGAGCAGGAAAAACAAGCAATACGAATCATCGCTACCACTGATTTTCTGATTCAGCGAATCAAGGAAGAACTGGAGCGCATCGCCGATGAGGGCAAACTCCGAGGCAAAGCAGGCCCCAGCCTCAAAGCAGAAGATAAATTTGGTTTAAATGCTTTAACAATGATGAATCCAAGAAACCCAAGACGCATCAGCCGTCTGGAAAAAAATCTCCAAGAAACCGAGGTTCTGCTGGACGAGTGGCAGGAAAAGCTGCGCGTGGCCGAGAATCCCAATGAGCGCAAACGCTGCCAGATCGAGATCGAGCGTTTAGAGAAAATGCTAGATGATTACGAGGCAGAACTCGCCGGGCTGGGAGGAGAAGGCGAGACTAAACCCAAGCCTAAGCCTAAGACGGAGCCAAGCTCAAGCGCATCGCTCGTGCGGCCTTTGATCTTTCTGGCTTTTGCCAATGAGCGCGAAGCCTACCTCGATCATCTCAAGGCCGAGGAAGATCAGTTGGAGAAAATCTTCCGGCCTCTGGATACCCGAGATCAGATCAAGCTGCTCATCAAGGGGCAGACCTCTCTGGACAACCTCTACGACACCCTGACCGAGTACCGGGAGCAGGTCAGCCTCCTCCACTATGGCGGCCACGCCAACCAAAGTAGTTTGCAATTGGATTCCGAGGCTGCTAGTGCTCAGGGCTTGGCTCGCCTGATTGGCTCATTGCCTCATTTGCAACTGGTCTTCCTGAATGGCTGTGCTACCTTGGGGCAGGTGACGGACTTGCTCCATCGGGGCGTGAAAAGCGTAATGGCCACTTCTGCCCCCGTGGAGGATGACAAGGCTTCCGCGTTCGCGGGTCGGTTTTATGCATCCTTGGTTCGGGGTGAAAGCCTCCGGCAAGCTTTCAATGATGCCGTTTCTTACCTCGAGGCCAAGAACCAGTTGGAGATCGGGAAGGTGCAAATTCGTGCCTTGGCTTCTCTACAAGCAGCCAAGCGAAAAGCCAGTGAGCCAACCTGGGGACTTTACACCCGAGAGGAAGCCAACTTGGATTGGAGGCTTGTGGATTGACTATTTTAAAGGTAAATCTAATTTTGCCAGCATTTCTGAGCATTTCACTTGTCATCTTCCCGAAAAGCTGATTAGTGCTTGGCAAGCGTAAGAAGGAGGTGGGGATTGAGATATGGCGAGTAGTAGGACAGGCTGTAAGTTAATTAGGTAGACCTTTTGATTTTCTCCAGAAGGGCAACATCGTAGATAGCGAGGGCAATCTGGAAGTCAGAGCGGCGGCGCGCCTTGACGTCAATGATGCGCTGCTCGATGGTTTCTTCGTTGGGTTCTATGCCCTTTTCGCGGAGGCGGTCTATGACGAGATAGCTGTAGGTTTTGGGGAGGTCGTTGGCCTCGGCCTGGCGGATGAGTTCATCACAGAGCTGCTTCTCGCGGGCGGTGGCACGGGTTCTTTTTTGTTCGGTCATCAGGGATTGAGTCTTGGCTTGTATTAAGTGCAAAGATAGGAAGTTTTGGGGAGATAAGGTCAAGGAATTAGGGCGTGCTCGCATACAGATATGCCTGGGCTATTATTTTAGGTTAGTTGAATATTTTTGCTTCGCTAAATATCAATTGGCTATCCTTTTTTCTCGTTCGTTTGCCAAGATTGACTATCTCTTATCTTATTGGGAAGGTGTGACTAAGAGCTATATTTTGATGAAAGCAAATCATTGAAACTCTGAGCCGTATGCTTAGAGCTAATCTGCTCTTCCAGATCACACTCATTCATGAAACCTACCTCTATGAGTAGCAAGAGAAAACAAAAGCAAAGAATAGAAAAACTTCAGAACCCGAATCAGATTGGTATTGATTTTGGCACTGATAATTCTTAGATGGCTATGGGACAGCTTCAACTTCAACTGCTTGATGATAATCACACCTGTAAGTTTAAATGATTTCAAAAAATATAATTAATCCCATGTATATTTATCTAACCACTGGTATAGTAATTATTGCGCTATTTTCTATTTATTTCTTTATGAAACTTAGATATCCGAAAAGTCCTCTAAAGAAAACCGGAACTGATGTACGTGCTTTGAATATATCGCCCTTGCCTTTAAGAAGCTTACCCAAGGCCACAGTTTCTGCAGAAGCCGCGCTATGTTTGGAAAAGGAGCAGGAGGAAAAAGAAATGGAGAAGATTTCTATAGTTGATAAAGATGGGCAGGCTTTTATCGAGATAGATTTCTCTGAACCCTCTTCAGATGGAGAAAAAATTACTAGAAAAAAAGTAAGCAATTCCCAATTGAAGTTGAACATATGGGCCATACTTAAGGAGCTTCCCCTGGCCGTTCTCAATGCAAAAACCCATAATAGCTACCGGATGGTATTTTCCCCAGCAGCAGAAACAGCTTTAAGAAATGGGGGGGCTGAGCTAATGAAAAGCTTAAAAGAACCCGGTATGATTAGAGCAATAGCCCAGTCTAAGAGCGGAAAAATTCTTGAATCAGGTAGCTTACTTAGAGTGAATACTGCTGCTACCCCACTGGTGATTTGGCAGGCTTTGGCCATTGTTACGGCTCAAAAGTTTCTGGCAGATATCGATAAGAAACTAGATGATATTAAAGAAGGGATTAACTTGATCTTGGATTTTTTGGAAGCCGAGCAAAGAGGCAGCATAGAAGGAAATGTAAAGTATGTTATGCAGATCGTCCGATCGATTCAAAGCGGAAAGTTAGAGCCAGATGAAGTTAATAATTATATTGGGCGATTAGAAGATGTTGAACGAGAGACTCTGCAGATCATGAGTTCGTTAAAAAATACCATAAGCCAGAAAAGGGAGGGGCTTTATAGCTTAGATATGAAGAGCTGGTACAGTGTATCTGAAGCAAAAGAGAATTTCATAAAGCAATTCGATGAGCTTATTGATAAATATAGCTTATATGATAATTGCTTGAGATTGCGTTTGATTACTAGCAAGGTCAGGTTGGCTTTACCAGTTAAATTCAGCGGATTGAAAAGCCGTATACAATCTATGAAATCGGATTTTGAGTATTTGGATGATTTCCAAAAAGAATCTAAAAAAAAGCTCGAAGAAAAAACCAAGGAATTGAAGGCTACTTTTAGTTTTCAGTCAACCTCAGAAAAGGCACAAAATGCTATTTCAGAGAAAATAGATGCTAGATCGAGAGAGCAAAGCACTAGTTTAGAGCATCTGTCTCAAATGTTCAAAGATCTGAGCAAAAAAAATCGGGAAATTAATTCGCAAAATCAGGGAGGCAGAATTTTGGAATTAAAACTGAACGAAAAAGGAGAAATTGAAGACCTCTATGAAGTGAAGTCCAAGAATAAGAAATCTTGATATAGTGACAAAGGATTATGTGGCACCTCCAACTCGGGCTATGGTGTAACCTACTTATTGTATCCTCTATTTTGTGCGAGAATTAAGATTTGACCTAAACTAGGATCAGTGTATACGGTATTTCCCGTGTTACTGTCCTCTGGGTTTAGATTGATTACCAATACTTCAGGCTTCATTCGTATCTCATTAGTAGTTATCTTAGTGTTTGAACTATCAGCAAATATGAGTAAGAACCAAATTGATAAACCTGAGGAATCTAAAATCCTTGATCCAGAAACGCGGCCAGATAATTATCAGCCGCCAGAAAATGCTTTCGCACTCAGGAATAGGTATAACGAAGGAGAGAGATACTTTGCGGGGATGTCGGTCAAGAATCAAGTGTTTAAAAATGTTTCAGCTGCTGAGGCCAATCTATCGGAGTCGGATTTTGAATCGGCTAATTTGTCAGGGGCACAACTTATGATGGCAAAATTTATGAGGGCTGACCTTTCAAAAGTGAATCTGAGCGGTGCTGATCTTAGCCGTGCCGATCTATCTGGAGCCAATCTGAGCGGTGCTGATCTTAGCCGTGCCGATCTATCTGGAGCCAATCTGAGCGGTGCTGACTTGACAAATAGTAGCTTGGTGAATACAAAAATCGAGGGAGCTAATCTGACGGGAGCTATTCTTAATAATGCTAAGGCCGCAAAGGCTCTGTGGGATGGGGCGAACCTTAGTGAAGCCAAAATAAAGGGCACTGATTTCAAGATGAATCACCTGAAAAAGGTTTTTTTTAGAGGAACAAATCTGAAAGAAGTGTCTTTTGAGGGGGGCGATCTTTCAGAAAGTAGCTGGGAAGGAGCTAGCTTGGAGCAGGTGGTGTTTCACAAATCTAAACTTATCAAAGCTGATATGAAAGGCTTGAACCTACAAGGCTTAGATTTCACGAAAGCAGATTTAACTGAGATAGACTTTGAAGGGGCTGATCTCTCGGAGGCTAAACTTACAAATGCTGAGCTAGTTCAAGCAAACTTGAATAAAGCCAAATTGGAGCACGCAGACCTACAAGGAGCTAATTTGCAGCTGGCGACGTTGATAAAGGCAGATTTAACTACTTGTTTTCTTAAAAGCTCTCAACTCCCAGGAGCTGATCTCAGTCACTCAAACTTACAGGGTGTGGACTTTGAAGATGCCAATCTGGGAAGAGCAAACTTACAGGGTGCCGACTTCCTTGGATCAGAACTGAAAGGTGTTGACTTTAGTGGGGCGGAATTTACTTATGTCTTTTTGGATTATGTGGATTTTGATGAGGTAAAGTCTCTCAAAGGGGCTGATTTCACAGATGCCGTTATCAGTCGTTTTGAGCTAGACGGGTGGACTCATAATAAACTTTCAAGGGCACAACTACAAAGCCTCCATGTGATAGATGACTACGCGAAGATCAGGAGTATTTACAGTGGTTTCTTTCAGTGGTTCCATATCATATCGATGATTACGTTTTTTGCACCTTATGTCTATTTTTTGGTTTATTGGTCTATCCAATCAACTCCAAAACCCTCCGATGAAAATACAGTGAGAATATTTACGAAGTTGGCAAATTTTGTATACAGTGGAGGAGCTATGAATTGGGAGATTGCCTGGTTCACTTTTCCGATTTTTTGTATTTCGCTAATCTATAATGCCGTAAGGGGTATTTTGCTTTGGAAAACGAAGCAATTGGAACTCTACCAAGAGACAACGGGATTTCGTCCAAGGTTTCGTCTGGAACATCGCTGGGGGTATCTTTTCTGGGTGGCAAAGGTTGGCTATTGGATCAACTTGGGGCTGGTTATATTTCATACTTTTCTATTTATGATGCGATATGTGCCGCCTCAGTAGTGTAGATCCAATTTGGGATGTAATGATTATTTATTCCCTCAAATTCTTACCTTTTTGAGATAAACCCAATCGGTAGAAAGGTCAGTGGCTTTCATGGATTCATCGAGTGGGTGTAGTTTTTTGACGGCAGCGTGGAGGGCTAATCGGGCTTCTTGCTGGGTTCGGGGATTCTCTTTGGCAGTCATAATCTGGGAGATGGCCTGATTGGTACGCTCACCTAAATCCAGAAGGCCAATGATTTTGTGGTAGTCTCGTGTATCTTTTACAGGGGGTTTGCCATTTACTAATTTATGAGCATCTTTCAGAATAGAATCGCGTTGTGCCGCCCCATATCGGTTACCGGAGTTAACGGGGATGATGCTTTTGACTTCGGCGATGATTTTGCGGTCAGGTAGGTAGATATCGTAGCCATTGGTATTGGGTTTTACCTTATTGATATTTTCATATAGCTTGTTTTTTTCCTTATCATCAAGGCCAAAGAATTCAACCATCCAATTGGCCAAGGCAAGGGTGGTTTTGATGGTGAATAGGTTGTTGATATCCGAGACAGCCATCTTTAACTCTATAAGCTGGGATTGCGTGAGGGTCTGGTAGTAGTCTTGGCTTGTATCATTGCAAAGATAGGAAGTTTTGGGATATGAGGAAGGGAGAAGTTTTATCCTCCCTTGTATTTTTGAGATAAGGTACTGTGCTTCTAGATTTATCCGTAAGGATATCCAGATTAGTTAGGAATCTAACTGGCCTTACACCTGCTTGCAGAGGCGCTCGGGCTTATTCCTCCTCCCCGTTTACTACCCCCATGATTTCCCTGAAGCTCTCGAGGCCTGCCTCGAGGTTTTCGATGATTTCATTGGCGAGGAGGTCGGGATCGGGCAGGTGGTCGAGGTCGGTGAGGCTGCTGTCTTTGATCCAGAAGATGTCGAGGCTGGTCTTGTCGCGGGCCTTGATTTCTTCGTGGGAGTATTTGCGCCAGCGGCCTTCTTCGTTGTCTTCACTCCAGGTTTCTGTCCTTTGGTGGCGGTTGGCGGGATGGTAGAGTTCAATGAACTCGGCGAGGTGCTGCACGGTCATCGGGTGTTTTTTGGGGGTGTGGTGTACGTTTGTGCGGTAATCATAAAACCATACTTCTTGGGTCCAGTCTTCTTTGCTACCGGGTTTGTTTGCAAAAAATAAGACGTTGGCTTTTACTCCTGGTGCGTAGAATATCCCGGTGGGTAGGCGCAGGATGGTATGAAGTTCGGTAGTATGCATCAATTGCTTACGGACTTCTTCTCCGGCTCCGCCTTCGAAAAGAACGTTGTCGGGTAGAACGACTGCCGCTTCGCCATTTGCCTTGAGCATGGTTTTGATGTGCTGGAGGAAGTTGAGCTGCTTGTTGGAGGTGGTTTCCCAGAAGTCTTGGCGGTTGTAGTTCATATCCTGTTTTTCGGCTTCTCCTTTCTCGTTGGTGATGGTAATGCTGCTTTTTTTGCCAAAGGGGGGATTGGCCAGCACGTAATCAAATCGTAAGCCATCATCGGCCACGAGGGCGTCGGTGGCTTTGATGAGGGGATCCCCGTCTATTTCGCCGATGTTGTGCAAGTACATGTTCATCAGGCACATTCGCCGGGTGTTGGCGACGATTTCGTTACCGTAGAAGGTGCTGTTTTTGAGGAACTCTTTTTCTTCCCGGTCTAATTCGTGGTTTTCGACGATCCAGTCATAAGCGGCCAGAAAGAACCCCCCGGTGCCACAGGCGGGGTCGGCGATGGTTTTCAGGGGGGTGGGCTGGACGCAGGCGACCATGGCCTGAATCAAGGCGCGGGGGGTGAAGTATTGCCCGGCTCCGGAGCTGCCACTGCTATCCATGGCGTTTTTCTCCAGCAGGCCCTCGTAAATCTTGCCCTTGATATCGGCTCCCATGAGGTTCCACTCCTCTTTGTTGATGAGGTCAATCACTTTGAGCAGCTTGGACGGGTCTTGGATTTTGTTTTGGCTTTTGGTGAAGATTTGCCCCAGCATGCCCTTTTCGGTAGAGAGGCTACGCAGTAACTGACTGTAGAAGGCTTCCAGCTCGGCTCCTCTTTTGCTGGATAGGGTCTCCCAGTTGCAGGTTTCTCCGTCGGGGATTTCCTGGCCTTCTACGTCTTTTAGGCGAGGGAATGATAAGCCCTTGCTGTAGGGGGGCTTGTTTAGTTCGTCGGCCATTTTGAGGAAAAGCAGGTAGGTGATCTGCTCGAGATAATCCCCGTAGCTAACGCCATCGTCCCGGAGGACGCTGGCGAGGTTCCAGATTTTGGAGATAATGGAGGAGTTGGTCATGTTATTTTTTCTTTTTGTTTTGATGCTTCTTTTCTTCCCGGATGCGCTCCAGTAGCTTCTGGGCGGGTTCCCAATCGGCTTCCTGACGGCAGGCCTCTAGCTCAGCTTTACTTAATAATTTCCCCTCGAAGGCTTTTTTGAGGATGCTCTGGCGGAGGGCATCGGCTTTGGCCAGGCTCTCACTAATGATTTGCTCTACCTGATCACAGACAGATAGGCGGGATTCGATTTCTTTGACGATTTGGGTTTGTTCAGCAATTGAAGGAGTCGGAATTTTCAATAATCTAAATTTCTTGATGCCGAATGCACCCTGAGTAGTCGAATTGGTACCTTTTGAAAATTGGTCTTGAATAAAATTTGATTTTATAAGAAAAAACAAATACTTACTATCACATACTTTCCTTCTAGTTTGTATTAAAACTAAATTAGCTGATAAAGCAAAGAACCTTTTACTTGGTATAAAAAATGGTTTTCCAACAGTACCAATTTTACCCACTACGAAATCCCCATCAATTAATTCATATAATGATATATGGTCTTTCAAAACTTCTTCGCTTACCTTTCTGGCATTTTTAAAGTCAATCTCGCCAGTTTCCTTATTGAAATTTGCGGTACTTATAAATGGTATTCCATTTTCAACTTTTGGTGGTGTTCGATGACTAGGCTGAGGGTCAATTAATTCTGCCAAAACACCCATTTCAACCATGAGCCAATTTATATCATGAAGATTTTTTAATTGTTCTTCTTTTATTTCAGTTAGCTTTACTGGTCTAACAGGTCTTCTATACTTTTTCCCATTTTCCTCCCATTTCTTAACTGCGTTTTTCCAGTCCTCGAGTTGTTGTTGGTAGTGCTTTTGGCGTTCGGCTTTGATTTGCTCCAGAAGTTCTTCGGCAGTGGGGAGATTTGTTTGTTTTTCCCGCCATTCCCTCGTCAGTTCCCCCTCAAAAGCTTTCTTCAAGACGGCTTGCCGATAGACTTTGAGTTGTTCCCGGGCTTTGCTCAGGTCAGCGATGCCCTGGTCTAAACTGCTGAATAGCTGCTCTATCTTGGCGACGATGGCGCGTTGTTCGGGAAGGGGAATTAAATTAATCTTTACTTCAGAAACCAAAGCTACGTTTAAATTCTTTACTGTGGAGCCTTTTGCCAATTTGCTGAATTGGTTGAAAACAAAAGGAGAACTTAAAGCATAATATAAGAAATCTTTATCAAGTACTTCAAATTGGTCTCTCAACACCAACCAACCATCGTGAATAGCCCCTTTAATACCCATAATATATGGTTTACCAAAGCTCATTGAATTAGATAGAACGAAGTCTCCGGGGTTAACAATCCTAGTCTTATGTAATCCAGATGGTTTAATTTTTTGAAATGTCTTTGTTATGTATTTATTGGAATTCTTAGTATCTCCAATTTTCACCCAATTAATTCCATTTTCATCATTAGTGAGATATTCTTTTATAGGTCTTGGAGATCCTCCCCTCTCGATTTCAAGTATATGACCTAATTTAACCTCTACCCAATCCTCTCTCATTATACGGCTATTGTCTGGAACTGTGATGATTTATGATTTTTGTGATGGCTATGATGGTCAGCTATCCTGTTATCAGGCTTATCCTTGCAATCACCCATAAGGATGGTTTTTGCTTTAAGTGAGGTCATGATGTTTTTTGAATTTTTTATTTTCCAATCGGTGAAATTTCAACTTGGTTTCTCCAAAATTAATGAGAAGACCCATCTCTAAATTATAGGCTTCCAAATAATTGATAGCCTGGGCCAAATGGACATTTTCTAATTGGGTCAGGGCTTTAATTTCCACGCTAATTTTCTCTTCTACCAAGAAATCTACCCGGCGTTGTCCTACCTGTATATTCTTATACATCACATTCATTTCTACTTCACGGGCGTGCTTTATCTTTCTTAATTCCATTTCGTGGGATAAGGCCCTTTGGTATATTAGCTCCTGAAACCCGTTTCCCAGGAAACAATGTACTTCCATAGCTGCTCCTATGATATTGCCGGTTAGTTCAGAATATTTGTATTCTTTCTGTATCATATCGTGTATTCAAATACATCATTAGCATCACAGTTCCAGACTAAGCGGCTAGTACTTCATTCAACTCTTCTATGATTTCATTCATTTCTTGGCCAAAGAGCTGGTACATTTTGCCTCTTCCGCCCTGGCCATCAAAGGGGGTGTAGTCCAGGTCTTCGACCTCAATATGATAGCTACTGACCACGTGCTCTTTGATGAGGCGTAGCCACTCCATTTGCTCGGGGCTGAAGCGGTTGTGCTGGCCGGCATTTTGCTTGAAAATCCATTTTTTGAAGTTTTCGTCAATGGTTTTGTCAAAGGCTCTTAGCTCGGAATCAATCCCGCAGGCGCGGCGGATGAGGGAAACCAGGGCGGTGAGTTCGTCTTTGGGCTGCTGGCTCTTGACCTCCTCGAGGGCGGCGTAGGCACTCCAGACGTAATCTGGGGCCAGGGTGGGGGCTTCTAGCTTGATTTTTTCCATTACTTCTTTGATCATTTTGAAGGTAATTTCTCGTCGCCGGTAGGGTTGGGTATAAAAAATGCTCAGGGCTTTGATTTCATCTTTGTGGGTCTCGAGGTATTCTTTGAAATCTTTTACGATGGTCTGGGCCTTGTCGGTGGAGGTGGTGTCCCATTCGGATTTGGTGAGGGTATCCATGTTTCTGGAGTCGATGATTTGCTCGTGCTCCCGGCGCACGTTCTTCAGGTAGTGGTTGAGGGTGCCATTAAAGGGGGCGGCGGCCTGGCTTTTCAGTTCGGCTTGTGCTTCTTCTCGGGCCTGTTCTAGTTTGGCGGGGGTGCGCTCGTCGGGAGGGATTTTGTCGATTTTGCTTTGTGCCTGTTTTTCTATTTCATCTGGATTGTAGGCATCCAGGAGGGCTTTGCTGATTTGCTTGAGGTTTTTCCCTCCACTGTGTTCCAGTACTTTTTCTTGTTCCTTTTTGGTGATTTGCTTCTCCAGGCGAATCAAGCGGTTGGCCAGAGAGAGGAATAAATCTTCTTCTTTGATTCCCATGCTGATCGCCCCTAGTAAGTCTTTGAGAGGTACATTATGCTTCCGCTCCAGGGGGCGGCTATCGGTTTTCTTGGATTTGGTAGCTCCCACGGCATCCACGATGATAAAGTGGGTTTTGCTACGGGCGGTGGGCGAAACTTGTTGCAAGGAGTCACTCTGGATGGTACGGGTACCGCGGCCTTTCATTTGCTCGAAGTAATTGATGCTTTTTACATCCCTCATAAACAGTAGCACTTCGAGGGGCTTGACGTCGGTACCAGTGGCGATCATATCCACGGTTACGGCGATACGGGGGTTGTAGCCATTGCGGAAGCGATTCAGAACTGACTTGGGGTCTTCGTCGATTTTGTAGGTGATTTTTTTGCAGAAGTCGTTGCCCTCGTCAAACTCTTCGCGGACAATTTTGATGATGTCGTCGGCGTGGCTATCGGTTTTGGCAAAGATGAGGGTTTTGGGGACTTCATAGTTCCCATGTGTGTCTATCCGACCGGGGTAAATTTCTCTTTTCAGGGCGTTTTTGTATTCTCGGATGATATTTCGGATTTGGCTGAGGTTAACCACCTTTTTATCCAGATCATTGCGCTTGTAGTGGGTGTCTTCGTCTTCCTGTTGCCAGCGTTTTTTTCGGGTGAGCTTTTCTCTTCGCTCTACGCGCCAGCCGGCTTTGATGGTTTCTCCGTTCTTGGATATTTCGGTTTCGATGGTGTATACATCGTAGGGTACATTGACCCCGTCTGTTACTGATTCTTCGTAGGTGTACTCGCTCACTACGTTTTCATTAAAGAAGCCGAAGGTTCGCTTATCGGGGGTAGCGGTGAGGCCGATGAGAAAAGCATCAAAGTAATCTAGCACTTGCTTCCAGAGGTTGTAAATAGAGCGGTGGCACTCGTCAATGACGATAAAATCAAACTGCTCGATGGGTACCACGGGGGTGTATTCCACGGGGAGGGCTTTGGTTTTTTTTGCTTGCTTTTTCATCCAGGTATTTTCCTCTGGGTTCTCTAGCTCGGCACTCTCGTCTAGCTCTTCGCCCTTTAGAATGGAGTATAGCCTTTGGATGGTAGAGATGCAGACCTGACTATCGGAGGCGATGTAGCTGGAGGTAAGTCGCTGTACGTTGTAAAGCTCGGTAAACTTGCGGTTGTCATCATTGGGCTGAAAGGTCATGAACTCTTGCTCGGCTTGCTCCCCGAGGTTTCTGGTATCCACGAGAAAGAGGATGCGCTTGGCATCGGCGTGCTTGAGTAATCGGTAGATAAAGGTAGCCGCGGTAAAGGTTTTGCCAGCTCCGGTGGCCATTTGAATCAAGGCGCGGGGGCGGTTTTTTTTGAAAGATTCTTCGAGATTTTGGATGGCTACAATTTGAGCCGGGCGAAGCCCAGTGGCGTTCAGCCCGGGGATAGAGAGCAGGCGCGCTCTGAGGGAGGTTCCTTTTTTGATCCACTCGCTCAGGGTTTCTGGTTTGTGAAAGCTAAATACGTTTCTCCCCCGGGGCTTGGGGTCGCGGTAATCGGTAAAGCGGGTGATGGTACCAGTGCTCTCGTAGACAAAAGGTTTTTCGCTTTTCAGGGTGAACTTGCCCATCTTAATGGCTTCTTTGGCGTAGCGAGCCGACTGCTCCTCTACCATGGTAAGCCGATGCCCTTCGCTTTCTTTTTTGGCCTCGATCACTCCCACTGCTTCGGAATTTACAAATAGAATGTAATCGGCAGAACCCGATTCGGTATTGACTTCCCGTAGGGCTACTCCGGTGCCTGCTGATAAATCTATATCGTTTTTGGACTGTACGAGCCATCCCGCTTCCCGTAGCATTTGATCGATTTTGTCACGGGCAATTTGTTCTGGGTTTTGATTGGTTGAATTAGGCATATTACTAATGGATTAAAGGGTAATTACCTATAAATAGCCAAGGTTGCGTCGTTTTTTGTGTTTTGCCTTTAAAGATAAAAAATTAATTTGAGGTAGCAATTTAAAAATGCTGCAAGCTTCGTGGACTTGTATCCTTGATCTAGGAAATGGGTGGTGAGGTTCGCGAGAACGGGTAGTACTCGGGGACTAGAGTGTGATGGTAAGCTCGAAATCTTGATCTTGATCCAAGGGGGTGATGTAGCGCTCTTTGAAGTCTTGGTAGACTTCGAGGGCTTGGTTGATGGGGTATAGCTCCAGACAGATCGCTAGGGCAAGCTGGGCGGGGCCGCTCCCGGAATAGCCCCAGGCAAAGCCATCGGGTGAATGGTTGTAGACTTGCTGGCTCAGGGCGGGGTCTAGTAGCTGGCCATTGAGGTAGACCTCGACTTGGCCATTTTCTAGGATTTGGCCTTTGAGGTGGATTTGGCGAGCTGGGGCGGACTGATGGTTCTCAGAGGGCGGGAAGATGATTTGCACTTCTAGATCAGACTCTCCGGTGAGTAGCTCAAAGCCTTGCTGAAAGGTGCGCTCGATCAAGGGGGTTTCTTGGGGCTTGGTAGGCCAGTAGTATTCAATGTTGGCAATGATTTTACTTTTTTGGCGAATCTGGATTTGGGTTGGGTTCATAGGGTTTGGTTTAGGGTTTGATGAATAAGATAAGCAATAGTACAGGGGATTTCTCGGCTTGGTAGAGAAATCAGGTTTTAAGTTGCGAAATTTTGGATAAAAATCAGGAGCTGGGATGACTATTGGTGATAAGGGGTGAAATGGGTGATTTTGGTGTTTTACGGAATGCTTCGTGTACAGGTTGAAAGCATCCCTAGCCCCTCCTTCTCAAAAAAGGAGGGGAATCTTGTTTTTTCTTTTTCTGGATTTGGTTTTAGAGTTGCTTAGACTTGGATGGTGATTTCAAAGTCTTGATCCATAGCTAGGGATAAGAGGTGCTTTTCTTTGAAATCTTGATAGACTTCCAAGGCTTGGCGGACGGGGTACAGCTCCAAGCAAATGGCTAGGGCAAGCTGGGCGGGACCACTACCGGAGTAGCCCCAGCTAAATCCGTCGGGTGAATGCTTGTGGATTTGCTGGCTGAGCTTGGGGTCTAGCCACTGGCCGTCGAGGTAGACGCTCGTGTGGCCGCTCTCCAAGATTTGACCCCGGAGGTGGATGGTGCGGTCTGGAGTAGCTGGCGGCTCGGTAGGTTCTACGATCTGGATTTGGAGGTTGGCCTCTCCGCTGAGGATCTCGAGGCCGCCTTTGAGGAAGCCCCGAGTGGCTTCCAGAAGTAGCTCGGTGGTGTTGCTTGCCAAAGCTTGGAGCAAGACCTTGGGTGCTGTTTTGAACTCGATGGAGGCGATGGTTTTGCCTGTTTGGTTTTGAATTTGGATGAATGGGTACATAGGTGTTGTGGGTTTATTTTTAAATATTTGAATTGGTGTTGGGTAAAGCAATTTAGTTTTTTGATGTTGATTCAAAAGAGGTTTAGGTACTTCTTGGGTTTTGCTTGGAACAGCCCTTAATTTTTGGCATTGCCCCAGATAGTAGGGGAATTGCAAAGCGTTTGAATTTCAATGACTTAAAGGGCTAAAATTTCTTTTAGCTTGATTCAAAAGGGGTTTGGGTTCTTCTTAGATTTTGTGTAAAACAGCCCTTACTTTTTTGGCATTGCCCCAA
>CAZKBP010000066.1:0-16109 GCA_964551015.1 uncultured Cytophagaceae bacterium | reverse complement strand
TCAGGCTCGAGCCCAAAGCGTCTATGATTATTTAATCCAAAAAGGCATTCCCGCGCACCAGATCACCTCTGAGGGTAAAGGCGAAAGTGAGCCGCTCAAATCCAACGATACTGAAGCTGGTCGCCAGGCCAATCGCAGAGTGGAAATTGAGCGCGTTAAATAAGCTAAAATTACTAAAAGAGGATTATTTGTACCTCTACGCGAAGCCTCAGCATATGATAAATAGTAAGTGTACTTAACATAAGAAAATTTATGGAAATGGAAGTTTAGGCTGGGAGGAAGTCTATACTTATGTGGATGAAAAGCAAATACTTAATTTCAATTAATAAGCTGCCAAAAAACATGACAAATTCCCTAATGTGGATACAATGCACCAAGTACCAATGTGGAAATGCACAAAGTTGTGCTGGTTTGCAAGGTTGAAGTGTTGGAGGTGATAGTAGGAATAGTTAAATTAGCTACACACCACAAACGAAACCTCTCAAAGAAAGAATAAGCGAATATCGTAGATTCGGGTGTTATTCGTTCTCAGCAAGCAAAAAACATTTATTTATGAAGAGTAGTAATGATGTTAAAAAAAGTCTGTTAAGTCACTCTGAGGCAAAAGTGAATCTGCTTGGTGAGTATATGAACAGGTATTTGAACATAATATGTAATGACAGAGCTACAACGAGAATCAAGATCTATGACTTATTTTGCGGAGAAGGAATATATGAAAATGGAGGTGAAGGTAGTCCCTTGGTTATCATGAAAGCTGTAAAAAATACACATTACAGAAATATGGCAAGAAGAGAACTAAAAACTAAGATTGACTGCCATTTTAATGATATTGACTCCTCAAAAGTTGAAAAAGTAGAAAATGCAATCTTAAATAATAATCTGTATTATCCTGAATTTGGGAATCTAGATTTTTCTTCAATTGACTATAAGAGATACCTTGATAAATTGGTTGGTGAACTAAAAGGATTAAATAGAGAAAAAGCATTTGTTTTTGTTGATCCTTATGAATACAAACATATCAAAATGAATCACATCAAGAGATTGATGGCAAATAAAAACACCGAAGTGCTTTTGTGGCTACCTACCCAATTTATGTATCGGTTTGAAAGGAATGGCACTCCTACTGCATTGAAAGATTTTATTAAAGAACTTGATCCTGAAGAAAATTGGAATCCATCAAGTAATGTTTGGGGATTCGTAGATGAATTGAAAAAAGCATTCCAGACTTCTATGGGAAACGAATATTTCGTTGATAACTTCACGATTCAGAAAAGTAATAATACGATATTTTCCTTATTCTTTTTCACTTCACATATCAAAGGATTTGAAAAAATGTTGGAGTCGAAATGGAAGATTGATCAAGAGCAAGGGAAAGGATGGAACTATTTGGGAAATCAACCTACCCTTTTTCACCAACAAAAAACTAACCCGTTAGCTGATAAACTAAGAGACTATCTTCAAAAATCCCAGAGAAATAAAACTAACGGAGAAGTCTATGAATACACACTTCGGGAAGGTTTTTTACCTACGCACACGAAAGATATATTTACGAACTGGCAAAAATTAGGTGAACTCGAAGTTATTTTAAATAACGGCAAGAAAGCAAGAAAAAAAGCTTTTTATATTTCCTATAAGAGTTTCAAGGAGGAATCTTGCAAGGTATCATTTAAATTAAAGCAAAATGGCACAATCGACGATTGAGTGGACGGAAATGACTTGGAACCCTACAACTGGCTGTTCTAAAATCTCACAAGGGTGTAAATTTTGCTACGCCGAGATAATGTCCAAAAGGTTAAAGGCAATGGGTGTTGAAAAATACCAAAACAATTTTGAAGTTAGATGTCACCCAGACGCCTTGCAAGTGCCATATTCATGGAAAAAATCCAAAGTTGTTTTTGTCAACTCCATGAGTGATCTTTTCCATGAAGAAGTGCCTGCTGAATTTATTAAGAAGGTTTTTAAAGTAATGAATGAAAATCCTCAACACGTATTTCAAGTACTGACAAAAAGAGCTGAAAGGTTATTGGAATTGCATAAAGACTTAAAGTGGCCTCATAATGTATGGATGGGGGTTTCAGTTGAAAACCAAAAAGTAGAAAGTAGGATCGATTTACTAAGACAGACAAATGCAAGAGTAAAGTTTTTATCACTTGAGCCATTAATTGGTTCATTGCCAAATTTAAATCTCGAAAACATAGATTGGGTAATTGTGGGAGGAGAAAGTGGACATAACCCAAGACCGATGAATCCAGATTGGGTTTTAGATATTCAGGAACAATGTCAAAAAGCAGGTGTCGCTTTCTTTTTCAAGCAGTGGGGAGGAAAGAATAAAAAAGCAGCAGGGCGAATCCTCAATGGACGAACTTATGATGAAATGCCAGAAATTGAATTGCAAAGAAGCGTTTGACAGATGCCTAAAAAGAATAATAACTATTCAAAAGAGCCTCGCTTCATAATGCGGATAATTGTGTTATTTTGGGCAGCCAAAAATAAAAGTAATGAATATAAATCAAAAAGAACGACTCTTAGACCTGATAAGAGAGTTAAGAAAGACAACTTTTCCTGATAGAGGCGATTTCCCCGAAGAAGCTGAAGTAAATCTATACATTCTACACGGACAGTTAGAAAAATTAAAAATGTATACAAAGAGGATTGAAGATGAGTTTATAAGAGAACAAATTTCTGAGTTGGATATAAATTTTGATTTTATCGATCAACAAGAAGTAATCAGGGTGTTCAACAAAGCCCAATCGTTGTTTGGAGAAATAGAAGACTTCTTATTGCAAGACAATTACGAATCAATAGCTAATTTCGCTCATTATGATAATACAAGCGAGTCAACAAGTGACAAAATTGAGTATTCACAAAGATTGCCAAACGCTGAGGATATCAAACAAATTAAAAAAGCAATTTCCAAAGCAGAATTAGATGAAGCAATCGAGAAACTGGATTTTGCCCTAACAGAACGAGGAATGTCAACTGACAATTTACTTTTAATCCAAGGTAGATTATCTCTTATAAAAGATGAGTATGAAAGAGGTACAATTCTTTTTGATGAATTTTCTAAATGTTATGTTCTAATTCTTGTGTCAATCACAAAAGAATTAAACAAAATAATAGAAAGTTGAAGCTAACAAGTCATTACATCCAACCGCTCATCCGCGGACAATTCGCGGGCCACCGCCACTGAATTGGATGTGGATGAGCGGAACGCGACCTGATGACTCCTTGTCCTGAATCTTGCCACCGTCCTTCTTACATAATGTTTTCTCAGGTTTATATTTCCTGTACTTCTGAACTTGTTCAAAATTTTGATCAGAATAGCGTTCAAAAGATGGACTACTCAATAATTATCTATAATTTAGGAAAAATAAAGGTATTCTATGGAACTTAAAGAATTCATATCTGAAACAATTAAGGGTGTAATTGCTGGAATAGCAGATGGGCAGCAGAAGGGAGCTACTGTAAGAGCTGGAGGACGCATAGATTTTGATATTGCAGTAACAACTAAGGAAACAAGTGATGGTGGTGTAAAAGGAAAAATTAGTGTGCTTGCCTTAGGTTCTTTTTCCGCTAGTAATAAATCTCTGGGCGAGAATTCTACTGTAAGCAGAATAAAATTTTCAGTAGACGTTGAAACCAATCAGTAAAGTACCTTTATTTATTAAACACAGGCTTGATCTCACCGTGTTTCTTATCTTTCCTTGCGATCAGTTCCTCAATAGCTCAGTTGATAACATTCTTATCACGAAATTTTACTTCTAAATTCTGAGAACATGCCTTCCAATCTAGCAAGCTCCTCTTTATCCCCAGATTTAGCAATTCTACTGGCAAGTGTCCCAATCTCCTGAGCCAACTTTTCCAGATCAGAAACCTCCTTCTTAGCCGTGGTTTTAGGCTTTAGGATAGATTTATAATCCTCATTCTTTTCAATGGCAGAGGTAAATTGCTTAACTTGATTGGGTTTTAGTTCAGAGGCTTTGATTAAGTCTGCCTTAGGTATGTTGATTTCTCGATTTAGGATACGCCAACGTAATTCACTATTTTGAGAGGTAATTTTATCAATCGCGTTGGCATATTTTTCATCACGCTCGATGGTTGAGGATGACACTTTATGTTGATTGGCAAGCCTATCTTTCGTTTTCAATTTCAAGTCATCATTTTGAGGACTTGATTTTCTGTCTCCGCCCCTACCCTTTTTTTCGTTTTTATATTGTTCTCCCCGCAGATAACTTTTTGCATCCTCAGTCAAATTACGTTTGCCCAGTTGATTGTTAATCATCCAATCTTTGACCTCGGCCAACCCACCAAAAGATTTTTCTTCAATCCTAAAATCTATTCCATGTTTAGTACAGATACGATGGCGATTATGTCCATCCACTAGGATGTATTCCTCTCCTTTTTTCCATACCACCAAAGGATCTCGGCAGCCCTCTACTAAAAGATTATCTTCTAATTGAGCAAATTCCTCCTTGGTCAATGGAGGTATAAATTGTTTGAGTTCCTCCTTGATAATGAGTTTGCTCTTGATTTCTTCAACGGAATGTGCTTTTTGTTTTTTTGCAGCATCTAGGATAGAAGTCCCCGCTTTTTTTTTGAATGATTTTGCCATCTGTTTTCTTGATTCAATTTTTCTCCATTCTTGATAATATTTCCCTAGCCAAGGTTTTGTAATCATTAGCACCTGCACTTTCTGGATCATAGGAAAATATGTCCATCTGTTGGGTTGTGGCCTCCTCGATGGATACACTTTGGCGGACCACGGATTCAAATATTAGATTTGGATAAGCTTCCTTCAGTATTTCTGACATCTCACGCCTTACCACAGTACGATTGGTCTGAGTGATTGCAAATCCAGCTATCTTAATTTTCTCATTGATACTCTCTTTTACCTCTTCTACAACATCAATAATTGTTTGCAAACCCTTGATGGATAAAAAAGAGCTTTGAGCGACAATAATTACAAAATCACAACAGGTTAGAGCATTCCCAGTTAAAATACCCAAAGATGGTGGACAGTCAATCAAGATATAATCATAACTACTTTGGATAGGCTCCAATATTTTTTTTAGGCGAAAGTAACCGCTTGGCGAGGATTGTAATACTTGCTCCGCTTTCGCGTAACTTAGTTGTGCCGGGATCAGACTCAAGGCTTCGCTAATAGCCACAGGTTCTATAGGTATTCCATCAATCATTGCTGAATAAATGGTATTTTCTAGCTCATCTGGGTGCTCTATGCCACAAGCGGTAGTGAGATTTGCCTGGGGATCGTTGTCAACTAATAATACTTTCTTGCCAAGCAAAGAGAACGCTTTGCCTATGTTTTGGGTGGAGGTAGTCTTCCCTACCCCACCTTTGTGATTTACCAAACTAATGATGTGTGCCATTGTGTTTCTTCTATTTCATTCAGATTCATCTACATCGTCTTTTCCATTGAGAAGTTGCTTCAACATCTCCTTGATCTCCAATATGTCAGATTTAGTAGCCATTTTACGCTTCAAATCTTCTATTTCATTTGATGTTTCGGCATCTTTCTTTATCAAGGTAGTAAGAATATCGCCAATATTTTCTGGGTTGACTGTTATTAAAGTATCTTCCCTATATAATTCAGGATTTGTAAATCTTCTGATATCTATGTTAAGGTATACACAAGCCTTTAAAATAAAATTAGCTGGTATTCTGCTCGTTCTCCCAGATTCTATATCATTCACCGTCCCAAGAGGAAAATCAATGGCTTCGGCCAGTTTTTCACGGCTAATTTTCTCATTTTTTCTCACCCTCACTATTTCTTCAAGTATTTCTTTATCTAGCTCCATATTGTACTACTGATTTTTCATTAACTAATTTTTATGATTTTTCATTATTTTAGTTTTGATTTTTATATGAATTTTCATTTAATTGCAGGAAAGTAGAAAAGATACTACTGAATTACCATTAATATTTCATTTTTGTCATCGTCAAAAATATGAAAAGTTCTACTCAAAATTTTAGCGACTCTTACCAACTCCATCGCAGGAAGGCAGAAAAAAGTCGTCTTCACGAAAAATTCCGAGTCAAAAAGTTCTCTGAACGGAATCTACGGAAATATTGGGCCAGCCGTGTTCTAAGCTATGTTACTAATCTTTTCAGCATTGCTACTGGCTTTACTTTTTTACTGATTTTTTGCAAAAGCTACGTTCCGAATCTTTTATCTGATACGATTGCCTATTTTCTTGCAGGAGCCATCTCCCTGACTGTACTATTCAGTGTAGAGTGCTTTAAACGTGAAAGCATCTACGATTACTATGTAGAAGGCTATTTAAAGGAGCATAAGGTACTATATCTTTCTATATTTTTCAATATCGGACTTATTATCGCATCAGTATTTTTATCAGTAAAAGGAGCAGATTTATTTGTACGCATCTCTGACCGCAGCATTGAGGAGATTGCCTTAAATACCCATTTAAAGCAAGATAGTATCCAGCAGCATTACCAAAGTTTAATCGAGCCCTATCAACAAAAAATTAGTCATTATGCATCCGTCGCCGAGCAAAGAGCTAAAGCACATGTATGGGGGCGTTTAACTGAGGAAGAAAATCAAGACTTAACTTTTGCCAATCAACAGGTTCAGAGATATGAAAAACAGAGGAACCAGCTTCTACAAGATTTGAAAGAAAGCCAAAAGATAGATAGCAAATACGCACGACAATCAACAAATCGCAGTGCTAACTATATGATTTGGTTTGCTGGCATCAACGAAATAGCCTGTTTATTACTGATCTTTTTTGTTCATTATTATGAATATCGCAAATGGCACGAGCATCAAGAAGATGTGGATAGCCTGGATGAAATACATATTGACAGGGAGAAAGCTAATTTAAATCCCTCCTTAAATCAGGATACACCAGCTTTTGATTTACCCCAAAATAACTCATCCTTAGAGAAAGAAGTAGTTGGTTTTAAGCCTTCCTATTCTCGTAATTTAAACCTTTCATGTGAAAGCAGAAAAGAGTTTAAGACTGACCTTGATAATTTAAAGGCATTCTTGAAAAAGTATGCAAATGTGGTTAGATGCGTAAACAGAGGTTTAAGTAATGCGAAAATAGCAAAGGAGTGTAAAGTAAGTGTTTCCACAGTACATAACGTCAAACGATGCATGAGAACCGTACAAGCCTATACCAATCAAGAAGTGATGGATGTTTAGCCTGATAATATAAGGAGGAATAATTTGTAAGTTTTACAGAGAATTGTTATTGTGAGTTAGCATGTTAGTTGAAAAAAACCGATATTTGGAGCTATACTGTAGAAATTGCTATGGTTTGTAGCAATATGTACCACTTTAAATAAATAAGCATAACGCAAGAATTTAAACTTAAATATTGACCAAAAAAAAGCCCTCACGAGAAGGTGAGAGCCAATATTCAAAATCTTTTCTAATGTTTGGACGGACGTTTAAAAAGATTTAAAGGATTTTTCTTTGTATCAAAAGTAGCAAATTAGAAGCACAAAGCAAAAATCTCAACAGAATTTTTATGTCTTTTTCTGAAAAAAAATTTTCGCTTTTTGTAAATAATTGATCCTTTTTGGAAAAAAATTCGCAGTTTTTTGTGTCCTATTGACACATTTTTGGCAGAAATCGAAAGTTTTGTAGCTCAATGGACGCATTTTGCAGACCATTTGAGGTTTCATCCAAAAAGCTGCTTTTTCAGAATTTTTTGGCTCACTCACCTTCCTTCGTAGGGCGTCCTAAATGACAACCTATGCAGAAATACTTAATCCATGAGGCATTGCGCGGCGATGGGGGAGAAGCCATCTTCTTACACTACGGCCTGCCGCCAAGCCGCCAGGCCCAGGCACACAACCCTTTTAGAGAAGAACGAAGCGTTTCCTTTTATGTCTCCAAAGGCCGGGGCAACTATTACTACAAAGACTTTGGCGATGACCGCTTTCAGGGCAATGCCCTCAAATTTATCCAGCAATACGAGGAAGTAGACTACGCCGAGGCTCTGCGCATCGCCGGACAGATTTATAACCTCACACCAAACTCCAAGCGCAGGGCAGGAGGGAAGCCCAAACGGAAGAAGGCCGCTCCTCAGAAGAAACAGAGCGAAATCCACAAAGAGCTCGTCTCGATCCAATTCCGGGACTTCAGCCCCGCCGAGCTGGCCTTCTGGTGGGAAAAAGGACAGATTGATGCCGCACTCTTGGAGCGCGAAAACATTCAGGCCCTGGATTCCTTTCGCCTGCGCTACACCCGTCAGGCCACGGGCGAAAGCTGGGAAAAAGAATGGCCGGGCTTGCAGTTTTGCTTTGCCTACGAGATCAGCCCCGGAAAAGCCTACAAACTCTACCAACCCAAGCCCGCCCTCCGCAGCTACGCCCCCCACAAGACCGTCTACTTGCCCAACCTGGCGCCCGCCCGTGCCCTGGAACCCGATTACGTCTATAGTTTAGGATTAGAGGAGCTGGACTCCGGCCAGCCCGTTTACCTCTGCGGGGGTGAGGCCGATTACCTGGCCCTCAAAGTCCAGGGTTACTCCGCCTTCACGCTGGGAGCCGAGCAGGGGCGTATTCCTGATTATATCCAAAAGAAGCTCCAAGCCAAGGGCCTGCGGGTTTCTGACCTGATCGTGCTCTACGATACCGACTACGCTGGCCTGCAAGCTTCCCGCCGACTGGGCGAACGCTACGGCTGCCGTCGGGTGATCCTTCCCAAACTGACCCAGCAAGCAGAGAAGCACGAGCCCAAGCCCGAGGCCAATGACCTTTGCGATTATTTAGGATTATATGGATGGGATGGGGATTTAGAAAAGGCACTGACGCGCCCGCTCAACCCGACGCTAGGAGCTGCTACGCTCTCTGGAAATACTTTCCAATTGCAGGCAGGCCAGTACCTTTCCGATCTTCCACCCGCTTTCCTACAAGCCCTCCTGCGGCATCCCCGCTGCCTGCTTCAAGCTCCCACCGGTACGGGCAAAACCACCTTTTGCATCGAGCAGCTCGCCCGCGCCTGGTTTGCCCAAGATCAGATACCCACCATTCTGGCCGTACCCCTCAATGACATCGCCATCCAAAAGGGCGAGAAGCACGGCGTACCCTATTTTATTTCCAGCACCTTCCACGAGCATTTCGTGCACAAGGTTCACGAGAAAACGCCCCTGCTCATCTGCAACTACGACCACGTCGCCAAGCTCACTGAGGCACTCCGCAAGTACCACGGCCTGGATCGCTATAACCTGATCGTGGACGAGCAACACGAACTGATCAACGGCGTGGGCTTCCGCCAGGCTCAGGTCTCCGAGGTCTGGCGGAGCCTCCAGACCGCCCACCGGGGGCTGGTGATGAGTGCCACCCCCTTCCAGATTGGCTGGGAAAGCTGGCAACCGCTGCGGGTAGAAAAGAGCGGAAGCTCCGCGCCCGTGCGTATTCTCAGAACAAAGCAAAAGCTTAGTAAAGCCCTGCTGGAAGCTATCCACCAACAAAAAATACGCGAGCCACGTACCCAAGTCATCGCCCTGCTCAACAGCAAGCCCGAGATCGAGAAGCTCCGTCGCTGCCTGAGCCAGATGCACCCGGGGCTGCGGGTAGAGGCCATTTATAATCAGGAAAGCCAAAAAGAAGAAAACGAGATTCACCAGGCCTTGATGCAAAGCGGGCAATTGCCCGAAACAGTGGACGTATTGCTCTGTACCGAAAAGATCGCCACGGGCATTGATATCGAAGTAACTGGCCAGGCTTGGATGGTCTACGCCGAAAACGGGGCAGGCTTTAATCCCTATCTGGCCGAGCAATTCCAAAACCGAATCCGAAACCGGGAAGCCCTGAGGGAGTTCATTATTTTATGCCGCGGTGAAGGAGAGGAAGAAAAGCGAAGAACCACCGACTCGGCGCAGGCTGCCTACGTGCACGAGCGAATCCGCTGGCAACGCACCGCCCAGATTTGGCAGGGAGCCTGGCCAGTAGGGGAGGAGCCACCCCTCCCACGGGTGAGCCTGATACGCGGTCGGCACACCGAAGCCGTGAACGTACTCTACGAAGCAGGGGGCAAACTCCGGGTCAACGAACTCTACCTGATGCACCGCGCCTGGCAGCGGGAAATCCAAGGCGGAAGTGCCGAGGCTTACTATCCCGAGGCCACGGTAGAAATGCTGGCCATCAGCTCCCGGACCGAGGGACAAATGCAAAGTGCCCAAGAGCAAGCCCGCGCTGAGCGTGCCCGGATCGAGGCCGAAGTAATCGCCTACCTCGCTTGCCCCGTCCAGCGCAGGAGGCTGGCCGTCTCCTGGTGCGAAGTGGGCAAGAACCCCCGGCTCAAAGGCTGGCTGGAAGGCCAGTGGAATCTCACTCAGGTACCCGGCATCGAGGGGCTCAGCCCGACTCATTTAGAAAAAGCCAAATTCGCCTTTGCCCACCTCCGTCGTTTTGCCCGCCTGGGCTTTACTGGGGAAGCAGGATTAAAATTAATCATCCAAGCAAAAAGCTTCCACACTAACAAGACCTTAGCGGATCGCTGGGAAAAGCTTTCCCTGCACTACAACCGGGAGTGCCTCCCACCCGAAAAGCTCGATATTCGCGGTCGCCACGACCTGCGTTTCTGGGAAAGGGTGCAGGCCGATCTGGAGGCCGAGTTTCTGCTTCAGGGTTCCCGGGGACTGGCCGGGAGCAAGATCCGGGGCATCGTGCGGCGCAATCATCAGGCCGTTTACAAAACGGGTGAGGAGATCAGCCAGACCAAGGCCGTACAGCTCGCTGGGATCCTCTTCCAACTGAAGGCCAAAGTCGGCAAGGACGCCGAGCGCAAGTCGGTTCGACGGTACTATGCCCGGCAAGTCCGCACCTGGGCCAGTCTCTGCGCTGAATACGGCATGCCTCCCGGGTCGGAAAGGGAGTTTGTCTACACTTTTGAAGCTATAGATCATGTTAATACTTCTTTGAGCCAAGGTGTAGACCGTTTGGCAGATCAAATCCTGCTCCAAGCACCCGAAAAGCCCTGTCCTTTTTAGCTAAATGGCTAGAACAGGCATCAGTAAGCACCGATCGCCACGGATTATCACCGATCCTCACCCGGTTGCTATCTGTCATCACCCATCGGCGTGCGTCTTTGGCCTGAGCGGTCAAGCTATCACGCATCAACCCAAGCGGTAGGCTCGGAGAGCTCGTGAGAATCGGGTAAATGCTGGCTAAAATTAGCTTGTGCTGGATGGTATTTGATCGTATTTGATTGTGCTTGTTCCTGAATAGCTGGTGAGTCAGCCAGATCAGGCAAGGACTTAGCAAAACTTTCTGAGTGCTTTTTGGGAAATGAAGAGATCTTTTTTCAAAAGGTGTGGTCTTTTCGCGAAGTAGTCTTGGTGATTCGGGCAATCGGATAGGCCATTGAGAACAAAAGGGAAATGAAACGAGGAAATAGATCGCTTTTTCTCAGGAAACGCAAAGGCTTTCGTGTCTATCCGTTTGCACTTTCGCCAAAATGAATGGTATAACAGGGAAAAGGACGCTCCAATCACGGTGAAAGCTCGTTTTTATGAATCAGCCTTTGTGACTTCTTGTGAAAAACGGGTGAATTCTGGTGAATGGCGATGAATTATTAGTGAATGGCGGTGAATTACTATGAATAAGGAGTGAATGCCAGGCTTGATCGGCTGGAAATCACTCACTCAAAAAAGGGTAGGAGAGGCCTCGTTATTTTATCGGAATCCATCGCTTTTTTATCGGAATTCATTGTTATTTTATCGGAATTCATTGCTTTTTTATCGGAATTCATTGTTATTTTATCGGAATCCATTACTTTTTTATCAATATTTCGATGATTTTTCGTTCGTTTGCCTCCCCAAACGGGCTAATTCAGGCCAATAAAGCGAAATTTTTGGTGCTTTTGGCTCTCAATCAGACCTTTTTGGTTGCTTTTCTATACATCTCGACCCAGAATTAAGGAGAATTATCAAGAATTACGGAGAATTATGGAGAATTATTAAGAATTACGGGGAATTACCAAGAAGGATGACGCTGATAAGGTATCGATGCTCATTTGCACAAAGGGCCATTGAACAGGCCATTGGGTTCTGGGCTTGAATCATATCTGAGGCAGGGAGAAAGGAGAAGGGAAATCACCCGAATTTTCCTATTCTTCCCCGAAAATCCCTAGCTTCGCTTTCAACCCAAGAACAAGTGCCTATGCCCATTCAAATATCCAAAGACACCCTCTGGAAAGGAATCTTAGAAGACCTTTTTGAGGATTTCCTGCATTATTTTTTCCCCGAATTTGCCCAGAAGGAAGTAGACTTTGCCAAGCCCTTTGAGTTCCTGGACAAAGAGCTGGAGCAAATCAGTCGGGAAATGTCTGAGCAAAAACGCAAAGTAGACAAACTGGTCAAAGTCTTTACGCGAAGCGGAGGGGAAAAATGGTGTCTCGTGCATGTGGAAGTGCAGGGCTATGAGGATCAAAACTTTGCCGAGCGGATGTTTGATTATTTTATCCGCATCCGCCATCGCTACCAGCAAAACGTAACCGCGCTGGTGATCTACACTGACAAGAAACCAGATTTCCAGCCCGAGCGTTATGAGTATGAGTTCTTGGGCACGGAGCTAAACTTTCGTTTCAACACTTACAAATTACTTAGCAAAGAAGCCCGGGAACTGGAGATCAAGGGCAATCCCTTTTCGCTGGTGATGCTCACGGCTCACCAGGCTTTGCAGAAGGGAGCCGAGGCCGATGCAGCACAATTGGAATGGAAATTCCAGCTCACCAAGCAGCTCTTGGAAGCAGGTTATTCCAGCGAAAAAATCCGGCGAATCTTTCAATTTATCCGCTATTATGTTAGTTTTAAGGAGGAGACCAACAGGGTCGCCTATGAGCAAAAATTATCTACCATCATTCAAACAAGAAAAAATATGGGCATTGAAGAAGCTATTTTAGCCGATGTTAAAGAGCAAGGTTCACTGGAAACTAAAGTTGAGAGTATTCAGAGAGCTTTACAAAAAGATAAATATTCTCTGGAAGAAATTGCGGAATTCTTAGACGTTTCCCTAGATTTTGTTGAAAAAGTCAAAAGTGGGGTGATTGAGTAGGCGATAAACGGAAATATTCGGTATTAATCTTCCCACACGACACTCAGTACAGTGTTGTAGTCCTTTGTTACTATGGCATACTCATAATACAAATCAGTGGAGTCATAGTCACTTGTTTCAAACCATGTTGATTTTTCAATTTCTTGAGTTGACTCCTTTTTTCCGTAAATCTTACCATCTCTAAAAAATTCCATTGCAACAGAGTCAGACGGAGGACTGAGCTTTGTGATATCCTTGACTTTTCGATAGTAATTGTGCGAGTTTTTCCAGTAAATCAGCTTGGAATCTTTACTATAGAATAAAAATATTGGATAATTACCCAGTTCCAAAAATCTAAAAGCAGCCGATGTAATACTTGTCTGAAAATTTTCAGAGATATCTCTTAATAATTGAGGAGAAAATTTTCTAACAACAACAAAATTTTGGAACATTTTCCTAGGCATCAATAATTCAGCAGCAAATTGATTAGCCTCATATTCTTGTCCGCCATTTTTGAAATAATCCAAGGTAAGAGCATTATCATCTAAATGAGAATTCACGTTATGGTGTAATTCGTAGTGTCCTAGTTCGTGAGCCAAAGTAAATTTTCTTCTGCCTGTATATTTTATATTTGAATTAATTGAAATTTTAGTTCTTTGCTGCCCAAAGACAATTCTTCCATCAGCATTTGCAATAGGTTTTTCTTCCAGAATAATATTTCTAGCATGTATTATTTCCTCTACAGAGAAGTCATCAGGTTTTTCAATCCCAAACTCTTCAATTAACTTATTCGCTACGATTGCTCCTTTATTTATCATCGTTTTCCAATTTATCTAGATCATCGATAACGTTAAGTATATTTAAATCAATAAGCAGTTCTTTTAAATCGTTCTCATCTAACTTTGCAATGTTTCTGAATTGAAATTGTGGTGATTTTTCTAAGATTAGACTTTCTAGACTTTTTTTCAAATTGTCATTAGTCGAGTCAATAATATTTTTAACCTTTTGAGTTGCTCTCTCGAGGAGTTCCTCATTTTTACTTTTATTTAACTGAGCCTGAGATTTTAATTTTAATCTTTTAATCATTTTAAGTTTTGTAGTTAAATATTCTTTTTTTGAAATCCCCATATCTTGGTAAAATAGATCATCATCTGATTCAAAAGCTTCGGTTGACAGCTTGAAGAATTCATCTATTTTATTAGGCTTTTTTTTCATCTCGTTAGCTTTTTTTTATTTCAAAATATTTTTTCACACGCCTAGTTAATTTCTGTTGGATGGAGTATAACTTTTTCTTATCAAAACCTAACTCCTTAGACATTTCGTCAAATGAACTACATTCATCGAATGCCATCACGTAAAGTTGAAGCTCGTCATCATCTTTGGTACATTCATCGAGTGCCTCTCTAAATAAATCATAAAGCTCATCATCGTTAGTATTATTTTCCTCTCTGGCTAGATTGACTAATTCTGTACCTTCAAATGGAGTCTCCATTATTTTTTTTGCCCTAAACTTTTCGACGTTCGTTGAGACCATACTTCCGACAATTCTTTGTAATTGTTCAAGGAGAGTAAATTTCTCGAACTGCCATTTCCATTCTAGACTAAATAATTTAGCAATTGCTTCATCAACATAGTATTCAATGGGAGCTACTCCAAGGTTTTGCTCCGAATGAGCGCCAAATAGGGTTTTTCCATTGATCTTAAAGTAGACGTATTTTGTTAGCGAATCCACGATATTGACCCACTCTTTGTCTGGAATTGAATGTAATCGTTTTAGTATTTCTTCATTCTTATCCATATCTCTGTCCTCAAGATTTAGTTAACTGGATAATTTTATTTTTCATTAATGACGAATTTTTAATTAGGTCGGTTAAGTGATTAATGACAATAAATTATTAATTAAAATTTTATTGAAATGAGTAAAAGTTCAAAAAGAGTAAGAGACGCACGGACAGGGAAATTTGTACCGACAAAAGAAGCTACAAGAAGACCAGCAACAACTATCACCGAAACTGTTAAAGTCGGGCCGACCAAAAAGCGTAAAAAGTAAAAATTTAATGCTAATCTAGTTTCAATCATTCAAATTTAACCTTATGTATACAACTGGCGAAAAACCTGGTAAAGGTCTCTACAAATCTGCTGAATGTGGAGAAGTAATCAGACTCGATGATGACTCTGACACACTCCCTCCCTGTCCTCGATGCAATGGTACTAAATGGATCAAAGTGGGGTAATTAGAAGGGCTGTTTCATTTTTGGAATAGCCCTTCTGGGTTTTATAGTGCCTACGGATAATACAGCTACTTACATCAAAGCTCAAGTTTTTAGTTAAACTCCATGTTTAATGGTAGTTATTATCAAGAATTTTTTAATGTATTTATTTTTTGAGCAATAGTTACTTTTAAATAGCAAAGAGTGTATATTTGTAATCAATAAAATCATCTAAATTTTCAATCAGTAATATTTCATAGAACGAATCCTATTATCTACCAGAATAAAATGAGCCAGTTAATGCCAATATCTTGTAATTCCTACAAATAGATAACCGTAAATAATCGTAAGCCCAAGTGTAAGAAGTGTAAGCAGATCTGTAAGGCCAAGTGTAAACAAACCCCGAAATAAGTGTATAAATCAGGATTGTGTCCAGAAATCGAGGGTTTTCAGTACCCCTTCATTCCTCCTCCAAAATAACTCAAAAACCCTTCCCAAAACCCATCCCTTTATCAAAGTGCGGAAAGAGATGGGTTTTGGGAATGCAGAATGCTATCCCCGCGAGCCGATCTGCGAGTGGAGGCGAGGACAGGCCAGAGATGCTATGGAGTAGTCTGGCCTGAAAGCGAGGCTCGTGGGTAAGCTTCGCGGGGAGTGCCCACCCAAACAGAGAGAACTACAACTACCGTGAGTCAGCATCAAGAGAGCCACCATGCGCAGGAAAAAGCAAGGTGGAGGCATAGCACTACATTATGTTGACGAAGTGACCCACACATTTATACAGCTTGCTAAATATCTCAGTGTAATCTCCTTGTTGAATTCTCTTTTTGGAAAACGGAATATGGTAACTTCCCTCATTATCTCGAAAGTCAC
>CAZKBP010000065.1:0-16609 GCA_964551015.1 uncultured Cytophagaceae bacterium | reverse complement strand
AAGGCTCAATCTGTAGAGTCGTTCTACGACGGCGGTTGGGGAAGGCTCAAGCTGTGGGATCGCTCTACGACGACGGTTGGGGAAGGCTCAGGCTCAGCGAAGGGCTTTTGATCGCTCCCGCGCCCAGGTTCATGGCAAATGAACCCAAGACAGGGCACGCGTTGCAAACGCGCGCCAGCTTGGGCAAAGATTGTTTATTGTTAAGACTATCATCGGAAAAAGTTGGATAAGCCCAAAAAATTTGATTTTCTGGGATTTAGTTTTCAACCTCGCCCCACAAAATCGTGGAAAGGAGGATATTTTCTAGGCTATGACTGTGCCATTAGTAGCAAGTCGGTCAAAAGAGTTGCCCAACAATGGAAATCTATGAAGATAAGATGCTGAACAAGCTCAAATATTGAGGAGATAGCCAACAAATTCAACCCCGTGATACGAGGTATTATCAATTATTATGGTAAATACAAGAAATGGGTGTTGGAGAGGCTGTTCAGGATTTTCAATCTAAGGTTGGCCAAGTGGGTATTGAACAAATACAAGCGATTTGGCAAAAGCGACAAAAAGGTTCATAAATGGCTAAGGAAACTACGGAAATCATATCCCAATCTGTTTTATTATTGGCAGCACTTTCAAGCAATCTGATTGCATAACAAGAGCCGTATGATGGGAGACTATCACGTACGGTTCTGTGAGAGGTTTGGGGTGAAATTACCCTTACCTACTCGACCTTAGCCCCGGGATCCAAAATATGGGGAAGATTCCCGCTTGCCGCTATCAAAAAAAGATTTCGTACAACTGATAAAACATCCTTGTCAGGGGCTTTTAGGTAATGATTTTCGGCAAAAAAAACGTATTTTTGATTTGCGTGCAATTAAAAATAGTATGAATACTCAAGAATATCTTATTGTAGTGCTTCTGATTGGGATTCCGGACAAGGTTCCAGCTCAAATTTCAGATCAATTGTTTCTGAATCAAATCACCCAGAAAATAAGCTTCTTTTTTGGTAGTGAGGACCTTGTACCACCGGTAGAGCTAAAAGTCAAAATGAAACAGGCCGCCCGATATACCAAGGAGCCTCAACCCATTATTCTGGTTCATCAAGAATTTTTCGATCGCCTAAAAGCGGATTTCCCAGAAAACCTTGAAAACTTTTTTGGATTATTACTTGCCCACGAGCTAGTTCATCACTTTTACAAGCATCCTTTTCAGAATAGACAGGCAACAAAAACCTATGAGATTGAAGCAGATCGTTGGGGAGGTTTTTATGCTTATCTGGCTGGTTATAATATAGACCAGGAAATGGTGAATAGCCTGTTTTCTTTGATGTATGATTATTATCAATTAGAAGAAGGCAACCCTCGTTATCCGGATCAGGAAGAAAGGATAAAGTCTATTCTTGAGAAGGTTCAGCAGGCTCGGGCGACCAACTTTCCCGAAGTATTTCGGGCCAGTAAGTTTTTTTATGTCATGGGAGAATATGAAGCTTCTCGCTTATGCCTGGAATTTCTTTATGACAAAGGTTTTAAAAACCTGTCCTTAAGAAACAATCTGGCGGTAGCCTATCTTCGGGAGATTCTAAATTCTCCCCGTTATCGGCGTTTGCTATTCACCTTTCCCCTTGAGTTTGTGTTAGAAAGTCAGAAAAAGGGAGTAGAGGATGATTTAGGATTGGAAGAGCTATTTTTTAAGGCGGAAAATCAGTTCAGAACCATCATATACCAGAATAAGCATTACACTCCGGCTTATTATAACTATGCCCTTTTATTGGTTTTACAGGAAAAATATGCCAGTGCCCTGGAAGTGTTGAGTAGCCTGAGAAAGTATCATTCCGCTAATGATCCCAAAGCTGAGTTGATCCGGGCGATGATTTATGCTTATCAGGATGATTCCGAAAAGACGCTAAGGGCTTTTCAAAACGCAATGAGCGGAGGAGACTATTTGGCGCATTACAATTATGCCCTGTACAAAGAACTGATAACCATTGTCCAGCCTTTTACAAAAGCCCTTAGCAGTCTAAATCTGGCGGAAATTATTGAGATACAGGATAGGGTAAAAAACACACCACCGGGAGGAAGGGCGGACGCTGAGTCTTTACCCCGATTCAACTCTGATGCCTCACTGGATGAGGTTCCGCTACAATATGTCAAGCGCCTGACGATTCACGGTGAGAATCCTTACATTGAGTTGGCCCTGGCGGCTCCCCATTCCCAATTATCTTATTGGAAAATCAAGCTCAGGAATAATGAAGGCTTGAGTCGTTACCTTTTGGCCAGTACCCGTTCTGATCATCCGGGCAGAAAGAAAGGTCTGGCGATTGGTGATGACCCACGGGTCATTTTAGAGGATCCGCAAAAGGGAAGACCTTCTTTACAACTAAGAAATTTTATTTTTTATCGAGAGGAAAATATGTATTTCGAGGTGTTTCAAAACCGCATTATGGGCTGGACAATGTATCAGAGCCAGTAAAAAAGAACACATAAACTATGAATGACAATGACATCATCGCCGCTTTTCGCTCGGGTAATGACCAGGAGAAAGAAGCCGCTGGAACCCAGCTCTTTCGGGATAATTTAGGGAATTTCAAAAAACTGATCTTATCTTTTCAATACGAAGAAGATGGACTTGAGAGTGACGTGATCAATCTATTCAACGAGGCCTTTATAAGTCTAATAAATATTATTCATAACCCGAACTGGAAGCTGAATAAAGCCCGGCTTTCCACTTATTTTTATCGTATTGCCCACAACATCATGATCCAAAAGTTAAGAAAAAAAAAGAACGTCGCTTACGAGGATGATGTACAGGAAGGCAATCTGGAAGATTTCCTCCTTGAGGAGGAAGAGCAGCAAAAAATTATTTTAGTGGAACTCCGTAAGACCGCTTTCAGCCAACTTACTGCGGGCTGTCAGGATATACTCTATGAAAAAAACCGGCATCTCCTGGAAGATACAGGAAGTAAAATTACCTGGGAAGAACTGGCCCGGCAATGGAATAAAAGTGCCAAGTACTTGAAAAAAAAAGCTAGTGAATGCAGAAAAAAATTAGATAAAATCTTAAAAGATCTTATGCAAAAAAATCCAGCACTGCCTTATGGAAATCAATGAAGAAAACAAATATCAATGGATAGAAGACTACCTGGAGAGTAGTCTGGATAAAACGGAAAAAAAGTTTTTTGAAGAGGAGCTGGAAAAAAATCCGCCGTTAAAAGTGGATTTTGAAGAGCAAAGGCGGGCCCAGAGTTCTCTGGAAGCATATTTTGCGGACGAAAAGACCCGACTACTGGCTCAGAAAATCGTGCGTCAGAATAAGGATATCATTGATGTTACCTTTCGTGATTCGCCCAATCCCGGGAATAACCCTCTCTCAAACTTTCGCTTTTACTTGCTCTTGATGGGATTGGTTTTGCCCCTTCTGTTTTTGCTGTTTTACTTCTTTTGGAAGCCCGACAGCAGTTTGGGGGAGGAAAAAAAGGGGTCGGAAGAGATAAATGATACGGTCAGTTATCCCCCATCTTCGCCTGAGATTGTACCCAGCCCTTCCTTAATAAACGAGGATGGGGGCTCTGCTTCCGGGAAAGATTCCCTGCCTGTTGCCTCCCCCCAATCAACTATTGTGGACACATCTCCCCAGATAGATAGCATTATAGAAATTGTGTTGGGAGAGTCTTATGGTTTTGGGCCCAGTAACGGATATGCATCGAGGATGCGACGGGTATTGAAATATAGTCAGGCACCTGAATCATTACGCCCCATTCCCGAAAGGGCCTATCTTTTTGATGATACCCTCCGCATTTATGGGTCTATTGATCTGCAAACCAGTCGTTTGTTATTTTATGAAAATGAAAGTAAATACAAGCTTAAGATCAGGCAGGATACCTTCACTCTTTTTCGCTACGAAGACTGGCAGAACCTGAGGGATTAATAGCTCAGGTCAAAGTTTTTATTGATCCATTCTCTTAGGTTTTTGCGGTATACGTATCCATAGCTGGCCTTTATATAGGGGATCAGGTCATAAATATAAAACTCACGTTCGCTGATCTCCCGGTTCCGATACTCGATGATTATTGCCATCTCCTGACGCAATCGGGCGGTATCAGCAAAAAGGGGTTGAAACTCACTAAAAAAGATGAGTTCCTCGCCCGGGTTTTGGGTGAAAATTTGACATTTCAGAGGCTGTTCGTAGGGCGGTATTTCACCTTTCACTGAAAAGAGCTTCGGGGATATGTATATATCCTTTTCCTTGCTGGGGATTTGCCTTTCATATTCCATATCATCCTGCCGAAAACGCAGAAAGTATTTTACGCCCCGGGAGGGAGATAATGAATCAAAATTTATTGTATAATTCAGGGAATCAATGATAAAAAAAGGACGGCTTTGTTGTCCATTATTTTTCTGATCAAGGGAGTCCAGAGCGGCAAAAAACAGTTTTAGGTTTTCCCGGTTGGGAAAGCGAACATCTTTGGTGGCGGCTACCTTGGTCACCGGGAGCATCGCGTCTATGACAAGGGATATTTCATTTACCTCCTTGCTGACCTTCGTCTGAAATATTTTGCCATAAGCATTCACGGCAAACAATTTACTTCCCTTGGTTTTGAACTTAATTTTTGCGCCGGCCGAGATTTCTGATCCTACCTTTAGAGGCCTATTTTCTTTCAGGAGCTCCACTTGTCCGACCACCCGGGTCACGAAAAAGACATCCTTAGAAGGGGGCTCCGGTGGAGTAATCAATATCAGGATAAAGTAAATAAAGATAAATTGCATGGCATATGATTTAGGAAAATGAAACCAGATTTAATTTTGTCGGGGTAGAATGAAATAGCCTTTCAAGTTCTGCCCTATTTGTCTTAATGTCACTTTTTCCTTTATGATTTTAACAAACCAGGCCAGGACTTCGATATATACAAGCAAAATGAGAATATTCAGATGGATGTTATAAACAAAATAGGTACCAAGAATCAGTAGAAACAGACATAGAAAGTAAGCAAAGTTTTTGGTAAAGCGAGACGTCCGAAACCTTTCCAAGGGAAGGGAGGGGGAAAATTGAGGTTTGAAAATCAAGAAGTAAGATAAGATGCTATAAGCAAGAATGAGCAAAATCACGAGGCTATAAGGAACCAGGGTTTCACCCTGCACCAATGACCAGTACACATTGTACAGAAGTAGGGATCCGGATAGGTTACCAAATACGGTTTCAATGTAATCCTCTTCAAAATCTCCCAGGACGATCATTCGGTTTTTCAGAAATTCCTCAAAAAAGAAGGTTTCGTTGGCCTGTAGAAGATTTAAAAGTTGATATAAATTGATGTATTTATATTGCTTTTTTTCTAATAAATCATGATTACGAATCTTATAATCCAGGACAATCGAGTTAAAAGTCAGTTGATTATTCAGAAAATATAAGCCTCCTTTTTTATCTAAATTCGCTCGATGTAGGTCTTCATAGATGAGCAGAGGCAGGCTTTTTTTGCCATAAGCATTCAGTAGAGAAAATTTATAGACTTCGTCATTGGCAGTCGCCAGAAACTCCACCTGACCATAAGGTATAGAAAACAGGGGGGGCATTATTTTATATTTGCTAGCCACAGAGGGGTCTCTTCGGACGGCAGAGCGGAGGTTTGGAATCTTTTCAATTTCTTTTTTTAACAAAGCATCATCAGGGCTGGGATCTTCAAAAAGAATATCACATAGGATGTAGCGGTATTCATTCTGATGTTTTTTCATAATCTGGAAAAACCGAGCCAGCTGGCGGCGGTTGGTGATGACTAATTTTCTTCCATCTTCCACCTCAATCAAATCTTTGTCCCCGTTGACATTGATAAAAACCACATCATCACTGGGGGGCTTTTTGAAGTCCTGCTGGAGAATTATTTTTCTAAAGACGGAAGAAAACTGGATGATGAAGCTTTCGTGACCAAATGTAAGGGATTGTCCCAGCCACATCCAGCTTAGAAAGAGCAGGAATAAGCTGTGAAGGAAAGCGAAGAACCAGCGGATTATGTATTTATTCATCTTTCAATTCATTCACTTCTCCCAGAGGAGTCATTACATTGAACTTTCCTCCTATAATTGGCGTTTGGGATTTATTCTGATAGCCCGGAAGGGTTGGCGCGATTTCAGAGGTCTTACGGGAAGCAAAGTTAAAGAGCTCCCAAATGCTAATTAACTTATCTCCATTTTGATCAATAGTTGAAGACTCATCAAGTAATCCCAGGGTCAGGTAAAAACTAAATAGTCCTCTTTGTTCATCCCGGAGTTCCAGAGAAGTTTCTCCGGCTTTGGAAGAAGTAATCAGGGCAATGTCACTGTCATCCAGAGCATCAATGGCTCTTACGAGATCCAGATTATCCAGTTGGGGAAGAACCCCACCCGAATGGCAGGCATCCATAATCCAGATTTTCTTGCTCGCTTTTGACTGGAGAAAAATATTCTTAATATGTTCGGCTTTAATGGCTGTTTCCAGATTCCCGTTTTCATAATCCTGGGGAAGTAAATATAAATCACGCTTGGTATCTTCACTGGCAATCCCGTGTCCGGAAAAATAAAAAATCACCAGATCTTTTTCTTCGGCCCGATCAAATACCTGTCCAAGTGTCTTCAGGATATTTTCCCGGGAGGCTTCTTTGCCCAGCAAAATTTTTAAATGTTCCGGGGGTACCCCGCCCCCATTTTCATTTTGGTAGAAAGCAGCAAGTTCGCGGGCATCCCTTTCTGTAAAGGCCAGCTCAGGCACGTCCCAGCTTTCGTACTGAGAGATTCCGACCAGCACTACCCATATATTTGGGGCATACTTCTTTTTTAATACTGGCTTGGGAGCCTGGTTTAATAAGTTTACGTGTAAATAATCTACCAGAACGGCGGCTTTGGGCGGGGAGACAAAGCCAATCTCATAGCCAAAATATTGAAAAGGGCTGTGGGCATATACTTCCTGTCCGTTGATATAAAAGATAATTTCATCCTTCAATGATTTTACCTTGAGGACATTAAAGTCATCAATTTTTATGTGAGGGGAAGGGGTCCAGGGAACAAAGTCAACATAGCTTCCCTGGAAGGCATCAAATCGGGAAATCGCATAATGGCCATCATTGCGGAGCCAGAACTGATAGACTTTTTTCTGGGCACTATTGGCTCCCCACTCGAGGGCGAATCCTTTGGAGGAATCTCCTTCTACCTGTTTTATTTTAATTTCTACTTCGTACTCCTGCCATTTTTTTAAGAAAGCCCGGGCACAACGACGGTAATAACCGGTTCGCGAACTTTTACTTTTCAGATAAAAGTATCCCGATTCTATTCTTGCATCGGTTTTGGCCCGGTCACCCAAAGGGACCCATTCGTGTTGATTATCATCAAAATTATCTATAAATAAGCTGAACTTTTCCTGTGAGAAACCGATCTGACAGGAACAGAAAAAGAAACCGATCAAATAAAACCATCTTGAAAAGCTGGAAAAGGACATAGTGTGGTGTAATTTTTCGGTAAATCTACTCTTCTATACACTATAAAAATAAAGGAAATTAACTTAAAATAAAAGCATCTCCTGAAGGTAAATCAATTTTTAAGCTTGCAACCCAAAGAAAACCCTGGCAAATTGGAAATCTACCAGGGATTTAAGGAGCTATCAAAGCGATTAGTTAAACAGCTCACCTAAGTTATAGCTGACTCCCAATTGGAAAACCAGACCGGTAAGATTTAATTTAGGATTGCTGTTATAAGCATCGATTTCATCTGAGATAGGTTCTAGGACGGCTGGTGAGGTAAGGGGGATTTCAATTTCTTCTCCTCTGGTTTCCACCAGAATATTGGTATTGCCTCCGAAGCCGATACCATAGCCAATAAAAGCCCGAATGCCGAAGTGCTCATTGACCCGAAATTCTGGAACCAATCCAACCTGAGCAAAGATTCCGGATGATTCAACGCTCAGCCTGTCGCCGTTGGTAAAAGTACCCTCTGTAATGATCACCGGAGCCGTGAATCCATCAATCAAATTAATTTCTCCAAAGTTGGCCGAAGCACTGCTGTAACCGACCCGGGGGCTGATGCCCAGTTTGAATTTTTCTCCACTGATGAAATTGTAATTGATTCCTCCCGTAACTGCGTAATAAGACACATTTCCAAAACCCAAGGATCCTTCCAAGATCAGACCGAATCGGTCTCCCAAATCATATTGAGCACCTACATGGGCGCCAATCGAGTTATTAGCGTTTTTGCTGGACAGTGGGGCATTGACCCTTCCCTCACTGGCGCCCCGAAATCTTTCCCAGTCCGAGATGTGAAAGTCATTGAAGTCATCGGTATTGACTCCCTGATAAGAAACTCCTCCGTAAAGTTTAAAATTTTGTGCAGATGCTACGTATACGCACTTTAACATTAAAATGATGATTAAAACAGACTTCTTTAAATAATCCATAGGTTTGTGATTAAATTGCCTACTCTCTTTTAAGCTTTTCGGCGAGCGCTTTTTGTGATTGTTTGCCGATTAGAGTGCGACCGGAGGAAAGGTTACCCACCCATTTCAAGAAAAAACAGAAAAATATTTTTTTCCCGTTAAAAAAGTATGCCCGCCTATGAATCGGAAAAGGGTGGTAAATCCCGGCTCGGGGGTAGGAGGGAGAATATTTTCTAAAAACAATTGATGAAGGCAAGACAATCCTCGGGGAGCCCCGGAGGTATTTCAGGAAGAAACCGGAATACTATTAAAAAGAAAAAACCACCCAGTAGCACTGAGTGGTGGCCTATGCAATCCTAATCTTATCTTTTACTCCTGAAGCTCGAAGACGCTGATTTCATTTTTTTCTGATAAAAAATAGAGCTCCCCCCGGATATAATCGATTTCGTATTCTGGGGTTTTGTCATCAAAAGGGATGAAAGTCAGTTCTTTGTCCTGATAGACATCTAATTGAAACAAGCCTTCCGTCTTGTCATCATTTCTTGAGAAAACATATTTGTATTTGGAGGAGGAAAAGAGAGAAACCACCCGGGACTCGATCCGATCATAAGCTTCCTGGATTTTGGGATTGAGCGGCACATCCGCCGTATTGTCAAAACTGGCGCTGGCACTGAAATTTATATTTCGGGAAATCTCGAAAAGATCTTTGGCTTGAACGATTCCGGATTTGGCAAGTTGGGCATTCTTACTATCAAGTGCTCGCCCCACCCGAGTGATTGGCCCATTACTCAAAAAGTCTTTGTAGAGGTAGGCATATCCCACAAGTAATGCGTATGAGCCTGCATAATAAGCCGTCACTGCTCCCAGTGCTTTTCCAAAATTACCCAGGGAGCGGGCAAAGCGTCCGGGCTTTCGGTAATATTTACGGTAGATCACCTTGCCATCTTTATCAAAGCACAGAAAATTTTGATTAGAAGAAATCAGGTAATTTCCATCGGGCAGGATTTCCAGAGAGTGGGCTCCCTCTTCTTCTTTTCCCCCCTTGAAACCAATGTCTGAGATAATTCTGTTCACTTTGCCATCTTTGGCATCCATCCGATATACATATTGTCCTCCCTTATAATAAATAAACAGGGATTCACTCAGGGGGTCACTGAGCAGGATCCGGTCGGCCACATATTTTACATTGACCGTTTCGCCATTTCGGGTTTCCTGCTTAATGGTATAAGGAAATTCCAGTCTTTTTTGGGCAATTTCCTTTCCGGTACCGGAATCAAATATACTTAGGTGAGTAAGGGTCAGAATATAAAACTTGCCCTGTCCGGCAAAGCCGAAGTCCCAATGGTTACCGGGTAAGGATGGAGTAGTCCAAACCAATTCTCCATCATTGGTAAATTTATATAAATATGTGATCTTGTTTTTTTGGTTAGGGGCGGTAGTGGCCACATATACCCCATCTTTTTGAAATCGGTAAAACACAACTGTTTCTCCGGGTTTTACCCTATAACTGGCCTCAATATTACCAGTATTGAAATCCAGGAAGCGAAGATGCCCTTTGCTGGCTAGGAGAAACCTCTTACCATAAGGCACGAAGATCCGGTAGAAATCCGGTTGGTAATGCCAAAGGGCTTCGCCGGTCTCTACATCAAGGGTAAACAAGGAGCGGATAAAAGGGTTGTCGGTATCCCCGGAGACAACCTCTTTTACACTTTTGGCTAGTCCAAAGACCCCTTTCTTTTCTTTCTTTGCTTTGGCCGCATTTTCCTCGTCTAAGGCATCTTCATCCCCCGTATTCTGTTTTTTATTCTTTTTGAAAGGATTCAGGCCGATGATTTTACTTTTTTTCTCGGGTTCTTCGGCAGTCGTACTTGCTTCATCATTAAGCACTGCCGGAAGACTGGCTCGAAAATCCGGCTCCAGGTCATAGCTGTAAATCAGGATTTTATCTTTCTCGGGGCTTAAATAGAACTGTCTTACTTCTCCCAGTTCCTTTCGCCAGATGGTTTCGCCCGTTTTTCCATCCAGCTTCACAAGCGCCTTGTATCTGGGAAGGGCCAGGATCACGTTTCCATTTTTGTCAGAAACCGGAGCGAGACTTACCGGAGTACCATAGCTTTCGTCCTCAAATACATATTTATCTACCAGGGTTGTAAGCAAGCTTTTCCCATCGGAGAGATCTACCTCCCAGGCCTTGCTTCCATCATCCAGGTTGATAAACCTTCCCCCCAGACTTTTTTCAATTTTACCCTGCACAAAAAGACGATTAATGGAAGGCAGGAAGTTAACTTTTTCCACTTGTTTGATATCCGAGGTTTTACTATCAAATAAGACGATTCCGCGGTAAGCATCGATAATTACTTCCCGCGTATTATCGGCATTGAGGAGTTTATTTCCAAACTTTCCTTTGGAAATCCGAATGAAAGGGGTGTTTTCTACGGGAAGAAAATCTTCCTGATTATCACTGGGAAGGTCGTTAATAGTCCAGACAATTTCTTGTTTCTCAGGATCTATCCCATAAAGCGCATCACTGGATTGAACCATAAGAATACCGGTGTCCAAAATATCCCACCATTTAAAATTTCCTTCAATGGTAGTTTTCCATTTCACTTCCTGATCTTGTCCGAAAAGGAAAACCGGAAATAGCAGGCAAAAGGCCAGGCTGAAAAATAATTGCTTATTGTATTGCATCGGAATTTGTTTGTTTAAGTAAGTTTAATTGTTTTTTTTAGAATCCTTAATGAGTCGGACAAAAACATATCGGCTGAGCCGGGCATCATTTGCTGTAAGCTTATTTCCTTGCTGATCAAATCCATACAGTACCATGGCTTCCTCTCCGGCCGCATTCCATACCAGGTTAGAGGAAGTAGCAAAATATAATACCCTGCTGGTATCTGTTTCGGATATACTTAGATTAGGATTTTGAATAGAGAGAGCATCCAGTAGAGAGACCGAGCTATTTTCTTCTTTTACTTTTATCAGTGCCGCATCCCACTCCTCTATGCTGGGAAGGTGCCAACCAGGAGGGATTAGTTTTGCAAGTTGATTGCTAAGGACTTTGGAATCATAAATATGACCATATTTTTCACAGAAGGCCTCCTTGTTTTCAATTCTGTCCCCCAGTTCCGGAGGATAGCAGCTCTGGCTTTCTCCAAGAGAAAAAGTAAAATTCAGGTTTGTCCAGAGAGCTTCGCCTATTTTGACCGTAGGGTATACTTTCCCATCCCGGCTATCGATCAGAATATTATTCAGATAATCAATTACTTCCTGGTACTTTTCCCGGAAAGCAATGATTTTTTCGTGATCCGCATCTATGGCTTCGGCTTTATTCAATGCCTCAAGTCCTTCCGCTTTACTAATGGCCTCTTCCTTATTAAATAAGACTTCGGAAGAATTCAAATACACATCAACCAGTCTGCTCTCTGTTTGTTCTACCAGAGAAGGCAGGTCCTTGTATTCCGGATCTATTTCGGCCACTTTCTCGAGCGTAGTCAGGGCGGATCGTAAATCCGCTTCCGTGCTGCTTTTTGAGAGAGAGAGGGCATTTTGATACAGAGATTCGGCTTTAATCTCAGATATTTTGTCCTCAACGATTTCAATCCTTTCCCCGATTACTTCCATCTGGGCATCATTATTTGCATAGTCCAGGGCATTAAAAAGCTCAGCTAGGGCAGCTTCTGTATTTTCAAGCCCTCCTTTTTTTAATAACTCTACCGCTTTGGAAGAATAAATACCCGAAATTTCACTACGAATGGCGGCATAGGCATCTACCACATCAGGGTTCCTGTTATTGTATTTTAAGGCCTTTTCTAAAATGTCTAAAGCTTCTTTTTTATCAGAAATTTGATCAGACTGAGCCTTTTCCAGTCCTTCGCCCAGATACTGGGCCACGGCGACTTCCTTGGAAATAAGAACCTGTTTTTTTGCTTCTACCTTTTCCTCCAGAAAATCTATGAACTCGGGGCGTACTTCTTTGTCATTGTTAGACTGTATGCTCCAGTAATCTTCCGGGACATAGCTAAGGGCGGTAGTAGTACGAAGCAGACTTTTGTAAATAGCATATACTTCCTCCGCATTTTCTACCGCGGCATCTCCTCTTAATTGAGGAAAAGCGGCTTTTAGGGTATTAACCCTGGACGTGTTTTTAGATATATAGGTATCATATTTTCTGTCCAGGATGTCTTTTGCCTCTGCTATCTTATTTTTATTCGTACTTCTTTGTAAGAACAATGCGGAGAAGAAGACGGCATATTCGTCATTATTGCCTTCATCGGCTTCTCGAGCTCTTTTCAGCATGGCCAGGGCTCCGTCCTGAGCCCAGCCATCCTGAGGGGCCAGGATTAGTAAGGCCAATACACATTTGATCAGTAGTAGTTTACTTATTTTCATGTTTTCTGGGGGAATTGAGTCCTTAATTTATTTGTCTCCTTTTGTCTTTTGTTCAATGATGGTAGTAAGATCTTTTGTGAGGTCAAGACCCTGAATGCGAGCATTAAAAATACTCATACTGGGAATGGGATTATAGATATCCTCTTCCAGCAGGATAGCATTGGTTTCCCGGCGATAGAACTCCTGTTCACCATCCATTTCATCCTTTTGACGGATGGCATTATCGGCGGCAGAAATTCGGAGGTAGTAATGAGCCCCAGGTTGAACATCCAGGATAATATCTCCTTTGTTGATACTTCGGTAATTGATGTCTGAAACCACCGCCGAGAGGGGGCTGATCATGGTGAGGGGCTGGCTTATCGATGGGTTATAAAAACCAGTCAGGGCATTGTAGGTATAGGCATTTTGAACAGACATAAACTGGCTCAGGTTCATATCTAACAATTCCTGGCTAATGATCTGACTAATGGGCTGTGGGCGGGTGATTAGTCCATCCGAGTCTACTTTGCTAAGGGAAAGTAAGAGGAAGCCTCGAGAGTAGATCTCATAGATGATCCCTTCCCCGGAAGTGAGATTAGCACCTAGAGGCTGATTATTCAAATATACCGTGTAGTCCCCGGAGTTGAATAAATCCCCATCACAATAAATGTATAAGCTGGCCGGTTGGGCGTAGTTGATTTCTGTATCATAAATACCGTCGGGTTGTGGAGGAGAGTTGGGGTTTTGGGCTTCCTCGGGAGTCGTATAGACCTGGCGCCACTTATTCTGCTGGCTTCGGTATCTTTGCGACAGCAAGAATTTTTCAAAATTCCGGATGCCTTTTCCTATGTTTTTTAGAGCATTTCCTTCATCCAGTCGGATTTGGAAGTATTCCTCGGCTTTGGCATAGTCTTCAAGCCAGGTGTAGGCTTTGGCGAGATTGTAACGAATGGTGCGGCCTATTTTTTTATTTACCCGGGCACTTTCCTTTTTGGGATCTTCTTCTTCCAGCATTTTTTCCCAGATCTGGATGGCTTCCTGGATTTTTTTGGTGCTTTCTTCGTACTTGGGTTGCACAAATTTATTGGTCGTAATAATGCTGTCTTCTCCGATCATTTTTAAGCCTTCTTCAAAGCTTGCCAATGCCTGATCGTAATCCTCATAAGTATGTTCTTGTTTGCCCCGGGCTTTTTGGATAATCTCCAACTCGAGCTGATGACTTCTTTTTCGGAGACAGAATTCACTGAAGATCTCAGAAATATCCAAACTCAGGCTGCCGAAGGTAATACTGGCGATGCGGTTTAGGAAGGCTATTTTACCTTTTTTCCAGGATTTTTCCCTGAGTAAAGGGGTAGGATAATAGTTGTCGGGACCTTTACTCCCAAAAATTTTATAATTATCGGGGACAGTTATGGCCATCTCTCTCTCCAGAAAGATGCCCTGATCATTTCTCATCACCAGTTTTACACTGGCTTTGCCGTACTCTATCTGTTTGTAATATGCCGTGTAGGGGTAGCTTTTGGCTTCCTCTCCTTGCCCGACGGTTTCGCTGCCTTTATGAATTTTATTCACTACCTTGAAAGGCCGAGTTGTTTTTAAATCGATTTCCACCCAAATATCCCCCTTCTCTTTTACCAGACCATAGCCGTCCAGAATAACCGACTGTCGGTATTCAGTCTGAAGCGAGTCGGCTCTTCCCAGGGAATTATAAAAGTCCCTAACAAACTTATTGAGATGCACTTTTACTTCATAGGTCTCTACTTTGGCTGGCAATTGAAAAAAAGGTTGCCGTATGTAGTCAAAAGTGATGGTCTTTTGCTTAATCTTCTGAGCTCTCCCGAAAGAAACACATAGAAATAACAGGACTAAAATCGGATAAAAACTATTGAGCTTCATTTAATATTGGTTTGATATGTTTATAAAAAGTTAATTATTTGGCCTTGATCACATCCTCAATTAAAATCTGGATGGTAACTTTTCGGAATTTTGCATCTTCGCTCTCCTCTACTTTGGCAAAGTGGGTAAAGCGTTTTTCTGCGCTTTTGAGGGCTTCTATGTTGTTTTCAAAGTAATGACGAATGCCGTAGCTTCTTAGGAAAGCAAGGGTTTGGTTAAGATTAATGCTATCTCTGTGGGCAAGCTGAATTTGCTGACTCGCAAAATTTTCCTGATAATATAACTGATCTGTTGAAGCAAATACTTCGTAATTATCCGCTTCGTAAAACTTAAAATTATCGAGTGGCCCAAATTCATTTCCATAAGGATAATAGCTAGTGATCGGAACCCCATCAGCCGAACCAATGATTACAAAATCAATGATACTTCCTGGCTCCAGGAACTCAAATAAATATTTCTCGATGGTCAAGCGGGCCGCATTGGCAATGGCTTTGGCAGCGGGAGATTGGTTGAGCAAATAGGCTCCGGAAGGGTAATGTACCAAAGACATGTTCAAAGCGGAGCTTTCTTTGTCTATGTCATAGCTGTAGCTCGCCCGGAGATTGTAGGTGGGGACTCCATCCACAACTTCACCTTCCTCAATTTCTACCTGGATTTCCGCTTGAACTTCCTGAGCTAACTGGGCGCTATTCTTTAATTCCTGGAAATAGTCATCAATCTGTTCCTCGAGCTCAGCGGCTTTTCGTTTGACCTCTTCTTTTTTGGCGGCGGCTCTTTGCCGGATGACGGCAATCCGGGCGGAGGCGCTCATCTGAGGCAAAGGATTGTCTTTGGATTCAGCCTCGGTTTTTATTGAGGAGTCATCTATTTTTTTAAATACCTTCTCCCCCTCCGCCGGATCTGAAATATAAGTGAGTTTGTTGTCGGTAGCCCCGATTGTAAAATAATATGATTTTCCCTTTTCTATGGTAAGGGTACGGGAATTATCCCTGCCTTTTTGATAAGCACCCAAAGCAATTGTTATCTCCAGTTGGCCTTCCGAAAGAATATTATAGCGATAAGCCTCTCCTAAGGATAGCTCAAAGACTTTCTTTTCGTTAAAATAGACGTTTACTGGTCGGCTTGGACGTTTGCTACTTTCCCGATTTATAAATATGCGGGCAAAGTCAGCTTCCTGAGCTCTGACCGTTACCAAAGGACTAATGAAAATTAGAAGCCCGCAAAGGACTATTAACCAGTACATATATATCTTCTTAGAAAAACACATAAGGGTAGGTAATTGAATTGTGAATTCAAGTGAATATTAATGATTTTCAATGATGAGAGACCGGTTTAGAAAAAGGTTACCCATAGTAAAAAGAAATTTTTGCTTTTTGGCAAAAAGCAGTTTAAAAGAGGCTATAAAGCTATTTTTTTTTTATAGGAAGGGCAAATCTTTTCTGGAATTTAACCTTGCAAAGTGAGATGTTTAGGTCTGAATATAGTACCCCCATCTGGTCTTAGGTGTGTCGTGAAGTAATGAACCCACATTTTTTTGTATGCTGTTTTGGGATGGTAGTAGGCCTACCCTTGGCCTTGTACAGGCGAAGCCAACAAACCACCCTACGGTGCTGAGGTAGTAAGTAATGCTTCGGTATTGAGCGGCTAAGGAAAAGGCATCGGTAGAGATGTCAGGTAAGAATAAGGGAGCTGAGCGAAAGCGAACCAATGATGAAGTGCCCTCGAGAGGGATACTTGTTGTCAAAAACATTTTATCTAAGAGAAATTTGAAGAACATAGCGGCTACCTGTTTGCTGGCTATGTGACAAGCCTCATTGAATTGGCAGGACGCCTATTCAGGCTCAATTATGGAACACGGGAAGCCCATTTACAATGCAAAGGGAAAAGCACAAGTAGCGGACCTATGAGGCAAAATAAAGTACCTTCAGTTCTTTAGACCAAAATTGGCGGTTTGTTAATTGAAATTAAG
>CAZKBP010000064.1:0-17144 GCA_964551015.1 uncultured Cytophagaceae bacterium | reverse complement strand
CCGTGAAGGGAATCTCAAAAGCATCTACCACGCGTCCGGGTTGGAAGGTAGTGGGCAATAAACCGTTTTGAGTATTGGGATTGAGCTTGTTGTTATCTCCTACGGAGATTTCCACTGCTTCGGCGTTTTCATTCAAATAGCCAAAGCTGGCGATAAAGCCACCCTGACCGTCGGGCTTCACGCACTCCAAGATCGGACGTACCGATAGAGGACAAGCCGATGAGTTGGCACTAGCCGTGGCCGTTCTGCGCTTACCGTCGGGGCCTTCTAAGGTCCAAACCAAGTTGCTGCCCGTGAAGGGAATCTCAAAAGCATCTACCACGCGTCCGGGTTGGAAGGTAGTGGGCAATAAACCGTTTTGAGTATTGGGATTGAGCTTGTTGTTATCTCCTACGGAGATTTCCACTGCTTCGGCGTTTTCATTCAAATAGCCAAAGCTGGCGATAAAGCCACCATTGCCGTCGGGCTTCACGCACTCCAAGATCGGGCGTACCGATAGAGGACAAGCCTTAAAATCTTGGTTGGCTGTGGTCGTCTTACGAGAACCGTCAGGGCCTTCTAGTGTCCACACGAGATTATTTCCATCAAAATCTACCTCAAAAGCTTCACCCACACGACCGGGCTGGAAGGAAGTAGTCTGTCCACGATCCTGAGGAGCAGGGCTGAATTTATTGTTAGCACCTACTGGAATTTCAATGACCTGATCATTACGATTCAAGTAGCCAAAGATCGCGGTAAAAGTGCCATCATCATTAGGTCTTACACATTCTACAAAGATGCTGATAGATTCAAATTCTTGTTCTCTCTCCTTGACGGTAATTTCTACCTGCGCTGAGGCTTCGCAGCCCTTGCTATCTTGGAAAGTGTAGGTAATTGTCTGGTTGCCAATCAAATCGCTAGAAGGGGTGAAAAGACCGTTTTGATCTACGCCCTCACCAGTGAATGTACCGCCCGCGGGGCTGAAGGTCAATTGGATGGGATTGCCATCTTCTTCTATCATCATCACGGGGCTTTGCAAAGTAACTTCGGGAAGGGCATTAACGGTTACTTGTACTTCTACAAACTCGGCGCAATCTGTACCGGGGCGCGTGATCGTCAACTTGGCCGTAAACGTGCCAGCCGTAGCATAAGTAAAGCTCGTGTTGCCCGTTGTGTTGTCATCTTCGTTGCCATCGCCATCAAAGTCCCAGCTGTATACATCGCCATTTTCTACTTCCGTAGATTGGTCGGTGAACATGGTTGTTTCCCCTAAACATACAGTGGTAGCCATCAAAGCGGGAGTGGGGCATACGAGAGGCTCAGGACATACGATCTTCAGCGGAATTTCCCGGTTATTTGCACTGTCGTCTTCCGAAGTCGCGGAAGTTTGTTGTTCGCCTTCACTAAATACATTCGTATGTACATTGATTAAAGCGTCAAAAGTTTTGGGTAAGTCAATAACTGCTTCCCAACCTTGGGCACGTTTACCATCACCTGAAACATTGATAAATTGAAAAACATCAGAAGATGCACTCGCATCGATTACTGTTCCATTTTGCGTTGATAACTTGACGAATGCGTCATCAAGTCCGGTTTCACCATCTTCGGTGATTACATTTTGTGTTTCACTGAGCACGAGTACATAAAGCTTCTCATTGTTGCAATCATAGCGTAAATAGAGCTTTGTTTCAAGCGCCTTACTATTCCTTCCTGCCCGGAACATATTGGCAAAAAAGTCGGAGCTGAGATCCCATTCCGGGAAATCTCCATCAATGCTGGCTGAGCCGTAAGTAGGTTGGTTGGCCGTTTGTGCCAGAGCCGAACCCACTGCAAAGCAACAGCAAGCACAAAATAGCAGAAAAATCCGCCATAAGTTTTTACTATTTTCCATAGTGTGTAATTAATAAAATTTAACAATTGAACCATTGAGTGGCCCAATGCTCAAGCTGTCTTTGAATTTGAGGAATGAAATAAAACGCGCTCGATGATTTAAGGTTGGTTGATTAGCGGGTGTAAGCACGAAAATGCTTTTTTTCTAATTTATTCACAAATTATCACAAATCCCGCCATTCCTTACCTGAGAGGGTTTCCGTCTGTAGTTCAGCTAGATAGCAATTCATAGGCGCCTAAGGGCAAATGACATTTTCCCATTTTAGAACTTTTTTCCAAAATAAGAGCTAATGACTACGCCTTAGCATATAAGCAATACTTAGTATGCTCTGTTGAGTAAGTATTGATTTTGCGGGAAATGTGGGCTCGAAACTAGAAAGACTGCACAAAAGCTAGCCCAATTTCCAACTCCTGATTAGTGCTGGATCATGGAAGATATAGCCTCGATTTTCTGGATCTTCTGAAAGGCGGAGATAAGTCTTGAAAAAACTAATAATGTGGTTAAAACTGTATCCATATACCTCGGAGCTTTTCGGTACGGCCATCAAGCGATGAGTACCACTTCTCTCGAAATCTGAGCCTGTTCCTAAAATAGAACCATAGACCTTGATCTGGCTGTTGTAAGCTAATTGCCCAGCGTAACTATGGCAAATGCCCCGAATCAAAAAATCTTTGACTTCACGTAAAGTACGTTCAAAGCTTCGCTGTGAGATAGGTTGTACTGATAAACTTCTTTGGAAAAAAACCGGATCAGAGGAAAAGTAACGCTCAGCAAAATTTTGACTAAAGGACAAGCTAAAACGATCGGTATCTACATGCGTACCGTAGCGTTTAGCCCGAAAAGCAGCAGCACTTCTCACGGCCTGAATCACGCTCTTATACATCCGAGAAGAGGCACAACCCCATAACCAAATATGGGCATTCGGTTGAAAGGCACTAATAAAATAGGCAAACTGCTGATTGTCCATATTGTGGATATTGGTGTCTTTGGTTCTCCCGTCTTTGTCCCAGGGGTCTCTCAATCGTTTATTCGCTCCCCTCTTGAATTCATCGCGCTCGTAAGAATTGACGAGCAAAGGTCCTCCGATCCAACCGTGCCCAAAGAAGCTCAACTCGGCAATGGTGCCAGACCGCTCTTGTCCAATTTGCATAATGTACTGATAAACATCCGCCACAGACAGGACACGGGTAGCCTGCTGTTTAAAGCGATGATTCTGATAATGTACCCTTCGGTCAAGGTGCTGATAGGTATCATTATTGGTTTGCCATCGGAGGTTGCCATTTTGAGGTTGTGCTGTCTGGACATGCCCTCTTTTAGGATCAAAGAGGATAAATTCTAGGTCTGGATTATTCCGCCAATTGGCACGAGTTGCCAATAGATATTGCGCTCTTCGTCGGCAAAAAATGGCAAAATCAGTTCCACCACCTCTATATTCATTACCTGCTACTAATAAAACGTAGGTTTTCATGAGGCTAAATATTTTTTGTTAAAATTTATTCAGAAGACGCGCTAACTCGAATCTCTTTACTATCAATCTGAATGTATCTTCCTTTTTTCTTTCTTCCGTTGAGAAAGCGTTTTAGAATACGCATATATAATTGACCATCCGTAGAAAATGCCTGAGATAAGGGCGTATCTACCGTGGAACCCGAAAACTCTACTGAAGGTAGATTTTGATTCGTTCCATCCGCCTGAAACAGCTTAAACTCCAAACGGAGATAATCTAAACTTGCCTCAGTGGGGCTTGGCCCCTCCCAATGAATCATGAAATTTCCTGAGTTAATTAGATTTAGATCGACTAAGAAGACGCCTGCTCCGGTTTCCCCTTCTGCCAAGTCAAGGTATTGACCGTCAGTTGTGAAGACTTGGCTTCTCCAAGAAACTTTATCATTTAGATTCAAAACAGAAACCTTCACATCTTCTAATAACAGGTGAGGGGGACTTACTCGGAGTGATTCTCTGAAAAAATAGGCATCGCCTACCTCGGGCTGATAGCTTAATTGGATGAAAATATCCTTGATTTTCTGATAATTACCGATGATGACGGGCGTCAGGCTAATGTCTACAAAAGGTCGGTTGATAATACTTTCATTATCAGTCAATAAGACAGGAGCGGTTTTAAGTGGCACCTGGCTCTCTGCCAAGTAGTATTGTCTGGTTTCTTCCAAGTAAATCTGTTCCCAGCTCGGTCTGCGGATACGCCACTGCCCAGCAGGACTCTCTTGGTTGAGGGTGATAATTTCTTGCTCGATAAATTCGCCCTCAGCACTTTTAGCTCTTAGGATCACATCTACAGATGGAATTTGATTGTAATTAATGTTACCCATACGTGTCTCCATGATATAAATAGGAGCTAGCACCGTTGGAATAATAGGCAAATCCTGTGAACTACTCGTGATTATCTCAGAAACGATTTCCAGTGGGGAGCTAATCTGCTGATGATTTGGATGGTAAGTGAGCTTTACTTGATAATAATAGCCCACTGGCTCGTCTTTTTCAGAGATCCAGCTAAAAGCCTGCGGCGTAGCGTTTTGCTCACTGAACACAAAATGCCCGATGGCTTCTGCCTCGGAGGGTAGCCCAAACACTGGATTGGGGCTTGTCTTTCCATACTTCTTAGCCCAAATCACTACTTCGGCACTGACCAAGTCTTCATCTTTCTGAGAAAAATCGTGGAGAAGGCTGACCCTTACTGTATTCTCCCTCCATAAATCAGAGAAGGTGACAGTCTGCACGTAGCGGTCTAGCTGAGATTGAATTTGTGCCCCGAATATCCAGAGGTGTGCCTGAGGGTTATGAATTCTTACACTGGTTGAGCGCTCCCGATAATCCAACTCGATTACCTTTTGGTGAAACTTTTTTTCTTTGGAAAAAACATAACTCACCCCAATTTTGGGAACTGCCTCATCTAATCCCAAATCGATATCAGGCAGTGAACCTGCGTTGACCATAGGGCGAAATAATTCTCTGATAATCTTATCCTTAAATTCCTCCACCGTTTCTCGGATGAGCCGCTGGGTTTCTGGATCACTCACCTGAGAGAGTACTTCTACTTCAATATCTCCGTCTTCTTCTAATTTTTCAGTAATGAATTTTAGTTCAGTTTCTAGCTTTATGGCTACACCATAGATTGTGAAGCCAACCTCGGCACCTATGATATGGCTTATTTTCTCGTGGCAACGATCCAGATCGGCACGAATACGCAAATCTAAGGCGGGTCGCAGTGCCTCGAACTTCAGTTCATAGAGTACTCCGGCCACGGGGGCACGATCTCCTTGTAACGCTGCGGCCATCAGGGCGGTACCTTTGCGATCTAATCTAGCATTAAAGACCGCTTCTAGGTGACCAGAATAGAGCGAAGGTTTTTTTGACCCCAGGATACTGTCTACGAAATCATTTGCCTCCAAGGTTTTTTCATCTTGGGTAGTAGCATCCAGAAGGATCAGATCAATCTTACCATCTTTCCAAACTGGGGGGCTGAAAATGAGTTCTTCTTCCAAATCCAAGCGTGCTTGTACTTTCTGCTGGGCTTTATTGAGTCGCTCAGGGCTTACGCTGCACTGGACGCCTAGTGATAAAATAGAGCCTGCACTCTTTTCCAGAGCTGAGAGATCACCTTTGACGGCTTGCCCTTCTTTAAAAATTTGCAAGAAGAATTCATATGCTGGTATTTCTTCTTCTCCACTCGACAAATCACGGGTGGACAAGGACACCTCATCTGGCAAATAGTAAATCAGATTAGGTTGCGCGTGATCACGATAAAACACGATTCCCTCGTGTGTGCCTAGGGGTTGGGCTAAGTCTAGCATAGTTTACCAAATGTTTTCGGGGATAATAACTTCTAAATTTTCTTGATAGGCTTCTTTCCAGTCAGTTTTGTATCTATTGCCTCTGCGACTGAATACTTGTACACGATACTGGTAATTAATCTCTGACAAATCTGGCATAGGATGAGTAAAAGTCTGCACATCTCCAATAGCTTTGAACTCAAGATTTTCAGATTCCTCCGAGATATTATTCGCGGGATCTTCATACTTGAATGCGATCAGGACTTTTCTTATTTCTTTTTCGGCAAAATCAGGAGCACTTTGCAACTTAGCCCGGATGGTGCGTTCTGCCTTTACTTCGTCTCGGATCAGTAGGAGCGGCCCAGCGTGTTGAGTCCAAGCTCCTCGGGGGATGGTTCCGTCCTTACGCACCACGGTCAGGCGATACTCCAATTCTTCGCGTGGAGTTTCTAAACTCGTCACGGCGTAGAATGTATACTCGGTTTGGTTTTCGGCAAAAGTAAACTTATCGTGTATATACTCTTCTCTGGCCACGTCCCATACTCTTATTTCGGTAAGAACTTTAAGCGTTTGAGTCCAATCGACTAGGCACATAGTTTCCACTGACCATTTATTCTCAAAGGGATTAGGGATAAAGTAGTGGTCGTCTTGCATGTCTTTCAAGTTTAGTTCATACTCATTTTGCCCACTGAGATAATACTTAATATCAAGATCCATTTTTACTGGGATGCTTTTGGCTGAGAGAAAGGCGATGGTATCAGGCTCGTAATTGTCTTGAGTCAGGATCATTGTCTGTCTATGGATCACCTCCTCAGTTTCTTTCTCTCTGATAGAGAGCGTGGCTTCAATTAGTTGAATATGCTGGAAGATTTCTGGATCATCAATACTGATCCTTAAAGCTTGGTTGTCAAAATGATCCTGAGGATCGAGATAAACGTAAAAATCTGAGGTTAAAATCCAAGGCGTTTCTAATTTATCGGGCAGGGTTGCCGACTGGTCATCCAAGTAAATGGTAGTCTGGTACTCTAAGTGATAAGATTTATCCTTCTGACGATTGAAGGAAAATATATCCCGTAGTTCAACCTGACTCTCGAAAATAGATACTCGCTCAGCGACTCTCTCCTGAGTTTCTGAATCAATGATACGGCTTACAATTTTGACTGCTTGTATATTAGATAACTGGAAGGAGTCTGCCGCTAAATTCACGTATATGGTTTCTTTCTTAAAATCAAGATCATCTAATTGAATCCAAACCAATCGATCTCCTATCCCACCTACACGTTCAATCATCGTAGAAAGCAATCCCTGTGGATAAAAAGGAAATTTTTTAACCCTTCTTTCACTCATATCAATGGTCATATCCACTAATTGTCCTTCCTCGATTTCTCTACGAATATAATGATGCCCGGGAACAAGTGAGGACAGCACTCGGCTAATCCCTTGGCCAATTCGATTTTCCAAATTTTCACTGGCACTCAGAGGAGGGACGGCTGGCTGGAAGAGTTTCTCTATAACCTTGTTTTTGAGTTCATTGAACATAGATTTGGTAGCGAGATCTCTTACATCAGGATCTAGCTCGGCTACCTCTATTTCAATGAGGTTCGTTTCTTGAAGAGAGTCTACGGCTTGGGACACTTCATCTTTATAAAAAATGTAGTTCTTAGATTTTAACTCGTCAAAGTGTTGATAAATCTTTTCCCAGCGAACTTGCATGCTTGCTTTATATACTGGAGTGATTCCCAAGTAATTTAGCTCGTAATAAACTTGGGCGGCAAATACTTCATTTTTTAGGGTGGCAATCATGCGCTTGGCATCTTCACCGTTCGTTTTAGCCACTATAGCGGCGCGATTATCTCCTAAAATTGAGGGCGAGAAGCCAGAAGTGATAAACCAATTTGCTGGGTCTGGTTCTTCGCCCGCCTGAGCAATGATTAAATAAACCTTTCCATCACTGATGGGCGCTGGCACCAAACGCTTGGCTGGTTTACCCCACTGCTCTTTAATTTCCTCACGGACTGCTTCCATTACTTCTTCGCTTACCTGCAGGCTGACTTCTAAAGACAGACCTGCATCTATCAAGGCGGTGCTATCTCCTATCTGGCCACTTTCGGGCAGTAAAGCATAGGCGGCAATAGAAGGCCCTTGAGGGCCTACGTGAATGGAAGGTTGTGTATTTAGATAATAGAAAGTCTCCGAATCTTTATCATCTTTGAAAATGGTCAGAGGGCCTTTTTCCAAGAAAGGAGCTGAATATAATAGCATAGCTTTATCAATTTAGGTTCTAACTAGGGTCTTGAAGAAATAAGAAAGTTCCCCGACCTTCTTGTTTAGGTACTTCTATCCGCTCACCTGTGTGCGTGTAGAGTATCATAGAATATTCGTAGCTATCTAGCATCGCTTGGGTTCTGGGGATATACCAAAAGCGTGGCTGCTGTCCGTCGGTTCTAGAAAAGAACATTTGGTGTTTTACGACCTGATGATGTGAGTCATCCATATACTCGAGACTTAGGATGGCATTCATATAGCGATCGCCCAAGCCCAAGTTACTGGCGTCAATCCGCACGGCCAAAACGGGTAAGATGAGGGTTTGATCTCCCGCTGCCTCTACCCAAGGACTGCGAGCCACCATGGTATTGCTCACCAAGCGGTAGCGGTAACGGAAGTTCGTCTGGGCTTTGTCCACTTGTACCAATTCGGCCAAGGCTGGCTCCCAATCGTCATCTTGATACAGAAAAGCCTTGGCTTCACTTTGGAAGTTATTTTCTTCATCTTCATATTGAAAATCAACAATAATCTTGTTCAGGTCTTCATCAGGAACAAAACCCAGTTCAACTTCTACATTTAAGGTATCTTGATAAGGAGTGGAAGTAATGATATCTCCTACGTGATTTTCGGAAATGTAGTACTTCTTAGGGGGCATCTCCAAGGTTTTTCCATGCTTCGTGATGTATTTCACCTGATACTCCAAGGGGGCATCTACAAATTCATAGACGGCTCTCTCGATGCGGACGCCCTCTAACTGATCTGGTTTCAGGATGAGTGAAGTGGTAAAATGTCCCTCTTCCTCGGGCTGTTTATAGCCCATATCTACCTGAATCACGTTGATTCCATTATCTCCACGGAGGGAGCTCAGAATCGCGTGTGGTTTGAATTTCAGATCAATTACCCCGACTTTACCTACCTGCACATTGATATCCCCGTTGGATTCTTGAAAAGGCAAAGAAAGTGGCTCCGAACGTCCCTTGAAGTAGACTTCGTAGGCATAGCGCACAATTCCATCATCCTCTTTGGGACGGCGAAATCTCCAAGTATGGCTAGTTTGCTCTTTGGAGAAAACCCACGCCTCTTTTAGGTTAGCAGCAGGATATTCAGCGATCACCTTCACGGAAGTGACAAAAGGATTTTCCTCCCAAGGGGCATTCACTCGGATAGGAATCTCTACGGTTTCCACGATTGGATTCGCTAGGTCAACGATTTGAATCCGCCTTTCTTTTTGCGCTTCACTTAGGTCAGACAAAAGGTCAATAATTGTTCCTTGGGGAGAGATCTGCCACTCTACCACGTCTCTTTGTGTAAAACGTAGTTCTACAAAAGAAGAGACCTCTTCGGTCATAACCTGAGTGAGTGAGCTTGTGCGTTCTTCCTCGGTGAGGCCGTGTATTCGGGACTTGATGATTTCTTTGATTTTTTCGTCAATCAAATCGATGGCCAAATTTCTTAGTTGGCTTACGTGCTCGTCGGATATTTCAGCTGATCCTTTGTTGATTTCTATATTCACCAAGCCTTCTTCTAAAAGATTTCGACGTACTTCGGCTACGTCGATCCGCTCCACGTCGGCATTGCCACAGCCTTGATCCACGTTTCTCCACACGCGCTCTACCTCTCGCTCTATGCTTTGACTTTGGGTAGAGCCTGCCCAAGCTCTAATTTCCAGACTGGGCAAGCGCAAGGGGAATTTAAGATCATAGCGTACGCCAATCGCCTTGTCGCCTTGATACAATGCCTTGTACCACACGGCGGCGGCTTGCGGGCTCAATCGCATGGCGAAGGCTGCATTGTTATCGCCAATCAAACTGGCTGGCCCACCCGCTGAAGACCAAGGAATGAATTCGCCATCCGCTTCCCCTAGCAGGGTAACCGTGCCCTCGGAGAATTGAATTGCACTAAAATAGATCTCACCAACACGTGGCACATCGGGGTCAGGAATATTAGACTTACCTTGTGCTTTGGCGATAAGCGTAAGTCGCTCTTTTTCTTGTTTGACGATTTGTCGGTAACGCTCTTTTTGAATATCCGATTTACGGATTTCGTCTTTGATTTTTTCTTTGAGTTCATCACTGATGCCAAGATTAACATCAAAGTTGATCCACCCACCGGCTAGACCTGCTACGGCATTTCCAGAGCCATTGGCTTGATCTGTCCAGAAAAGCCCATTAAAGACAGGTGTTTCTTGATCATTTGTGCTCTGCACACGAAGGCGAGGGGTAGTAGCAAGCGGGTAATAAAGATTGCAATCGGTATCATCTGCGTAAACTACACAATTATCAATACTGAGTACTTGGGTTAGGGTAATCATGATTTAATTTTTTTAGATTAATTTTCAATTTCAATATGGATTGGTAGATAGGCGGAAGCAGTGGGTTGGCTCTCAATCATCCCAGACGGAAGAGATCTCGTACCATCTCGATAGACGTAGCTGTATTGGTAGACATAAATGCGTTCTTTGACATCTTGAGCATCGAGAATCTGTCTTAGAGAATTACTCATCGTGATGTTCGCTCGAGACTCGTTCTTGGTCAGTGTGCAGAGCTGCGAGTTGCCAGTTCCGGCTTCGCCATAGATCCTGACTTCTACCTCGTCTATTTCTTCCATTTTAGTTTTCTCCTCTTCGGGCAAGTCATCCCAGTTGGCATAGGTCACGCATTCTACTGTTAGCTCCCAGACGTCTTTGACTTTGGATAAATCAATCATGTTCTGCATAATGGTTTCGGGATCATAGTCTGCGCTGGCGTCTACAATTTCAGCGATTAAGTGTGTCCAGACCTGGTTTTTCTCAGGCTGATCTAATCCAGTAATACTTAATATTTTGTTATAACCTTCGGGAATACCATTAGGAATTCTGAAAGGCCAACTGTTTATTTCTTGGAGGTTGACCTCGTAATCTATATCATATACACGAGTTAGAGACTCGTCGCCTGATAGGAACAAGAGGTCAATTCCTTGTATTTTGACCGGATAATCGTAGGTATTTCTGATGAAAAAGTTTCCGGTGGAGGTTTGATCGCCACTTACTTGATTGCTCACATTTTCTAGGTTGAGGGCGATGGGAGCTAGGCACTTCAGATCAATGTTGACAGGTACACGAATTTCTTTCTGGGTTTCACTTCTTGTGATAACCCCGTTCTCCTCAGTTCCCTCAATCACGGCAAAGATGACATCTCCGATATGCAGACCATAATTCGTGATATTATTCTTCAAACTTGTAAAGGACTCGAGGCTCATATCTAGATCAAGCGTAAAGCCTCGGACGGGGTCTATGCCCTCTTCCTTATTTTCGGGCGGCTTACTGCCGAGGTCCACCGTACGGTCTGAGAAACCACTCGTATATTCAAAGCTGGCTTTTTCGAAGCCTCCTACGTCAAGATTTTTTATATAAATGGTTTCTTCACTCACCTTCTCGTCGAGATATTGTTGGAGTTTGCGTTTGGCAACTGGGGTCGTATAAGGGACAACCTCCATACTTACCGTTAGTCGTGTTTCTGATTCTCCGTCTTTCTCCTCTCGGTAGAGTGTGATTTGCAGATCAGGAACACCGTCTTTTTCTATGAAATCCAGACGATACTCCTGAGGCAGATGGTAAACGGTGTTAGTTTCAGTAGGACAATAGTGTAGGGTGAAACTTTCAATAGCTTCTGCGGCAATATTCTTGGAAATATAATCTGATCGCTCCAACTCGATGGAGAGCCAAGCCAATACCTTGACCTCCGTATCCAGTAAACCTTGATATACATACTCTGCGGTTTCTGGATACTGTAATTCAATCTCTCGCGTGAGGGAAACATACTTTGTTTTGCTGCTGGGAGAGTTCGTGAGGGCTTGTACCTCGGTGGCTTGAAGCGTAGGTTTGGTGGTATTCAAGGTAAGTGAGTTGGAGCTGTTAGCTGCACCACTACCTGCCGATATTCCTCCAATTGGTTTGATCGCCCCAATCGTGATTGGATTGAGCACAAAGGGAGACACAGTTATTTTCTGAACAGGCTCTTTTGCTTTCATATAGCTCATGGGTGGGTGGGGGCGTCCTACGTAGCAGGATTGAGCAAATCCGTAATATTTGATGATATCGTATACCTTGCGGGTGGTCTTCTCGTCTTGATCAAAATCAAACATCCAATGGTTTCCTTCTACGATTTTCCAGCGGCCTCCTATTTTTTTCACCTCTATTTTGTCAGGATTAAAGGGAATACAATCCTCTCCGGGGAGTTTCTTTCCCTTGGGGGCTTCTCCTTGGGAAAGAAAATACATGAATTCATCACCTTTGACGGAGCACTTGCTGTCCATCTGGTAATGCTGGATGATTTGTAATGCCTTTTGGGCATCATTTTGGTTTTTGAGCCTCAGAAATCGGCGTTGACCGAGGTACAAATATCTTCCCTTTACTGTGAGCTGTTCGGGATCAAATTGCTCACAATTTTCATCTGGAGCATTGGGGTCAACGGGTGGTTTTTCCCAAGGAATTCTGGCTTCGATTTCCAGTTTCGCGGCACCGTAGATGAGCGCGTCTCGGATTTCTTCTTTTTCTGCTTGGGTTTGGGGGATTTCACAGCTACAATGGTAGTCTCTCAGGATGCGAGCTTCTTTTCTGAGTGGGGTAGCCTCAATGGAGGTGGGAATCGTATTCCATTCCCCGCTTCTGGTTTGGTATTGAAAAGTGATTTCGATACGATCATTATCCAGCTCAAGGGGAAGCGCACCTCTAGTAGGAGCGTAAGCCTCCAAGCTAAACTTGAGATACAGTTTATCGTCTTCTCCTTTTTCAAATTGGAAGACATCAATCTTTTGCTTGCTACCAGGTTGGCGTTTTCTGGCCAAACGAAACTCAGGCCGAACGAACTTATCACCTTTATAAGTATAAGTTTTCCCGTCTGTGGTAGGAGCTTCATTCAGATAGTTAATCCCTTTCTCGAGCTGTAGAGCCGGCCCAGCATAGAAAATAGGCTTGATAAAATTGATATTATGAAAGTGACCTGCTTGTAAAGTCTGACTACTGGTAATCACGTTCTTGCCCAAATTAAGCTTGGGGTGAAGGGTTAAAGAGTTTTTCGGTTGCATGAAGATGCGATTAAAGGTTGAAAATTTTATATAAGTGCAAGAGAGAGGAAAAAGGCGAATTCAGCCATTTACCCATTTCCTCTTTCTATTTGGAGAGCCTTCTGGAAGCTTTTGCTTCTAGATTTGTAGGCAGTGAGCAGATTTAAGCTTCTACACTTTCTGGGTTGGTCAGAATGAGTATACCACCTTCTGCTACTTGGCTAGGAGTTCTCACGACGCCACCCGATGAAACAAACTGTACGCTATACTCAAAATCAAGGTGTTCTGGCCGGAAGGCGAGAATACTCACCTCCCCAAAGGGATTAGCATCTTCGAGGATAACCCTCTCCGAAACGGTATAATTGTTTGCTGTATCGGTATATCTAACATTCAGATAGGCTCTTCTCCATTGCGTCCAATCCACGTCAAATGCGTCTACGATCAGCATTCGCGGATAGCGCCGGATATTGATAGGAGGGATATCCTCATCACTACTAGCTTCCATCCAGTCTGACTCTTCTACCAGTCCATCGCTATACTCCACTAAATAGCGATATTTGAAGTTGGTAGCTGCTCCCTCTCTTAGGCGCATGACCCAATCCCAGGTTTCTGCATTGGTGAACCATTTTGAGTATTCTTCTCGAATGTTGAGGGATTCGTCTTCGTACAGTACTTCTATCTTAGCCGATTTTACGGAGCTTGGATCCATGATCAAATCAAAGGAAGCCCTTACACGACCAATCAATTGATCGTCAATAATCAGTGTATCGCGGGTATCTTCTTTGACCTCACTTTCGGATTCGGTTCCGTCTTTGTAATAATATTTGACTTGGTAGCGATAAGTTTTATCTTCGTTCATGTACATAAAGGTCTTCCAAGTACCTTGCGTTGTGTTTTGATCCAGTGTAATTTGCTTGCGCGTATCTGGCTGGTCTGGCTCTGCTTTATACTCAAAATCAACCACAGCTTTATCAATCACCTCCCAATCAATATCTCCTACTTCCGTTTTGACGGTTAAGAAACCTAGTTTATCATAAGAGACGACTTGTTGACGACCGCTTTGGTTAATTAACTTGATTGGTGGAGGAGCCTCAGAAGTGCCCTTGTAGGTGATTTTAGCTTCTACGTCATAATAATCGAGCAGTTCTCCCTGAGCATTGCGAGCCATGGTGGCACGGAAGATGTATTTTTCATCTCCGGTGTCAAAGAGATAAGATTCAGTATTTTCGCGTACCACACCAGATTTGTGATCTTTTTGCTTGTAGTAGATATTGACCACCACAGAGTGAATTTTGTCTTCTTCAAAGTCAGCATTCACGGAGAGCTGCACCTCGAGGATTTGTACTTCGGGGCTACTCACATCGATGTAACGCACGAGGGCTTCTCGCTCACTTTCGTTTAATTGCGTGGTTAATGTGCCCTGCGGATTTCGCTGAAACTCAATCGTACCATTTCGTTCAAATTTGAAATAGATATTATTGATTTTCGTTTTTTCAATGTCATTTTTGAAATGGTAATGCGTTTCCAAGTCCTTAGCCGCGCGGGCACGCCAGCCCATGGGCATATTTGGGTCTGCCTGAGGTTTTTCGGGATCTACGGTCGCGACTACGTTACCCTCTTCATCCAGTACTGGTTGGTCTTCCTTATCTCCGATCAGAGCCGTCTCGAAGAAACTGGGAATAATCGTATTCATAATCATCCCCATTATCTCGATGCGTACATTATCTTCTACCTCTTTCTTTTCTGCGCTGTTGAGGGCTAGGTCTCCAAAATCTTCTATTTTGATGGTAATTATCTTTCTGTCTACCATTTCCTCGACCAAGGTGGAGATGTCCTCCTTATCTAAGGTAACTTTCTCTATGGTTGTATAGGTTTTTTCGGACTTATATACAGGTATACCAAGGATTTTTACTTCCTTGTGTTTTGTTCGCTTACCTTCTTTGACCTCTCGCTCAAAGTCCACTTCTCGTTCTTGTAGATATTCATAAACTTGCGAAGCGTGTCCGATTACTTCAATTTTCAGGTTAGGCGCGTAGGCGTAACCTTTTAAATGATAATTGACAATAGCCTGTAGAGGGGTTGGCTCCTCTTCATTCTCTTGACCCTTAAACCCCTTGCTTAGGGCATCAAAATAAACCTGAGAGCCTTCGATGCCAAGGGTTGCATAGAAAGCCGCTGAATTACTGGCTACCATAGATGGCACCACGGGTTCGCTAGATTTTTTCTTGAAAGTATCCCCAAAACCTTCTAATAATTGAAGTTGGGCAGAGCCATCCTTCCAAGTATTCGGATAAGTGAGCTTGGGCTCGATGGCTTTTTGGGGCATTGTTTTTTTTAGAAGTCGATAGTAGAAGCGATTAAAAGGAAGATCCTTTTTGGGAAGCACGTGCTCTTTCAGGTACTTCTTGATTTTTTCCCCTTCTTCTTCACTAATTCCCAGATCAGTAGTTATCAGAAGCTGTCCTAGCTGAGACTCTACTAGATCTTTATTCTCGCTACTAGCATAGGCAATGTCTGCATCTCTGGCAATAAATAAGTAACTCAATAAAGGTTTGCCCTGAGGGTCGCGAGCAACCCTAGGAATGGAGGGTACTACGTAAAAGAGGTCTTCTTGCTCATGGTCACGGAAGAGTTCAATGTCTGTACCGGGTACAGTGATACTATTTAATAGGAATAACATAGATTGAAGATTTAAAAGTGAATAAATAAATGATTGAAATTGAATAAAATATTGCTTAATTGATCACGGTGAGTGGGATCATAAACTGTTGGGAGCCTGGGGCGATGGAATAGGTTAATTCCTCCGTGCTTCCATCATTGCGGAAGATGGTCAGTGAAGCATTCAAAGCTTGTGTCAAAGCAACATCTTCTATGATAAGCGTATCCTCTAGCATCCCATCGCGTAGAATCGTAGTTGCACTCAATGGATTGGCCGGGTCAGTATCGCTTACTCTTAGTTGGATGGCTAGAATGTTTCCGCTAAAAGTAACCTGACCTAGTAATAGGAAAACTTTGAGTACTCTAAATCCACTGTTGTTCAGATTGATGAAGGGTTCGGTTTGATCATATTGTATCCAATCGCCCTCCAGAATACGACCATCATTGAGAACAAAACGGGTACGACCTCGCCAAGTACGTGGATCATCGTCTTCTAGTAGCACTGCGTATTCCTTTCGATTTTGTTCTGGGGTCAAATTAAGCGTGGCTTTCTTGAGAGTAGTGTCTGCCTTGGTGTACTCTAGATCTATGAGTACTTGGCGAATCAGATTATGGCTATCTACCAAATTCGGGGCTATCTTAAAGATTCGTGTGGTGGGGGTGTTGACCACTACCTGCGTGTCATTTTGTGTCTCATACTCAAAAGTCAATTTCTCTCCTTGGAAGAAGAAATCTTCTCTCTTATAGTATTCGTAGCGATTCTCCTCAGGAGGGAAGATCAAATACCTGAAGTGTGGCTCACCTCCATCGTTGAGAATCAGGGTTCGCCCGTTGGCTCCTTTTTCGGGAGCAAGATACACTTGTACGGACTGTACGGCATTTTCATTAAATCGTACATTGCCTACTTGAACTTCCACGGGTTTGAGTGGAGAGTGATCGTCCATATTGACAGAAATATCTCGCTCACTCACGTCTTCAAAAGTTCTGGAAATGATCTTCGTCTCATAGGAACCAATGATGGAACCAGGTTGGTGGATAAACTCCACGTAATAATCGTAAGTCAGGGTACTATACTGATCTACAAAGAACTTGACAAACTGTCTAGGATTATTGCTCGTTAGGGTCAGGCTCAGCTCGTGTAAGCGGTTGTTCCTATCCCCTTCGCTACCTCGATAGCCATAAGAAATGTGCACAATGGCTTCTTTGATTTTGTACTCCGCGAAATCAAAGCTAGCGCGTGCTTGAATTTCTATTTCCTTGAAAGGCCCCTCCCCCAAACGAACCAAAGCAACTTGCTCATCAGGATCGTATCCAGCACCATCTGTGGAAAGCGCACCTCCGGGATAATATTTATAAGTTTTGGCCTCCGCTTTGTCAAACACAAACTTTCTTTTAATTTTTTGCGTGACTTCTCTCCTTTTCAAAGTGTAACCCACATTGAGCCCCACACCATACTGTGCTTGATTTGTTCTCTCTTCTTCGGGTTCAGGTTCGGGATTCGGGTTTTGATTCGGGTTTGG
>CAZKBP010000063.1:0-17837 GCA_964551015.1 uncultured Cytophagaceae bacterium | reverse complement strand
ATCAGCTCCGCGCCGCCGGGCAAAAAGAAATCACCTGGCAGGCCTACCAAGCCCTCGGTCAAAAGTACGCGCTCCAAGGCAGTGAAGACCGTACCCTGCTCACCTTCCTGCACCGCACGGGCTTTCTCTACCACGACAGGCAGCTTTCGGAGCGGATCATCCTGGATCAGCTCTGGGCAATCCGGGGCATCTACGAGGTACTGCGCCCCTACCGGGCCGCCCAACTGGCCCAGGGCAAGATCCGTCAGGAGGCTCTGCTGGAAGCCTGGCGCAAAGAAGGCCGCAGCGAAGAAGAAGCCAAAATCTTTATTGATTTTATGGTCAGCAGTGAGCTTTGCTTTTGCTTGGAGCAAGAGGATTACAAAGGGCTGGAAAATCCTACCTTCGTCGTGCCCCAGTACCTGCCCGAGGAGAGCGAGGTGGCCGATGACTGGGAAGCCGAGGATAATCTGCATCTGCGCTACCAGCCTAATTTCTTTCACAAGGGTCTGGCCGAGCGTTTCCTGGTGCGCCTGGGTCGCCTCAGCGAGCGCAAGGCCATCTGGCGGCACGGTATCCGCCTGATCCACCCCCGGCACGGGGGCAAGGCTTTGATCCTCTTCCGGCGAGCCGAGAAGCAAGTCTACATTCGTGTCCGGGGTGCTCAGCAGGCTTCCTTTCTCCAAGAGATCACCGAGGAGCTAGATAAAATCCTGGACGAAAACAGTCAGCAGAAGCCCTCCGAGAAGGTACAGCACTTCGTCTCCTTGGAGGGCAAGGAGTTTGTAAACAAAAGTAAGCTCAGTGAAGCGATGGATGACGAAGCCAAGTTTGTCAAGAGTGAAAACCAAGTCAAAGTCCTCGTGGCGGATTTGGCCTCGCGCTATATCCAAGATTATAAGGCCAAGCCCTTGGAAGAAAAAGAGCAGAAAGCCAGCCTCCAAGCATTATCCCAGCAAGCCACGCACCCTAGCCCGCCCGAGGAGCAAACGCCCTCGGCTCGTAGCCGGCGTAAGATCGCGCGTTTGGAGGGATATATTTCCGAAGCCGAGGAACTGATGGCAGATTGGAACAGCAAGCGACTAGCTTCCGAAAACCCTAATGAACGAAAAAGAGCTAAGCAGGAAATCAAGAAATTAGAAGATACCATAGAGGAATACGAAGACGAACTGGAAGAAACAAAAAAATCATAAGCAAAGCGAAACCCAAGACGCATTCAACTAACCAGACAAACCCCATGGCCAACGCAAAAAAATTCATAGAAGAAAACCTCCGCACCCAAAACCCTCGCCTGGATTTGGGCAACTGCGGTCTGGATGGCAGCGAGCCCGAGCTAGCACAACTCGCCGAGTGTACTCACTTGGAGACTTTGATTTTCTCTAATGGGTGGGAGGAGTATGATGAGGAAAAACAGAAATGGGTATATAAAGAAAGCCGAAACCAAGGCCCCCAAAACCAACTCCAAAAAATCCCTCCTCACCTCCCCCCTACCCCTCGCCAGTTGATCCTGGCCGGAACCAGAGACATGTTTAATCGGTGGCAAATCGAGGACATCTCCGCTTTGCAGGCTTTAAGCCAATTACAATCCCTGGATCTAAGTAAAAATAAAATCCAGAACTACTCCTTTTTGCAGGCCTTAACCCAATTACAATCCCTGAATTTAAGTTGGAATCAAATCCAGGACATCTCCTTTTTACAGCATTTAAGCCAATTAAAATACCTGAATTTAATGGCTAATCGAATCCGGGACATCTACTCTTTGCAGCCTTTAAGCCAATTACAAGAACTGATTTTAAGTAAAAATCAAATCCAGGACATCTCCTTTTTACAAAATCTAAGCAATTTACATACTCTGGGTTTAAGTGACAATCAAATCCAGGACATCTCCTTTTTGCAGCCTTTAAGCCAATTAAAATCCCTGGATTTAGGTGAAAATCGCATCCAGGACATCTCTCTGGATTTTTTAAATCATTTTCCTCAGTTGAATGAACTTGAATTATATGCTAATCCCATCCAAAATATTCCCCCAGAGATTTTTGATAAATTTCTCAAGAACGTCTTGCAAGCAGTACGAGATTATTTGCAAGACCTGGAAAAAGGCAGGGTCAAGAACCGGGAAGTTAAGGTCATACTCATCGGCAATGGGGGGGTCGGCAAAACCCAAATCGCTAAAAGACTGGCCGAGCCGGATACCTTTATTTTCAATACCGAGCACGCTTCTACCCACGCCATTGCCCGTCTCAGGCGGGATTTGGCAGATTTTCAGCTTACTTTCTGGGACTTTGCCGGGCAAGACCTCTACCACGCTACCCATCGGCTTTTTATGCAAACCCGGGCTTTGTTTCTCCTGGTCTGGGACTTTGCCAGTGAAACCCAGCCCTTCCATACCTGGCAGGGCAAAAACTACGAAAATGAAAAGCTACGCTACTGGCTGGAATATACGCGGTGCTTTGCCCCCGAAAGCCCAATTTTGGTTCTACAAAATAAAATGGATGCCTTCCCGCAGGATCTTTACTTTGAGTACAAAGAGGGCTTAAAAGAAGAATACCCTGTGTTGGATTTTTTGGCACTCAGTGCTAAAACGGGCAAAGGCTTTAGGGTGCTGGAAAAGGTATTGAAAAAAACGCTTCAAAATAATCCCGCTTTTCAAAGCCCTGATTTGCCTGCTGACTGGGTACAGGTGCGGGAGGCGATTCGAGACTTGCAGGAAAAAGATGTAAAAACACTGCGTTTAGCCGAATTTAAAGACATTTGCGTAGCAAATGAAGTAGAAAAGTCCGCTGCTACAATTTTAAATTACCTGCACGATACGGGCGTGTTGTACTATCGCCGGGGTTATTTTCAAAATCAAATCATCCTGAATCAGGACTGGGCTATTCAGGCCATCTATAAAATCCTGGATAGAGAAAGTGAGTACTTTGAAGAGCTACAATACGAAAAAGGGAACTTAGACTATGACCTACTGACTGAAATTTGGGAGGACAATACAGATTATGAAAGGGAACTCTTTGTGGATTTTATGCTCAGTGCCGAACTGGCTTTCGAAAGCACCGAAAGTAAAAAACTGTATCCTCCTCTAAGAGAACGTAGCTTTGTGGTTCCTCAGCTTTTGCCCACGGAGAAGCCCAGCGATGTACTTTACTGGGAGAAAAAGAACGCAACTCAGCTTCAAAAAGCGGAAATCCCCTATCGCTTCCTGCCCAAGGTATTTATCCAGCGCTTTATTGTCAAGGCCAACCGCTTCTCGGAAGTCCGCCTGATGTGGCAGCGGGGGCTTTTGCTCCGCACCAAGCAAGGAGAAGCGATGGTAGAAGCCTTCTACGAGCGGGAAAAACAAGCAATACGAATCATCGCTACCACTGATTTTCTGATTCAGCAAATCCAGGAAGAACTAGCAGGTATCGCTGATGAGGGCAGACTCCGCAGCCAAGCAGGCCCCAGCCTCAAAGCAGAAGATAAATTTGGTTTAAATGCTTTAACAATCATGAATCCAAGAAACCAAAGACGCGTCAGCCGTCTGGAAAAAAATCTCCAAGAAACCGAGGCTCTGCTGGACGAGTGGCAGGAAAAGCTGCGCGTGGCCGAGAACCCCAATGAGCGCAAACGCTGCCAGATCGAGATCGAGCGTTTGGAGAAAATGCTCGATGATTACGAGGCAGAACTCGCCGAGCTGGGAGGCGAAGGCGAGACTAAACCTAAGCCTAAGCCTAAGACGGAGCCAAGCCCAAGCGCATCGCTCGTGCGGCCTTTGATCTTCCTGGCTTTTGCCAATGAGCGCGAAGCCTACCTCGATCACCTCAAGGCCGAGGAAGATCAATTGGAGAAAATCTTCCGTCCCCTGGATACCCGAGATCAGATCAAGCTGCTCATCAAGGGGCAGACCTCTCTGGACAACCTCTACGACACCCTGACCGAGTACCGGGAGCAGGTCAGCCTCCTCCACTATGGCGGCCACGCCAACCAAAGTAGTTTGCAATTGGATTCCGAGGCTGCTAGTGCTCAGGGCTTGGCTCGCCTGATTGGCTCATTGCCTCATTTGCAACTGGTCTTCCTGAATGGCTGTGCTACCTTGGGGCAGGTGACGGACTTGCTCCACCGGGGCGTGAAAAGCGTCATGGCCACTTCTGCCCCCGTGGAGGATGGCAAGGCCAGCGCGTTTGCGGGTCGGTTTTATACATCCTTGGTTCGGGGTGAAAGCCTTCGGCAAGCTTTCAATGATGCCGTTTCTTACCTAGAAGCCAAGAGCCAGTTGGAGATCGGGGAGGTGCAGATTCGCTACATGAAATCAATCCAAGCTCAAAAAACATCAAGCCAAGAAAAGCTCTGGGGACTTTACACCCGAGAGGAAGCCAACTTGGATTGGAGGCTTGTGGATTGACTTATGTATTCAATTAACCAAACAAACCCCATGGCCGACGCGAAAAAACTGATAGAAGAAAACCTCCGCACCCAAGACCCCTACCTGGATTTGGGCAACTGCGGCCTCGATGGTACAGAGCCGGAGCTAGAGCAACTCGCCGAGTGTACTCACTTGGAGACTTTGATTTTCTCTAATGAGTGGTATGACGAAATGCTCAGTTCTCTACTAAGCTATTTGGAAGAAGCAAGTCCAAGGAGTGGAAGGGACACATATCTATTACCAAAGGTAAAACGGGAAATACAGTCAATTCTCGTAGAGAATCAGAGAAAAAAAAATGACCTGAACCAAATGCTCAGCTTTCTCCTAAGCTATTTGCAGGAAGCGAGTCTAAGGGGTGGAAGGGACGCATATCCATTACGAAAGGTAAAACGAGAAATGCGGTTGATTCTAAAAAGAAGGAATCGGAGAGAGGAAAATTACTTGAACCAGATTCCTGAGACTTTACCAATTTATTTGAATAAACTAATTTTAGGGGGTGATAATGGATGGAGCATTCGAGACCTCTCTCCTTTACTTGGCCTTACAAATTTACAATACCTAGATTTAACACACAATCAAATTCAGGATGCTTCACCCTTATCTGGCTTGACCAATTTACAACACCTAGGTTTATCACACAATCAAATTCAGGATGCTTCACCCTTATCTGGCTTGACCAATTTACAACACCTAGGTTTATCACACAATCAAATTCAGGATGCTTCACCTTTATCTGGCTTAGTTAATTTAAAAGAGCTTTTTCTGGAAAATAATGAAATATATACTATCCCTGATTTTGTCAACTTAGAAAAACTAGAAGTTCTCGATATCGCTAACAACCATATAGCAGATGTTGGCACCCATGAGGAAATCAATAAGGGAATGAAGGGAATCAAGCAAGTAATTAATGACAATCAGCTTAATTCACAGGGAGCCAATAGTTTTCTTGAAAGTTATGCTCGTTACGAAAGTAATAAACAGGAGTTTATTGAAATCATAGGTCAAAAAGAGATTTTGAGTGAGCCGAACATAAGTGGATATATCCTCGATTCCGGTGTTCTGTATTCTCCTCAATTCATAATAATACGTGCTTTCGCAAATAATCATAGTATTAAGTTTAAAAAACAAGTAGATGAATATAGATTACCTGTAAGCCTGAAAGAGCTAGATATATCGGATAATTATCTAACTAAAATTTCATTTCTTCTTGAAAATAAAAATTTACAATCTCTTAAGTTAGGAGATAACCTGATTAAGGAGATTCCTCTGAATTTACTAGATAGTCTGCCGAATCTTACAGCGTTAGATATTGGAAAGAATCCGATTGAAAATATTCCAAGAGAAATAGTCACTTCAGAAGACCAAGGTGGCGGAGCTGTTCTTGATTACCTAAGATCAATCAGATTAGAAGAAGATCGCCGTGAACTTAATGAAGCGAAGGTAATCTTTGTCGGTGTGGGTGAGGTGGGTAAAACCGAATTAACAGAAGCTATCAGTGCGTCAGATTACAGATTTACAGAGAACAGACCACCGACCATTGGAATTCGGGTTAAGAGGTGGAAGCCAAAAGGATGTAAGAGGGAAGGAGAAGATATTGATTTTACGGCTAACGTATGGGATTTCGCGGGGCAGGAGATTAACTATGGAACTCATCAATTTTTTCTCACGAAAAACTCTATCTACATTTTTGTTTGGGAAACTCGTAAAGGTGAAGGACAATCCAAGTTTGGGTATTGGCTAAATATCGTATCTTTACTCTCTGGAAACGCACCTATTTTCGTAGTGCAAAATAAAATAGATATTCTCGAAAGTGAGATCAACCAGAAAGACTGGAAGAACAAGTTCCCACATATTGTAGATTTTTACAAAACCTCTTGCAAAACTGGTAAAGGTATCAGTCGTCTAAATCAGGATATAAAGAAACAACTCTTAGCTATACCTCATACCCGAGAGATTTGGAACAGGTACCGTTTTGCCGTCCGCAGAGCATTGGAGGAAGATGAAAGGGATTACATCTCATATCATCAGTACCTAGATATCTGTACATCTCAGGGTTTAGATCCAGAAGAGGCAAGCTTTCTGAGTCGTCAACTTCACGATATTGGTGTCATTTTATATTTTGAGCAGGATATAGCCATGCGCGACACAGTGGTGCTGAATGCTACTTGGGCAACTGACGCTGCTTATTCCCTATTAGATGGTAAAAAGATTAAGGAAGGTAAATTTCAAGTTAGTGAATTAGACAAAATATGGCGTGATGAACGGTTTAAGGGTAAGCACGTTTTTTTATTGAGCTTAATGAAGCGGTTTGAATTGGTTTTTCAACTGCATGAAAGCGATAAATATATAGTTCCTGAGCTACTTCCCGTCCAGATTCCTCAGGGAGTAGAAGATGCCTATGAACAAATAGCTGAATCTTCTGACCGGTATCTGCGTTTTGAATATCATTATGACTTTATGCCTAAGGGAATTCTGAGCCGTTTTATCTGCCGATCCCACGAACTAATTGATAAAGAGCTATTTTGGAAGTATGGAGTAGTCTTGTCTTACGAAGGTAGTAAAGCGTATATCGTGCTCAATGATGTTGAAACCATCAAAACTATTAAAATTGAAGCAGGTGGTAATCAAGCAGATAAACTGTTATATACCATCCGAATGCATTTTGACCACATCCACAAAAGCTTGAAGAATCCTCCGGTTAAGGAGAAAGTGCCCTGTGTTTGCCCTCAAACCTGTGAATATAAAAGAGACCCATACCTTCATAACTACGACACTCTTCGGAAATTTCAGGGTAAGGGTAAAAAAACAAGAGAGTGTGAAAAGAGTGGTGAAGATATTTCTATTGCATCAATGATGGAAGGTATAAGAGACACTGGGGAAGAAATTTTCTTCCAAGATGGAGAAAAACAGCAGAGACTTGAGGAAGCATATGAAGATCTTAGCAGATGGGAGAAGAAATATCGCTTAGCCGAAAATCCTAACAAACTTATGAACCAAAGAGAACAAGACCTTTTGGAAAACCTTAGGGAATCTTATGAACTACTGGCCGACTGGGAGGGCAAGTATCGCATTGCCGAAAACCCCGGCGAAGAAAAGCGGTCTGAAAAAGAAATTAACAAGCTCAAGCGGCTGATCCAAAATGATCTGGCTGAGCTTGCCCAAATCCGTGGCACTCAGGCAGGCCCCAGCTTCCGGAGCCGAGTAATGGAGGAGCTGGAAGGCATCAAAGCAAGCCAGCAACAAATCCTCTCCCATCAGGAGCAAAATGCCGATCTGATCCTAGCGAAACTAGACACCGTAATTCATATCAGTCAAGATAACCGAGCGGGTCTGGCTCTAATATTCAACAAGATTGACCAAGCCCAGCTAGAAATCTACGACCAACTGGTAGAAAAAATAGACCAGCAGCAAATAGACGAGATGAAGATGATGGAATTACTGGTAGAAATCAACAAAGCCGTTCAGGAAAGCAAATCCACCGAAGTAGTACCTATTGCCCGGCAATTACAGCCCGCTTCGGGTACAGACCTTGTTACAAAGTTCAAGCTCAACCTGCCCTTGATCCCCTTCCTGATGTCTGTAGAGCAAGAAATGGACGTGAGTGCCTCGCTGGCAAAGCTAGCCAGATGGTGGCGGGAGCGAGTGGTTTGATTCCATTGACACGAAAATACAGAGAAGGTTTCTTATAAATTGTCTTGTTGCCAAATGGAGTCATAAATCGCAATGGCTTCCTTTAAGTCAAGTTTTGATTTCTTACTGGTAAAATGATTATGCTCAATTTTTTCAGCGTATTTCTTAAGATCAGCAATCATTTCTTTGACAACAGATAAATCTCTGCGAAGAACCCAAAAGAACAGTTTTTTGATTTTGAGTTTACGAATGAATCTTTGCAAAGCCTTTTGTGTGGCTTCATAGTTTTCTTTGCTCTGACAAATATTATGGAGGATTGTCCCAAAAATATATAAGAAATCACGTCCATCTCTATTTTGATGTAAATTCAGGTGATAACCTAGCTGATAAAACTTAAAGAGGCTTGGAATGATGTCTGTATTGTTTAGTTGCAGGATTAGATTCAAAGGATGATAGTCCCAGTGGCCTGGCAATTTTTTGTGGTTTTCAAGATAATCAACAAGCCTATTAAAAACCTTATTTTTACCAAATAAGCTGAGATAAGCCGCTATTTCTAGTTTATTCTCGTCTGTATGATTTTCATTCAGTTGATCCTGAAGGTATGTTTCTAGCTCAGGAGTAGAATACTGACTAAGCTCTCTTAAAACACGCTTCCAATGCTGCTCATCGTTGATTTGTTTTAATTGCTTCAGAACTATTTCTGGATTTCCTTCTAGCTTCAGGTAAGTTTGTATTGCGGGTTCTTTAAAGTCTGCATCCCAATCACTCGAGAAATAATCAGGTAGATGGCGAATAGCTTCTGCCACTTTTTGTTCAGCACAAAACCGAACATGATTATCGAGTACAAAAGGAATCTGGATGCCTTCTCTCAAATTTGAGAGAACCCTTTCTTTTACCTCATCTATGGAAATGTCAGGATGATCGGATACAAAAGGAAATATTCTTGCAAGTTTATTACTAACTCCGTTTACATCCTCTAGCTCTGGATAAGATAACATATCCAGATAGAGAGCTTTTGGGTAATCATACCACGAAAATTTCCGAAGGAAAAAAGAAAACAATCCATCTTCTTTTCTGCAATGCCACTTACTACTCGATGGAACACGTGCTTTTTTGAAAGATGTCGTAAAATTTATTTCACTAGCCTGAGAATCACACCAATCTTTGATTTGCGCTATATCTGTTTTGGTTAAAATTAGTTCCTTACGATTGATGATGAGTTCCTTCAACTTTTGTAAGGAGTACGTTTGCCAGTTTTGATCATTTACAAGAAAATCTATATCACGTTTTTTGTCACAAAATCCATCTTGGTCAGGCATCAGGAACGTGGTAGTAACCTCTGAAAATTGCTCATAAAGCTCCAACTCAAGGAATTCTTTATCCGTCAATCTGTCCTTACCCACAAGATCATAAAACCTTTCTACTTCGGCGATAAACTTTTGACGATCAAACAGCAATTCTTTCTGCCGATTCAGTTTATCTAGTTGCTGTTTTTCGTAGTCTACTTTCACTGGAAGTGTTGGTAAGGAGACTTCCCGCTCACTCGCTAGGGCAACTAAATATGCTTGCAGTTCCTGATTTCTCAGGGTTAGCTCTTCTTGGAAAGAGCTAAGATTCTCTTCAGCCCAGTTCCCCTGCTCGAATTCCCTAAGCACAAATTCAATCCCTTCTTTGGAAGCCAAGTACACAAGAATCCTAATTGAAAAGGGGCCTAATCGCTTTTTGCGATTGTAGATAGCTTGAAAAAGATCTTGCCCTCGCTCTAACTTTTTTACATAAACAAGATAGGGATTCTTTTCTGGTGATTGGCCAAAAATCGGAAGCTTTTGCAAGATTTCGGCTTTTACGTCTTCGTATATCTTTTGACTTCCCGGGTGTAATTCAATAGCTCTATCCAAGATAGTGCGCAACACATCATCCCAATAATCCCGACGGGATGATAAATTGCTGATAAAACCGAGTGCTTTGATAAGGGAATCTTCTTCTTTTACCTTTTTGAGGCAAGTTTTGAGGTTAGTGATTTCATTGGTTAGTCCATCACCAGATTTGCGACGTAAATATTGCTGGGCAGCCTCTAGAATCTGATCAATGCATTCGTCTTGAAAATCAAAACGATGTACGGTATCATAAACAAGGTAACGCTGGTGGTGATCCGTGGAGAAGAAAAAAACATCGATTACGCGCTTTATCTCCTGTCTATCTTGATGGCTGAGTAGAGAAAGATATGCTTTGAGAGCTGTATTTCCCTGATAATCTGGTGCGAATACTATGTCTCTTAGCTTAGTAATGAGCGTATCTAGTAAAGAAGAGGGTACGCGAGAAAGCCCATAATCGGAGAGGATGCTCAGAGCATTGTTTTTTCTGTATGATTCCTGGGAAGAGATGTTTTTTATCAAATAATCCAGAGCCTGCTCGTTCTGAGCAAAATTTATTAAATAACGATAATAAGTATAGGAACTGATTTTTTGATGTTGATCAGCCAGTTTCTTGAAGATTTTTTTGAAAACTCGAAAGCGTAAGTCGGCGTCTATACGATCTGGCTCAGCCAGCAAAAGCGTTTCAGGTGAATTCGTACTCATCCACTCCATGAGGGAATGGGGTTTAGGGAGCATTTCCAGTAGAAAATGTATGGTATTCTGCCAAGATAGCTTTACTTTTTCAGGATTATCTTCAAAAGTGATGAGACTTAATATTGTCTTTAAGTTTGCTCTGGATACAACCCTAGCGGCCAGGTACTCCTGAAAGTTATTGTGTTGAAATTGATAGGTGTCGTTCTCTTTTGGCTTACTTTCAAAGAAAAAATAGTTTAGCAATGTCCGTTCAGCCTGTGAGTGAACAATTCTATGTAATTCTGCCTGATTCAGTTGATTTTTACCCAGACACTCCATTACAAAAGCAATCTTAGCAAGGGGAATGATTGCTTTTTGAGGATTTGAGGTAAGTGGCGTTGCCTCTCTTTCCTTACGTTTGAGATCATGGCCGATTTTTTCTTTGAGGATGTACTCAAACAGCTCGGCTTTACTCTGTGGAAGCTTATGATTATGAGAGTAATAGCCAGTTAATAAGCTCAAATAGAAAGGTATTACCAGCAACTCTATAATTTGCTTCGTTCGTAGCTCCTCAAAAAATGAGTCGGCTGCATGGTCTAATTTTTGGCGAATATAGGTGTCTGTTTGTGCATATGTTAAACGTTCAAGCTCAAAAGCCTGAAAACCACTCAGCGTGCCGTCTCTTTTGTCAGGAGCCGTCTCGATATTATAGAAGTTGAAGCGACAGGAGAGAACAACTTTTACTTGTGGATAGGCATCACTGAAGCGATTGATCTCTCTGATGGCCAGTCCGCGATCCTGCACCTCATCTAAGCCATCTAGGAATAGGATTAGCTGAGACAAATCAGTACCTTGGTTATGTCCTGAGATATAGGATTGAATCTCTCCACCTGTGTAGTTGTTGAGAGATACCCACCTGACTACCTTGTCTTTGCTGGCACTCAAATAATGGGCTATATGTTTAAGCTCGGTAGTTTTGCCCACACCTGAGGCTCCTAACAAAACGATCTTAGAGTAGTTTTCAAGGGCATTTACTAAGTTTATCTCTTGTTCAGAAGCCTCTTTTTTTGACAATGCTCTTACAAATCGGGGTATATAATCTGGAGAAGGCAAGCCAATAATTTCAGATAAGTCGATTTTTCCGAGTTCTATCCCCCCTTTTTTATGAGAGTCAAAAGAAGCTTCCCTAACTTCTTCAATGTTAATAATTTTTTCGGCTGATTGAGTTATAGTTATGTGGCATTCTATGTGTTTTCTAGATTCAGAAGCTCCTTGCTTATCTTCCATCTCTTTATGATTTTAACAGACTAATCTATTTCGTCGTCAGACTCTGGGTCTCTCGGCTCCACGGGTTTCACTCCTTCGTCTACTGACTCATTTGATTGTGCATCATCATGGTCTGCATAATCATGTGAGGAGTTACTCAAGTACTCTTTTGGATAGGAATAGGAATATGTAGGTGGTGTGGTGTTCTGAATAGCGTCTACCTCATTATTCAATATATCTAATCCTCTCTCTATTGACTCTGAGTCAGAATTAGCTTGGTAAAGCTCTTCAAATAGCTCCTTCGAGAGAATAAAATAAGATTTTGCATCGTCGATATTACCTCGCAGTAGACATAACGAACCTATCTTTTTATATGAGATAGCTAGTCCCTTCTTCAAATACTCAGAGAGAGGATTATCCTCGTGAAGTTCCTCGAATAGTGATTTCTCTTTTTCATAATTACTCATCGCTTCTAGATAGTTACCCTGCTCCTGATACACAGAGCCAAGTTTTTCGTAAGAGATGGCTAGACCCCTTTTTAGTCCTTCTGAGGACTTGTTAGCTTGGTATAACTCTTTTGCTATATCGTTTCTTTTCCTAAGGAGAATTAGAGCCTGCTCGTGCTTACCTTGTCGAAGATAGATGGAACCGAGCTTTTCAAGAGATACCGCTAAGCTATTTTTCACGAGTTCTGACTCTGGATTGGAATCATACAACTCCAAATTGATTGCTTGATATTTTTCGAAATTGTGCAGAGCCTCCTCAGTTTTGTCAATTTTCTGGTATGCTTCCCCCAACCTCGCATAAGAAATAGCTAAGCGATGATTGAAAAACTCTGATTGAGGAGTTTCTAAGGTAAGTTCTTTGATTAAGAGGTTATAATTCTCATAGAGCCCGAGAGCCTCTTCGTACTCGCCATAGGCCATTTTCAACGCACCTAGTCTTTCATAGGAGTTAGCCAGTATCCTTTTAGGCATATTAGAACCCTGAGATTTTGTTTGGAATAGTTTCTTACCAGTACTATGGTACTTCTGGTAGTAGAGTCCGGCCTGCTCGAGATTACCTTGATTTTGATATATAGTTCCTAATCTTGCTAAACAGATGGCATAATACTCTGCATCTTGGTCTTGTAAAATAGAGGCTGATCGTTCAATAGTATATAATGCTCTGTTTAAATTACCCGTTTTCTGATAAAAATCGGATAAGTGAAAGGCCAAATAGCCCAAATCGGTAGTTCTTTCGTGAGAGATGTGTTTAAGAATATTTTGTGCTACTTGTGCCAGAGGGCTGACCTCTTGGAAATTAATACTCATCAAGTGAATATCCTTGCTCTCTAAATTTTTGTTGAGATAGGCGATTACCTTCTTCAGTTGGTTATGAACGGGTTTCTGTAAACGTAATGTAACTTCTTGTATCACGGGGCTGAGCTTGTAAAAGGATTGTGATTCCTTGGACTCGAAATCAACCCAGCCCTTTTGATTTAGACTCCTCAAGGTTTCTTCAAAATCGTCTTCCTCATCAGAACTAATGCCGAGGATTTCATAGAGTTGTCGATATGAGATGGCCTGAGCAGGTAAAAGAGCCATCTGAGATAGCAAAACCTGCTCATCAGGAGACAAAGCCTTAATATCGTACATGGCAGCGACTACTTCTTCGGGTTTGATCTCTCTTCCACTGACGATGTGATATTTGCTTGATACTTTCTTTCTTTTGCTAAGTCCAAATAAACCTTTTTGTTCCAAGTCTTCACAAAGCCTTCGTAAAGGATAAGCATTAGGATTGTTCTTATTGGCCTCTTGAAGATTCTTAGCGAGGAGTTCTAGTACGAGGGTATTATAGCCAATACGCTCCAACAAGCTGACCAATAACTCTCGCTCCTGCCTGGCGGGTGGATAGTATTTGATAAAGAGAGAGATAGCTTCTTGCTGACTCAATGGTGTAATTTGCTTTTCGGGGATAATGCCGTCCAAGTTTCGGCAACGAGAAGTAATTAGAATACGAAAGTTGGCAAGACGGCTTAGCTCCGGAATACATTGTTTGAGGTCAGTCTCATCATTGGCATTATCTAGTACTAAAAGACATTCAGGAGATAAGCGAGCAAGATTCTTGATTAACTCCTGAAAGGCTTGGGAATCTTCATCTTCTCTCGAGTGAATCTCAACGCCTAACTCACCAAGTAAAGTACTGAGCATGGTTGTGGCAATGCCTTGCTCACAGTAGAGCCAAGCTATATGATTGAAGCGCTCCTGCTCCTGCTGGTAGAAGTAGGAGGCCAGGGTGGTCTTGCCGATGCCGCCGTTGGCGTTCAGGAGCAAGAGCATAGATTGCTCTCCGCTGAGCAAATTTTGGATGTCTTGAAAGTCGGCCTCCCGCCCTCGGAACTCAGCGGGGGGCTTCTGAGGTGGAGCAGTCAGAAGGCGAGGAATTTTCTTTTCTGAGCTGGCTTGGGGTACTTTCCGGCGGGGGAGTCGCCAGGGCCTGAGGGATTGATCTTCATCCACGTACAAGGCCCAGGGGAAGACCATTGCAGATTTTTGTTTGCTCAGAGAGCCAAGCGAACGAATTTCTCCCAGTTCAGCCCAGGCCGCTCGTGCTTCTTCTCCTCCTTCTCGGACGGCAATGGCAGCGACCCGGTAGGCTTCTTCTATATCGGCACCCGGTCGGGCGAGCCGCTCGTAAAACGCCTGAGCCAGGGTAGAGGCTTGGGGATCTGCAATCGCCACCGAGGTAGCGATCACTCGCTTGACTCCTGCCTCCAAGAGTGCGCTGACCTGCCCGTAGGTAGCACAGCCATTCAAAAAAACCAGTTCCACTCCTCCCGATTCGCTGGCATGATTTTCTTCCTGGATCAGGTCGGCAATGCTTCGCCCTTGGAATTGCTGCCCCACCAAGTCCAGGTGATCCCCGTCGGCGTGCCCGGCATAGTGGAAGATTTTGATGCGCCCTCGGTACTCATTGAACGTATCAAAGATATACTTACCATCGGCTTCTGCCTCGCTGATGAGTTGGATAAACTGCTGCTCGGCGGCTGGTTTGAGTGCCTGCTCCAGTGCTCTCCGTTCTTGCCGGAGCTTCTCCAGATAGGCATCTTGTTGATTGGCAAAAGCCAGAAAAATGACGGGGGTTTCTGCTGGGGAAGCGGTCATGAAGCTCAGTCTTTAGGATTAATTGCATCAATTCGTAAAATAAACCAAAAGTGCAAAAAAGGAAAGGATGGGAAAGCAATTACTACTTGCTGAGTACGAAATTTTAGAGATAGATACTCAGTAGTAAGTAAGTAGATTAGGGTCTTAGCATCAATGTCAGCTCGTGCTTAGGAGTACTCTAGTCGAGACCCCAAAATTTCTTACTAATCAGAAAAAGGAAAACAAACTTGTAACTGCTTACTCGAGACATCTGGCTGGAATCTTAGTCCTCTTTTCCACATAGATAAAAGAACAGACAGAAAACGGGTTGCTGTTGTGCCAAGTTTTCAAACTTATCAAGATGGGCATCTTACTAGAACCCCATCTACGAAGATGGAGATCTTCGCGGAGGCGCATCCATGAAAAACCCCTAGGAGCTTCACATCCTAAGGGCTTGATTATCAAGTGGACCCAGCTGGGCTCGAACCAGCGACCACCTGATTATGAGTCGTCTTTTTTCGTTTCCCTTCCCTGTCTTTATTTTCTTAAGCCTTTGATTTGTAGTAATTTAGTAAATAAAGCTTTCCCTTCCCTGAGCATTTTTTGCTATGCTAAGCCTCGGATGTATGTAGATTGTATGTATCAAAACAAGCTTCAAATGCCCAGTCTAGGTCAATTTTATTTATTTTGAAATTTTGATACATCATTTGGTATTGTTTTTTCTCTCTTTTGTGTTATCATAGTAAAAATAAGCAAAATGATGACTACAATTGAATTACAATCCTACATCCAAAAGAATATGACCAAGCTGCCTCCCGCGCAACTGGAGAAGCTAAAAGAAACCCTGGATCAACTCGCGGAAGAAGCCGAAGCCAAGCATTCACCCAAACCAAAACGTCAACTGGGCACGATGCCCGATTTGGTGGAGTACATGGCGCCCGATTTTGATGAACCCTTGGAAGACTTTAAAGATTACATGCCCGAATGAAGTACCTCTTAGATACCCACGTTATCATCTGGGCTTTGGAAGAAAATCCTTTACTGTCTCAGGAAGCCAGTGAGGCTATCGTCAACTCCGATCATCAAATCTTTTATAGCACGGTATCCCTCTGGGAAATTGCTATCAAAAGAAGCATCAAGAAGCTCAAACTCAACTATACCATTCCAGCTATCGCCGAAGAGCTGGATAATCAAAGCCTCTTCTTTCTGCCCTTGGATGTACCAAGCATCGAGGAGGCAGAGAAACTGCCCTTTCCCACCACCATCAAGCACGGGGATCCATTTGATCGGGCTTTGATTGCTCAGGCTCGAACCCACGAACTGACGATCATCACGAAGGATGAGAAGTTTGAGCACTATGACGTAAAACTACTCTGGTGATTCATCCAAATTTATTTTCCTTTCCTTCTCCTTCCTTTGCTTTATAAGTATCTGGTTTTTAGAATTTTAACTTGCGTTTCCTTCACTTCTTCGGGCGTTTTTTTCTATTTTTAGCCTTGTAAGTATGTAGATTGTATGTATTAAATCAGAAAGCTGGGTTTTCAAATCAAGCTGACCACCTACACGGCTCGGCACTCCTTTGCTACCATCCTGAAGCGCTCCGGCACTCCCACCGAGTATATTAGCGAAAGCCTCGGGCACAAAAACCCCAAAACCACCCAAAGTTACCTGGATAGCTTTACCGACTCCGCCAGAGAAGCCTATCACCAAAGCTTGCTAGATTTTTAGCAAAGCGCATCCGGCAGCGGGGGATGGGTGACTTCTATTCTTCCAAACCCGCTAGCTTCTGCCTGACCAGATCTAAGTAACCACAATACTCCGGTATATCCACTTGCTCGCAGAGTTGTACCCATATCTGCTCCGCTTTCTGGAAATAGGTACGGGCTTTTTGAGTTTCATTCATTCGCGTGTACAGTACTCCTAACTTAGTGTAAGAAATAGCTAAACCATTATACAGCCCCACCGAAGCGGGGTTAGCCTGGGAGAGTTCTTCAAATAATTCAGTGTGTTTCTCAAAATAGGCCAAGGCCTCCGAAAATTGACCTTGCGCCTGATAAATGGCCCCTAGATTTTGATAGGAAATGGCCAGGCCATTTTTCAAAGACTCCGAAGCGGGGTTGGCCTGGGAGAGTTCTTCGGCTAATTGATTATATTTCTTAAAATAGGCCAAGGCCTCCGCCAATTGGCCTTGCGCCTCATAAATGCCCCCTAAGCGTTCATAGGAAATGGCCAGGCCATGTTTCAATTCCTCCGAAGCCGGGTTGGACTGATAGAGTTTTTCCATCAGGGTTTGACATTTCTTGAACCAAGCTAAGGCCTTTCGGACTTTCCCTCGCGCCTGATAAATGTCCCCCAATTTAGCATAAGAAATAGCAAGGCCATTTTTCAATTCCTCCGAAGCGGGGTTAGCCTGGGAGAGTTCTTCAAATAATTCAGTGTGTTTCTCAAAATAGGCCAAGGCCTCCGAGAATTGGCCTTGTGCCTGATAAATGATTCCTAGAAATTGATAGGAAATGGCCAGGCCATTTTTCAATTCCTCCGAAGCGGGGTTGGCCTGGTAGAGTTCTTCCATTAATTGATTATATTTCTCAAAATAGGCCAAGGCCTCCGCCAATTGGCCTTGCGCCTGATAAATCTCCCCTAATTTTTCATAGGAAATGGCCAGGCCATTTTTCAATTCCTCCGAAGCGGGGTTAGCCTGGGAAAGTTCTTCCATTAACCCTGTAAATTTCTCAAAATAGGCCAAGGCCTTGGAGAATTGGCCTTGCGCCTGATAAATGGCCCCTAATTTAGAATAGGAAAAGGCCAGGCCACGCTTCAGGCTTTCCGAAGCGGGGTTGGCCTGGTAGAGTTCTTCTCCCAGCTTAGCTCTTTTCTCAAAATAGGCCA
>CAZKBP010000062.1:6939-18443 GCA_964551015.1 uncultured Cytophagaceae bacterium | reverse complement strand
AGCTGGAAAATTGCAGCTTGATGGGTCACTCAAACTAGCGCGCGTTTGTAACGCGTGTCACTTAGGCTCGGTCTTACTCAAACTTCCGGCTCTGCCACCGCTTTTTGCCGCTCCCGCGCCCATGTTCATGGCAAATGAACCGAAGAAAAGGCACGCGTTGCAAACGCGCGTTATTTTGGTTATTCTCCTACTCGCTCTAGAATTTGAGCCTTAAGCTTTGCTGACATTCTAAAATCAACTCTTTCCAGCTTCTCGATTAAGGGCTTAACCCGATCTATTACTCCAGTCTCTTTTGCTTTGATCATTACCCCTAAAATTCCAGTTATCTTGATACCTAACTTTTTAGCGATTCCCCTTCCTTTTTTCTCATCTATGATCAATAAACTGGATTCTTTTTCCAGAGCCAATGCTATTCCACTAGATTCCCCCTGATCGAGTTCCAAATTCAACAACCTCAGCTTTTGTTCGTCACTTACTTGTTCTATCTTTATCCATTCAGGAGGTTCGAGTCCATATTCTTCTTTAATTTCTGGAGTAATTACTACTTCTTCATATACATCTTTTAGTATTTCTACTTCTCCAATATTTGTTAGAGCGATCAAACTGCTGGTATCTGCAATGATTATTTGTTCAGGCATTTTTCAAATCTTCTTCTAATTCATCATAATCATACCCGAATAGAGATACATTATATTTGCCTATCAGCTCGATAAAAGATCTCTTCGAGATACCAACTATCTCCGCTGCTTGTCCGGAACTCAATTTACCATCTTCAAACAGTTTTGATGCTATCATCATTTTCAGCTCAAAATCATTCATTTTCAAGCTATCTGGTATTTGGATTGTGAATACACCCATATTTTCTTGTTCGTTACGCTTTAAACTGACTTAATATATTCATATTCTTCAATATCTGCAATTTTCTTTCTTACCCAAGCTGGCACGCGTTGCAAACGCGCGCCAGCTTGGGGGGCACGCAAGTCTGAAGACTTGCCCTCAATTACCACAAGTGATCGCTTGCGCTCAACACTTGCGGTAGTGGGGGGTAGTGGGAGCTTAGCCAGAGTTACCACTCCGAATCTTGGTATAGGGTAGTTACAATGCTGGTAATCACAACTGTGAATATAATATAAGCCCATCCAATAATGTTTCTCACAGCTACTTCCTTTTTTGTTTCATTAGAAAATTCCCCAGCAATTTGTATATGTTTTTGATTTCTAACAAAAAGTCTGTAACCGTAAAACATTAAGATACCACCCAAAAGGAGGAAGGGAGTAAATCCAAAGGATTTAAAAGTCTCTTGATAGTCAAACAAATAAGCTAATAAAAAATTTAGTTCCATTATATTTGCTGTGGTTAAAGCTACCACCGTAACCAGAGCTGTGTTTTGAGGAAAGGAATGATTGAAATTACTGGACCAGGAATAATAAATGAAAAACAGGTAGTTAATAGCTTTTTTCATAATAATTCTCTCATGTAAATTGTTGAATATTAGCAAATTCTATTTGAATCCTCCATCTCTGTATAAATTCCAATTGGAACCTAAAACTTTTTGATTTTTTTGTAGCGTATTGTTTTGCGATTCTATAGCATTATCCCATTCTCAAACTGGCGCGCATTTGTAACGCGTGTCACTTAGGCTCGGTCTTACTCAAACTTCCGGCTCTGCCATCGCTTTTTGCCGCTCCCGCGCCCATGTTCATTGTAAATGAACCGAAGAAAAGGCGCGCGTTGCAAACGCGCGCCAGCTTGGGGGGTACGCAAGTCTGAAGACTTGCCCTCAATTACCACAAGTGATCGCTTGCGCTCAACACTTGCGGTAGTGAGAGGAACCTAGCTAGGCTAGCACGTTGTAAATGCTTACTCGCTCTACTTTATTCTTTAAGATAACTTCGCCTACCTTTTCACATTGGAAGGATTCTTTTACTTGCTCGAAAGTAGCTTGATTGAGGATGATCTGACTGGGTTGGGCGGCAGATTGGAGGCGTTGGGCGGTATTGACCACATCGCCAATCACGGTATAATCCAAGCGTTTGAGGGTGGCCGAGCCAATATTTCCCGAAACCATTTCACCAGAGTTGATCCCCATGGATACTTGGGGCGTGTAGGCGACGCTTTCGTTCCATTCGGGAAGTTGCTCGATCTGCTCCCGCACTCCCAGGCAGGCTTCAATAGCATGATCCAAGTGATGGTCTCCTCGGAAAACCGCCATCACAGCATCGCCGATAAATTTATCAACGTAGCCTTGGTGCTCAATGATTTCTTTGACAATCACATCAAAGTAGGCGTTCAGAAGTTGCACCACTTTATCAGCGGACTCCTTCTCGCTAATGGAAGTAAAGCTGCAAATATCAATAAAGACGACACTGGCCTCAATGGTTTCGTTGTCAGTCAGAGAGGTTTCAAACTCGCGCTTGGCCATGAAGTTGAGTACGGTTTCGTCCACGTACATTTTGAGGATATTATTTTCTTTGACGGCCTGGAGAGTTTCGCGGATATGGGCAACGTGCTTGAGGGTTTTTTCCATGGTGAGTTCCAGGTCCTCAAAGTTGATGGGCTTGGTGATAAAGTCAAAAGCGCCTTGGTTCATGGCCGTTCGGATATTATCCATATCTCCGTAGGCCGATACCATGACCGTTTTGATCAGCGGGCTAGATTCGTTGAGGCGGGCAAGGAGGGTGAGGCCGTCCATCCCGGGCATATTAATATCACTGAGGACAATGTCGATATCGGGGGTTTCTTGTAGTTTTTGGAGGGCATCTTGCCCGTTGCTTGCGAAGATGAATTCGTATTCTTGTTGGCGGATTTTTTTACGAAACTTTTGTTTGATGAGTACTTCCAGATCGGCTTCGTCATCAGCAACTAGGATTTTAGCCATGGTCAGGTATATTCAGTTTGTCCTTCAATAAGTTAAAATCGAGGGGTTTTGTTAAAAAATCATCCGCACCCAGTTCGGCGGCCTGATTTTTATTCTCGGCATCACCGTAGGCCGTAATCATCATCACGGAGGGGGGCGGAGCCGTGAATTTTTCGCGAATTTGCCGGAGCAATTCCAGCCCACTCATTCCCGGCATGTTGATATCAGAAAGGATCAATACGGCTTCTTGCTCGGGGTCATTGAGATGCTCGAGGGCTTCTTCACCCGACCGGGCAAAGGTAAACTCGATAAGACCCTTGCGGATTTCTTTGCGAAAGCGTTGTTGAAATAGGATTTGAATATCCGCTTCGTCGTCTACTACTAGAATTTTCATGGGATCAGGCTTTGGGTAAAGATACGAAAAACTCCGTGGAATGATCGGCTTGGGATTCTACTTTCAGCTTGCCACCGTGCGCTTTGATAATGTCGTAGCTCAGGCTCAATCCCAAACCCGTTCCCTGCCCGGTGGGCTTGGTGGTGAAGAAAGGTTGAAAGATTTTTTCTTTGACCGAGTCGGGGATGCCGGTGCCATTGTCTTTTACCGTAATTTCAACCTCATTTTCCAGTGCTTTGGTCTGGACGATGACTTTGGGTTGATAATCCTCGATTCCGGTTTGAGCTTTCTGGTGGACGGCGTAGAAGGCATTGTTAATGAGATTGAGTAAAACGCGACCAATGTCCTGAGAAACGATGTTGACTTTGGGTAAATTTTCATCCAAAATGGCTTCAAAATCGGCGTTGAAAGATTTGTCCTTGGCGCGGAGTCCGTGGTAAGAAAGTCTTAAATATTCATCGGCCAAGGCATTCAAATCCGTGGGCGTTTTCTCTCCCGTACTCACGCGGGAGTGCTCGAGCATGCCCTTGACGATGGCATCCGCGCGTTTGCCGTGGTGGTTGATTTTTTCAAGATTTCCTTTTAAATCTTGGGAAATAGCTTTGACTTCTTCTTTGTCATCCTTCTCGATTTCTTCTTGCATTTCATCCACTAATTCTTGACTTACTTCCGAAAAATTATTGACAAAATTCAGCGGATTTTGAATTTCGTGGGCGATTCCGGCGGTGAGTTCTCCGAGGGAAGCCAGCTTTTCGGCTTGGATGAGTTGGGATTGGGTGGCTTTGAGATTTTCTAAAGAAGTTTGTAATTCTTCAGTTCGTTCCTGGACTTGCTGCTCGAGGACTTTATTTTGATTTTCTAGAATCTCCTGTTTCTCTTGGGTCAAATTCAGTACTTTCTGCGTCTGCTTTTGTTCTTCTTTGAAGATTTCTTGAAATCTAAAAGCAACATAAAGAGCAAAACCTAGGGGTAGGCTAATATCTCTTAAAAACTGGGCAAAATCTTGAAGCAAGGTGGGCGCATTTTGAGCGATCGAGAGTATCCATACGATTGTTAATACGAAACTGGCTACAATGCTGATAATGAGCGCCCAAGTTGCCCCCTTTAATCTACCCCAGGCGAAAATAATGTAGTAGGCCAAATAGATTAAAAAGAAACCTAAGATAAACGGGTAAATAAACAAGTAAATAGCTCTTGGGATCAAACCATAGAAACCACTTAGGATTACCAAAATATAAACCGTGATAAAACTAATGAGATAAATATCTAACTTGTATTTTAAGATCTGATTGACCGTGATTAACAAAGAAATAGGAATGAGTATACCCATGTAAGCATACATATTTCTGTAAAAGAGGTGCCAAATATAATCAAGATAAGGCTCCAACATCAAGTAGGGAAAAAGCTTATCAAAATTAGCCAAAGCCAGAAAAATAACAATGAGATATAATTTGTTTTCCTTAGGCACGCGTAAGGCAATCAAGAGAATAAGAAAAAATAAAAGCGTATCTAAACCCAAAACAATGGTATCAAAAGCATCCTTGACGCGTTGTCTTTCGTTCCACTCGAAGACAAGATCCATATCCCTCAATTCCAAAAAAGTGAAATCATTGATGGTTGCGTACTTCAATTTTTGATTCCAGAACGAGGTTTCGGCCACCAGATGAATGGCGATGGTATGGCTTTGATTGAGCGACAAATCAACTCCCGAGGGAAACTTGCGGAAGGGATTATATGCCCGGTAAGGTGCTCCGATTCGCCCCGTGTGCCCGAATGAATGTAGCAATTCTCCATCAATATAGACATCAGAAGCGGCCCAAGTTACCATTTGAATGCCCAAGGGGATTCCTTCAAAAGAATCGTCTAACTTGATTTGCAGTCTCAGCCAGCATTCCAAACGACCGTTTTCATCGGTGAGTTCTTTACTTATTTCAAGCGGATTTTGGGTTTTCCATTTACTTAGATCAATAAGAGGCTTGGCCCAGTCGGGGTTATTTCCCAAACGGAACAACCAAGTGGTATCTCCCAAAATAATTTTCCCGGTATCATCAAACCTATCCGCAGAGAGCACTAAGGTGTTTACCTGAGCGAAGCTCCATTGCTCGAGACTCAACAACAAGAGGGTGAGGTATAGATATTTTTTCATAGATTTTACTTAATAAACTTCAAAAGTTTGCTCTTGCGCCCTAGACCTATTGCCTTGGGCACGGCACGCTCTGATGAATTCCAAATGTGTACCAAGTGATTAATACAAGGCGAATTTATCAGGATGCTTTCTCCCTTTTTAAGTGAAGATTCATCTTCGCCTCCAAAGCACTTTCTAAAAAATGCTTGATTAGACAAGTCAGACCGCCTTGACGACCCCTGAGTGTTTGGCCAGCTTGAAGACCAACAACGGGCTGAGCTTTGAAAGCTTCAAAATCAAAATCCTTCAAATTTTCTTTTTTCTGTTCTGTGTCAAAAAAGTTTTTCAACTAAGTACATTTAACATTTATATGCTAATTTTTGACACAGTTTATTTTACACTTTCGCTATTGACGGAAAAATTTGCAAAATCAGGCATTTTGCAGCCCAAAAACAAACATTAGGCAACTTCATGGTTTAGACGATGCCTTTCTCGCTTCAAAAAAATCAAAATTACCTTTCTTATGAGGAGTTTATTCAATTTTTGAAAGATTTAATAGACCAACACGGCCAAAGTGAGTGCAATCGGTTTGCTAGATGCCCGCTCAGGTGTTTTTTACGAGGTCTTGCCCAAAGCGATACCGGTGGATTGCATCACGCTTTCGGTGACTTGGAAGTGCTAGTCTACTTTGCTAGTGAGTGAAAGTTTTTGGGTGAGTCAAAGAGCTTAACATTTAAACTTGACCTAGAAACCTGTATCTTTGGATGCTTATTAATCATCTGATTTACAAACACTTGCAGACAACTTGGTATGAACCTGAGTATATTAGGTGCGAATGCCTAATACCAGAATATCATCGGTTTGTGGCTGGTCACCTTTCCAGGCTTCATATTCTTGCTTAAGCATTCTTTTCTGATCAGACATGGGCAAGTGGCTGATGCTGAGCAAAAATTCGCGGAAGTTCTTTTTGTAATATTTGCGGTTGTCAGTTCCTCCAAACTGATCCTGAAAACCATCAGAAAACATGTAGAAGGCGTCTCCTTGCTGGTAATCAACGGTATGCATGGTGAATTTCTTTTTGGTTCCGTACTGATAGCTACCAATCGGAAATTTAGAGCCTTTGATTTGATGCATCACGCCTTCTCGGGCGTAATAAAGGGGGTTATTGGCTCCGGCAAAAGTTACTTTACGATTTTCTTCATCAAAAATCAAAATGGCTAAGTCCATCCCGTCATTCACCTCGTGCTTGCGCAGTTTCATGAGTAATTTACGATCTAGTACCGAGAGGATGCGGCTCGGGTTGGTAACCCGGTTTTCGTTGATAATCTCGTCCAGAAGCGCGTTCCCCAATACGGTCATAAAGGCTCCCGGTATGCCGTGCCCCGTGCAATCAGCGGCTACGATGACTTTGAAGAAAATAGTTTGCCGTTCATCACTATGGCGAAGTGATCCAGAACGTTTTACTTCTGTATACCAATAAAAATCACCAGATACAATATCTCTCGGCTCCAAGAAAATAAAACTATCTTTGAAGTTAGAAGTAATGGCTTCTTGGCTTCCCAAAATCGCTCTTTGAATACGGCTAGCGTACATGATACTGGCTGTGATGTTTTCATTTTTGCGCTCGATGATTTCAGCTTGTGAGCTGATCTCGTTTTTTTGTCTCTCTAAGGCGCGGTTTTGATGGCGAATCTCCGCGGTACGTTGTTGAACACGTTTTTCCAGAGTACTGGTCAATTCTTCTACCTCCGAGAAGGCACGGGCATAGCGTACAGAAAGCACGAATGATTGTGAAAAAATAAAAATTAACAAGCCATAAGATAAGAACGAATTACTCTCAATCAGACCTGCTCCTAAGAGAAGTTCGTTTGTAACCGCCGCGAAGAAAACCACGAAGCCGAACAAAAATATTCTAGAAGCATCTCGCTTGCGTAGCATAGCCAAGATCAAAGCGTAAAAAACGTAATTTCCCACCATCAGCATCAAAAACTGAAAAAGAATAAACGTTTGGGTGAAAAGGTAAGCGGGCGTTACCAATACCAAGGCCGTAAAACCGTAACTCACCCATTTGACAAGATTGGCTATTTTCCCCGAAAACTCCTGAGGATAAATGGTATGGAAAAAGAGTACATAGAAGGGAAAACCTAGATAGACGGTCATGTACTCCAAGCGATGCGTCAGGGCCCAAGGTAAAAAAGGAAAGAGATGCAGCAGGTATTTTTCATTGGTCAACAAAGTACGGGTAGCAATCAAAATACCAACGAGGCTAAAGTACAAAGCTGACAAGTCCTGCCTTCTTAGCAAGTAAATACCAAAATGGTAAAAAGCCATAATCAGCAACGATCCCGCAATTAATAAATCAATAGCCACCAAGCGATCCCGATTTTTTTGAATCTGTTGCGCCGTTCCCAGTAGAATGCTTTGCTCTACCCCTCCACTTTTTTGGTAGAAGTTAGCTACCTCTAAGATAATATCGAGCCGGTTGGAAGCGCGGGAGAAGTGGCACACTTGGGGCAAGGTGTAAGGAATTGTTTCTTTTTGTGTGGTTCCTACCTTACCGTTACTAGCTACGAGTCTTCCATTGATGTACAAATTGTAGGAAGTATTCAAGGAGAGTAATTTGAGGGAAAGGTTGGGGTGATGTTCAGACAATAGGATGGTCAATTGATAACTTGCATAGCCAAAGCCAGGCAATTTTTGATCTTCCCATTGATAATTATTCCAAGCAGAAGGTACTGGTATAAAACGCTGAGGTTGCGCCGAAGCCGAGGCAGGTTCTTTGCCAATTAAACTCTCCCAATAAAAGACCCATTCTCCATCTAGATTTACCATCCCATCCTGCCTAAAATCCCACTCGCTGAGGTCTAGAAGGCCATTTTGAGCCGATGGTGCCTCGGGGGCAAGCTCTTGGCTGCAGGTGGTGAGAAGCAGGAGGCATGCGATTCCTAGAAAAGTATGTAATTTGAGAGTCAAAATGATTGCTTTTGTTCTTTACAGATTTACATGCGATGATGAATGTGAGATAATTGATTTCTCCCCTTAATTTGACCCCTACTCGATACATCGTCTTCAAGTCTTGGGGTCAGTTCACTCGGTAGCTTTTTTCCGAAATCAGATTGACCAATGTGTCGCTGATGGGATAGATGACTTGTTTTTACGTTTGAGAAGAGTAACAAATATTATACAAAAAGCATATTTGCCGATATCATCAGCTTGTAAGTTTCAGCTTGCCTCTGCATACCTCGAGAAGATTGAAGGAAATATTTTCACTATTTTTGAACTTCTCAAAAATCGGGCTTATTTCATATATTTGTAGATGCAAAATCCAGAAGCATCCACTCCCACCACAGAGCTTACCCAGTTTGCGGAGGTGATTCTACCCGTACCCATTCCCAAACTATTCACCTACCGTGTCCCTCGTGAAATGAATGCACTCATTCAGGTAGGAGCACGGGTCATTGTTCAATTCGGTAAACGCAAAGTATTGACAGCCGTGGTGGCCGAGATTCATAGTAAGCCCCCTCGTGATTATCGGGCCAAGTATATTCTGGAACTGCTGGACGAAACGCCGCTCATTAGCCCTTACCAAATTCAACTCTTCCAGTGGATGGCTGATTACTATATGTGCTACATCGGGGAAGTGCTGAACGTGGCGCTTCCTTCTGGCCTCAAGATCTCCAGCCAATCTAAGGTACAATTACGACCCGAACTAGAGTGGCTAGGCGATGAACTCACCGAAAAAGAAGAAAAGCTCGTGCAAGCACTCAAAGAAACACATTCGCTTTCTTATGAAGAGGCGTCGCAGGTGATTGAGGTCAAAAATATTTATAATATTATCAAGTCCCTGATTGAGAAGCAAGTCGTGTTGGTTTATGAAGAAATCCGAGAACGTTATCAGCCCAAAACAGTCAAAAAGGTTCGGCTCACCTCCGCTTATCTTACGAAGCCCGATTTGGATAAGCTTTCAAAAAAGCTAGAAAAACATCCCAAGCAATTAGACATTCTTTTCTTCTATCTTCGTCATGTACCCGTTTTTAAAGATTGGACTTTGAATGAGCAGGGCATCGAGAAAAGCTTTTTTAGCCAAAATGAACACGTATCTAATTCTTCCTTAAAAACCCTGATCAAGAATGAAATCTTCGAAGAATTTGAGATCACCGTTTCTCGCTTTGCTGAGTACGAAGGACTGACGGATTACCAATTAAAACTTTCCCCCACCCAACAGGCTGCCAGTGAGCAGATTATGCAATTATTCACCGAAAAAGACGTGGTACTATTGCACGGAGTAACGGGTAGTGGAAAGACAGAAATTTACATTGACTTGATCCAAAAGGTACTAGAAAGTGGCTCACAAGTACTCTACCTCTTGCCCGAAATCGCCCTGACTACACAGATTGTCTCTCGCTTGAAGGTCATTTTTGGGAATTACATGGGCGTTTATCACTCCAAATTTTCTGACAACGAAAGAGTGGAGGTTTGGCAAGGAGTTGTTTCTGGGAAATTCAACTTCGTGGTAGGTGTGCGCTCCAGTATCTTCCTACCCTTTGATAATCTTGGCCTCATTATCGTGGATGAGGAGCACGAGACTTCTTACAAGCAATTTGACCCGGCTCCTCGCTATCACGCGCGTGATATGGCCTTGGTCTTGGCTCGTTTGCAGCATTGTAAGGTACTGCTCGGCTCGGCTACTCCTTCCACGGAAAGTTATTACCACGCCAAAAATGACAAATACGGTTTGGTAGAAATCTTTGAGCGTTACGGTCAGGCGACTTTGCCTCGCATTGAGCTCGTGGATTTGAGAGCCGAGCGTCAAGCCAAAACCCTCAAAGGGCATTTTTCTGCTGCTTTACTCCAAGAAATGCAGAAGAGCTTGGAGGTAGATGAGCAGGTCATTCTTTTTCAAAATCGAAGAGGCTATTCTCCCTACATGACCTGCCGAGAATGTGCCTGGATTCCCAAATGCCAAAATTGCGACGTGAGTCTCACTTTTCATATGGGGGTGAATGAATTACGCTGTCATTATTGTGGACATCAGGAGGAACCTCCCCGCAAGTGTACAACCTGTGGTTCTACTCGTATCGAAACCGTTGGTTTGGGAACCGAAAAAATAGAAGACGATCTCAAACTTCTCTTGCCTGACGCTAAGGTACAGCGCATGGACTTGGACACAACCCGTCAAAAAAATAGTTATCAACGTATTTTACAGGATTTTGAACAGCACAAAATTGATATTCTGGTAGGCACACAGATGGTCAGTAAAGGTTTAGACTTTGATAAAGTAAATTTAGTAGGCATTTTTGACGCGGATCGTATGTTGAATTTTCCAGATTTCCGTGCCCACGAAAGAGCCTTTCAGATTATGACTCAAGTCAGTGGTCGAGCGGGTCGTAAAGGTAAAAAAGGGAAAGTCATGATCCAAACCGCGGATACTGGCCAGAGTATTTTACAAAAGGTAATCCTTAATGATTATCCTAGTTTCTATCTGACCGAAATCGAGGATAGAGCTTACTTCTTTTATCCCCCTTTTACGCGCATTATCCGCCTGACCACCAAGCATCTCGATAAATATACCAGTCAGGACGCCGCCCACCTGCTTCAGGAAAAACTAGTAGCCAAGCTTGGCAAAGCACGAGTGCTTGGTCCTGAGCCTCCTTTGATTCATCGCATTCGCAATAAGTATTTGTACAATATTTTGATTAAGATTGAGCGTGAAAATATTGATCTGCGTGCCGTCAAAGGCTTTATTCAAGCACAAGTGGATGAGGTGATTACCGACCGCAGTTTTCGCAAAGTGCAGGTAGTTGTGGATGTTGATCCGGTGTAAATGTTTTGCGTTGCTAACGCGCGCCAACATGATATTTTGCGTTACAAACGCAAAGCAAAAAGGCACGCGTTGCAAACGCGCGCCAGTAAGTTTTATAACGCAACTTGCGCGCGTTTGCAACGCGTGCGCCGTGGTTCTGCGTTTGTAACGCAATTTTATTTAACACTCTCAACTCGCGCACGTTTGCAACGCGTGTGCAGGTAGACGTAGATGTTGATCCGGTGTAAATGTTTTGCGTTACAAACACACGCCAACATGATATTTTGCGTTACAAACGCAAAGCAAAAAGGCACGCGTTGCAAAC
>CAZKBP010000062.1:0-6839 GCA_964551015.1 uncultured Cytophagaceae bacterium | reverse complement strand
ATATTTTGCGTTACAAACGCAAAGCAAAAAGGCACGCGTTGCAAACGCGCGCCAGCATTAATGTTGATCCAGTGTAAATGTTTTGCGTTGCAAACGCGCGCCAACAGTTCGCTTCGCTTAGTGAGCTTTACTTCTTCAAAGTGAGCCAAGGAATAATCAAAAATAAAATGATCCCCAGAAATAAAGCGATGCTAATCCCAGTGGTGGCCGCATCTATGTAGAAACCAACACTCGGTGGCACAATCAATATCAGCATGGTTAACAAAGTCGTGTAGCCCTTCAAATATTTCTCCCAGTGAGAAACCAAGAACAGAAGCGAAACCCAGATAAAGGCTATTACTATTCCCAAGAAGATTTTGAGCCACCAAAACATATTTAATCCCGTTAATGATTTATTATCCAAAAATATTCTTTCCAGCTGTAGATATGTACTCAAACTTAGGAATGCAGGTTACAATGCGAACAGCAATTACTTTTTCTTCTGCATTTTTTTCCAAGTATCTTTCAAGGTTACTGTACGATTAAACACCAATTTATCTTCGGTGCTATGCTTCGTATCTACCGCAAAATAGCCCAAACGCTGAAACTGAAAACGATCTCCGAGTTTGGCTTCTTTCAGACTGGGTTCCAGCTTACAGTTTTCTAAAATTTCCAAAGAATCTGGATTGATCCATTCTTTGAAATCTTTCTCTTTGTCGCCCAGTGGGTCTTCTACATTAAACAAACGATCGTACAGGCGCACCTCAGCTTCGTAAGCATGTGCCACAGAAACCCAGTGAATTGTTCCTTTCACTTTAATCCCACTTGTATCTTCACCACTCTTAGAGTCGGGGTAATAGGTACAATGCAACTCTTTAATCTCCCCTGTGGCTTCATCTTTTACAAAATCATCACACTGGATAATGTAGGCAGCCTTGAGGCGCACGGTACGCCCTGGCCCTAAGCGGAAAAACTTCTTGGGCGGATCTTCCATAAAATCATCCTGCTCGATCCAAAGCTCACGAGAGAAAGGAAGCATACGATTGCCCGCGTTCTCATCTTCGGGATTATTTTCAATTTCTAATTCTTCTACTTGGCCTTCGGGATAATTGGTAATGACCACTTTGAGCGGCCTGAGTACAGCTAAGACTCGGGGAGCTACTTTATTCAGATGGTCACGCAGACTGTATTCCAAGAGGGAAAGATCAATCACATTGTCTCGCTTGGCCACGCCCACGGCTTCGGCAAAATTACGGATCGCTTCGGGCGTACAGCCTCTTCGTCGCAGCGCAGAAATGGTAGGCATGCGTGGGTCGTCCCAGCCGTCCACGTGCCCCTCTTCTACGAGTTCACGGAGTTTGCGCTTACTCATCACTGTATAATTTAGATTAAGGCGCGCAAACTCGATTTGCTGGGAGTGGAAAACACCTAATTGCTCCAAAATCCAATCATAGAGAGGCCGACGAATCTCAAACTCTAGGGTACAAAGCGAGTGCGTTACGCCTTCCATCGAGTCAGAAAGACAATGAGCAAAATCATAGATCGGGTAGATAAACCAAGTATCCCCTGTGCGGTGGTGCTTGGTTTCTTTGATACGGTACAGAGCTGGATCACGCATGTTCATATTGGAGGAAGCCATATCAATTTTAGCACGGAGCACTTTTTCGCCTGATTTGAATTCTCCTGCTTTCATACGTGCGAAAAGGTCTAGATTTTCTTCCACACTACGCTCCCGGTAGGGGCTATTTTGTCCGGGTTCGTTGGGAGTTCCTCTCTGCTCACGGATTTTGTCCACAGGTTGGTCATCCACGTAGGCTTTACCCATTTGGATCAATTGGCGAGCATATTCGTAGAGTTGGTCAAAATAATCTGAAGCAAAATACTCTCGTTCTTCCCAGTCAAAGCCCAACCACTGAATGTCTTCTCGAATCGCATTCACAAAAGAAACATCTTCATTATCAGGATTCGTATCGTCAAAGCGAAGATTACATTTGCCATTATATTTATCAGCCATTCCAAAATTGAGAGCAATGGATTTGGCGTGTCCAATGTGCAGAAAGCCATTGGGTTCGGGGGGGAAGCGGGTCTGTACACGACCGTCGTGCTTGCCGTTTTTTCGGTCTTGCTCGATGATTTGCTCGATAAAATTAAGGGAGGGCTTGTTTTCTTTTGGATCGCTCATATTTTTGGGATGATCGGTTTTTCTTAATAAAGTACTTTTGCAAATATAATGATCGAAGGTGGGAAGATAGAAGATGAAAAGATGAAAGATTCGAATCTGTAATCTTTCAACCCAGTGGCTCACAGTATTTTCGGACTTCGGATCGGAAATAATTCTGTAGTTTTCCTAAAATCACAAAAGATAAGCTCTCGATTGCCCTCCCGTCTATTTCTACTACGGGCGTTAATTCACCCATCGTACCCGTGGCGAAGACAGCTTCCGCAGAGTAGAATTCGGTTAAAGAGAGGTTTTTTTCTATCACTTCTATTCCTAGCTGACTTGCCAATTTCATCACCAAACCACGTGTAATTCCGGGCAAGCAGGCATCAGCAAAAGGCGTAAAAAGCTTATTTTCTCGGAACATGAAGAGATTGGTATCGTTGAGTTCCGAGATAAAGCCTGCCTGGTCGAGCATTATGGCGGCATCGACCCCGGCGAAGTTGGCTTGGATTTTTGCTAAGATGTTGTTAAGTAGGTTATTATGGTGAATCTTAGAGTCCAAAAATTGAGGGCCATGGCGACGAATGGCCGAAGTAATGACCCGAATGCCTTGCTGATTGTCATAGACCAAGGGCTTCCATTCGGCCAGTACGATGAGGCAGGCGCCTTTTTGATTGAGGCGTGGGTCCATGCCCGAAGTGATTTTCTCACCACGGGTGAGGGTGAGGCGAATGTGCGTTTCGTCTTGCATCCCGTTGGCTTCCAAGGTTTCGGCGATGGCTGTTTTTACTTCTTCGTGGCTAGGAATATCGGTAAAGGCCAGAGCGTGTGCCGAAGCCTGCAAGCGATCTAAATGCTTGGTCAGGCAGACAATCCCTTCGGGGTAGACACGGAGTCCTTCCCAGACGGCGTCCCCGCCTTGCACGGAGCTATCCAATACCGAGACTTTGGCCTCAGCACGGGGCAGGAGCTTCCCTCCTACGTGTACCTGAATGTGTTCGTTTTTGGGGTTATATTTTTGTAGCATAGCTTAAAGATAGGGGAATTTTCAATTCCCCAAAACTGATCTTCTTATCTTACTTATAGCAACCTCATCAGACATGAAGTCTCCTCATGCTAGGATTCAGTATGATATAGTTTTTCGTTGGACAGCTTGCTATTTTCGGTATCATTGCTTGTGCTCGTTTGCTCTGCAAATTTTTTTAGCCCCGCTAAATCTTTAAGGTGCATTTTGTGTGTCCAATCTATAATACCGAAAAGGTGCGGAAAAATATGGCTTGGTCTTTTTAGCCTGTTGTCAAAATACAGAGCAACTTTTGTTTGACCGTTCTCGGCTCGACTTAGGTAAAAATGCAGATTCGTATCCTGCTCGAAAGGTGCTTTACTGGTTAAATAAAAACTAACTTTTTCATGCTCTACCAGTTGGGTAACTTCTTGATAGCCAAATTCTTTACCCTTTTGTAGATACACGGTTTGCGCCCCGACTTGCCCGTCCACATTTTTGACGGCACATTGCGATTTGGTTTCCGAGGGCCAAGCCGACCATTTCATCAACTGTTCTTGATATCTGATTGCATCAAAAACTGCCTTAATCGGTGCGTTGATTTCAACTTCCTCGATGTACTGAACTTTGGTAGGAAGTTTCAATAAGAGGATCACAAATGCGCTAAGAAACCCAAGGGCGATGGCCAATAAGATTGTCGTTATCATAGTTTTATGTTTTGTTTTACATTTTCACAAAACTAAGGCAAGCCCATTGGTATTTTTTTGCCCTATGGCAAATAATTACTTTTTCTTCGCCCTAAGCCGGCTCAGTGAACTCTGTGTAACGCCGATAAAACTAGAAATGTACTTTAGAGGATATTTTCCCAGCCAGTTCTTTTCTGCTTCTATTCTACGATAACGCTCCGTAGCATCTTCGCTTTGGAAAGAAATGATGTTGCGAGACATATTAGCGAAGGCTTCTTCAACTGTCCTTCTTAATAATGTATTGTAGGCAACAGATTTAGCGGCTAATTGCTCACTTTTTTCTTTTCGGATACGATAAACGAGGCTTTTTTCTAAACTCTCAATCGAGACTAAGGCAGGTTTTTGGTTAAGATAACTGTCTAATTCTGTGAATATTTGCCCTTCTGTACCGAGCCAAACGGTAAACTCCTTATCGTCTTTCCAGTAATAAAGTCGCAAAGTTCCACTTTCTACCAAGAAATATTGGTTGCAGATGTGCCCCTGTTTTAGTAAAAAATCGCCCTTTTCGAGAATGGTCAAAGTCAAATGACCATAAATCTCACTTATTTGGGATTCGGTTCCGTTGGATAATCTTTCGATTTCTGATTTTAACTTGTTCATGATTTCTATCAATTTGACACTCAACTAGGGACAGGCCAAGGTTGTGGGCATTTTGGATTACTGTCTGAATATACAAAATTTGCCTATCTTATCCCTGAAAATTTATCTAGTTCGTCACCAAAGCAACTCTTGCGCTAGGATTCAAAATCAATAGGAAATGCTTTCCCCTAGGCTGTAGAACTAATTACCCATTCGCCATCTAAAGCACTTTTTCCAAGGCAAATTTGCTTTTCTCAACTATTTAATTATCAGCATCTTATATTATTTTATCGTCAGTTTCACGGCTTGGCATATTTATTTTAATTGGTAAACTTGACCAAATGTGAAGATACATTTTTTAACTATTTACATGGCTATGAGCAAAGTTAATCCGCCTTCATCACTCGAGAAACCCAGAGAGACAAACTCACGGTATACTTCAGACCATGAACAGCAACTACCCGATCGTCTTCCTCAAGGGAATGAACACGTACCAGCAGGAATCATCAAAACGATCATGATATTTATTATCTTCTGTGCCATGACTGCTCTTGCCTCGTTGATAGCTTACGGAATTTGAGTATGAATTTTATCCGAATCAGGCCGGGCGTAAAGCCTCGTCCCTAAATTATATAACATATACTATTTTTCATGAAAATTGACATTCAAGCAATCGACTTTACTGCCTCCGAACATCTAATAGAACAGATCAATCAGAAAATAAACAATCTCCAAAAGCGATTCTCGAAAATCACCGGAGCAGACGTTTATATGAAAATCACCTCTGACCATCCCGACAAACTACTGGAAATGCGCATTTTTTTGCCCGGTGAAGACTTATTTGCAGGAGCGCAGGGAGAATCTTTCTTGGAAGCACTGAATGATGTAAATGACAAACTCCAACGACAATTAGAGAGATACAAAGAAAATTTTTAGAACAAATTCTCTGAAAAGAGAAAAGAGATGAGTAGATCTATCTGCCTCTGGTAATAAGCAGTTACTAAAAAAGCTTCCTCACGTCTTACAAAGGGCGAGGAAGCTTAAATTGTATATAAACTCAGCTTTTACAATAGACAGGGTCAAACTCTCCTGACGAATTTGACGACCAATGCCCCTATGAACAATACGAGAAAAACGTAGAACAGTAGTTCAGCAATTTCAGCAAAACCAGCAGCTATTCCGCCAAAACCTAAAACGGCAAACAATAAAGCTCCTACCAAAAAAATTAAAACTAATCGTAGCATATTCCTAAGTGATTTATTTAAGTGAAAAAATTATTAATATACTTATGTACTTGAAATATTTGTACCAAGCGAATAAGTTGTTGATTTTCAATATTTTACTATTATTACTTCTGTGTGATTTGTAGAAAACCTTGTACATATGCTGCCTTGGATTGGGGAGTTTTAATCCCGATGGGCTTCTCATCTATTGAATAATAAACTACCAATTTCAGGTTTCTAAAATGGTTTTTGATCTTTTTCTGGCTTTTAAGCTGATAACAAAAAAAACTACTACCCTTGCGAGTAGTAGCTTAGATTGAGTGAACACAACGCAATCTCAGGGCTGGGGTTTTTACTCTTCCATAGCTTCTTCTGTCTGCTCTAGTACCTCGGCCATGCTTTTAGTTTTCTGGTGCATGGTTTTTAATTGAGTCAGCGAATTGTCCGCAAAAGTTTTTATATCGGCACTGAATTCATTTTCAGCGGCAGCCTTCAATTCGTCTTGATAGTTCTCGTGCATCTCTTCTACGTATCCTAGATAAGCCTCGTCAAAGTCAATACCTTCGTAATCTCTGAGTTGATCGATTTTTCTTTGTTCGGCATCGCCGGGTGCATTAGGGATCGTGTAGTTTTTGTTGTTGGCCAGAGACGTGATTTCGTCTAAAGTTCCCTGGTGATTATTTTTTACCTCTTGGGCAAAAGATTTCACGTCGGGGCTAGTAGCCTGCTGTGCAGCCATTTCGCTCATCTGTACCATCATCAGATTGGCGCTGGCATATTGTACTAAAAATTCAGCTTCATCTTCGGCTTGATCCTCATTGGGTGTGTCTTCTAGCATTTCTTCGTTCTGCTCTTCAGCCACTTCGGTGGTATTTTCACGATTGGGAGTTGGATCACATGCTACTAAAATGCTCAACAAAATAGATGAGAATAGGATAATTTGTGCTGTTTTCATAATGAAAAAAAATTTGAGTTTAATAAAAAATTAAGTGGTTTTAAATAAAATTCTCAGAGAATTTCTTTTTAAAAATTTTCTCCGTTGAGAATTTACAGTTGTGTATTTTATTATCAAATATTAGTATTTATAATATTTTCAATCAGAAATATTTCACAAACCTCTGAAAACCAATCTTTTATTTTTAATTTCT
>CAZKBP010000061.1:0-19671 GCA_964551015.1 uncultured Cytophagaceae bacterium | reverse complement strand
ATGAGACGCTGGAAAAGCCTATTTTGTATCTATTTAGTATACTTCTGGTGCTGGAGTGATGTTAAGAAGCAATTAATGATCGGTTTTTTACTGGAGTCAGCATACGCAAAATCTGCCACCTCTAACCAAATCAATGCACCAAGCGATGCCTTGGCGACTCAAGCAAGCCTTGTCGTTTTGCTAGCCAGTTGGTCATCAGTACCACGAAAGCAACCACGGTGATAGAACTCATAGGCATCAAGACCGCTGCCAAAACTGGCGACAAATTGCCACTCACGGCAAAAGCTACGCCGAATAGGTTGTATAAGAAGGATAATAGGAAGCTCGCCCGCACTACTCGGATTGAGGTCTTGGCAAAATGTAAAAACTTAGGCAATCGGTGAAAATTTGCCGCATCCAAGATGGCATCGCAAGCGGGAGAAAAAGAAGTCGTGTCCTCGGTAATAGCAATGCCCACATCGCTTTGTTGCAAGGCTCCAGCATCATTCAGTCCATCTCCCAGCATGAGCACACGCTTGGGTTTGCGCTGCAGACTCTGAATAAACTCCAGTTTATCTTTGGGTTTTTGCTGGAATCTAAGTTGGCTCTCGTCTCCAAAAAAAGTGCTTAGACGCTTTTTTTCAGCATCATTATCGCCCGTTACTAATGAGGTCTGATAATGATTTTTCAAATCTTGGATCAATTCGGAAAAACCTGAGCGATATTGATTTTGAATGCTAAAATAACCTTTGCACGCTCCATCAATATGCACAAATACCAGCGATTGCAAGTTGGACACGTCCAAATCTTGGGCACAATCCCAAGATTCTGTAAACTCGGCAGAGCCGATTTTGATACTCGCTCCCTGAATACGTCCGTAGATTCCTTTGCCCTCGATTTCTTTGTAATAATCAGTTTTGAGCGCATCCACTTCCGGAAGGCTGGCGGCCAGCTTTTTACTCAGGGGATGCGTAGAATGCTGTGCCAAGGATTTGATCCATATTTTCTCCTGATCGCTGAGGGTTTTACCTTGATAATGGATTTCTGCTCCCTCCTGAGAGGTAATTGTTCCGGTTTTGTCAAAAACGAGATGATCAATTTCAGCCATCAAACCCACTACGCTGCTATTTTTCAAATAAAAGCGATTTCTACCGAAGATACGCATGGTATTTCCCAAAGCATAGGGCATAGAAAGTGCTAGAGCGCAGGGACAAGCCACGATCAGTACAGCCGTAAAAGCATTCCACATAACACTGGCATCCATCCAGTACCAGAACAAGGCGGCTCCAAAAGCAATACTCAAAGTCGCATAGGTGAAGTATTTACTCACCTTAGCTACCAGCGAACTCATTTTTTCGTCTTGAGTTTTGGTAAAAACCTCACTGTTCCAGAGCTGAGTCAGGTAGCTTTGGGAAACTTCCTTTTGCACTGCTAGCTCTATACTACTGCCCACCTGGCGTCCTCCCGCGTAGATGTAGTCGCCTTGAATCTTTTCAATGGGGTCTGCTTCGCCCGTTACGAAGCTATAATCAATGTAGGCTTTCTCACTCACCAAGATACTGTCAGTTGGAATTAGCTCGCGGTTGCGGATCAACATCAAGTCGTTTTTTTCTAGGGAGGTAACTTTTTTGATAAAAGTTCCTTCGGTTTTGGGGTCTTTTACTTTTACGGCCAAGGGGAAGTAGGACTGATAATCTCGCTCGAAGGAAAGACTTTCGTAGGTACGATCTTGAAACCATTTGCCTACTAGCAAAAAGAATAACAGCCCCGCCAGTGAATCCATGTAACCCGCTCCCGTCATCGTGATAATTTCGTAGAGGCTTCTACCAAAAAGGGCGATAATTCCCAGCGAAATCGGCACATCCAGATTGATGGCGCCTGCTCGGAGTGATTTGAAAGCTGATTTGAAATAATCGGCACTGGCGTAGAAAAACACCGGTAAGGCCAACAAAATATTGAGATAGCCGAAGAAATATTTGTGCCCTTGGTCTACCCAGTCTTCCAGAGCCAAGTAATCAGGGAAGCTGAGGAGCATAATATTGCCGAAGCAAAAACCGGTGACTCCAATTTTATAGAAAAGGCTTCTGTAATCTGCTCGGCGTTTTTTCTCGTTAAGGTCTTGGAGGTTGATTTGGGGTTCGTAGCCGAGGGTAGTCAGCAATTCGGCCAATTCCCGAAAGGAAATTTGATTGGGGTTAAAAGTTACCGTCATTTCCTTGCGCATGAAATTGACCCGCGTGTAGGTAATGCCTTCTCGCAAGCGATAAAGATTTTCTAGCAACCAGATACAAGAGCTACAATGAATGGTGGGCAAAAAGAGCGTTACTTTGTGCGTATCTCCTTCGGCAAAGCTCAGTAGGTTATGAGCAATTTCGGCATTATCCAGAAAAGCAAATTTGTCCCCAAAATCACGATTTTTGAGCTTGATGCCCGGGTTTTGCTCTAAGTTATAGTAAGTGCAGAGATCGTTTTCGGCTAGAATTTCATAGACGGTTTGGCAACCATTGCAGCAGAAAACTTTGTCTTGCCAACGAATGGGCTTGTCTTCACAGGAATCACCACAGTGATAGCAAATTTGTGGCGATTGAGCCTGCGATTTTTGCGCTTCATTTATTTCAGAAAGGGGCAATGACCTGGGCATGGGAGGTTTCTTGTAAGTTGGGAAATCTAATGTGCAGAAAGCCTACCTTAGAGGCTGAGGCGATTTCGGATGGCCGAGATCATTCTTACTTCTTTTCTCCAGAAAAACTCAAACTGACCTAACAAAAAGCCATAGGCTAAGAGTAAAATCTGGTAAGCCGGAAAAAGGAATAAAATGTAGGCTACGGTCTTGATCCAAAAACTAGTATCAGCCGTAAAGCCCATCCACCCGAAGAAGGTTTTTCGCAACATGACGGCCGTACTTCCTGCGAGGCTGAATACGATGAGTACTAAAATGACTTGCATCACACTTTGCAAACCCCATTTCTCCTGTAGTTTGCGTGTCCAATGTTTCTTACTTTGATTCTCGTTAGGCATATTTAGCTTTTTTTTCTTTGGAACTTGAGCAAAAGAACCAAAAGTGCTCAGGTTATCCTATGATTTTTGTCAGTTTTGGGAGAATTCTCCAATATTTTAAGACCATTTTTTCACGAATTTATCACAAATAATTAGCACTCTAAGAGGAAAAACCTACACAATTTCTATATTCGTGTTTCAAAAATCTCTTATCTCAAAAAACTGCTAACCGTGAAAATATTTTTATACCTAATCCCGCTACTTTTAGTTCTAGGTTGTCAAGAACAAACTTCTGAAAACCAAGAAACTTCTCAAGAAGATGCCTCCTCAGACCGTGTTTGGTGGAAAGAAGCCATCGTCTACCAAATCTACCCCCGTAGTTTTAAAGATTCTGACGGGGACGGCGTGGGCGACCTGAGAGGCATTATCCAAAAACTAGATTATATCCAAAGCCTGGGCGTCACGGCGGTTTGGCTCAATCCTATTTATAGCTCTCCCAACGATGACAATGGCTATGATATTAGCGACTACCGTGATATCATGCAGGAATTTGGCACGATGGAAGAATTTGACGAGATGCTCGCGGGCTTTCACGAGCGCGACATAAAGCTCATCATGGATTTAGTAGTTAATCATAGCAGCGATGAACACGAGTGGTTTCAGAAATCACGCAGTGCCAAGGATAGCCCCTATCGGGATTATTACCATTGGTGGGAGGCAGAGCAGGGTGAACCCAATCCGCGCTATAGTTTTTTTGATGTAAATAATGACGCTTGGGAGTATGACTCGCTCACGGATGCTTATTACTTGCATTATTTTTCCGAAAAACAGCCTGATTTGAATTGGGAAAACCCTGAACTACGAGAAGAAGTCTATGAGATTATGCGTTTTTGGTTGGATAAGGGCATTGATGGCTTTCGGATGGATGCTTTCCAGTATATTTCCAAGGACACAACCTTTCCCAAACTGCCCGAAGGCTACGAGGAAGACATCATCCAATACTACGGTATGGGGCCGAATCTGCACAAGTATATTCAGGAAATGAACAAGGAGGTGATCAGTCAGTATGATGTGATGACCGTGGCCGAGGGCGCCGGTAGTACTTTTGAGGACGCCATGTCTTTGGTAGACCCTGCCCGTAAAGAATTGAATATGGTCTATCACTTCGAGGGAATGGACATTGGCAATAGCTTGGATGGCTACGATTTGCAAGATTTCAAACGCGTATATACCCGCTGGGACAGTGCTTTTGCCGAAAAGGGTTGGGTTTCTATCTTTCTCGCCAATCACGATGTACCGCGTATGGTGAGCAAATTTGGCAATGATAGCCCGGAGTTCCGAGAAGCTTCTGCCAAAATGCTTAACACTTTTATCCTCAGTATGCGAGGTACGCCTTACTGCTATTTTGGTGATGAACTGGGAATGACCAACATGGGCTTCGAGAAGATTGAAGATTATCAGGATATTGCTGCTCGCAATGGCTATCAAAAAGTAGTGAGCGAGGGTGGCGATGTGGAAGCTTACATGGCTAAATTACGCTTTTTGTCCAGAGATAATGCCCGTACGCCCATGCAATGGGACTCCGGCCAGTACGCGGGCTTCTCGGAGAGTGAGCCTTGGATACCCGTCCATCCCAATCACGAGGAGATCAATGTGGTCGCTCAGGACAAAGATCCCAATTCGGTCTTGAATTATTTCCGGCAAATGACTAAGTTTCGCCAAGATTATCCCGTGATGGTTTATGGCGCTTATGAATTGATCGCTCCTGAGCACGAACAGGTTTATGCTTACACCCGTACTTTGGAAGATCAGCAAATGCTCGTGATTTTGAATTTTTCGGAAGAAGAAGTTCGTTTTAAACTGCCTCCAGATATCACACTAGGCAAGTTGATGATTAATAATTACCCAAAATTAGAGACAGAGGGGAATATTGTGATCCTGAAACCTTTCCAGGCTTTAATTCACGAATTGTAAGCTTAGACCCGAAACTGTAGTTTCGGGTAAATTTGGGATGTCCTTTGTGGACGGATAAAACACTAGAGTTGCGTTTTTATGCTGTCAATAGTGGCAAATGGAAAAGTAGTAATCGCTTCCTGCAAATGATTGGCTCCATTCATAATAAAGGTTACATCCGAAGCGATCATACAGAATTTCCCGATAATCAATTGATCACCGATGAAATCAAATAAGTATTTCACATTCTTTTCAAAGTTGGCTACATCTTCAAAATCGTCATAATAAGTATAGTCCCCCACGATAATCTGAGGGTTCTTCACGATGTTTTTGAGAAAGCACAGTCGGCCGTAATGAGGTAAGGGAAATGCTGTATTTTTATCTGGTATGTTCATACTTGGATTTTGTCGATCGTGTTGATGTCATTTCTGTTCAGGTATCCTGCTCGGCTCAGTTTCTTCTCAGGAGCTAATTTATATCCTCAGCGGGTCGCAGTTCAATTCACCTTTTATCTTGTTCAACTCACTGTCATTTGGGTTTCTGGATGCAGTCCAGTCCGTTAATTTTACCAGAACGATAGAATAACCCATTATTAATCAAACTCTTAATCATTCCGTATCAAATAGCTTCCTTATGGACAAGAATAGCAGATTGACCAAAAACACCTACAGGATCTTCATCGTGGCAAGCTTTATTTGCCTAGGCCTGGGGCTTGGTTCGGTACAAGCACAAACTGGAATTGAAGGCAAGTGGAAAGACACTGAAAAAGGAATCACACTCTTGATCTTCCAAGAAAACGGGAAGTACTTTGGTCAGGTGGTGGCCTCGGATGATCCCAAGCAAAATGAAAAAATCCAAGCCCACGGGAAAAAAATCGTAGTCCTAAAAAACCTTGAGAAAAAGAGTGATAGCAAGTATTGCTGCGGCACCATTTACCAGCCCGAAAAGGGCAAAACACTCTCTGCCACCCTCACCCTGAAAGATAAAAACACCTTACAATTGAAGGCCAAGTACGGGTTGATCAGTGGCACTCGAATCTGGAAAAGGATCTAAATCATCGTTCTCATGCGAAAGACATTACTGATGATCGGGTTGATCTCGATATATACCGCAACCCAGGCTCAGGTGAAAATGCCTGAACTCTTCTCCGAAGCCCGAAAAGCCACCGCTGCCCGCGAACAGGAACCGATCCTCAAAGATTCTCTCCGGCGAGTTTACGCGAAACGCTGGAGTCTAGGATTCTCTTATGGTCAGCGTTTTATCACGGGAGATAATCAAGCCTCTAGATTGGATACCGTTACTTTTGCCGATTTTACCAGAAGCCGATCCTTCTACGGACTTGAAGTAGGCTACTTTATCACACCGCGTTTGCAAGGGCTTTTTAGCATAGACCTGCTGTTTTTACCTCGACAGCAAGAAGTAGGCACAGTAAGTATTGGCGGTGCCAACGGTATCCAAGTGGAAGGCAGTGGTAATGGAGGACTGATGATGAACTTAGGCTTAGGAGCCAAGTACTTCTTTGAGCCTTGGCCGTTTACCCGACCTTATGTGGGCCTCAAGCTCGGAAGCATTCGCGCCATTGCCAAGGGAGCTAGTGGTACTTTCACCTTGGCACAAGGATCACCGCAGGATATTGAGGAAAGGAGCGAAAGCTACGGCTATGCTAACTTAGTGGGCGGAATATCACATCGCTTCTCCCTTGGTTTTATGATGGATTTGAACATGGGATATCTACAAGCATCTAATAGATCTAACAACATCGGTGGCATAGAATCTCCCGGCGGTTTTACCACCACGCTGACGCTACAAATCATCTTGAACGCCAAGAAAAATTAGACTAAAATCATGAAACATTCAATCAACCGCCTATTAAAGGTTGTCAAAGGGACTTTCAGAATTCAGTTGCTATTATATTTATTAGTAATCAACGTGTATCTATCAAAAGCACAGGAAAAAGATCAGACGCTCGTGATCCACTCCTTCACCCAATTACAAAAGCTAGTTTGTAGCAAAAATCCCGACTTACAAAGCTATTATCTCAATCAAGAAAAGATGGAGATAGAGCTAAAACGTGCTAAATCGTATCGCCTTCCTAGCATCACAGGTAACATTGATGGACAAAAAAATCTAGCCTTAGCGACCACGCCTCTACCCGGAGAAATATTCGGACAGCCGGGCACTACCGTGAATGCCCAGTTTGGACAAGAATATACCTACAACGCTGGGATTAGTATCAATAAGAGTATCTTAGATCGGCAAGCTGTCCTCAACAAGAAAATGGCCGAACTAGACGTGGAACTAACCGATATTCAGACCAGTGCTTTTGTAGAATTATTAGATCAGCAAACCGCGCTGTATTATTATGCTGCCTTAGTCGCCAAAAGCTCCGTGTCATTATGGGAAAAGGATCTTCAGGTGGCCGATAGCACTTTGAAGCTCGTCCAGCAACGCTATGAGCAAGGACTCGTCAATGCCTTGACCTACAATCAGGCACGAATCAATGTGGTGACAATCAAACAAAACCTGAATAGCGGAAAGCAGTTCTATGCACAAAATGAAAATGAGCTGAAAAAGCTGCTCGCTTATCCACCCGAAGCGGCACTCCTGCTCGAGGAAGAACCGCGTACGGATCTTCCCGAAATATATGCCCTAGATCAATTCTCCTTGAATCAGGAGATTACACTGGCGGAAGTAGAGAAACGACAAGCAGAAACACAGGTCAAGCTACAAAAATCGGCCTTGATTCCTAAACTTTCTCTCAACGCTTATCTTGGATGGCAGCAATTCCGAGATGATTTCGGGCTGGATTTTGGAGATGACGCTTGGAATGGCTACCGCTACGTCGGCGTTAATCTGAGCATTCCTATCTTCACGGGATTCTCCAACAAGAATAAAATCAAAGCCAGTAAAATAGAACTCGAGCGAACGCAAAATGACTTGCAAAACCAACGCAATCTTTCAGACTTGGCCGATAGCCAATTGATCCTGGATTATCAGGCTAGCTTGCAAAACACGGATTTAGCCAAGGATGCCCTCGAACTTTACCAAGAGAATAGCGAACTCACTTACCAGCAATATCAGGAGGGACTCGTGAGCCTAGATCGCTATCTGAGTGTATTTGAAGATTATCTTCAAGCGGAAAACTCTTTTCTCAATACTTTGCTAGATACGTATCATTATTACAGCCAAATTATCCCTAGAATCAAATAATCATGAAAAAATCATTCTTCCATTCTATTTATTTTCCCTTAATGATCGCGTTCTTGTCTTCCTGTGGCTCCGAAGAAACCACCCGCCCCGCAAAGGTAGACATACTCGACGCCGTCTTTGCCAGTGGGCACATTGTACTTGAAAATGAGTATCTAGTCACAGCCAACGCCGAGGGTTATCTGGTCAAGCGTCAAGTTGCAGAAGGAGATTCCGTGCGGCAAGGTATGCCTTTGTTTCAATTATCCAATGAAGTGGTGAATGAACAGCTTTCCAATGCCCGCGTAAATTACGAAGATTCTCGCCAACGCCTGAACCCGAATTCCCCCCAACAGGCGCAACTACGCTTGCAAATCGAGCAAGCCCAAGCCCAATTAGCCTTAGATGAGCGAAATCTAGAACGGTACGCGCGGCTGATTGAATCGGGAGCTGTCTCGCGGGTAGATTATGATCAAATCAATAATCAGTACAAGAATTCCAAACTTCAGGTGGAAGTTCTACAAAACTCGCTCTGCGATCTAATCGAGCAGCAACGCCTCAGTACCGAAAACGCCCGGAGTCAATTAAATATTCAACGAGAAAATGCTGATGACTTTTTTCTTTCTTCTACCCTTTCGGGAATTGTTCTGGAAACTTACAAAGAACAGGGAGAATTAGTAAGAAAAGGCGAAGCAATTGCCAAAATCGGTGGGGGCAAACCCTTGGCCAAGCTATATATCGCCGAGGAAGACATCAACCGGATCAAAGTGGGGCAAGAAGTACTGGTTGCTCTAAATACCGACCCAGAACACCCCATCGAGGCGAAATTAGTCAAAATCTATCCAGCTTTTGATGAAGCCGAGCAATCCTTCATTTGTGAAGCCCAGTTTGTAGGAACGAAAACTTTGTTTGCCAATACCCAATTACAAGCCAATATCGTCATTGACCGAAAACTCCAGACACTCAGCATTCCCCGTGATTACTTGCTGGAGGGAGATTCGGTCATGACCCAAGACGGCAAACTGATCCCGATCGAGGTGGGCATCAGAAGTGGTGAATGGGTAGAAGTGCTCTCTGGTTTGGATGCTTCCGAAGCCATCAAAAAACAAAAACAATTATGATCAAAACCACCAATTTGCAGGTCGCTTTCGGGCATTTGACTTCCCGCTTGAAACAAGTGATGGTAGCTGTTTTGAGCGTGACCTTTGGCATCTCCACGTATATCTTCATGAATGGCTTTATGACCGGGGTAAACAACATCCAAAACGAACTGGCCTTCAGCGCTTTGGCCCACATCCGGATTTACAATGATTTGCCCGAAGATCGTTCTAATATTTTGAAACTAAAATACAAGGAGAATACCCGAATCAATATCCGTAACCCCAAAGTGATCCAATACACCGAAGGGATTAAAAATGCGGTGCCCATCATAGAAATGGTTCGGCAAGAGGAACAAGTTGCAGGACTAAGCCCGCAGGTGAGCCTCAGTGTGTTTTTTCGCAATGGTGCCACCAAGGTCAATGGTCAACTCCTGGGTGTGGACGTACACAATGAGCATAAACTCTTCGGCACCGCCGACTTTATGGTGGAGGGAAGCTGGTATTCACTCCAAAATCGAGGAGATGGCTTGATCTTAGGAGAAGGCTTGGCCAAAAGACTCAGCCTCACAATCAATGACCCCGTGAATGTCTTGACTTCTGACGGGATCAGCCGAAACTTCAAAGTCATCGGGCTCTTTAAGACTTCCTTGGGCGATATAGACAACACCCGTGCCTATTTGCGTATCAGCACCGCCCGTCAACTGATTTCAAAAAACCAGAGCTACGCTACCGATATTCAAATCAACCTACAGGACTTTAACCAGGCTCGGCAGCTTGCCCAAGACCTCAGCCCAAAGGTAAAATATAAGGTAGAATCTTGGAATGAAGCCAACGGACAACTCGAGGCCGGAAGCGAACTCCGCAATATCATCGCCCTGGCCGTGTCGCTCACCATCTTGCTGGTAGCTGGGTTTGGCATCTATAATATCATGAACATGACGGTGAACGAGAAGATCAAAGAGATCGCCATTTTGAAAGCCATGGGTTTTGAAGGAGCCGATATCATCCAAATTTTCTTGGTTCAATCCGTGATTATCGGCGTGATCGGGGGCATCGTGGGGATGATCTTGGGCTACGTGATCTCGGTTATTGTCAATCAGGTACCTTTTGAGGTGGCGGGTATGGAAACCTTACCCATGAGTTACGCACCGCATAATTACGCGATGGCTTTTCTATTTGGTTTAATGACAACATTTATCGCGGGTTACTTGCCGGCCAAGAAAGCCTCCCAAGTAGACCCCGTGGAAATCATACGAGGATGAAAAATTCAATTGCACTTAGCGCAAAAAATATTAGTAAATACTTCCATGAACCTCAGAAATTTCAGGTCTTGAAAGACTTATCCTTCGAGGTTCAGGCTGGGGAGTTCCTGGCCTTGGTGGGCAAGTCTGGCTCGGGAAAATCAACCCTGCTCTACGTGCTTTCCACCATGGATACCAACTACTCGGGCGATTTAGTCATTCGTGGAGATGCACTTACAGGTAAATCCCAAAATCAACTAGCGGCTTTTAGAAATGCTCACATTGGTTTTGTATTCCAGTTTCACTACCTCTTACCAGATTTCACGGCACTAGAGAACGTGATGCTCCCGGCTCTCAAGCTAGGCAAGAAATCCAGAGAAGAGATCAAAGAAGCCGCCTACAAGCACCTCCAGACTTTGGGCGTAGGAGAACAAGCCTTGAAAAAAAGCAATAAACTATCAGGAGGGCAGCAGCAAAGAGTAGCCATTGCCCGCGCCCTGATCAATGATCCCGCCATTATCATGGGAGATGAGCCTACGGGAAATCTGGATTCTAAAAATACAGACGTGGTCTTTGATATTTTCCGGCAACTGGCCGCCGAAAGAGGACAAACCATCATCGCGGTGACGCACGATGACGAGTTTGCGGCGAAAAGTGATCGGGTTTTGGAGCTATCCGACGGAATGCTTGTATAATCGCTTCTCTTCATATGCTAAACTCACGACCAGCATGGCACTGCTCCCACCACAAATTACAAATGAATACGCTAAATTTGCTCGAGGCAAATTTAACAAGGAGTTGCGATTGAAATCAAGAATCAATTTTTTACTACCCATTGCTCTGGCCGTTATTCTGCCCGGGCTGGCTTTTTATGCGGGGTTGGAATCTATTTTAGTCAATAGCTTCGGATTTTACAAACAGTGGTTCTTTGGCTCCGTCTTTTTGTATATTTTATGGAATATTCTCTGGTATCTCTCGAGCAAAAAGTATAAACTGCTGATTATCTGGGCTTTGGTGGGTCTTGGCGTCTTGGTTGGATGCTTGTTTTGGCAGCTTGATTTCAATTTCAAGTGGTTGCATCTGATCCGGCTTATCGTTACCTCACTGCTGATTCTGACGATACAGTACGCGCTGAAAGCCCAAGAAAATATTTCCCAACTCCTGTTGGAGAAAGAACAAATACAAACGGAGAATTACCGGGTGCAACTGCAGGCACTCCGCGCCCAAATTGATCCGCATTTCTTGTTCAATTCCTTGAATACGCTTCGATCCATGGTGCGGCAGCAGCACGCCAATTCCGAGAAATTTATCCTGAGTTTATCTGATTTTTATCGGCAGACTTTAAAACATAATGACAATCATACGCTTCCTTTGTCCGAAGAACTGGTGGTATTGGAGTCTTATTTATTTTTGATGAAAAGCAGAAACGAGCAGGCCGTTCAAGTCAATCTAGAGGTAGATCCTTCCCTGCACGCCTTTCATCTGCCTACTTTGGCCTTGCAGATTGTAGTGGAAAATTGCTTCAAGCATAATGCGATGACTTCAAAAATGCCCTTGTGTATCGAGATCAGCCATACGGATGACCTTTATATTGTGGTGCGCAATAATATTCAGCCTAAAATCGCAAAGTCCGATCCCTCTGGCTTTGGTTTAGCATTACTACAGAAAAGATACGAACTCATGAATGTAAAAGAAGGCCTGATTACCGAGCAAACCGCCGATCAATTTACCGTCAAATTAAAACTGATTCGACCATGAATGTACTAATCATCGAGGACGAAACTCACACGGCTTCCCTCCTGCAAGAAATCATAGAGCAGGATCAAGATTTCATGGTCATCGAGAAGCTGGAATCCGTGGTAGAAGCAGTGCAATACCTGAGCAAATACCAGAAAAACTTAGACCTCTTATTCTTTGACATCCAACTGGCAGACGGCCAGAGCTTCGAGATATTCAAACATATTGACGTGAATGTGCCCGTTATATTCTGCACGGCTTATGATGAATATACCTTACAGGCCATCAAAAACAATGGAATTGATTACCTCCTGAAGCCTTTCAAGGAAGAAGAAATTCACGGGGCGCTACAAAAATACAAACGCCTGATGGCCAATCTACAATCTAAAAGTCTTGCTCCCGTTATTTTCCAGGCTCACGAGACAAAATCATATCAACAAAGTTTTTTGACCCAATATCGAGAAAAATCTCTGGTGAAAAGGGTTGAGGAAGTTGCCCTGTTCGGGGTAGAAAATGAAAATGTCTATTTGTATACTTTTGCGGGCGAAAAATTTCCCCTGTTCAAAGAACTGGAATACATAGAGTCCGTGTGTGATCCGGCCAAGTTTTTTCGGATCAACCGCCAGATGTTGGTCAGCCGAGAGGCGATTCTCTCCTTTGAGCCTTATTTTAACCGGAAGATCATCTTACAACTCAAAATATCTCTGGAAAATGAGGCCGTGGTGAGTCGCTTGAAAGTGGCTGCTTTTAAAGAATGGCTGGAAAAGTGAAAAGAACCTGCAAAGATACGGGTGATCTCCTTCTGATTTCTTGCTTATAAGAGGATTCCTCTTTTTATTTCTGCTCCCTCTTCGCCTCCGTGAACCGAAGAAAAGGCACGCGTTGCAAACGCACGCTAGTTTGGGCTAAGACATTGTTAGCTTAACACTTGGCTCATCTCCAAATATTCTCAAAAATAACTCCCTAACTACATTTAAGTCTTTTTCAAGTAATTCAATCAATAGAATATCTTCACTGAATGTTTCTACACCTAACTCATTGAAGTATATATATAATTCATTTCCAACTAGTTTGATCGATTCAATACATTTATAATTACCAATACTACCATCACAAGTGCCAAAATGGTATTTTGTCCAGCCCATATTTATATCTTGCTCAGTTTGATAATCTTCATACTGTATTATGACACAGTTGTTCTGTTCATCGGAATCAGAGAAACCAATAGTCAAAACTTCATCTTCGTGAACACCAACTAAACTAGCTTTAAATTTCACCATATCTCATATGTTTAAGTTAGGGAAACCAAACTGGCGCACGTTTGTAACGTGTGCCCTTGTTGGCAGTCCCTAAATGCCTATGCTTAGCCAGCGGGCGGTTCTTCAAACAAGCCCCTTTCAGGGTGACAAAATGTGTATACATCATAGATCCCCCGACACTCGAACTGGCGCGCGTTTGTAACGCGTGCCGCTCCAGCTCTACCACTGTTTTTTGTCGCTCCCGCACCCAGGAACACTCGCCAATGAACCTAAGAAAAGGCACGCGTTTGTAACGCGCGCCAGCCTGCACCCGAGACCAAACCCGGTCTGTGATCGCGCTCAACTGTCCCTTGCTCAGCGATACCCCGTACATCTCCAGCAGATGGCTTTGGATATCCTCATAGCTGTTGCCCAGACTATACAATTCCAGTACTTGATTCTCCAGACCACTGCCCAGATTACGTTCCCATTTCTTGACCAAGATCGGATCAAAATCCCCCTCCCGGTCGCGGGGCGGCTCAATGGAAATAGAGCCCACCTGAGAGCGTAATTGCTTCTGGGTACGACCATGGCGGCGGTTGGACTTGCCCGATTCTTTTTGAGATTCCAGGTGAGCATCCAGTTCCCCATCCAAAGCCCCCTCCACTAAATCCTTGATTAGCCCCTTGAGCAAGCCCTCGCGGCCTAAAAGACTTTTACCCTCGAGTAAGCCCGAAATGGTGTCTTGCTTGAATTGAGCGTAATCAAATGCTGATTCGGTATTTTTCTTGTTTTTTGGACATCAGTGTGTTTTTTTAAAGATAAGTATTCGCTAAGTTTTGACACACTTTTTTGAACATTCCCATTTTTTTGGCTTCTTGGAATAATAATTCCGCTTCGGAAAATCGGCCCTGATCTTGGTACAGCGTTGCCAAATTATGACAAGAGATTGCATAATCAGGATGGCCTAAGCCAAAGACCTTTTTGTCAATTGCTAGGGCTTCCTTCAGTAGAGGTTCTGCCTGGGCATACTTACCTTGCCTTTGGTACAATATGCCTAGATTACTGCAAGAGATTGCATAATCGGAATGCTCCAGACCTAAAATCTGGGTAAGAATTTGCCTAACTTCCTGATACAATGGCTCAGCCTCAGCGTACCTATTTTGTCTAGAGTACAATGTGGCCAAATTATTACAAGAGATTATATAATCTTGATGGTCTCGGCCTAAAACCCGGGCGTAGATTTCCCTGATTTCCCAAAGCAGAGGCTCCGCTTCGGCATCTTTGCCTTGCTCTTCGTACCATTTAGCTAAGTTATTGCAGGATCTTATGTATTCGGGATGATCTAAACCAAAAACCTGACCCTGAATTTCTTTAATTTCTATATACAAACGTTCAGCTTCTTTGTATTGGCCTTGATTCTCATACAAGGTGGCCAAATTATTACAAGAGAACACATAAACGGGATGATCTTTACCTAAAACCCGGGCAACTATCTCTCTGGTTTCCTTGAGCAATGGTTCTGCCTCAGCATATTTACCCTGCCTTCCATACAATGTGGCCAAATTATTACAGGACTTGGCGTATTCGGGATCATCTTTACCTAAAACTCGGGCACGGATTTCCCTGACTTCCCGAAGTAAAGGTTCCGCTTCGGCATCTCTACCCTGCTTTTCGTATAAGCCTGCCAAATTATTACAAGACTTGACATAGTCAGTATGGTCTTTCCCTATGACCCTAGCCCTAGTTTTCAGGGCTTCTAGGTATAAAGGTTCGGCTTTGGAGTAGGAACCTTGATTATCGTAAAAAAAAGCAAGATTATCACTCGCGGTGGCATAGTTTGCACTTTCTTTGCCAAACTCCTTTTCGGCCTGCAACTTGGCTTGAGTAAAGCGAATGAGGGCAGCGGAGTAGTCCCCAGCTTGATAAGCTTCTATGGCTGCCCTGTCAAGGGCTGCCCAAGAAATTCCAGAAGAATGCTCTTCGCTAACTATCGTACCTCCAAGAAAAAATTTTTGAGTAGTCTGATTTCCCTCTTCATCATACCAAGTCGCCTCTCCATCCATAATCTCTTCGGGGCGGTCGGCAAGTAAGGTGCCTTCCCATTGTATGGTTCCGTTTCTGTAATAATCGTACACTTTTCCGACAGGTTTATCATCTTGGTATTCAATCAGGCGGTAGTAGGCCATCTGGGTGATATCGTTAGTGATATGCCAGTCGGCATCGTATAGGATAGTCCATTTGCCCTGCCGGAATCCCTGAGGGTCAGTGTAGTTGGGATTTGAGGGGATGCTTTGTCCTAGTACTAAACCAATGGCAAGGCCAAAGCTAATTAAGAAAATTAGTAGCTTTTTCACAGAACGATAAGTTTTGTTAGGTTATGGAAATGGCTGAAAGAATGTGAGACAAGTATGACTTCAATATCTTATACTAATTAAACTTTGTGGAAGTTTAATATTTTATGCCTTGGCTTGTGTCTTCACAAGTCAAACTATACGTATTTACGCAATTAAATGAACTTTATTTTTTTACAGCTATGATCTCAGGATGGAAAAGGCTCTTAAAACTTGATAAATACGCGGTGGAAGTTATCCAGTGACGGGGTCATCTAGTCACTGGGTGACGAGTGGTGATGCCGGAATAGTCGCTGAGTGACCTTTGGACTCGTGGTGGAAGTCACCCAGGGACGGGATACCGTTTCACTGGGTAACTCGACTCGGCAACTTTTGCGTGAGTGGAAAACAGGATGTATACCATACGTTTTAAGCCCTTTGATATTACTCCCCCACCAGCACAAAAGCTCCCCAATAGTAAGGATGCGGATATGCTTTTTTCAAGCTCAATTGTGCTTGCGCGAAAGCGAGCCGCTTAGACAATCCTTTCCCAATCCAATACGCATAGAAGCGGCTCATCAGCTTTTGTGTAGCCTCGTCATCTACTTTCCAAAGCGACATCAAGACCGCCTTTGCGCCCGCCTGCTGGAAGCCCCGCTGCAGGCCATACACGCCTTCCCCATTTTGCACCTCGCCCTTGCCTGTCTCGCAGGCAGAAAGGACGACGAGTTCGGTCGAGTCCAGGTCTAAGTTCATGGCTTCGTAGGCGGTCAGGAGGCCGTCTTCTACCTGGGCGGAATAAGCCCCGGTATTTTGGGCGTAGCTATTGACCCCAGTCAGAGCCAGGCCCGAGCGGAGCATGGGGTTGAGCGCAAGCGGACTTTGGAAGGGCTGCTCTTGATCAGTGCGGGGTGCAGCAAAGAAGAGGCCGTGGGTGGCAATATGCAAGACTCGGGGGCTGGGGGCAGCTTTGATGACTTCTTCGAGGGCATTTTCTCCGACGTAAAGTTCGGAGCGCCAGTTCCGAGCCTGGAGCTCCTCGTGGATTTGTCTAACCTCTCCCTCGGTACCGGGCAGCTCAGCGAAATTGGTGCGAGCCATCTCTTCGGAGATCGTATAGGAGCCAGCTACTTGCCCCTCGCGATCAGTGCCCCTTTCGGTCTGGTAGTCTTGGCTTGCCTGCTGGTGCTGATGGGTCTCGAGATCATAGACGGGCCGGCCTAGGAGCAGCGCATTCTGGGTCTGGCCGATTGATCCAGGGGGCTGGGTCACTTGCCGGGTGCTGCTCAACAGTTGGACATCGATCTCTTCCAGAAGGTATTTTCCCGTTTCAGGATTTTGCAAGGTACTCAAATTGATTTGGTGATAGACCCCATCGGCGGAGAGGTAGACTTGCTGAGTGCCCTCCAATGCCTTGGCGATGGTTTGCCAATATTGACGGTAGCTGAGCGGATCAGCGCTTTGGGCTTGGATACGATTGCGATAGGCTGCCAGGTATTTGCCCTCGAGGTCATTCCCGTGGGGCAGGACAATGAGTTCGGGTTGGTCTTTCGTATCGGGCTTCACGAGTAGGGCGAGGTAGAGGACGGAGTCTGTCCATTCTTGGTTCTTATAACGGGTACGGATGATCTCGAGGGCGGCTTGGCCGGGTTTTAATTTGCTTTGGACATCTCGCCAGGAGTAGCGGGTGGTGTCAGTTGCTTGGGCAAAAAGTTGCGATTTTCGGGAAAGTTCTTTTTCTAGCGCATTGGCGGCGGCTTCTAAGCTATCCTGCCGGATGCCTTCCTGCTCTTTCTCAGCTTGGGTGAGCGTGTAGACGTAGGCGAGGTATTCGCGCTGGTTTTGCCAAGTCTGAAATTGGGCGATTAAAGTGCTATCTCCACTGGCTAAGATTCGGCGGCGTGTTTTCTGGGAAGATTGGAAGAGCAGGCCCTTGGTCGCGAGGCGGAGGTCATAGAGCCAGGCGGTCAGAGAGGGGATTTGCTGGTAAGCTCGGAGGGTAAAGGAGTTATAGCTTTCAAAATTACTTTTAAAAGTATTAAAAAACTGTCCTTTTTCCTCCTGAGAGAGGTGGCTAAAGTTGGTTTCGGTCTGCCAAATTAGGATTTGGCTGGATTTCCGGTAGAGGGGTTCCGCCCGGTCATACTGACCTTGCTCATCGTATAAGTCGGCCAAATCACGGCAGGATTGCTCATAATTCAGGTTGTTTTGACTCAGGACTTTTTCCTCGATGGATTTGGCTTCCTGGTAGAGCGATTCTGCTTGGGCATATTGGCCCTGGCGCTGGTACAATTTGGCTAAGTTATGGCAGGAGGTGGCGTAATCCGGGTGGTCTGTGCCTAAGGCTTTCGCGTAAATATCTTTGGCTTTTCGGTAGAGGGGCTCCGCCTGAGCATACCGGCTCTGCTCGGAGTATAAATATGCTAAATTATTACAGGCTCGTGCAAAATCAATGTGGTCTTTACCGTTGGCTTTTTCGTAGATATTTTTGGCTTCCAGCAAAAGAGGTTCTGCCTGGGCAGGCTGACCTTGTCGGAGGTACAAGGCTGCCAAATTATTCAAGGAATTGGCGTAATTGGGATGTTCTTGGCCCATGGTTTTCGCGTAAATATCTTTGGCTTCTCGGTAGAGAGGCTCCGCCTTAGTATACAGGCCTTGTTTTTGGTATACGACGGCCAAACTATTCAAACAAAAGGCATACATGGGGTGCTGCTTCCCCAAGACCCTGGCATAGGTATCGGTGGCCTCCCGATAGAGAGGCTCGGCTTGCACGTATAAGCCTTGCGTCTCGTAGGAGATTGCCAGATTATGGCATGATAGGGCGTAATTAGCGTGTTCCTGACCAAACTCCTTCTCGGCCTGGATTTTAGCTTTTTCTAGATAGACCTGTGCATTCGGGTAATCCCCAGATTCGTAAGCTTTCATTCCTTTTTGGTTCAGGGATTGCCAGTTTTCCTCAGCCACCGTCCCATCTCGGTTGTAAAAAACCTCCTCCACAACTTTGCCCTGTTCGTAATGATGCAGGCCTTTCCGGCTCCCGTCGGCTCGGTACCGAATCACCTTTCCCTGATAGGTGCTGGGATCTTCGGAAATGACCGAATCTGCCACCATCTGCACTTGGCCACTGCGGTAGTAATCTATCACCTTACCCGTGGGCTTACCATCCTGGTAGGTCAGGACTCGATAGTAGGCGGTCTGACTGGTATCGTTCACGGGCTGCCAGTCGCTATCATAGAGATAAGTCCAGAGGCCCTGTTTTTGGCCCTTGGCGTCGGTATGGTTAGGATGGAGAGGAATGCTCTGGGCGATCACCCAACCTGAAGATAGTACCCAAGCAAGGGTGAGGAGTATGAGCTTTTTCATAGCAAATATTGAATTAATGGATTCAAAGCAAAAGTTAAGTAGATATTTTAGAAAAACAAAGCTATTTCGGGATGGCCTCCGAGGGGAAGTGTCGAGAAAGAGGGTTTGTTACTGGGGGTGGGTTGGATTTTCTTGGTTTGATCGGGAATTCGTCCAGATTTTCCAAATCTGGCTTAGGACGTTTGGGGGTGCTTGAGGAGGGCTTCCTGGACGAGGCGGTAGAGTAGCTCGAATTGGTTATCGGCGAGAATGTTGACTTGGCCGACTGTCTCGCGCTGGATGAGGTCGTTGGCGATGTGAACACGGCGGAGCATGGGCAGGATGGTATCGGCGTAACGATTGAAGAAGTTGATGAGGTCGCCTTCGCTGGTGACGAGTTTGTAGCCGCTCTTGCCCTTGGGGGTGGAAATAAGGGCACCTTGGTCGCGCAGATTACGGATGTCTTCTCGGAGTCTCTCGACGCGGTAGCCAGGGTTGAGGCTAATGGCCTGGACTTTTTGGACGAGTTCTTCGCGGAGGGTGAGCTTGTCGTGGTTGGACTGAG
>CAZKBP010000060.1:0-19672 GCA_964551015.1 uncultured Cytophagaceae bacterium | reverse complement strand
AACACCTGAATATACGACATTCGTTTATTTTATCTTTAGAAGGTTCGTTTATCCAATTGTGCAAAATACTCTGTTTATCCCCAATTTTCTTGCCTTTAAGCTCGCTAGGACATATATTTATATCTATAAAAAAAATTGTATTACGAATGTCGCATCTGGTTATTCAGGATTTAGTTTCAAAGTTCAGGCAAAAGCTCTCCATACAACGCTACGCCCAAAGTACAATCAAGACGTACGGAAACTGTTTGGCTAAATTTCTCAAAGCCTTTGAAAAGTATGAACTAAAGGATGTTTCCGAAAAAAATATAGAGAATTACATAGCCCATTTACTCAAAGTTGAAAAAATTAGCGATGCCTATCAAAAACAAATGCTGGGTACGATTGCTAAGTTTTATGAGCTGATTTATGGTAAGAAACTTAACCTGTTTTACCTGTATCCTAAAAGAAAAAAAAGTACTTTACCTAAGTACATCACTCAGCAGGAAGTCAAAAAAATGCTCGAGGCAACTGATAACCTGAAACATCTCTGTATATTAAAATTACTCTATGGGGCAGGCCTGCGTCTTTCCGAAGTTTTGAACCTTCAAATAACAGATATCGATTCTGAAAATATGCTGATTCATATCAGAAATGGCAAAGGACAAAAAGACAGAAATGTAATGTTATCGCCTGTTTTGCTGAGTGATTTGAGAGCTTATTTCAAAGAATACAAACCCCGAAAGTACTTATTTGCCGGACAGACAAAAGAGCAGTATTCGGCCAAAAGTATTCAAAATATTGTAAAGAAAACCTCTCAAAAGGCAGGCATTCAAAGGCCAGTGAGCCCGCACATACTCAGGCACAGTTTTGCCACCCATTTGGTAGAAAACGGTACCGACATCCGCTATGTACAAGAACTTCTCGGGCATACTTCCCTCAAAACTACTCAGGTATATACGCATATTACAGATATATCAAAATCCAAAATCAAGAGTCCACTCGATGATTTATGACGCTTACCTCTAAGAACAATTCGGCGACACCTAAATCCCAAACTCACCCGCTCGGTTTTCGTCCTCAGGATTAATCTGCGCTGCTTCCCCCTCGAGGAAATGGGCAAACTGGGAATCATCCCTGATCTCTTGGATACGAACCTCGGCAACGTCCAAGAGTTTGCCGGGCATATGAATGTAAGGGCAGAAGAAGTGCAGGCACAGATTAAGTAAAGTTTTTGACGTGATAGAAACTTTGACTATCTTTAATTAGATCAAGCCCACTAACAAGCTTTGGATTGCGTACAAAGCAACTTCCAAGACCAGCTAACGGATAGATTTACTTCAAAGATGATTACCAACCTGTGCTAAGTTTGGAAACTTAGCACAAATCATAAATCAAGATAGGAATCTTGCTCGTATAACCTGCGAAGATAGGAATCTTCGCAGAGGGGGTATGTGGGGGCTACTATAGAGGCAGAATTTGAAGAGGAAGAGGATTTTGTGGCTTGGCTAGCAGCCCAGTCAGACGCCTCTCTGAGTGGAGCCGAACTTTCGGATGTTTTCAAACGCTTTAATCAACGCATTAGCCGCAGGCAACTGTTGGCCTATTTACAATATGCCCATCAGAAGAAAGGATGGCCTAAATTTGAAACAGAATAGCCTTTTTTATTTATTTTAATTAGCCTAAAAGTTTATCTTCATGCACATCTTACCGGCTCTGCTTTTTGTACTTACTTTTCAGGCATTTTCTGAGAAAATTCCTGAGCCAATGGCTGACTCAAAGCATGCTGTGGAGACAAAAATGGAAATCATCAAACCTCTCTCTTACAAAAAACAAAGCCGAAAAATTCGTTCTTATAAAAGCTTTCGGCTCGCCCTGCCCTATTTATTGATTGGTCTGGGCTTTGCCACCGGACTGTTCTTTTTATGGAGGTGGCTCTGGCCAAGCGGAATCCTTGGGCAAATTCTTCTCTCAGGAGCGGCTTTGACCATATTGGTGGGCGGTTGGTTTTTGCTCTTTCTGATCTATGTTTACGCTAATCCGGCTACCAGCAATGATTTGCGAGCCTTGGCTCAAGCTCGGCTCAAAGGTCTTTGCGATCAGTTATTGATAGACCCTCAGCATTTATTTCTTCCCAAGGATGAAGGTCATCGTTTCAACCTGGCCTTCAACCAAGATACCCTACTCTTGGTGGATTATAAGCGTAACCGGGGCTTCGTCATCCCTCGATCTAAGCTCTCTAATGTTCAAGAAGATTATATCAAAAAAGAAGAGATTAGTTTTCTTTCTTCTGACAAGTCTGGTGATACCACTCTACTGCTCAGCAAGCGAGCCACGGATAGCCAACTGGCTCGCGTGGTACGCCTACGTTTTGAGCTTAAAGAGTCGGAACTTAGCCACATTGAATTGATCTACGAAGGCATTTCCGAGCGGTCTCCTTCGGTTTTAGTAGAGGAAATAAAAGCAAAGATGAAAATTGCTAACTAAATATCTTTGAAAGATAATTATATCAATGATTAGAAAGCAAAAGAGCCAGCCAGAGGTTATTAGCACAATTTATTTCCTATTTAGCAACTCGTGGGCTGTCTGCTGATAGCACTGAACCGCTCACAACAAAAGAGGTTCAAGTAGATGGTTTAGCTAGGGTCTGTCGGGGGACAGACCGTGGAGGTGGAGGTTAACTTTTGAGTGAGCTCAAAAAGATTTAATTTTTGGATTACAGTTAGATTCGGTATCTCTACACACCGAAATAAGAAGAAATATCTGATCTGCCAGAAAGCATATCTTTTACAGTTTTTCTCTGCCTCGAGTCATCTGCTTGGTCTTGAGATCGGGGGCTTTCAAGTCAAACAAGCATCCAAATGCTGCTGAGCATTCAAAACTTAAAATTGATAGAAGTGCCTATCTGCCACAAATCCGCCCCCTCGGTGGTATCTTTGATAAAATCACCGGGGACAAAATAAAAACAAGAAGCCTCTAACTGCAGAAAACGATTCAGACCCCACACGACCTCTCCCCCTAGCTGATGCCCGATGAAATGTGATCTGAAGCCACCACTGGGTACATTTAATCTTCCCGAAGGGAAATAAATCCCATCTTCTGATCGGTAGCGCCAGAAGGCGTCCCAATCCAAATTCAACTCCCAGCCTTTGCCCAAATCCAAGCTCAGAGAGGGATGCAGATCAATCAAATTGGCAGGCCCGATCAGAGCCAGTAAGCCAAAGTACCCGCCACGCGGATAGAGGGGGTTAAAAGTCTGCAGCTTGCCATCCTCCGCGTTCTGGTCTCCACTGATGACCTCGGCTTTTAGCCCAAGCTTGGGCTTCAGCCTAAGAGAAGGCAAGCCATAATACAGCTCAATCGAGGCCGTCCAAGCTCGAATAGCTTGCTGGCCGAATTTTCCAAATTGGTAAACTGCCTCGTGATTGTAAGAAAAATTTCCGCTTTTTCCCCAGTGCCGGATACCCAGCGAGTGGCGGGTTTCGTGTAGGCTTCCAGCCTCAAAAGATGGCTCTTGGTTGTCTACCCCTAAGTAATAAAAATCAAAATTCAAGGACTGCTGAGGGGCCACGTTCCATACATAGTACAGACCCCAGAGCTTGCGTTCGTCGTTGATGTTATTGTCAAAAGCTCCGGTTCGTTGAGGATTGTACAGATAAAAAAGCGCGTCCAATCTATGGTTGGGCTTTTCCCAAATCCAGCGCCCTCCGTCAAAAGATTGCCGCACGTTGGTTCCTTCCCGAATACTAATCAGGCGTCGGGAGCCATACCACAGCTCTTTTCTTCCAATTTGGAGGCGAGAAGCTCCCCATTTGAATTCTACAAATAGCTGATGTACATCCAGCAGGTCTTGGTCCAGCGGGATTGGCTCCCCGTTGCGATTGATGGTAAAGCCGCTCTTGAGCTGCCCGAAGATTCGGAAGCTCTGGCTCAAATGCCAGTCCGTATGCGCCATAAAGCGTTGGTAAATGATACCAATATTGTCCTGACCCCTGCTCCAATTTTCATTGATAAGTGCCTGGGCTTCTGTACGTATATCTCCGCCCAGGCTGAGATAAATGTCCGAACGATCTTTGGATAAAGGAATGTATTTCAGTTTCTCCCAGGTGCTTCGTGTCTGCTTTTGGGATAAGAACTGATAATCCTCTTGGGCTCTTAGAAACTGAAAGCGAGGGTAAGCATTTTCCTGATTTTGGCTTAGAACAGGCAAAGCCCCCATCCCGAGCCAGACGAGTATCCAGAAGCAGATAATAGCTTTCATTGCTTAGAAATTTCTGATCAAAACTACCCCGGCAATGATAAGTACAATGCCAAGCACTCGGAATCCATTCAGCGTATGCACAGGCAAACCCAGCAGACCATAATGATCTAGCAATAAAGATAAGCTCAACTGCCCGGCCACTACCAGCCCGAAGGTCAGTGCGGCCCCGATCTTGGGCACCAAAATAATGACCGCCGCCACATAAAAAGCCCCCAGCAGCCCCGCCGTCCAGACCGACCAATGTAGTGAACCAACCTGATTGATCTGGGATAAATCTACACGAGTAAGCAGAGTATATATAAAAAGGCCCCCTGAGCCTACTACAAAGGAGATGAGCGCAGCATAAACCGGATCGCCTACTGCTCTGCCCATTTTCATATTCAGCCCAGCTTGGATCGGCAAGACCGCACCCGAAATGATGGCCAATATCAGAAAAAAATAAATCGTTTTCATGGTGTTATCTAGTTTGGAAATCTTGATGCTTGATCAAATATTTTTCGATTTTTTAAATGTAAGCTTAGTTTAATCGTCGATAAAGCTGCTGATCTAGCGAGTAGCGCCCCGCCCCCAGCAAGAGGATCAGACCAAAGGCCAGTGAATACATATAAGGCACATCTCTAACCGGCCAAGGGTCGGCTGCATGTACCACCAGCAGGCCCATCAAGGTCAATCCCAGAATCAACAAAGCATTCAAGCGGGTAAAAAAGCCCATCACTACCAAGCCCGCGCATACAATATTAATTAGCACCGCTACCACAGCACTTGGATATCCGCCTATTCCCAGAGGGTCAGGAATACTGGCTACCTCGGCTTGGAAATCTATCACCTTTTTCATCCCGTGGGTATGAATCATACCAAGCCCTGCGCCTGCCCGGAAAAACAGCAGCGCGCTATCCAGATAAGCGTCAGAGACTTGGGTGGAGAGCAGATTTTTGAGCAACTTTTTCATGTCTGGTCATTTTCAAATCTGAGAAGGGGCAGCCCTAGGGAGCCGACCCTTCTGCTCGGGCTTATTGTTTAATTAATTGTACATTCAGAGCCAGACGTACCTCATCACTGACCACAACTTGACCAGCCTCGGTTACGGCGTTCCATGTTAGCCCGAAAGCCTTACGGCTAATTTTGCCCCTGATCTCAAAACCGGCCTTGATTTGCCCATAGGGGTCTAAGGCTGTCCCATGATGCTCTACCTCGAGGCTTACTTCCTGAGTTTGGTTGCGGATGGTCAGGTCGCCTTTCAATTCGTACCAGTCATCCTGAGTTTTGCTCAAAGATTTGGATTTAAAGGTCAATTGAGGGAATTCCTCCGCGTTGAAGAAGTCATCAGACTTTAGATGTTGATCTCTCTGCTGATTATTGGTGTTAATGCTATCTACCTGTGCCGAAAAGTGGATTTGAGCATTCTCAAAGTCCTCATTTTCGGTTTCAAGGCTCCCTTCAAACTCTTGGAAAGCACCTGTTACAGTAGAAACCATCATGTGTTTAACTTTAAAGTGTATCTCAGAATGCGAGGGGTCAATGACCCACAGGGTTTTGGTGGCTGTTTCCATCTTATTTTAGGTTAAATGTTGTTGATAAAGAATGTAATGTTTCGCTCTGCCAGCCTTAGGGCAGAACCCTGAAAACACGTAGGGGTATTTCAATGGAAGTCTATTACCGGCGACTGTTTAGCATTTACTTACATAAAATTAATCCTGATAACCTCCATAATATTTGACCGGAGACCAAGCCGGGATGGGCTCGGCAATTCCTGGATCATAGGATTGGAAATCTCGATCGGCGTAGACAATATCGCCGTTTACCACGGTCAGTACTGAGTGGATATCTTTGATTTTCTCTTCAGGCACGGTAAAGTAATCCTCTGAGAGCAGGGCAAAATCTGCAAAGTAGCCCTTTTGGATAAGTCCTTTCTGTTTTTCTTCGCCAGAAAACCAGGCACTTCCGTTGGTGAGCAGGCGCAGAGCTTCTTCGCGGCTGAGCAGATTGTCTTGGCCGTAGAGTTGCATACCACCCCAGGTCTTGCCTGTAACGGCCCAATAAAGTGTTAGCCAGACATTGTAGCTAGATACTCGCGTGCCATCAGTACCAAAGCCTACGGGAATACCCAGATCGAGCATCTTACGGATGGGTGGGCTACGTCGGGCGGCCTCGGCTCCGTAGCGTTCTACGAAGTATTCACCTTGGAAGAACATCCGATCCTGTACGGCAATACCGCCGCCCATGGCCTTGATACGTTGTAGGTTTTCGTCGTTGATGGTTTCAGCGTGGTCAATGATCCAGCGTACTTCGTTGAGGAAGGGATACTTTTTGTCTACTTTTTCAAAAATATCCAGGAAGCGTTCTATGCTTTCATTGTAAGTAGCGTGGATACGGAAGGCCCATTGGTTTTTGGCCAGAATCTCTATGATGGGTTCCAGTTCTCCTTCCATATCTTCGCCGAGTTCAGGGCGAGGCTCGAGGAAATTCTCAAAATCTGCGGCAGCCCAGGTCAGGTTTTCTCCTGCCCCGTGCATGATGTAGCCATTGGGTTTGAACATGGCCTGGTTTTTACCAAACTCTAGTTTCTTAGTCCATTCTTCAAAGAATTCCTTTTCCTTGCCTTTTTCCTGAGCGAAGAGATAGTAGGCCGTCCGTACGCTGAGTTTGCCTTGTTTGGCGAGGGTTTCGGCCACTTCGTAATTGTTAGGATAATATTGTCCTCCACCTCCGGCATCAATGGCGCTGGTGATACCAAGGCGATTCAATTCCCGATAGTAGTGCAGGGTAGAGTTGAGCTGTTCTTCTTGGTTCAGCTTGGGCAGTTCTACTAGGGTTTTGTAGAGCAGCAGAGCACTGGGCTTGGCTACAAGCAGCCCTGTGGGGTTACCGTCTTCGCCGAGTTCTACTTCGCCACCGGGGAAGGTGGTATTGGCATTGTAGCCCAGCACCTCTAAGCCTTTTTTATTCAAATATCCCAAAGAATAGAGATAGAGAATATACACGGGCTTATCGGGTACAGCTTCGTTGATTTCTTCAAGCGTGGGGAGGCGTTTTTCTTCAAACTGATATTGCCCCCAGCCCCCGACTACCCGTACCCACTGGCCTTCGGGGGTGCGGGCGGCTTGTTCTTTGAGCATCTGGAGGGCTTGTTCGAGGGAGCGTACGCCGTCCCAGCGCAGTTCCATATTGTAATTGAGACCAGCCCGGATGAGGTGAGTGTGGGAGTCATTGAGGCCAGGAATCAGGGTTTTGCCTTGGGCATCAATCACTTGCGTACTATCTCCTCGGAGGGCTTCTACTTCGGCCTGGCTACCTACCTTGATGAACTTACCCTCTTTGACAGCGAGGGCTTCGGCAAACTGGCTTTCTCCGCTCAGGGTAGCTACCTTGGCATTGAGGATAATCATATCGGCAACCTCGGCCTGGTTTTCGGTTCCTTCTGAGGGTGAGCAGGCAAAGCTTAGCCAAACCAGGCTCAACCAGATTAGTGTATTTAGGCTTAGTTTCTTCATCATTTCAAGTGGTGTTATGTGAGATAATCTTTATGGTGATTCGGCTCCTTGCCTCTCTGAGATGGGTTCGGAGCCGAATCGGATCAGAGTCTGAGCCCAAGCTTTCACATTGCAGAGGGTTTTTTGCAAAAAAATTTCTAAAAATAAGCACTTAGCCCCCTTGTCAATGGGGGCCAATGCACCTTGTTCTTACTTGCTTTCCTTCATCCATTCGCCCATGGTTTTGATATAATCAATTCCTAAACCATAGGCTCCTCCGTATTTCTTGGAGATTTTCAAGACATCGGCGTACATATCACTGCGTGCCCAATCGCGGTGGATTTCCAGAAGATATTGCAGGGAAGTAACGGGCTTCACACCTGCTTGCACCATTCGGGTAATGGCCATATCGTGTGCTTCCTGAGAAATACCGCCCGAAGCATCCGTGATGGCATACACCTCATAGCCATCCTCCATGGCCGAGAGAGCGGCTGTCAGCACACAGACCTCTGTCCAAAGCCCTGCAATTACGAGTTTTTTCTTATTGAAATCGCCCACAGCTTTGACCACCCGCGTATCTTCCCAAGAGTTCATCGTTGTACGATCTATATATTGCTTAGAATCTGGGAAATACTCGCGAATTTCAGGGAAAACCGGGCCGCTAAAAGACTTCTCGGCTACGGTGGTAATCACGGTGGCAATGTTATAAATTTTGGCCGTACCAGAAATCAAACCAGAATTGTTACGTAACTCTTCAATTGGCTGAGACTCCACGGCGAAGGCCATCTGGCTCTCGTGGTCGATCATCAGGAGCACGTGGTTCTCTGGGTTCAGCAGTTCTTGAGAAGCATTGGCCGGATCATTATTGGGATTCGGATTATATTGTTTCCACTGTGCAAATACGCCCGTGCTATACAAAGCGAGGGCTAGGAGCAAAATTGTCTTTTTCATAGGAACCAAATTTTTGAAATTTGAATGAATATTAAAAAAATGAACCTTGGTAATGTCTGAGATGAGATTGTCTTATTCATCTGAGGACAATACAAAATTGGGGAGAAATCGAGTGGAGAACTTTCGAGTTTTTGTGATATTTATATTCTTTTGTTTAAAAATAAATATCAAAGCAGGGACTCAGGTTCTGCTTATTCCAAAAACGGGGGTAGGTCGACGCTTCAAGTGAGCTAATTACAAAGTTTTGCACTGGGGGGAGGGAGAATTTTATTTGAGAAACAAGTGATTACATTCCAGGCAATGAGGCTGGCGAGGGGTTTGATTTTTCCGAAATTTTTATTTTTTTTAAAAAAAATCCAGTTAATCACTATGCATCTTTTTCTTAAATTACTGTGGGCTTCCTTCCTGCTGGGAGTAATTTCTAGTGGTCGCGCTCAAGATAAGGCCTTTGTCCAGAAGCTACAAAAGACCTACCAAGCAGCCGATAATGACTCTCTACGGGCTGTGATTACCATGAGGATTTCGGGTGCATATTGCCGTACACAGCCTGATTCCGCCATCCTGTACGCCCAGAAAGCACTCCGCCTCGTTGAAGAGAGCCAGCTCGATGCCCTGAGTGGCTACGCCTATTATGCCATGGGCATTCCTTACTACTACCAAGGCGATTACGAACAAGCCACGACCTGGTATTACAAGGCGCTGCACGCTTTTGAAAAACAAAAGAATAAAGACGGTGAAGCAAAAGTGGCCAATGCGCTGGGAAATATATTTCGCAAACAAGGACAAGACGATAAAGCCCTCCTTTATTTTGAAAAATCATTAGAAAAGTGCCGGGAAATAGACAACCACTCAGGGGTAGGGATGGTCTTGGACAATATTGCCCTGATTTACTACCGCCGTGAAGATTATCCTAAGGCGCAGCAGTACTTCGAGGAAGCTTACCAAATCGCTCTCGAGCAAAAGAACCTGAGCTCACAGGCCGCCATCCTGAATAACCTCGGCCTGCTTTACAAAAGAAAAGAGTCTTACCAGCAGGCACTCCAACATTTTCAAAAGGCAGTTCAAATTCGTAAACAACTCAAGGATGATCTCTACAACCTCGGTGGCTATTACATCAACATCGCCCAGACCTATCAGGCGCTTCAAAATCCAGACTCCAGCCTCTTCTACGCCCACAAAGGCTTGCAAATAGCTCAACAGGTAGAAGCTTCTCTCAACCTGGCCGAAGCCTACGAAACTCTGGCCAAATCCTACGCTCTGCAAGGACGCTATGATTCTGCCTATCGCTACCAAGAGCGATACCAGCAATTATTTGCCCAACTCAGCGACCAAGAAAAGAATGAAAAAATCAATGAATTAGAACTAAAGTATCAAAGCCTCCAAAAGGAAAAACGAATCAGTGAACTGGAGAAAGAGACCAAATTGCAGGCACTACAGGCTCGGCAAAGCTATCTTTGGCTCCTCCTGAGTATTGCAATTTCTCTTTCCTTATTGGTGATCTCTTATCTCGTCTATCGGCAATATCAGGTAAAACGCCGTGATAACATCTTGCTAAAGGCACAAAAGAAAGTCCTTAATCAACAACAGGACGAAATTCTCCAACAAAAGACTTTAATTCAGGATACTCTTCGTCAGAAAGAAACACTCTACGAAGAAATGCAGCACCGCACCAAAAATAATCTGAACATACTCTACAGCCTGCTCAATCTGCAAATGAACCGCCTCCAGGACAAAAATATTCGGCAAATCCTGGCCAACAATCGTGGGCAGGTAGAGGCCGTCCGCCTGCTACACCAGGCACTTTATCATCGTTCTTCTTCCGAGCCCATTGCTCTCAAGCCTTATCTGGAAAATCTTTTAGAAGAGATCAATCTGCTTGTCCCGCCTCAGCAAGCAATTGACCTCAGGCTGGAAGCAGAAGATATCCACCTTGATGCCCAGCAAATCATCCCGCTCGGCCTGATTGTAAATGAAGCCATCACCAATGCTTTGAAGTATGCTTTTCCAGAGGGGAGAGCCGGCAGCGTATGGGTTAGACTTTCTCTCCTAAACTCCGAAGCACCCCCCATGCTGTGCCTGAGTATTGCCGACAATGGAGTAGGCTTCGCAGGCGAGTCAGCCTTGAAAAGCAACTCTCTGGGACTGGGACTGATCAAGAATCTGAGCACACAGCTACAGGGCAAATTGACTATAAAATCTGAGCCTGGGCAGGGCTGTATCCTAAGCATTGTTTTTCCAGCAGTCTTGGCCTTGGAGCCAGCCTATTAGGGTTATACCCAGCTCAGGAGGCGTCTAAGTGTTTTTACGATAAGTTTTGGGAGAAACTCCGAAGTACTTTTTAAAACTATTCGTAAAATGCGCCGGATTATCAAAGCCAACTTCCAGACAAATCAAATTGATGGCTTGCTTGGTCTCTGTAATCAAACGACGCGCCCGCTGCATTCGCTCGTCCTGAATGTATTGAAAGGGAGAACGCCCCGTCATCGCTTTGAAGGCCCGGGAGAAATAGGAGGGACTCATGTTGGCGATTTGGCTTAGCTCCTCGAGCTCGAGCTTCTGGTCAAGATGTGCCTCAATGTGATCCTTGATCTGTTGGAGCTTGAAAGGTGTAAGCGGCGCATGCGTGTCAGAAGCAACCGGAGCCTGTGGCTGCATCTGAGCCATTTCACGGAGGCATATAGCCAGTGCCAGTGCCTCGATGTATTGGCTCTTGATTTTTTTGCTGCGGTGAATCTCCCGAACCAGCGTGCCCATGAGTTGCTGAGAAGTAGGATCTTGGAGCGTAAAGAGCCTAAGCCTACTGGATACCGCTGACAACCAGGAGCTTCTACCCGCATCAGAACTGAGTAGAAGCCAAGCCGAGGGCCGAGCGGCGGAGAGCAGGGGATGCCCCTGCGATAAGCAAAAGCTGAGAAATATCCATTCGGCACTGATTACTGGCTGGTCGGTATCTAGTTTAAGTTTCTTAGCCCGGGGCAGACGAACGGCCAACGAGTAATAACCTTTTTGCAAATAGATTTCCCGTAGCTTTCCAAAGCTCCAGCCTGCAAAGCTGAGTTCGGGGCTACTCGAAGAAGCCGAGGCGGCGGTCATCTTAGCGGAGCTGAACATCTGAGTATTCATAGAGATATGGATTAAATTAAAAAATAGCTACCTAAGCACTTTTCTATCCATCATGAGAATACCAAATGGGAGCCAAAAGGAAGACCTAAAGTTAGGTAATTGAAAACCAATGCTTTACAAATAACTTTTTTGGATAAGAAGTTCAAAGAAGAAATTTCTACGAAAATTTCGGGGTTTCCGACTGGAAAAAACACGAAAATTTTGGAGATTAGTAGGTAAAGCAGACATTTCACTCGGATGGGGCAGCAGGGATTAAATAAACCCAGCCCCTCATTACATCTATCCTTCAAGAGCATTTATCTTATGAACCACCAAGACCAACCAGACAATGCCGCTCTGGCCGAGCAAGTCCTCCAGAAAAACCGCATCCTCATCGTAGAGGATGAACTGATCCTGGCCGAAGACATCAGTCTCCAGCTAGAAGCCTTGGGCTACCAAACCACCGCTCTCGTATCTCATCCGCAGGACTTAGAACCGCATCTCCAAGCATCGGATTTTGATTTGGCCTTGCTGGATATAGAGCTGCACGGAGCACATCAGGGCCTGGAAATTGCCAAGCGATTGAAGAACCAATATCGTCTCCCCTTCATTTTTCTGACTTCCCATACCGAAAATGAAATACTCGAGCAAGCTAAGAAAACCCTGCCCTACGGCTACCTGACCAAACCCGTGCGCCCCCGTGAGCTTAAATCTACCATTGAGGTGGCGATGTACCGTTGGGCCTATGAGCAATCCTTGGGAAGAGAAAAAGAAAAGAAATTGTTGCTGGGCATTAACTCAGCTATCGCCCGGATACGGGATCGAGATCAGCTCTTAGAAGTGATCTTTCAAAATATTCAACCCCTCTTTCCCTGCGACGATGCCTGCTTATTTGTACTGGATCAGGAGAAAAAACAAGCCCACTTCCTGCTCGGGCATCGAGTCATAGATAGTGCCATTCGCAATGAGGTATTCGGTCAGGACTTTGCGCTGGAGGGCTCTCCCATGGAAGCCATCATCGCCGCCGAGCAACCCCTGCTGTCTACGATGGATATGCTGCAAGACCTTTACCCGGATTTTCCCCATTTTCAGGTTTTGGCCGAGGCAGGCGTACGGCAGTTTATCGCGGGGTCGCTCCGCAGCGGGGGAGAAGTGATTGGTATCCTCATCTTTGGAGCCAAGCGAGAAAACGCTTACGCCGAAGCCGACTATCCCTTTTTTCAGGCCATTAGCGACCAATTGGCTACGGCACTGAGCAATGTGATGGCCAACGAAGCCCTGCGGCAAAAAGAACAGGCCAAAGACCTGGAGGTAGCTCTGATTAATGAGCTGAACATCTCTCAGGCCTGGCCACAAAAACTTACCCGTCTCAGTCAAGTCTTGGCTCAGCCATTTCCGCATCATCTGTTGCTTTTGGCATTGCCTTCGCTCCCTGAGACTTCTTTTTATTTATGTGAAAAGATTTCTCACGATGAAAATAGGCTTCTGGACTACCGAGACTTGGCGGCTTTGCTACAGGTTCCTGAAAAGAATTTAAAAGAAAAGCAATTTTTGCCAGCCCATTTGCTAGAAAATCCAGAGATTCATTCCTTTGACCCGGAGAAACTTCCCGCTTCACCTTCTCAGTTTCAGCTCTTTTTGGATAAATTTCATATTCGGTCTATCTGCGCGCTGCCCTTTACGCTGGAGCAGGACGAGCCGGGCCTTATCGCCTTTTTGAGCCGACAACCACAGGCTTTCAAGCTCGGGCATCTGGATTTACTCCAAAAATTACAAAGCTCACTCGTGCTGGCTCTGGAAAAACAGCTCGCTTTTCAGAAAATCGAAAACTTAAACGCGCAACTGGCTCAGGAGAAAAATTATCTGCAGGAAGAAATTAATTTCAACTATGGGTTTGAAAACATGATCGGCCATAGCACTTTTATGAAATTCTTGTACCAGCGCATCAAGGAGGTAGCCCGAGGTACGACCACCGTGCTTATTCAAGGAGAAACAGGTACAGGCAAAGAACTCGTAGCCCGTGCCCTACACCAACAGTCCCCCCGTCGCGATAAACCTCTTATCAAAGTAAATTGCGCTGCCTTGCCTGAACAACTTATCGAGTCAGAGCTATTCGGCCATGAAAAAGGCGCCTTCACGGGAGCGATTCAGGCTCGAGTTGGCAAGTTTGAGCTAGCGCACGAGGGTACCATCTTTCTGGACGAAATTGGAGAGCTTCCCCTAGTGCTACAGGCTAAGCTCTTGCGGGTATTACAAGAGAAAGAATTTGAGCGACTAGGCAGTAATCGTCTCCAACGCTCTGATTTTCGCTTGATTGCGGCTACTAACCGAAACTTGGAACTTTCTGTCAAAGAAAAGACTTTCCGCGCTGATTTGTACTACCGCTTGAACACTTTTCCGATCTACGTCAAACCCCTCCGAGAGCATCCAGAAGACATCGAGGCACTGGCTCAGCATTTTGGACAAAAATTCTCCCAGAACTTGGGCTATCCCTTCTCGGGATTCTCCCCGGGTACTTTGGAGAAAATGCAGACCTACCCCTGGCCGGGCAATGTAAGGGAATTACAAAATACGATTGAGCAGGCGGTCGTCCTTGCGCAGGGCAAACCTTTGGTCTTCAAACCCTTATCGGCGTATGCTACTCCCGAAGAGCCCAGTTTGCCCCCCGCTTTTTCCCTTCCCTTGGAAGAACTCACTGCCGATCAAATCAAAAAAGAACAGGAAGACCTGGAGAGGCATTATCTTCTTCAGATTCTCGAGAAAACCAAATGGCGCATCCGGGGTCGCAAAGGTGCCGCCGCCTGGCTACAGCTCAAGCCTACTACGCTGGAATCGCGTATGCAAAAACTAGGAATTGAGCGATAGTGAGCAATAGGATTTCTCAATTTTAGGATCGGAAAATTTGAGGTAGGGCAATCTAAAGTGCTCTGCAATCATTGAACTATGGAAAATTAAAGATTTAGAATAAGCTTCGTTTGACCATTAGCCGATCCCCTTAGGAACCCCCTTTAGCCCCTTGGGAACCGCCTTTAGTCCCCTTGGGGTACGTTGGAATTACAGTCTCAGTTTCTTCTCAACATAGCCTAATTCTTTTTTCAAATGGTTGTTTTTAATGGCTTTCCGGCATCGGGTTACTAGATCAATATCTTTTAAATTCGCCCCTATTTGCACGAATAGCCAATCTCGTAGTTTTACATCACCAGCTTTGATTTTTGGGTCTAAGTCAAAAACCATTTGATAGATATCTTGAAAATCACTTGTTGTATAATTGTTTTTAGAGCTTTGAGAGAAAGTTTCCGCGAGTAAACGAACTTTGGTAGGGTGCTCTAAAGAACTTAAGATTTCATTCTTTTCAATGGTTTCTTTCTTTTCTTGGTATGAAGTTCTATTCACCGCCAATGGTTCAAGTAAAATACGCTTTTGTACAGAAGTCGTCTAAGGTTTACTTTTGGGCTGCAAAATGCCTTTTATGGAACCTAATTTCACAAAATTTTGGGACAATAGTGACATCATTTGGGCTGCCCAAGCTCCCTCTAACTGTGCTAAGTTTCCAAATTTAGCACACATCAAAGGTCAAGATTCCTATCTTGATAATCAAGATAGGAATCTTGCTCGTATAACCTGCGAAGATAGGAATCTTCGTAGAGGGGGTGAAGAAATTCAATAAAAACTTAAATTAGCAAAGAAGATGAATTTATTCTTAGAAAAAATCACCCAAAAGATCAATCTCGATCCAGAAGAGACCGCTTATCTTCAATCCATCGTTCAGCATCAGCAATACGCGAAGCACGAGTATTTCCTTGCCAAGGGGCAAATCTGTCGCAAAATCGGCTTCATCGACACTGGCCTCGTTCGTACTTTCAATATAGACCGAACTGGGCAAGAAATCACCAACTGGCTCACTACCGATGGCGATTTTATCACCGAGGTGATGAGCTTTCTAACCCAAAGCCCTACTCTGGAGTACTTGCAGTGTCTGGACGATACCCGCGTGGTTTACCTAAGCTATTCAGACTTGATGGATTGCTACCAGAAGATCCCCAAGATGGAATCCTTCATCCGAATGCTCTACGAAGAATTGATTGTGGACATCAAAAAATACTTGCTTGCCAATGTCCACCGCTCCGCCGAGGAAAGGTATGAAGAGTTTATCCGAAAGTATCCCTTACTGATGGAGAAAGTCCCCCTCAAACACATTGCTTCTTTCCTGGGTATCACCGATAGCACCCTCAGCCGGCTCCGGCGCAAGATCACTCTGGCCTCCTGATTTCTTGCCTTTTGTCAAGAAGACCCAAGAGCATATCTGAGAACTTTGTATCATTAGCAATCTCCATTCGTCGGAGATCATTCACTCAATAAAACAGTATCTATGAGTTCTCAACAAAAAATCGCCCTTATCAGTGGAGCCAACAAGGGTCTGGGTTTCGAGACCGCCCGACAATTGGCTCAGCAAAACATCTTCGTCCTGATGGGTGCCCGTGATCCTCGAAAAGGAGAAGCCGCCGCCCAAACGCTCAAAGCAGCAGGATTGAGCGTCGAGTTTCTGCCCTTAGATGTCAATCAAGAAGCCTCCATTCTGGAAGCCAAACAACAGGTAGAAACCAGATTTGGTCGCCTGGATATCTTGATCAATAACGCCGGGATCATGCCCGAGCTAGGAATGCCCGTAGCCGAAGTCCCCCCGGGCATGGTTCGCCAAACCTACGAGACCAATGTCTTCGGCCCTGTGGCCATGATCCACCACTTCCTGCCCTTATTGAAGGCAGCCCCCGAGGCCAGAGTGGTGAATGTATCGAGCGGCCTCGGCTCTCTGCAACAAAATACCGACCCCGATTATGAGTATTATCCCTTCAAACTCTTAGCCTACAATAGCTCCAAAGCAGCCCTCAACGCGGCCACAATCATCTTTGCTCACGAGCTAAAAGACACCCAGGTCAAAATAAACTCCGCTGACCCTGGCTACTGCGCCACCGACCTCAATGGCAAAACCGGCCCCCGAAGCCCCCAGCAAGGAGTTCAGGTCTTTGTACGCCTGGCTACCCTCCCCGAAGATGGCCCCACGGGAGGCTTTTTTGATGAAAAGGGGCAAGTGCCCTGGTAATAAAAGCTTCATAGGAGGCTTTCAAGCCTACTGGTCGCTCCGATCAGGTAGGCTTGTTTCTCTCTCCAAAGCTCACAGAGTAAAAAAATCGGAACTGCTTAGGTTTGCAAGGTAAAACGTAGTAAAACTTTTCGCCAGTGCTGCTACATTTTGTATTTTAGCTTCCCTGAGGCAATCACGAAATTGGGTATTTAGCATCAGCCCTGTTTTATCAACCAATTCAAATGGTGATAAGACAATTTATCCAAAAGCTACTACCCAAGTTTAACGTATAAATTGAGCTATTTTTACTAAAACCCAATCATAGCATGGAATTAATCGAGGTCAGTTCAGTCATCCAGAGAATCTGGACTTCTAACAGCCACTATAAAATGGAAAAACAGGGAGCAGCTATTCTTCAAATTCAGCTACCTCCTACCTTTATCCAGCCTAAATTGAGAACTATCGAGAATAATGATGGTTCCTTTATGATTATTTCTGCTCCTGGTGCCGTGGGTAAAACTACTTTTGCCAAATATTGTACTCATCACAAGAAAGCTTATTACTGGGACTTATCTCAAATCAGTTTGGGGGATAATACATTTATCGGTACTATTGCTGACTATTTTGGAGCACTGCAACTGAGCAAAGTTATAGAAGACCTTAATAAAGGTAATGTTTCCTTTTTCTTTGATGCTTTTGACGAGGCAGAAATTATCAGTGGTTGGGAAAGAGTAGAAAAGTTCGTTAGAGAAATTTATAGTCACGCCAAAGGACTGGATCGTCCAAATGTCATATTTTTTTCTCGGACTGAGACAGCAGACCTTCTACAGCTATTACTAGAAGAACTGGGAGGCTCGAGTTGCTACTCCATGTATGAAATTGACTACTTCGTTAAAGAAGGAGCTGAGAATTTTATTAAAACCTCCCTAAAACATCAAAATGATGATAACCCTCAGAGACATCCCATTCCATTTACCGAGGCATTGAAAAATATCTTTGCTACCATCGGTAAAGGTATAAACCACCAAGTGGCCGATGTATGGTCAGATGCTGAAATTAGGTCCTTCATCGGCTACTCCCCAGTTCTACAAACAATTGCTAGTTTTCTTAGAGGGCAAAATTACGGAGATATTGCTAATGAGTATGGAGGTAAACATTCTCAAATCGAGGGCTTTAAGGTTATAAAGAAATTCATCGAAGATCTTCTGGCCAGAGAACAGGATAAAGTTATTAGTGGAATCAGGCAGAAAATTCACACCAAAGCGGAGGAAAGAAAGTGGGATCAATGGCGCACCCTCTACACACCCTTAGATCAAATTAAGTATATTATCAGCTACATAACTGGAAAGCGAGACCTTACTTTTCTTTATGATAAAGTAGACCATGAGACTTGGTTGCTAGACGATTACGTAGATTCCCTTACTCAATTTCTACCCAATCACCCCTTCCTCAGAGATGCCCGTTTTAGTAGTCCTGCTTTTCGTGACTATTCTCTCGGCATTTTACTCAGGGATCCGGAGTATGATCCGGTCTGTAAACGCCTTCTTGGTAAGGGGGATTTCGTACTCACACCCTTATTTTCGTTTTTCTATGCATTGGTAAATAATAACCAATGTGTGGGAGACCATGTAGGCTACCTCTATGAATCAGCTTTCTCTAAAATGGGGCAAGCAGAAAACAACTTACTCACCTTTATCAAGGGCAAAAATCCAAACTACTCCTTGGAAATTGTTAACCCTGACGGTTCAAACATTAATAATCTTGAGTTTTCCTGTATCATCAATCAAGATCATCCTCTCACGTTTAAGCGAAAGATACACAATGTTACTGTAATGATCGATCAAAAATTGATCCTTGGTCGTTCAGAAGGTAGTTTAGAGCTATCCGAAGTGGAAATTCACGCCGAAGAGATTCTTCTGAAAACTCGTGAATGTATTCTCAACTGTCATCGAGACTCTAGTATCGTACTGAAAACCAATAAATTTGACCAAGAGAATCCTGCTCTGAGATTGATCAAAAAAGGGGATGGTCCAGTATATATTCATTGGCCTCATGGACGTATCCACCCTTGGGTAGACTACTTTAGTGAGATCAACTTACATCAGACTGAGGATTATGAAGACGAACTCTATGCTTTAAAAATATTACTAAAACCTTTCCGAAGACATCGCAAAGGAGACTTTGGAAAACAATATGAATTTATAGATAAAGTCATCATCAAGCACTCCGAGCCCAGAAAACAAATGTGCGACTATTTATTGTCTCTGCAAGTTTTGGACAGACGTCCTGCCGAGAGAATGTACTTCTTAGATGAGAGTCGGTTAAACGAGTACGGTATCAGTTGGTCTAGCCTTAGCAGTCTCTCTATCAACCCAGATGCTAAACGGTTTTTAGATAGCTTTAGAAAGAGAATCCAGTAATACTAATAAGTTCTCTTTCAATATCAATATCTGCACGATTAAGTTTCAAGTAAATCACAAAATTCTTTTCCCTAAGTTTACACTATATACTATCTGGGGCTTCCCCGGCGCTGCCCACGCTGCTAGACCCAATCCTGCCGGGTCGGGCTGTCGGCAGTCGCTGGCTTCCCGCTTGGCCTACCCACAAAGCCCACCACACCCCCAGCGGCGAGCTCCAACAATGCCTCCATCCCTAAGCCAACTGGCCATACCCAAGCGTTGAGTACCTTTCTAAGATCGCCCCTCGGCCTCCAGTGGCAAAAGCACCCGCCCACACACAGCAAAATGCCTCCGCAAGCTAGCCCGGCGGGGATAGTGGGCGCAAGGTATTGCTCGCTATCGCTTGCGCTCCACCTTGCACCCACCACCC
>CAZKBP010000059.1:0-20445 GCA_964551015.1 uncultured Cytophagaceae bacterium | reverse complement strand
TTTGATTGCCCGATGGGGAAAAAGCCACGGAAGTTACGATATGAGTATGCCCCTCGAGAGTCCAGAGCAGATTGCCCCGCAGATCCCATAATCTGGCGGTCTTGTCATAGCTTCCCGTCAGGATATACTTGCCCGATGGGGAAAAGGTCAATGAATACACAGCATCAGCATGCCCCTCGAGAGATTGAATATAATGACCTAACTGATTTTGTAAGCATTCATTTAATAATTGGGTAACATTGCTATTGAGGGGATCCTTCTGATAAGCGCGGTAACTTATTCTTAATGCCAGGGTATCGTCTTTGCCCTTGTATCTACGTCCCAAGGAGGTCAATTGAGAAATTTCCAATTGTTTTTTTAGTTCCGCATTTTTCTCTTCCAGCTCTTTTTGTTCTTGATCAATTCGCCTTTGATTTAGCAGTATAGCTTCTTGCTCATCTTTACTTAGCTGCCGCATCCCATACTCGCCTTCCTTGACAATCTTCAAATCATATTTGGTAAACAATTTGTCCTTCTGCTCACCGTTCAAAATATCAATCTTACGACTGGAAAGTAAGCGGTAAGCCCTTGGTCCCGGTAGATTTGAATGATTAAAAAGCTTTTGAATAATGGGGGCCAGGGTATCGTGGCTGAGTCGATAGTGTCGCTTTGTTGTGTCCTTGAATAAGAGATAAACATCATCCAATTTATTCAAAAGTATTTCCAGATTTTCAATATGAGTATACTTGGCTTTCAATTCATCCCATGAAATACTTTTGGCGGTATTCCATTCCGTGGTATGCCGGTGGAGTAAATCCAAGACAAGCCCAAGGGCTACTTCATTAGGGTAATTATGGGCTACCTTTTGAATTTGTTGATGGATAAAGTTTTTTAAAAGTAGTCCTTGTCCTTCCTCTTTTATCTTTTGGTAAAGGGGGTCATCAAACTTAGGGGCTTGCTTCCCATAGGTCTTCAGGGCTTCATCCCACATTTTGCTTAATAGTATTTGTAAGATGGGGGACAGGGTTTGTTGATCTTCCTGGTATAAATCCTGGGCAATTTGTGCGGCCAGATCTTTTTCTATTTGCAGCTTATATTTTGCTCTCAAATCCCGGTCTTGGCTTATCCCTAAGATTATTTCCAGGATGTTTGCTTTTTTAAGCTGGGGCAAGAAATGGTCTTCCCAGCGGATGTAGTGTGATTTGAGCAAAGCCTCAATGTCTGCGTGGTATTCTTTGCGGTAGGAAAGAATCAATTTGCCTTTGATTTTTGGTTCTACAAAAACATAGTCAAAGTCATCCTTCTGAGGGAGGGGAGGCTTGAATATCTCTCTTATGGTGGCAATGAATGTCTCCATTTCTCCCCTTTTTCCTTTCGTATATGCCTCTTCTACCTGATCCAAAATCAAAACCACCGGCCCTTTATATTTTTCTTCTCTTGTGACCCAGGCTGATTTCAAATCATTGCTGGAAGTAGACTGGGCATTAAGCTTTTTTTTAAGTGTATTTAAAAGCCCTGTCGCATCCTCTCGGCGAAGGTAAGCCGTTTTGATTCCTCCGGCCCGAAGATGGGGCAATAGGCCCGCGTACAAGAGAGATGATTTGCCTACTCCGGTTTCGCCAAATAGCAGAATTACCTTCTCGGAGGTATTGGTGGTGACTTTTATGTATAGTTTGCGAATATCGTCCTTGCGCCCAAAAAAAATGAGGGCTTCATCTTCATTGTAAGGCCTCAGGTGAACGAAGGGCTTATCCGGCAGGCGCTCGTACAATTGGGGAGGGAGCTCGGGTAGCATGACCGGGGGGGTATTCGACATATCCAGAAGGTTTTTTGCTAAGATGCCTTGGTCACGGTGATACAAGCTCCATAAGGTCTGTTTATTTAGGTCAAAGTGCTGTTGATTGATTACCTGATCAGAAGATTGCCCTTTGCGGGCTTGGATGGTACTTACTGCCGCCTGAAATGATTTTTTCAAGCTATTCATTTGGGCCAGACGGTCGTAGAAAATAGTAGCAAAATCCGTAGCATCTTCATCATCAACCAGGTCTTTTGTGGCAATCACCGCCGGAATTTTTAAATCAAAAACTTTCCTTAGGTGCGAGGCGGAGGCACAAGCATTAAAAAATACGAGCTGCAAATTGGCCTGGTCATATCTTAGCAAATTCATCAGTCCTGCAGTATAGATGGGCTGTTCTTCCAACAAAAGTTGATCCTGGCGGGCGTGGCCCGCATAATGAAAGAGAAGTACCCGGTCCGAATACTTCTCTAATGCCTCCAGTACTTCATTTGTAGTACGTGGGTTCATGTCAATCTCAAAATGATCACTTAGTCCTCGCTTTTCTAAGCTTTGCCAGATGTTCTTTTTTTCTTTGGCAAGGTTCTCTAAATCACGGTGGGAACTGTTGGCAAATGCAAAAAGCAATACTGGTTTTTGGATTGAAGGCATAGACTCACTCAATTTAGTATTTGAATCTAATTATAAGGAAAATCGAGGGCTGATCAAAGATCATCCCCAAACTCCTCTGATAAAAAGTCAAGATAAGCTTCCAGAGTCTGGCGCTTGCGTTCGTGTTGGATAATGGTATAGCGAACCATGACGTGGGCAAAATATTGCTTTCGGAAATCCTCATTTGATTTTAACTCTTCTTTAAACTGTTCAATCTCTTCATTGGTCATTTCATCATCCAGGAAGGCATCGAATTGCTCAATATTGTCTTCGTATTTTCGGGAGGCTTCTTCCATTTTTAAGGCGTAGATTTTTTGATTGATCGTTGATAAAGATTTACTTAGCTCCAAAAGAAGTGGGGTATAGACTTCATAGCGTTCATAATACTGAAGATAATCCGCCCGCGAAATCTCCGCCTTTCGGAAAAGCTCTACAAGATGTTTGAAGTCGCCATTCCTCTCCATTTGATATTCAAAAGAAGCTACTTCGCTAGAAGAAAGGTATCCTTCAACATAATTATAGATCAAAGGAATTTGCCCCAGTATTGAAGCGTTTATAAGAAGGTTACAAACTTGTTTCTCGAGTTCAGCCATTTGTGTGGAAGAGGAATAGAATACATATAAGGCTTTATAAAAGGGATCTTGCTGTGTTTTAAAAAGAAACTCCTCTTTATCTTTGCCTTCCAGCTTGCCATATTTGTATTTGAAATAAGTCACTAGAAATTCTTTGGCCACTATTCTTACTTGTTCTTGATCCCAGTCTTCCACTTCGATTAGGTCTGCCCGGGCGATATCTTCGAGTAATCTCTCAAGCCCTTTTCTGAATCTTTTCTTTAGTTTCTCATGGAGCTTTTGTAAGCCTCTTCTCTTTTTTTGTTTTACATTGGTAACTGTTATACGCAACTCCCTGGCAATGTCTTCTTGTTTATATCCGTGATAATAAGATAAGACTAAAACTTTTAAAGTCTCCGCATCAAGCGTATTCATGGCTTGTTCTAATACATCTTTTACGTCTTCTTCTAAGTCAAGCTTTTCCATCAATGAAAGACCGGCCTTTTTTCTTTTACTTTCAATGTATTCTTCTGGGCTTTGATCATAATCAGCCCTGGTAGTCTTTGTGAATGTACTGGGTCGTTTTTTATTCTTTGGGGATAAGCCATCAACCTTTCTTGAAAGAATTACTCTGTAAAGGCCAATTATATTTCGGATTTCGTTATTTTCTTCAATGTACTTTACAACGTCCATTATAGTATCCTGGTGAAGCTCCTCAAGATCTTCCCGAGTTACCCTTTCTTCATTTTTCGAGTATAAGAAGATCTGGTAAACTCCATTTACTTTTTCTTTAAGACAACTTATTGCCTGTTCTTTTAAGCGACCACCTTTTTTGATATTTTGGATAATTTCCTGATCAGTCATTTTACACATAATACTTTGGATTAGAAGTTAAACAAATTTTTTGAAGCAATCCATATTTTTATGCATTGCAAGGGATGCATATACCTTGTGGTAAGAAAATGGAAAAGGTTACTGTGGGTTGAGTGAAATTAAAAAAAATCAGGTATCTAATTATGAAAAAGATACCTGAAAAATAATATTAATACACAGGGCCAGCAGGAGGCAGCTCTCCAAGGAGTGTACTGCAAAATGGTTCATCACTTCCATTTTTCAAATAATGTGTAGCAGCAAAACCTTTGGCTTCATTTTTCAGGTAATCATAGCTAATAATCTTTTCATGACTCACCCCATAGCCGATTTGATAATCAAAGCACTTGGCCTTCCTTGCATTAAGTCTGATGCAATCCTCAAAGAGTAATTGATCAATGTTTATATGGGCGCCAATTTCTTCTACCCGATGGCGTCTCCAAAATAGCCAGCCTTTCTTTTTGGCTTTGGTTGCTACTCCTGCCGACTTGTAAAACCACCAGTCACGCACCCAAACTTTTCCTTTTAGTTTTCGCTTGCTCCGATACTTTTCAGAGCAGCGATTGGTTCCACTTAGTTTTAGGTTTTTGCTAAAACCTTGAATCGGAATGGCTTTGGTGATGCCTAACTTATTCGTCCAAATGACTTTATCAGATGCTACCTGATATAGATTTTCGCCGATTTCAATTTTTCCGTCTGCAGAAATTATAGTAGCCAGTAAATCATCTTCTACAATCAATTCATAATCTCCATCGTCTTCGTCAATTAGGATATTGGAATATTGGGATAATTTTGACTGAATCAGATTTTCATCTTCAAGATCAAAGAGGTTATCGATGGCTCTACGCATAGAAAGATGCCCAATTCTTTCTTCCCAGGCATCCAAAGCTTCATCATCCATCTCAGCAAGCTCATTCAGTGTGTTATTAAACACGCTCGTGTCCTTAAAAACTAGTCGCCCCTCTTTCACTTCTAGATCAGGTTTAGGAGAAGGGGCAGGCTTACTATTATCGTCATCTCCACAAGACACAAGTATGAGACTTGTTATGGTCGCTAATAGTGTAATAAATAATACGTTTGTTAATTTTTTCATTGGACATTATCATTAAAAGTTTAAAATGATTTCACAGATTGATTCTGTGTTGATTCATGATCCCTGTATCAATAGACAAAAAAAGGTTACTTGTTTTTAATAAAATTTTTCATAAAAAAATCAGATAATGTTTCATAACCTAACTTATCTGATCCCCCTAAAATACAAATGCCCAGGAGTTGATATCCCTGGGCTTGTGCAAAAGTCAAAAGGCTTAAATCACTTTAATCAATCGTAAGATACCTTCTTTTGGTGGAATTGAGACACTTGATTCCCTTTATGAATAGACTGAATCAAATAGGTATAAGTGTTACCTAACCTGATTTTTTCATCCTTATAGTTATTGAACTGCCCTTTCTCTGAATAAATAAGAATAAAAGGACCTTCATTTTGTGATCGATAAATCTTATAACCCGTCAAGGCTTCAGCATCATCACTCCAATTGAGTTCAATAACCTGATTTACTTTATCAATTTCAGCAGAAAACTCCTGAACTCCCTTCATCAATAATTCATCTCTTACCCTAACTTTAATACTTCGAGCACTTTTACTGCTTTGCCCCGCATCATCTTCAGATTCTATCAAATATTCGTACCAGACTCCAGGCTCAACCAAACTATCTACATAGGAATGTCTATTGGTATCAAAAGTTGATATTAGCTCCCATTCTTCTTGATTCTGCTTTCTATACAGTCTTTGAATCAACAAGTCCTCACTAGAGCTCACCGCCCAGCTCAGGTATACAGCCCCTTCTCTTACTTCATAATCTGTAAACAAAGAGGCATTAGGCGGAATAGTATCAGGGCGAGATAGTTCCAAAGCCCTGGAAAAATCTGAATGGTTAAATTTCGCATCCACTGCTACCACTTTATAATAAATATTTTCAGTCAAAGTATGTAGTGTAGTGGTATCTACATAAACTGTATCCTGAATGGGTTGAGATGTTAATCGGTTAAAGGTATAAGTAGAGTCATTCGCACTGAAAATATGATAACCATAAATATCCCGTTCTTTACCCATATCCCAATGAATATGTACCAATCCGGTAGTATCCACCTGACCAACCAAACCAGTTGGAGCACTTGGTGGGATACTATCAGGAATAGACACCGAGGCGATTAGGGATATTGATCCATTACCAGCAGTATCTACTACACCTATGACATAGTATAGTTCATTGTCATATTCATTTAAAGTAGTATCCACAAATGAACGTGTTTGACTGGGTAGCACAGAGGAATTAATATGATAATAATCCCCATCAAATTTATTAGATCGTCCAATATAAAAACCCGCAATATCTCCATATTCATCCAAAATCTCCCAACTTAGGGCGACTTTCTTTGATAAACCCAACCATTCTGTTTTGACTTGAGTAGGAGGCGTTGGAGGGGTTTTATCTCTTCCCATGCCACTTATAGATTCTGAAGCAGGACTTTGCTCTCCAAAAGAAGTTAACCCAACAATCCTGTACAGATAGGGCTTGTAGTTTTCTACAGAATCCCTGAAAATAATATAAGGTGAGTAAAGCTCCCTTTGCTCAGCAATAGCCTGTATATAGGGCACCGTATTGAGCCTTTCAAATGTGGACCCACCATCAGCAGAACGCTCAATAAAATAGGAAGAGAATTGACTTTCATGTTTAGTCCTATCCCAGAACAAGACTACTGCTTCTTCCTTCTCCTCGACCTTAGCTATCTCAGGTTGAAAGGTTTTATCTATCTTGTTTGTTGAGATATGTAGATAACACGCTATATTTTCTCCAAGAGAATCAGGAAAGTCCACAGATATATGATAAAGATAAAGCTTGTTGGGCATTACATCTTTATCCACAAATCTTAAGCCTGCCGCTTCGGCAGTTGTGGGATCTCTTTCAGCGGCCAAAAGCAGTGATGACCAGCGATTAGATAGCTCGTCTTGCCGAGCTATCCATGTTTGAGGTCCTTCGGGTAGCTTTAAAGTTTCCCATTCACTATACAAACATTCAGCCCCTACCAGCAAATAATTATTAGTAGTATCTTGATCGAAAAGCTCCTTCCATCGTGCTAATTCATAAGGAAGAATAGGCTTTTCGTGTAAACTCTGATAAAAAGCAGGGTCAATATCTTTGTTGGTGTCTATCTCTAATCTCTTGACTTGATATCCATAGCGATTTGCATCCAACCACGTACCGCCTGAGGTAGGAGCCCAACGCAATACGATAGAATCGCCATAGTATTTACCAATCGCCTGAAGAGGCGATTGGGTACTATCTGTAAAATAACCATCTTCTATAACTTGCTTCAAGCTATCAGAAAGCTCTTGTGCTCCAGAATATGAACTCAGAAAGAAAAGCGATCCGATAAAAACATAAATTAAACTGAAACTTCTAATATTCTTCATCTTTTTTAATTCATTTAATAGTTAAAAATAAACTCCCGACCAGTTCCTGAGGAAAAGCGATTTTCACCAACACTACTATTATATTTGACCCCGAAGTTAAACTGTGGAAAAGAGCTAGCACCATTGGAAATGATATTCCAATTTTGATTTAGCCCTCTATAATACCCTAAAAATTCAGGATAGTGACGACTTAAGGCTTCTTTATAGGGGTAGACATATATACTGGCATTTCCACTTATAAAGCGTACTTGATATGACCATACGCTCGCTGCCCAATCTCTCAATACTTGTGCATCCTCTATAATCTTAGAAGCTGGATTATAATTGACCTGAATATAAGGCCCATCAGGTAGGCTAAACTGATTTGTGTCAGTACTTGATGGAATATTTGTATTAGATGCTACATAAGCCTGATAACTACTTGCTCCACTACTAGGATTAAACATAGCCCTAGAAGCACTCATATTCGCAGCTACGACTGTATTATTAGCATATAATGGCACATTTAACTGCTGAGCAATACCACTGGTTAAGTCAACCCCAATCTCCTGGTCACTCAATTGATCAAGAATATATCTACCATCTAAAATGAGGTGATTCAGACGATATTTAGTAGAACTTAAAAAACCAATTGGCAAATTCAACTGTGATGGAAGCTTAAGAGTTGGTGTATTATTAATATTGGCCTGCCTGCGAAGCACACCATTTTCTTTAAGTGCTCCTACTATACCTCCATCAAACGTATATAGTTTATAATCATAAGTCCAACCTTCAAGAGGTAATGGGCTCGAGTTTTCAAAAAACTGAAATATATTTGAATTCAAAGCACGTAATGGGTGTTCTAATTTAAAGAACTCATAAACATATGGATTAGCAACTTCTCTATAATAGTCTGAATTGAGTGGATCATAGATTTCTATCCTTGGCTCTAAAATATTTCGCCCTTCAAACTGATAACCTTGAACATCAAAAATATCAACAGCTTCTTTAAGAGATAAGATGAGTCTATTACCATTACGAATCAATTCACTTCCGTCCATTTTTTCCATCAAAGTTACATACTCACTCGTGCGAAAGTGAAACTCATATAGTTTCTTCTCATTGGGTTTGACGGAGAGTCCAGCCTGTTTATTGGTGGCTAGGGATACAATTTCAGCTTTGGTATCAAAACTGATTTTGCTATCATTGGCTTGAGTGTATTCCCTGCTAAAATTATTGTAGAATTTTACAGGTTCGCCTGATTCAACCATTTCACTAGCTATGGCCTCGGTTTGCCCGGCAAATCTTACGTCCTTGAGCAAGTAGGGTGTTACAAGTTTGGGTAGCTTGGCCTTCGTGATTTCACTTATGACTTGTACTCCATACAAAGTAGATGATTCTAGCTCAGGCATATCAAATGAAAAATACCTATTGCGTCTCAAATATTCGGCAGAAAGAGGTATCTCGGCTATTACTTCACTACTATCTACCGACTGAATTCTTATGAAATAGCCTAAAGAGTCCCCTTCGCTATTAATATCCGGGAAGTACTGATCAAGTACCCTTACAAAACTCACCTTGCCGGACGCATTACTTGGTTCTCCTGTCAGGAAAAACCGTTGCTTGTCAATAGGCACTGAATACAATATCTGAGTTTTAGGGATTTGATCCGGAAGCTTTCCAGTATTAAAAGTAATTGTAGAATCTTCCTGCCAATATCCGCCCGTTTCAGAATCTCTTATTGCTTGCCATCTACCATTTATAAATTCATCAGCAGTAATGACTACTCTGAAAGTATATTTAGGCTTACGACTATTATCATCAGCCCTTCCAGCCAACATCTTGTTTGGTTTGAACGAACAAGTAAGGTTATCCTCTTCAAACTCCCAGTTACCAGATTGCGTTTCTCCAAGCTCATCAATCAGGGTCATTTGACTCAATACAGGTTTGATTTTTGTGACTACTACCTCATCTCTACCATCAATAGTCTGAATAATAGGCACTTCAAGGACTTGATCAATGGGTATACTAAAACTTACCTTAGGATCTACAAAGACACTCACATCATCCTCAAGATTTCCAGGACTGATCTCATCAATCACATTGATACCCACAAAAGGGCTACCTCCTTGGGGTATACATTTTTCTCCGATACTTGGTGAGAAATGCTTTCTTCCTGTGATAGCCCCCCCCATCACACTATATCTTACGCCAACTCTACCTTCAGCCCAGAATGGATTGGGCATACCTCCGCTAAGCATAACTGCTGCTCCTAGCGAAAGTATATGAAATTTTCTTCTTTTGATAAGCTTTACTTCTATGCCTACTTCTCCCTTTAAACCTGCATATATTTGACCGATACCATACCAGCCATTCTTACCGGGTGTTATCTTAGTACTTTCAGAAACGAAACAATATCTATCACTATTCTGACTGATATTAATATCCATTCCAATAGCTGCCTTTAATTGTGCATAGATAAATGCAGCCTTAACCTTTGTTTCAGTAATAAATTGTACACCAGTGGCAAAACCATTTCCTCCTTCATACAATTCTTTTGAGCCATCAACTCGATCACCTCCTCCACTTGAATTAATCAACTTTGCGTCTTCCAGCGCATTCTGCCCTGATCCCACATTTTGTATCCCTAACAACTCTTGAATAAAAGGTGGTGGTGCGGGTAGTTGATCAGGAATTTGATGTCCAATCATAAAATACCCTTCTGCATTTACCTCGGCTATTCCCAAATCCATCTTAAGTTGTCCTGGCTCTCCAAAACCTCTGGGACGTCCTAAGTGGAAATACCAATATCCTTCTCCATCATCACCCCCATAGTTTTGGGCATGAAACAGGGCATCTACCATTTTATTGTTTGATCCAGCTCCTTTGATTTTTGTCAAATTCAGAAATGTGGATACACGACCATGAATGGTACGTTGATCTAATGCTGGATTACGCTCTAAATTAAACCTGACCTCCACTTTGAGCTTTTCATTTTCGCCTCCCCTTTCGGAAATTGAAGTCATAAAATATCCATCACCAGTGATACTGAGATTTGTCAAACCTCCCCCACTCGTCCAACCCGCATAGAGTCCGACATCCATATTGAATGCTTTAGGTGAAGGGTAAGTACCCATAACTGCCTTAATGTTAAAATCTCGATTGTTCCATTTAGGTGAATAACTAAAACCTGAGGGCAATACCGTATTTGGAGGGTTTGGTTGTTCCTCAGTTTGATTCGCAGATGAAGCTTGGAAGCCATTTATTGCTCCGTTACGCTCCATATTATAGGCAAAACCACCTCCAAATCCATAGAGTCCGAATCCGGCTGTAATTGGTACTCCAGTATTTCCAAAATTTACTAAACCATCTGCAAACCAATATCCAAAGTAATCTGATGTCCCATAGTCAGCCTCGGCTACAAGCTTTCTATTTCCGAATTCAGTTGCAAGATAGGCTGATGCCCCTGTTGGGAGTCCTACTTTCAAGATTCCTTTCAAGCCTTCATCACCAATATCAGATTCGTCTCTTCCATACCATTCCAAACCTCCACTGATTGATATTCCAGCAATATTTAGAGTGTCCACGCTAATTCCCTCCAAATCAACCCCATCAAACTTAAATCTTTGCCCATCGCCTTCTAAATTTAATGTAGAGTTAATGGAGAGTTTGGTGCTAAATGAAAAGCCATTACTTTCTCCAATAATGGATAGTCTTGGGGTAATTAATAATTTCAATGTATTACCCTCCCAATCAAGGCTCATATCTTCAATATCCAATGGAAATCCACCCAAAGTCTTTTTAGGAGAGGTAAAACTAAATGTTGGTGCTACCAAAAAACCTTGCCCTGAACGAAAATGCATGCCATAATTAATGCCAGGCAAACTAAATGAAGTAGGAACACGATTAGCCAGATCACTACTAATGGATATTTTACCATTAAGTTTTGCCTCGATGTAAGATGCTCGCTCAATATTATCTTCAGAACTTCCTGATGATGTTGCCCTACCCAAAACTACCTCAATAAAACTATCTTCTGCAATAGTAGCTTCCGCAAGCATTGCAGGAATCACAATGTCATCAGTTGGATCTAGATGAAATACAAAATCATAATACTCATTACTATCTACTGTTCTTTCACTTAGAATACCATCATAAGCAAGGTACTCTCCTGATTCCATAAATGGAATACCAATTTTTCCATTAAGCCCTCCTCTAACAAAGTCATTCTGTACAAAATCCACATAAAAAGTATCCAAAGAAAAAGCCCAGTCATCAATTTGCCCCTCATAAGTTTTAATCAGATCATAAACCTTAATATTGGCTGAGAATTTAGGATCAAGAATCAAATTCTCAATCGCAATGGTAGCACGGGTATTATTCTTCATAAATTTTTTGGGCGTCCTTAACGCAACAGATTTGAGGAAAAACCCAGTCCAAAGGTTAGTAATATTTGGATTAGATGCTCCTGTGGTAGGATGTTCATATCCCTCAGGAAATACTAGTCCCGGAGGATTTTCTAAAGAAGACCAATCAAAATATCCTTCATTGACTTCAAAACCCCATCCTTCCAGTCCTCTTATTTGAAAATTATCCATGGTATAACTTACCATCCAATTGCGGGTTCTGGCTTCTCTTAATAAGTTTTCATCTTCTTCGCTAGCATTTTTAGGTATACTATCTTCAGGATTATGACGATCATATTTCAATTCAAAATACCCTTTGACAACCCCATCAGTTGGGTTACCTTCCTGATCCTCGGGCACTATACGACGCCCAGAAAAGTGAGCTTCTGCCCGAAATGCAGCAGATTTCACTCCTTCACAATCAATCTGTATATAGGAAGCATTATCTTTGATAATCTCATTATCCCCATCAATGCCTTTCATAACGAGGGCTAGCTCCCCATCTTGGTAAAAACTCAAATCTTGATGCAAATGCAATAAAAACTCTTTACCAAAACCCGAAGGCAAAATACATAAATCTGATGCTGCCATAGCTACCCAATTTTCAGCTCCATTAGCCGAGTTAGGCGCAGGAAAGTTAACACTAACTAATAATTGAATACTTGCCCTTTTGGGATGAAAGTCCATTTTAGTGATCCCTCCAAGGAAACTCACATCCTGAATATCTAAATCTAGTGCCACAGGAAGCCCAATTTCAGTTCCTTGAATCAAACTATTAGCCACACGCCCAGCACGAACATACTGATCAAAACTTGAAAGCGCACTGCCTGCCAGGCTATTGAATGGTTCAGGCAAAACCAAATTCTGCGATGGGTCATCCACACGTCCCTCTGCATATCCGGCAAAAACCCTTTTATCTTTATTGATTTTAATATTGTGAAGATTCACACGAATTTTCAGATTATTTAAAAATGGAATAGGAATCTTGCCAGTACCATTAAAAACTCCTGACCCATTAGAGGCCACCTCAAGATCAATGATTTGAAAATGACCAATAAATAATATTGTATCAGATGGTGATAAGGTACTGATCAGTGTATCTTCTTGAATTGAGTCTAACTCACATCCAGTATCACAATCCTTTTCCTCATTTTCTGAAGGATCATCACCACCATCTGATCCTTCAACTATTCTAAAGTGTCCAGTAGGACTACTACGATAATAATGCTCCTGGGTGATGGTATTTAGGTCACCATTGTACTCGGGATCTCGCAAATATAGAACCCTCCAATAATAGTCACCTAGGTCATTAACCTCAGTATTAGTCTGTTTATTTAGGTAAATAGCCGCCTTTATACCAGTATCATCATATCGCCCCTCACTAGTTAGTGGATCACTTTCAGGATTATAGTTGAGCATTGCCTGATCAACTACCGCAAGTACTTCAGAAAAGTCTTCATTTCGGCTGAGTTGTAATACATACTTTTCTTTCACCACCGGAAACGGGTTAAAGTCAGGGATATTATCCGTTTCTCTCTGACTCGTGACGATGGGAAATGGAGGTAATATTTTTTGAGGGGCTTGACCCGTATGCCACCTAAGGGTGACTTGACCTGCTTGTACAGTATCCCCATTAATAGGTTGAATCACCTTCGGGCGAGGCATCCCGATATGGAAGTCTGTATTGAGATTATGCGTATAAGTATTTGTGCTGTTTCTAATCTCCGTATCTACAGACCAATTATATTTTGCCCCACGAGTATACACTTTGTCCTGATTTTTGTTGGTTACCAAATGACTAGCCTCGAATTCGGTAGCATTTGGGAATATACTTTTTAGATAAGTTAATGCACCATTAGGCCAGTTATTATCTCTGATACCTTCATCAAAAATAGCATTGGTAGAGTCCTTCACTTTCATATCCATTCTGATGTAATTGAAATTATCACAGTAGGGTTTAAATTGGATAATCAGCGGAAAACCGTTAAAAGGTATGGTATCATTGGCTTGTGGATAGGCTGCCAAGGTCTCAAAGTTAGGGTTTTGACAATCTCCATTCCCCTCACCATAAGTAAATGTAACTGGCTCACTGTGTCCAAAAGACTGAAATGCTACCTCGCCATCAGGGTCTTTAGCTGTCACTCTCACAGCATAAACATTCCCTTCTATCAGGGGAATATCCTCCATCTGATAAAAAGATTCCTGAGTTTCAGTCTCAAAAACTACTGGCGTACCAGGATCAAATACACCTTCATAAGCATTTGGTAAGCCTGATTCAGTGAGATCAACTACTTTTAAAGTATACTCAATCCTATTCTGCACCTCAGGCTCCAGTACTACGCTGGGCAATGTCCAGGAAAAATTAACCTGGTAAATATCATTAGCTTCTATCACCTCTTCATTCATAGGTTGAATAATGATAGGAATTTCAGGACTGGCAACCTGAAAGTTATCACACCCCTCCGATATAAAAATCGGATTATCAGAGTCATATTGTAATGCCCTTAAACATATATCGTACTCTCCATCAGGTAAAATCCGGTTATTGATTAAATTATCCCTATCGTTATCAGAAAGACCAGTTGTTGTAATATCACCAAGATTTATCTGTACACCCATAGACTCAAGGTCTTCACTCGTAAACTGTCGGGTTTCATCCGGTACTAGCTCTACTGGCACAGGAGGAACAAAACTTTCATTAGTAATCAATGAGACCCCATTATTTTTACCAGTCAGTATAAGTTGAAAACGGACCCTTTGCGTCCTGAAAGCTGTATTTGTTGCTGTAAACAGCAACTTGTTAGGTTCATCAAAATAACTCTCCATACGTTGCGTATAAGGCGGACTAACTACGACTGAAATATCAATAGAGTTGATTTGTCCAAACACCCTTTGTTGAAAGCCTAAACAGGTCAATAAGACCCAAACCATTGTGTATATATATAATTTCATTATTTTATTTTTTTATATTCTACCAATTAAATGTGTAAGTAGCCTGCCCTCGGAACTCGCCAAAGCTCGGTCTATTGGAATCTTCTCTTTTCAGCCAATTTGCACTGATCCCAAATTGATGTTTGTTTGCAACTCTGAAATTATTAGCTAAGCGAAGATTAAACTGATATCCAGAGTTTCCTGTATCCGTGGCTCTTAAATTATAAGTAGCTCCTAGATTTACATTCATTTTATTTTCAAAAAAACCTTTGGAAATACCCAAAGTAGCCCCATAACGTCTGCTCAACTGCTCACGAAACATAGATTGATTCAAATTAAACCCTATCCTTACACCTAAATTTTCTTCCTTAAATCTTAATCCATAATTAAAATAACCATTCAAAGATTGGTTATCTGAATCAGCAAATTCGCTATTACTCGTCACCCCAAACTGTTGATAATTAGCAGAGATGGTTATGTTATGTCTCGAATTACTTGACCCAAGATTCAGGTAAGGAGAAAGACCAACATTACGGCTGACCTGTATGAATCTAAGTGTGTCGTCGATTTGTTGAAAGCCAGAGTTTTGTTCAGATTGAAAGTTATTATAATAGCCCCTGAGCCCGAAATACTGGTTCGGTCGGAAATTAGCAGAAAGGGACAAAATCTTACGAATAGTTTGCTTGGAACTCAATCCATTCAAATTATTCCTCTCCAACCCAAAACTCCCCTGAACTGATAGCTTACCTTTTGCTATTGACACTGAGTTGTTAAAAGAAATATTCTCATAATCATTGCGGATGAAGTAAGTACCCAAAGAGTTAAAATATGGATCCACACGTTTGTATTTCACCCCAAAATTTAAGTGCTTAAAATTCAGTCCAAGTGATAAATCACCGGCAAAACCCAATCTTGTAGAAGCATTAACATCAAATAAATTAGCCAGCCAATGTAATATCTCATTATTGGTATATTCACTGACATCAATCTGCTCAGATTCTTGATTATTGGTAAATGAACTAGCTGCCAGGTTCACCCCCAGGCTCAATCGTTTAAAAAATGAGACCTTGGTATCCAGACCCAATACATCATTTCGTGCCGGAAAAATCCCCAAATTACTCAGCGTATCTGTATCCATATCTACTCGATCGTAAGCACCAAAAAACATCAGATAGATATGATTAGACTGATCTCCATAACCAATCTTAGCCCCATAAGCCCTTCGCTTATAGCTAGGCAACAAATTAGCTCCAGCAATCAAAGTATCACGCTGCTGGGTTACGTTATCCAGTGTCCCATACATAGCAGAGAGATGAAACTTACCTGGCGTAAGCTCAAGCCCAGCACCAAGAAAAGTTCGTCCAGCCAAAGTATAAGGCGAGAAAGTTAAATTCCTGTGTCCAAAATGCAACTTCACCCACTTATAATAAGGACTCACCCCATAACGTTGAAAAGGCTGAGTAATTCCCAGGCTCTGGTCACGATAAGAAAAAGAAAACGGAAATCTTATCCCAAGCAGTGTAATCACTGGAGACCCACTTATGGTATAAGCGAAAGGGGAACTACGATTAGCAATACGATGGCTCTGATAAAAAGAGCTACTCAAACGAAGCGACCCAGAAAACTGAAATTTTTTGGATTTACCAAAACTCTCTAAATCTTGTGCAGAAGAGAATAAAGGCATACAAAAAATTAAACCACATACCACCAGACCAAAAATGAACTTTCCTGAATTAAGTCTAATTTTTTGCCTTACTAATAAACTTATCAGAAAAATTGAGATAGTCTTTGATACCAAAAAAATACAGATAAACACTTTTTTCATTAAGTTTGTATGTTACTGTTACACATAATCTACAAGCGACTATAAGTTTTAGCTTGTTTGTAATCAGTGTAGCAGCTAATGGAAAAAGGTTACCTTGGGAAAGCAATTTCTTTTTAATTCGGTTGAACACGTGTATTAGGTAAAATATAATACCTCGATAAATTTAAACCACTGCCATCCTTTAAATTTTACTTTTGTACAATGAAAAAAAGAGAAGAAAATTTACGGCCGCTTTTAAAGCCAAGGTCGCCATAGAGGCGCTTAAAGAACGCCAAACTTTGCAGGAATTGGCCATGCGACTTGAAGCTCATGCGTATTCTCACCGATCAGGGTACCGAATACTGTGGCAAAAGAAGGCACCACGAGTATAAACTCTACCTGACTTTGGAAAACATTAAAGTACCTTCAGTTTTAAATTTTAATGCTCAACAATCAAGCCCCCGTAGCCCTGCGACTAGAAAAATACAGTCTGAACTTTCCCCAATCGTTTAGACAGGAATTCTTAAATCTAAGTAAAAAAATTTTATGCTAAAGTACCTTCAGTTCTTTGGAGTTTGAAGACTGAACGGGGCCATGAATCCAACTTAATTTTAATCGCTATGGGAATAAACTTACCTACTCTTGGTAAGTACTTGACGCAAAGCTGTGTTAAACCCTAACAAAAAGAAGCTATTACAGTAACAGAAGCCCCACGTGCCCTCTTCCCTTATTTTAGACGGTTTGGAGTTAGACGGGGCTAAGATAGCCCAGTGATTGCTGCAGTCTCTGCTTATTGTAGTCCTTCATCTGGGCTTTTAGCTTGGATCATAAGTCTTGGAAGGATTTCAAAGATGTGTAAGCTTGAATCAAGTAACTCCCTGCCGAAGAGTGCCATTGAAACGCTCCGCTTAGGGCTTCTCTTGTTGGTTTACCCAGCTGAATATACTTCCAGGTTACTTGATTTTGCTCGGCTCAGGTCTGTATGGCCTTGGAAATATACTCCGGCTCATTGTCCGAGCGGATTGCTTGGGGCTTGCCCCGAAACTCCACTAGCTCATCAAGTTTGTGCACCAGATGTGCCGCGCAAATGCTGCGTCCCACTTTCATACAAAGCAACTTCTGGTTAAAGTCATCCAAGATATTCAAGGCTCGGAAAGACTGGCCATTGCCGAGTCCATCATTCATAAAATCGGTGCTCCAGCAAATCACTTGGGAGCAGATACCACAGAAGGAATTCAAGTATATTTGTGCAGTAATAGTAAAATATTGAGGATTTTTTACAAAAATCGCAAAATATAATTTTACTTATGAAGTTTTATTCCGAATATTGTTAATTAAATATATTCAACTTAAAATATCCTAATTCAATGAATCAGTTTTTTGACCTGCATTGTCATTCCGCCTCCAAGACCTACCTAACGGCTATCAATATGGCGGAAAAGAAGAATCCTTGGGAAAAAGTAAGAGGGGGGGTGCTTCAAATTGTTGCTCCAATTCTTACATCTCAGGCAAGCTTCAACCAGGCACTCGAGGGAAATGTGAGAATCTTGGTGGCTTCTATTGTCCCTCTGGAAAAGGGCTATACCCGATTTTGGCTAATTAAGGACATTGTAACGGAAGCTACTGCCCTGAGCCGCGAGTTTATCGAGGCTATTGATAATCAGGAATTCTCGTTTTTTGATCTGCTCAGGGACGAAATCAATTTTATTATCCTAAACAAGGAATTCGGGGGAAAGCGTCTTAACTTTTTGAAGAGTAGTGAGGACTTGGTAGATGACCCGAATACGATTAATGTACTCTTTAACATTGAAGGGAGCCACGCGCTTAGCTCCTATAAAAGAGGGCACCACGAGCACAACTATCTGGAAAATCTGATTGAGATCAAGAAACGAAGTGATTTTAACTGCTTTTACTTGACCTTCACGCATTTGAATAAAATCTCGGTTTGTAATCATGCCTATGGTGCAAAGATTACCAAAGATAATATTTTCAAACCTAGCAAAATCTACACTGGAGTTGGCGTAGAAGGCTTTGAAATTATTGATGAATGCTATAGTACAGAAAACGGCCCGAGAATTCTGCTTGATATTAAGCATATGAGTGTGGTGGCTCGCAAGGAGTTTTATAGTTACCGCAGGCAGCAGGGCTATAACCACATTCCTATCTTGGCTTCTCACGTGGGAGTTACTGGCTTTCCGCTCGCGCATTTGGGTCAAATGGTTGATAAGGAACGTGAGCCTCGGCGTAAAAAGAGAAGAGGATACGTGAAAGTTAGATACAAAACGCTCATGGGTATCGGCCAGGGAAAAGAAAATGAGACTTGCTTTAATCCTTGGTTCATCAACTTGTATGATGAGGAGATTCTGGAGATTATGAAATCTGGGGGTTTAATCGGTTTGATTCTGGATCAAAGAGTTCTTGGCTATGATAAGGTCAAACCAGAGTTCTTTGCCAAAGATGAGTGGAACATCTTGAATGGCCAGGATTTCGAGCTGGTGCCCAACAGCCCCACTGGCCCGCTGCTAGCCTCGATTGGTACTGTGCTGGATGATACAGAAGAGGATGAAGAGGATGACTTTGAATTGATGGGAGAAGTAAACCCCCAGGCTATGATCAATGCCGAGGACGTGACGGATGAAATGATGGAAAGAGATGTAGTGGTTGACCAGTTTGAGGATACGGACTTAACAAGAAAAAAGAGAAGGCACCTCCGGATTCTCTGCAATAATATTCTTCACATTGTGAAAGTGGGTGGAGAAGAAGCTTGGAAGCACATCTGTATGGGTTCTGACTTTGATGGCCTTATCAATCCTATCAATAATTGTAAACGAATCAGTGAGTATCCACAGCTGGAAAACAACCTGCAAAGTGAGCTGGAAAGTATGATCCAAGAAGCGGAGCATGATCCCAAGCTAAGTGTAGGGTCGGTTCCAAGTGATTTGGCTCAGAAAGTCCGAGGAATTATGTTCGAGAATGGTAAGCGGTTTCTGGAGGAGCATTTTAGCGCTCAGGCGATTGGGATGAAACCTTAGTCGTGATTGCTTGGTAGAAGGATCGGAAATTCACGAGAGGGCTAGCGCTCTTTGCCCGGATGGAGTTCTTGATCCCTATTCGCATCAAAGCATACGGGCAATAGCACGGCGGAGGCGGGTGCGCTCGGTTTGGTAGGTTTCGTAGCTGATGAGGTTTTGGTCGAAGTTCTTTTCGTTTTCGTGGTAGCGGCCGAGGTGTAGTATGAGAGTCTGCTGTGGGTCAGGGTCACCTAGGGCTTGGAAGTGCGCTTTGAGGAGCATCAGGGCGGCCTCGAGCTGGCCTTGGCTCAGGAGGGTCTCCACGGCTTGCTTGGTATCTGTGCCTGCCGTACTGGGGCTTGGAGCCGGGCTGGGTGAGGACACCTGAGCTTGGCCTTGGAGCTGGGTCAGCTCGGCTTGGTAGCCTTGGAGGGAGGACTGGAGGCGATTGATCTCGAGCTGAGACCGCTGGCTTTCGCTGGGATTTTCGGAGAGGTCACGCTTTTGCTCCCACTCGCCGATGAGCGTGTAGAGATCATTGATTTTTTGCTTTAAGGTGTGGACGCGAGGGTGCATAACGTCTGAGCTTGCTTGGGTGATACGATGCCAACGATATACTGGAGCCTAAGATAGGTAAAACTAGAAAAACATCCCGAAGATATGCTAAAAAGTTTGGGACATGAACTACTAAAAACTACAGCAAAACTCTAGAGAAAACTACAGTGAAACTACAGCAAAACTCTAGAGTTTTGACCCAAACTGGTGCGTGTTTGTAACGGGTGCCCTTGTTGGCAGCCCCAAGTGCCTATGCTTAGCCAGCAGGCGGTTCTTCAAACAAGACCCTTTCAGGGTGACAAAATGTGTATACACCGTAGGTTCCCCGACAGTCAAACTGGCGCGCGTACCCTTGTTGGCAGCCCCAAGTGCCTGTGCTTAGCCAGCAGGCGGTTCTTCAAACAAGACCCTTTCAGGGTGACAAAATGTGTATACACC
>CAZKBP010000058.1:0-21438 GCA_964551015.1 uncultured Cytophagaceae bacterium | reverse complement strand
CGGGATGAATAATTGATGAATTCGAATGAAATATCGATGAATTCGAATGAAATATTGATGAAATATTGATGAAATATTGATGAAATATCGATGAATTAGAATGAATTATTAAGAATTATAGAGAATTACGGAGAATTATCAAGAATTACGGAGAATTATCAAGAATTACGGAGAATTATCAAGAATTATAGAAAACGAGGAGGGAGTTGAAGCAGCGGATTTGGTTGATGTTTTGTTAGGATTTGGTTGATAAAAGATCAGCTTTACCCTCCGAATCTGGAGGTTTTGTTCCTGATCTCTGGCAAAAGATTTTATGCCCAACTTTGGAAAGGAGCTATCAGTTCCATTTTCTCGAGAATTTTTGCTACATTGTGTGTAATTAAGTCATTATTTCACAATCTACTCAGATTGATTACCAATCATATTTCTTTGAATACATGGAAACATCAGGTAAAAAAAAACTGAAAGTCCTTATTTTAGAGGATGAAACAGTGCTCGCCGAGGAGCTGAAGTTGAGTGTGGAAGAACTTGGTCTACAGGCTACTGACCTAGTGAAATCTTACGATGAAGCTATTGAATCAGTAAAGAATAACCCTCCTGATTTAGCACTGTGTGATATTAAAATTCGGGGACAAATAGACGGTGTCGATACGGCCAGAGCTATTCGAAATATTAAAGAAATCCCTATCATTTTTACTACGGCTTACTTGGAAAGTCAATACGTCATGCAAGCATTTGAAATGGATGCTGTGAATTACCTGAGCAAGCCTGTCAAACCAGAAGAACTTAAAAAATATATTGACAAGGCGATTCAAGAGATCAATAACCATAAGCCCACCGCGGGAACAAAAACCCACTTCAATTTAAAATATGGCAGAAACAGTCACTCGATAAAAATAGATGATCTTTATCTCGTGGAAGGTGCAGGAGCTGGCTCTGTTATTCTTTTGCAACACAAATTCATATTATGCCCCGCAATGGTCTTATCCAAAACATTGGAAGAACTAGAGCATCCTCATATCGTCCGAATCAATCGCTCTACGGCAATAAATATTGCAAAGGTTGAAAGCTACGAGAAAAGAGGGGTGACGATCAATACAGGAGATATCAAATACAAAGACTACCAGACTATTGAGAGAAAATCAACCAATAGTATTAGAGTTAATAAGAAAGTTCAGGATTACTACACCTTGACCGATTCATATAGAGATCGTTTTGAGCAGGCAATGGGTTCACTAGGTTCACTGTAATTACTTCAAAATACTAATCAACTCATGAAAATATTTCTCCAGCTTACATTGGGTGCAATACTATTGATGCCTAGCTCGGCCTGGGGGCAGGCCAAGATGTATTGGGTAGATTTAGGTAGAGCAGAGATTAACCGCGCTAACCTAAATGGAAGTAATCCCCAAACTATTCTACAAGGCAAAGTAGCGACTTTCCTTGCCTTGGATACCACTAACCAGAAAATGTACTGGACAGGAGGAGGTAAAATCTGGCGAGCAGACATTGACGGCACCAATGACGAAGTCTTGCTAGATACAAATATCGTAGACCCTCAAGGTATTGCCTTGGATGTGGCCGCGGGCAAAATGTACTGGACAGACTCGCGTACAGATAAAATCCAAAGAGCTAACCTGGACGGCTCGGAGGTGGAGGATTTAGTTACACAGGGGCTATCTAACCCTGAGGGTATTGCCTTGGATGTGGCCGCGGGCAAAATGTACTGGACAGATTTTGGTACAGATAAAATCCAAAGAGCTAACCTGGATGGATCAGGGATCGAGGATTTAATTACAAGCAGAATATTAAGGCCAACAGGCATTGTCATCTGCAAAAATATAGCCCAGATACAAATCGAGGCCAGCCAGACCAGTATTTGCGCAGGAGAAGTGCTCACGGTGAGCACCTCCCAAATGCAAAACCAAGGAGAGAGGCCGAGCTTTCAATGGCAAATCAACGGGCAAAATGTAGGAAATAATCGTGATTTCTACAGCACGAATTCTCTCCGAAATGGTGCTAGGATTCGCTGTATTCTTCAATCCAGCCTTCCCTGCTCCGCCCCTGTTATCTCCAACGAAATCATCGTGCAGGTACTGGGCACTCCGAGCGTAGAGATCGTGCCTAATGTGCAGGGAGATATCTGTGCAGATACAAAGGTAACTTTTACAGCCGACACTCAAGACCTCGGGATAAATGTAAACTATCAATGGCTTATCAATGGGGAATTAAAAGCCAGTACCAATACCAGTACTTTTACTACGGATGATTTTATACTCAATCTCGAGAACTCAGTGCAGGTTATTTTATCAGGCGACATTCCTTGTGTTGCAAGTAATCAACCCATCACTGCTTCTCCTCTCAGATTTAAGGTTTTGCCCCAAGTGACTCCCTCGGTTAGTTTAAGTATTGAAAATATCAATACCCGAATTTGCGAAAACGAATTAGCCACTTTCAACGCGGTACCCAATGGGGGAGGGGTAGAGCCACGCTATCAATGGTATATTAATGATATTCCCCAGGGCGGGTTTAGTGAAAATTCTAGCTTTAGTACCAATGACTTAGAGGATCAAGATCGGATTCGTGTTGCGATGATTTCCCGACTATCCTGCGCGGTTGAGGATACTGTATTTTCAAATCCTATCTTTATGGAGGTTATCCCGGTGGTTGCGCCCACCATTGAGATCGAGAGCAATGTAGGCGGTATTGCTTGTGTGGGAGAGCATCTGATATTTAGAGCCAGAGAGAGCAATGCAGGTATAAATCCTCGCTACCGCTGGCGAGTCAATGGAATCAACCAAACTAATTTATCACCTGATAATGAAATCTTTGTTTTACCCAACGCCTCGAGTGATTTCACCATTAGTGTCGAGATGCAAGCTGACATTCAGGACACTTGCCTGAGTAATTCTGCTGTGTTTTCTGATAATTTGGAAGTAAACGTATTCTCTGAATTAGTCCCTACTGTCAATATTTCTCTCAATCAACCCAATCCTATCTGCCCTGGCTCAGAAGTCATATTCACAGCCAGTCCAAATTTAGTAGATACATCGGCTGCTTTTCGGTGGTTTATCAACAACCAACCTGTAGGCAAAGATAGTCTGATTTTTGCTCCTGAGGAAATTCAAGAAGACGATGAAATAAGAGTAGAATACACAACTTCTTTCTCGTGTGCCACGAGCCAGATGGTATCCTCTCCGACTATAATCATCACCGTTCAAGCACTTGAATCACCCAGCGATCTCATTGCCGATGCTATTTCTGAGCATCAAATCAACCTAACCTGGAATGATGTTTCTGATCGTGAAGACCGCTTTATCATAGAAAGGTCTGAAAATGATGACAGCAATTTTATTTTCCACGATTTTACGTTTGCTGGTCAGACTACTTACGAGGACGCGGTGCGGGTCAACCCCCGAACCACCTATTTTTACAGAGTCAAGGCTGTCAACACAGACATCAATTGTGAATCAGCTTATAGTAATGTCAGTGGAGCCGCTACCCCTGGTGATACTATAACCTCTTTGTCGGGAGAGATCGCATTCTCAGGTCTAAGCGTTCATCCTAACCCCTCCACAGATGGATCATTTCAGTTAAGTCTGGAAAATAATTTCACTGGTAAGTATCAAATTCTTATTTCTAATGCCCTACAACAGATAGTTCATCAGGAAGTATTCCGAAAAAGAGATGCTTTGCTGGAAAAAACGTTGGATGTATCAAATTTACCCTCAGGTTTATACTACTTACACCTCTTGGCTGAGCAAGGGCAATCAATCATTAAGATTTTGAAGTAAAAGGCATGGGCGAATGTGTATTAAATAACCGAAAACTTACCTGGTAATCAAATCACAGTAAATAACCACTTACAAATAAGAGATATTTGGAGAAACATATGATTAGTTGTACTGACAGTTAATTCACAAACTACTTGATAAAGTACCAGTTTGACCAGAGTTTTCTGGGTATTTACTTAAATTTTCTGCATAGACATGAAAAAACCGTGATAATGATTGTAACCAAAACTTCGAACATTACAACAATCACTTACCATGTCCAAAAGAAAATTTATCAAGACAATCGAGTCAAAGAGACTCCAAGATATCAAAAATGGAGGCGAAAAAAAAGACCAAGTTATCAAGGAAATTTACAAAAGTAAATTTGAATTCCTTCATATCCACAGAAGGGTTTTTGATAAGCACACTGTATTGGGGGCAGATATTGAAGAAGTAATGAAAGATGCCTTTTCGGATGCTATTTTAAAACTAATGGAGAATATCTCGACGGGAAAACTAAAAGGAGATAACCTAGACACTACCTTAGAAAAATACACCTTTGGAATAGCACGTAATTTTGTACGGAGAGAAGTAACCAAGAGAAACAATACTCAACCTTCGAATCTGCGAAATAATGATGTGATAGGGCAATCTGGTCTATTAAATTCAGACGGTGAAAGCTCCGCGTTGAGTATTGTTTTAATAACATCGGTCGTGTGGCTAAATGAAGAAGAGCTAAAAATCGTAGATGCCTTGATCGTCAAAAGCATGAGCTTTGAAACTGCCTTTAAGGTCTTAGACTACAAAGATCATAGACAGCTTAGCCAGAAAAAACAACGAGTCATAACCGAGAAGCTGAGGGGAATCTTAGAGACCATCCTGATGATCTCGAAGCACGAAAAATATATACAGGGTACCCTGAAAAAAGAAAAACAAGAACAGGAACAAAAAGAAAAACATGAATTCCTTAGTAAAAAGTTAAAGAAAGCCATCATAGAGAAATACCTGAACTCGAAGAACCTTTTCGAGCCAACTATAGAACAAATTATCAATAAGTCAAGGAGCAAATTTAACAACGAAGAGATAAAAGTAATTCGTCATTTTCTAATCGCTAGGAGTAAATTCGAGGACTCTCTTAAAGATTTTGGTTTTCAGGACTTAAAAGAATTTAATTTATATTTGAGTAGAACCTTGGAAAAATTTTATGCTCTTATCAGAGAAAATTATCACAATTAATCATCCAAAAATGAATATAAAGACAGCAATGAAAAAATCAGAAAATGAGCAAAGATTGCGTGATCTCCTTCAAAAATTAACAGAAGGTAGACTAACACCGATAGAAACGGAGGAGCTGAATAAAGTAGCACAGAATGATCCAGCAAGTCTTCAAAAAATCGAGGACTTGCTTTCTGCCCTAGACATGTTGCAAGCACAAGAATACGAAGACTTATTAACTGGACTCGACTTGAACAGAGACACCATCAGCCCGTCAGAGAGAGAGCAATTACGCGAGCTTTTAAATAAAAATAAATGATCATAGTGCAAGTATTTCTTCCAGCTAAGTTTCTACTTTGACACAGTTCTTATTCGAATTTTAGGTTTGAAAGCGAAAAAGTCCACTTTTGCAGCTTGAAGATAATTTTTAAGCAAGCTCTTAGTTACATTCAAGAAATTCATGCTTTAAGCGCGAGATTTTCATCTGCTACAAAGATTAACTACAGACTCTGAATTTTTGGCAGTATAAATCTTAAACATATTATCAGCTTGAAGCATGAATAACTTCTCTCATCATCGCTATTGGAGCGACTCCACAAAAACAGCATTCCGAGAAGCTTGTAAAAAAGCTCTTGGAAACGCTAATTCCAAAATTACTTCAGGACACGTCCTCTGGGGGCTTTTACAGAGATCAGTAGGGCTACAAAGCTCATTGCAATCTTATGGTGCCGATGTTAAGCAACTGAAAAAGTGGGCGGAATTCAGAATAGAACAAATTCCTACCGACTTAGTATCGGGAGAAGAACCTACACTCGACCCTAAGACAGAAAATATCTTAAAACAAGCTAACCAGATAAGAGCAAAAGCAGGAGTTAAAGAACTTGTTCCTATGTTTTTACTGAAAGCGATCTGTATACCTGGCGTGGCATTTAGCCAAGAAGAGTTGGCTTGGTTTCCCTTGAAAGCTGATTGCTTTGAAGAACATCTTATGCCTCCTGCGTATTCAGCTAAAAACCCTGATCGGTTGTCTGAGTTGAACATCTTAGCTGCTTACGCTGAAAATATTAGCGAAAAAGCGCGACAGGGCCTCATCAATCCCGTGATAGGACGAGAGCCAGAGTTAGCCAGAATGATGGATGTGTTAGGAAAGTGGCAGTCTCCTAACCTCATGCTGATTGGAGAAGGCGGTGTAGGCAAAACAGCTCTAGTAAAGGGTTTAGCTCTTTACTTATGTCAAGAAGCTAAGTCTGAAAAATTAAAGGACACGCAAATATTTTCTTTGGATGTAAACGGAAGGTTATCAGCAGGTTCTGTCAAAAATGAGATCGAGGGACATCTTGCGGAAATTCTTGCCACTATCAAAGCAAAACCTGAATACATTTTATTCATAGACGAAATACATACCTTGCTGGACACTAGCCAAGGTTCTGATACAAGCTTTATAAATCTTTTAAAGTCCGCCCTCAACGAGGGAAAGATACGGCTAATTGGTACGACCACCCCTTCTGAATATGCACGTTGGATTGAGAAAGACCCTACTTTTTCCAGAAAGTTTTCAAAAATTATTGTTCAGGAGCCTGACGAAGACACGGCTTTTATGATACTCAGAGGCACGATGCCTGAATATGAGAGGCATCATGGCCTCAAGATTGAAAACCAATGTCTTAAAGAAAGCATTTACTTGGCCAAGAGATACCTAACCGATAAGCAACTGCCCGCGTCTGCTATCGAGTTATTAGATCTCACGATGTCCTCGTACAATAGGCAAAAAAATCAATATCAAAAAGATCAGGTCAATCTTCAACCTTTTACGCCTGATGATATTGTTCAGAAACCTTTCCTGTTCAATACCTTATCTAATCTTTTAAATATGCCAATTGGCAAAATTCAGGGTACGGAACGTCATCAACTCGTACATCTTGAACAGCATCTGCGAAAGAGAGTAGTGGGTCAAGACCATGCCCTGAAAGAAGTAGCCTCTATTCTTAAAAGAGCACGAGCAGGATTAAGGGAAGAAAACAAACCTCTGGGAGTTCTTTTCTTAGCTGGCCCTACGGGAACAGGTAAAACCGAATTGGCCAAGGCGATCGCTGAAATGCTTTTTGATGATGAAGAGGCACTCATCAGGTTTGATATGTCTGAGTACATGGAGAAACATTCGCTCGAGACGCTGTTAGGAGCTCCTAGTGGCTATGTAGGGCACGAGGAGGGTGGACTATTGGTAAAAAAAATTAGACAAAAGCCCTACACGGTTTTACTCTTTGATGAGATAGAGAAGGCACATCAAGATATCTTTCACATTTTTTTGAAAGTCTTCGATGAAGGAAAACTAAACGATCGCTTAAATAAAACTGCCAATTTTCAGAATGTTCTGATCATATTCACATCAAATCTAGGTAGCGAATGGATCAAAGCACAATTTAAGGCCAATCAGATTCCTCGTAGCCAAGACCTAAAAAAGTATTTTCTACAGTTGACTAACTCTAGGCAGGAAAAGGTGTTCCGACCAGAGTTTTTAGGACGCAGCCTGAAAATTATCCCTTTTGCCCCCATCGATTCCAGCATAGCCCAAGAAATCCTCCAAATTCAATTGAAAAAGCTCGAGCAGCTACTAAAAAGGCAATCCATAGAGATAGAAATCAGCCCTCAGGTAAAAGATTACTTGATAGAGATTGGATTTTCGGACGAGTTTGGAGCCAGAGCTTTAAAAGATACCATAGAGGAAAAGTTAGCTACTGCTATCGCCGACTTGATAATAGATGAAAAGTTGGACTCAGAGAAAAAACTTCAAATAAACCTCGAAAAAGGCAAGATCGTGATGGCTTTAAAAGATAAATACTAAAAGTCAAAATTATTAACCCTTACAAACTATATCATGTCAGCACTAGGTAATAAACCAGATCCTAAAAATGCAGTTGGGTCATTTGTAATCCAAGACATTGTACCGGGAGTCGAGTTCGATGTCTTGAATCCTAATAATCCCGTGTTTTTGTTAGGGCTTCCCAACGGGCCAGAGTCCCCCAGTATCATTCAGGGGAAAAAGCAAAAGACTTTCCTTGAGGTACTTAAAGCCCTGAACCTGAATCTAGAAATGGAACTCAAAACGGGAAACCCCGATAACCCAGAAGAGCCTGTCAAATTAAACTTCCAGCGAATGAAAGATTTTCAAATGGAAGAAATCATCAACAAGGTTGAGGTTCTTAAAAAACTCAACACCAAAAAAGAAATGGCTTATCGCCTCCTAAGCAAAGCTGGCTCTAATCAAAAATTTGCAGAAGTTTTGAAAGATAAATCAAAAATAGAGCAAATGAAGAGCTTTTTAACCAATACCATCAACCTTTTGGAAGACGAATAAACCGAATTACAGTAACTAATATGGATACAAAACCTCAAAAAGAAACGACAGGCGTCGTTGTTAACCGAAACGAATCCTTTGTACAACGCGAGAAAATCGCTGGAGTTTTAACATCTCTCAACCGAGATATTAAATACATACTCCCAGAATCAGACCCCATAATTGCCCAGACCTTTCTCACTGAAAGTAGCTTCAAAGCCTCGAGACAAGAATTAAAAACGGCTCTCGAGATTTTTCTAGAGCTACTCGAGAATGTTGAGCAAATAGAGTCTTTTGTCCAGAATTGCGAGAAAGTAGCCGAGGACGCTGAAAAATATCTTCAAGAAAATATCGGTAAGCTAGAACCAGCTGTACTGGCAATACATAAGCCTATTCGTGAGCTGGATGTCTACTACAAAAACACAGGGCAGGAAAAATTGGAAGACCTCACAATTCTTGCTTTTGATGAAAAAAAACTGGAAAATGATCCGGACGATGAATTATTTAAAGCTCTGGATAATGAAGTAAGCCCCAGGTACAACGCCATCGACAAAAGCCAAAGTGTAGGATACATTGTTTGTCCAAAATTTCCAGGAAGTATTCTGCTAAGCCGATTGGCAGACCTTGCTTATAAGAACAAGACCACTTTTGTAACAGCCTACCGAGACCTAGAATCGGTCGAGCTGACCATGGAATTTCTAGAGAAAGATAAAATCGGAGGACCAGAATTAAAATTCGGAAATGTAGTTGTCTTAGGAAATACCATCATCAGTAAGGAAGGGATGAATCTCTCTCCCGCCGCGTCTTTTGGCGGGAAGATGTACGTAACCCGTATGTCGCAACCAGCCGCCGGACTTCTTCACGGTACCATGGAAGAGGTAGCTGCTATTCGTTACAATGTTTCTGTGCCTGAATTAGAATTATTCAAAAAGAACGGGATAGTGCCACTAGCCAATGGATTCAAAGCCGACATGACCTATGGCACTTGGACTACCTACAACGGGGATAACGACAACTTGAAGCAATTTGCCATTGTACGGGTATTAAATTGGATTGACCGCTCTATTTGCCATAATTTAAATAAATATACACACATTTTGACAGAAAGGAGGAATTTAGCCAAGGTAAATAGCCAAGTAGCAGCCTTTCTTGATCAGGTAAAAGCTAACAGGCTCATCGAGGACGGGAAGGTTACTCTCTTTGAACAAGATCGAAAAATACCAGATAAGATTAATATTAAATTTAAAATTTTACCCCTGTTTGCAGTTCGTCTCTTTGAAATCATTGTGGATGCATCTAAGGAAACGGATGCGAGTTCCGAAGTTAAATAACACGAATATTTTTCACCCAATTCATTTATATACTATGCCAAATACAATCTTTATTACCATTGATGGTAAAGACACGGAAGTAGATGAAGCTAATCTACGATTCACCAGAAAGATGGATGACCGTGGTAGACCATCTGAGCGCTTGCAGCCACCTGTTTTCGTAGTAAAACGCGACCCCTTGCAAAATCTGGGAGCGGTAGCCAAATGGCTGATTGATCAGCCTGACACTGGAAAAGAAATAACCATCACTATTTACGATGATGAATCCAAAGAAAAAGTAATTGATACTATCGAGCTCAAAAATGCTTCCGTGGTACAATACCGCTTGGGTTATCTACAAACCGGAGGTGATAAGCTGATGGAAGAGTTCCAGATTACTGCCGAACAGATTAAAATCAGTGACGCGGAATACGATGCCAAATGGCCTAAGGTAGACTAGTTAAAATAGGTGTTTCATTAAAAAAAGGGGGGGGAAGTGTGCAGATAACATGAAAAAAGCTACCACTACCCTGCCCTTTTAAAACATTTCTTATGCAACAAATTACAAGAAAGGTAGCACAGGTACGTATTGGTGATGAAGAAGTCTCCTATAGCCATTTGAATGTTTGGCAGCGCATGCAAAATCATCACTCTTTTGAGATTCAGTTGAAGCTTCATTCTAGAAAGGACTCCCTAGCGAGTCAGACCAAAAAACTGTTAGGCGAAAAAATTGAGATTACTTTTCTGAGGGAATCTATCCTGCATCTCGAGCCTGAGTCAAGTGCAATCAATCGTTTTGTCGGTATAGTCAGGGAAGTAAGACAAGCAAAAAGCAAATCTCAGGGTAATCTAATCACGGTAAGGGGAGCAGGGCTATCGTTACTAATGGACGATGGTGCTTATACTCAATCATTTACTGAGAAATCTCTTAACCAAATTATTGACCATATCTGCCAAAATTATCAGGGCAATCATATACTGAAAAATTTATCCATCCTCGATGGCAAACCTAGTTACCAAGAACCTATCGATTACATAGTGCAATACCAAGAAAGTGGTTATGAATTCTTGAAAAGAATGTGTGCTCAGTTTGGAGAATGGTTTTACTACGACGGTTGCCAGTTCAAATTAGGAAAGCCGGATGAAAAAGATGCCATTACCTTACATTACAACGAGGAACTTTGGTTTTTTGACCTTTCCACCAGAGCCATTCCTACACAAATTGAATTCGGTGCTTACGATTATCTCAAGGATGAATTCCCAAAGTATGCTCCTGATTATCAAGAGGATTTCGGAAAATTTGGTGAAATCGTGTTGGACAAGGCCAAAAATGCTATGTATAAAGGTAATCCCACGCCTTCACCCAGAATCCACCAGCGCATGAGCCAAAAAGACATAGAAATGTGGGCAAAACGCTATCAAGCTGATTCTATTCAATCTGGAGTGGCCCTGAAGGGGGTCAGCACTCACGCTGCATTAAAAATAGGAAGCGTAGTTACCGTGGAAAATGAGATCGATACACAGACAGAGGAGTTGGGCAAGTATGTAATCACGGGAATTATTCACGAAATAAATGATGTGGGAGAAGATTACAGAAATCAGTTTGAGGCCATTCCTTATGAAGTGAGTTCTCCTCCCTTTTTAGCTGAGATTCGTTTGCCACAGGCGGAACCCCAAGTAGCCACCGTAATGGATACGAATGATGAAATTGGTCTTGGTAGGGTAAAAGTACAATTCCCTTGGCAGAAGGGGAGCCCCGAGCAATCTCCCTGGATTCGGGTGATTGCCCCCTATGTAGGAGGAGATAAAGGGTTTTATATAATTCCTGACGTAGGCGATCGAGTTTGGGTTAATTTTGAAGCACAAGACCCTACTCGTCCCTATATTCAAGGTAGTTTCTATCATAAAAATGCCAAACCTGCCTCATTTGATCAAGAAAATAATATCCGCTCTCTGGTGACCAAGGGTGGAAACAAGGTAGAACTCATAGACAAGCGTGGTGAAGAAAAGATTACCATTAGTAACCCCAACGGGGATAACCAGATTGTCCTTTGTCTGGGTCCTGAATTAGGCATCACTCTTCAGACCAAAGGTCATATGACCTTTCAGGCGGACAAGGGGATGATTTTCAATGCCAAGGAGGATATTAATTTTAACACTGGAAAATCTTTTGGGGTAAATGCCCAAGCACTCATTTCATTGATCGCTAAAACATTGAGTACTGAAATATCTGAAAACTTGGGACTTCAGTCTAATAACTTCATTGTAAATGCTACCGATACGATTGTAATGGATGGAAACAAAGGAACGATCAATACTCAAACCTTGAAGCTAGTAGGCTCCAATACTGCCAGTCTAGAAGGAGGTGTAGAACTGGCTTTAAAAGCGATGATGATTTTATTAAATTCATAATATCAATGATGCCCTGGAAACCATACTCGATACCAGTATCCGTAGATAAGCTCATGAGTGGAAAAGACTCGAGGTGTGACACCCAAGAGTCTGTAAGACAAAATATTAGACTGATGCTCGCTACACTGTTCAATGAACATGCCTCGCTTGAAAATTATGGTAGCTTGTTGAAGAAGTATGACTTTTCTCTGGGAGCTCTTGACAGGAATCAAAGAAAATGGGACGATCAATTGAAAAAAGAGATACAAAATTCTTTGGTCAAATCACTACAAGCCTACGAACCACGCCTGACACCCTCGAGAGAGGCTCTAAACGAAGATTTGGTACAGGTCTTATTACTAAGCGAAAGAACTTTTCAGGCCACAAAAAAAATCATCAAAATCAAGATCTCAGGGAGGGTTGATCATAGCAATTTTGTCATGGAAGAAGTCATCTATTTATCATAATACTGAAAATCATGAATGATCTAAGTTACTCAAAAAGCGCAGCCGAAATAAAAAAGGAGATCATCAAGCTCATGGAGCAACTCTGGAACGCTAAAAGAGATGCATTTGATCCTTTGGTGGATATGTTGGTGAGTGCCCTCGCCAGTGAACTGGAAAAGCTATATGACCACTGTCAGGATTCCGAAGAACGTATTTTGAAACGGCTCACAGAAGCATTATTACCCGATGATATCCATCTTCCCAAACCTGCTCACGCCATCGCCCAACTGTATCCCAATATTGCCAAGTTAGATATAGATGTTCGTGAGGAGCTATCTTGTTCTACGGATCGCCTGGGTATCCAAGTGAAGGACGAAAAAGTTCTGTTCTCACCACTCCTTCCTTGTCAACTCATTCAGGGGAACATCAAATACATCGTTACTGATCATACTTTTTATCGAAAAGACAGGGATGTCTACGACTCTTTGACGGCACTATTTCACAAAACTCAGAATAAAACCAGTTACATATCTAAGCTGATGCTAGGGATAGAACTTCACGAGTCCATCGAGTCTTTGGAAGAGCTTTGGCTGTATTTCAATCTGGAGCCAGAAGAAAATCATCAAGGGAGTTTTGAGAGCATAATCTTTTCTCAAATCCTCCAAAAAGCAAAAGCCACGCTTGCCCAGAAAGAGCTTGATATTAATTGGGGCTTAGATCAGCACGCGTACTTTAGAGACAGAGCCAATGATAAAAATCACGCTTATGAAAATGAAATTTTAGCTTATTACAACTTGAAATTCTGTAAGATATCTCCTAAAAACCAAGAAGAAGAAGATCAAATTACCATTCATAGCTTCTCTCTGGACCAGTTAGGAATATTCTGGAAGACAGACATCTCAAAGTTGACCGCACTTGATCAAGCAGATCAGGTTTTAGAAAAAGCGAAGAACAAGGTACTGTGGATAAAGCTCCAATTTGAAAGACCTCTACGGATTCAAAACTTTGCCGATCGCTTCCAATGTAACCTAAACGCCATACCGGTAGTAAATCGTGAATTTGTTAAGAAAAATGACGCTCAAACCTACCTCAAACGGCAAACCCTCAATGTAATTGAGTTGCAGACGGATGGCTATTTTTTGGGTGTACACAGGGTTTTCGATAATCAAACTAATGAAGAATTTTTTCCTCAAAAGTTGGCTTTATTCAACCAAGATACACCTAATTGTTATACGCTACGTCCATCAGGAATAAATCGTCTGGATACTCGGCACGCCTGGGGGAGATTCGAGCGGCTGGTCAAGAAGCTTAAAAGTGAAAATGAATACAAGACCCTATGGGACACCCTGGGGCAAGAAGCCTCACTGGGCGAGCTAAATCATCTTCTGGATTCACAAACAAATTCACCAGACCTTAATGACGAGCGTGAGAGACATTATCTAATCTTTAATGCTAAGGCACACGATGGCTTACAACTTACGGTGCTTCACAAATCTACATTGGGTTCTTTGGCCAACCACCTTCCGAAAGGATCAGCTCTTTACCCCGAAAAAGCTTCTAGTTTGCTGGATACAGATAGCCTCTATCTTCTCACGGCAAGCATCGGAGGAGCAGACCCTCTCAATGAAATAGAGTATCAGTACAAAATGCAGGCTTCATTGACTCAAAAGAAAATACCTGATCAACTGATAAAACCTCATGCAAGGAATTTAATCTCAGGAAGAGCCAGTATCATCAGCGAGTCAGATATCGTCCATTTTTGTCAACAGTTTTTTTATCCAGAAATCATTCAAGTGACCATTAAAAAAGGGGTTTTTATAGATCCTAGACCAGGATTCGGGGCTACCCGCAGCATCAATGTTTATATCACCAGTGATTCTCACCGGCAGGAAATCTTTCAAGAGATCAGCCTGGAATATTTGACCAAACAACTCAACCAAAAATCTTCCCCTTTACTATTTATTCAGACTTACTTTAAATCAAATCCTAAGCACACGAACCCTATTTAATTATGCACGAGATTTCCCATCCTGCCTTTGATATATACATAGAAGCCTTTGTAGCCGAACTGATCCAAAATACCAGCTTAGATCTAAGACCAGATCAGGTGTTTGTAAATCATCAGGGGAATAAGCAGCGAAGAGCTCGTAAAGATATTCTTAAAGTTAATCTCGAGGAGAATTGGGAAAACGGAACCATCGAGAAATTAAGCATCGATACTAGTAGAGAAGGTATCTATGATTTGCTTCCAGAGATGCTCTTTTTGAATCCAAATTTTGAAGAAGAGGAGAAGGACACAGAAAAAGCAAGATTGATCCAGTCGCAGATTGAAAGTGCGAGAAAATTCTTTCATCCAATCGAGCAAGCCATCTTTCAGCTCAGGCTTTTAATCAGTTTGAGAGAAAGAGAAATCTGTAATTCATTTCCACAAAATTGGATTATGAAGCTCTGGGGTCTGCAAGCATGGGCCAGCTTGCTGACCAAATCCCAGTCTGAAACCTTGATGTTTTTCCTGACGCACATACACGAGATTCGTGATCATCCTCAAAAATTGACCCCAGTTCTCAAGTCCTTATTAAGGAAGCAAGTAAATGTTCTAGTGAGCCCATCTGGCAAGCATACAATACCCGAAGAGGATATCATGCTGCTTAACAAGCAAAACTTAGGAGATGATACGATCATCGGCGAGTCTTTTCAAGATGGAATTCCACGACTGGAAATACAGATTTCGGGTATTGAACCCGGCGAACTAGGACTCTTCTTTCCGGGTGGTACGCTCAGAGAATTACTGGAAAAAGTGATATATCCCTTCGGCCTGTCATTAGAGTGGGAGGTAAGTACTGAGCTTTTTTGTGTGGAGGAAACATCAGCATTTTATTTAACCAAGCAACACGAAAGTATTTTAGGCTATACGACAAATTTATAAAATTATGCTAACACGAAATTTGATCCTGATCTTACTGATCGGCGGAGGCTTAGGAGTAGGAAATTTGATGGTCTTTTGGTGGTTTAAAAGAGGAGAAATTCAAAAGAAGACGTGGTTTTATTCCATTTTCATGCTGATCCTCTGGGGACTTCTGGGTCTGCTGGGGTACTTTATCAAGCTACAAGAACTCAACATCGTGTGGATCTTGATTTCACAAGGATTATTCTTTCTAATGGGAGTTCTACATAGCTGGATGATCTTTAATGGCTTTTATTGGAGTCAAAAAGCCATCTCGGATCGTGGCTCGTATTCATTTTGGCCAGAATGGGCCTACACCATCTTTATCTGCGCGTGGGGAGGGGTTGCTTTTTCATTGGTTCTGTGGTGGATTACTGATTATAAAGAAAGCTACATTTGGCTCTTCTCCCCTGGAATTGCCTTTGTTCCTATTCCATTCTTGCTGGTGAGTGCTTCGGGGCACTTGGCACAGGTTCCTGCCAAAGATTTCTTAGTCAAGTGGTCTTATCCCAATGATAGCATCAAATTGCACGACTGGGATTGGGACAATACCTTGTACATCGAGTTCAGGGTTCACCGGAGCTTGAAACGCGAAAAAATTCCCTTCTACCCCCGAGATAAGCGAATTATCACTAACTCTCCCATTGAGATAAGCTTGGGAGACTTGTTTAGGGTTTCTATTGACAGCTACAGAAAAAAATATCCCGATCTGACAAAGCAATACATTCGTGATCTGAGAAGTGCTCCTGATTCGGCACCTTTCTGGTGGCTTTTCAAGGTCAAATTCGTTCCTTGGCGTCTTCATACCTGGGATAGAAGATTCAAGCTATTAAATCCTCATGCTAGCCTGCGTCAGAACGGTCTTAAAGACGGGGACATCATCATTGTAAAAAGAGTAAAATACGCACCTTAAAATAACCAAATTATGTTTCCAAATATCACACATTTTTCGCAAAACTGGGTAGACGGGATGAAGGTGTCAGCAGAAAGCTTTTTGGCACAAGATCATTCCGTACAAGATAGCCTGAGAGATACACGATGTCTTAGTATTTCTCCACTCAAATTTGGCATTTTGCCAGGCGGGGCACCCGTCTTTGAAGTCATTAACAGTTCATCTGAGATTAAATTGATACTCAAAAAGTGTCGTGCTGTTACCTCAGACGGGTTTAGGATTGAAATAACCGAAGCATTCCATCACTTGGAAGTAGACTTAGGGCAAAAGTTAACCACCAGCCTAGCAAGCCAAAATGGAAATTATGGAATCTATCTAAAAATAAATCCTTACGAGGGGGTAGAGGCAGGAGAAGAGGCATCCGAGGGGCCTCCCAGAAGAATCCACCGTGTCCCTCAGTATGAATTGGCCCTGAGGGAAGGGATGCATTCGCTCGAGTACAATTGGTTGTTGGTAGGGCGTTTGATCGTAGCCTCAGGGCAAGGACAAGTAGATACGGCCTTCCTCCCTCCTTGCTTTATGGTCGATACCTTGCAAGAGTTCGGTCATAACTTTTATGAAAAAATACTTGGAGAAGTGGAAGCAATCCTCAAAGATGCTCCCGGAGCTGTTTTCAAAGCCAAAGCATACAGCAAAACCAATAAAGATCTGCCAGAAGAGGCCGCTTTTTTCGCCGAGCAAATCCTCAATCTCGTGGCTCAACAGATCGGATACTATCGCTTTGTCGCGCGGTACAACTCTCCTATCCTGCTAGTAGCCAACTTGGTAAGCCTGGCTGAAGTCTGCCTGCAAACGCTGAAGTGCCTAAGCAGTGCCGATACGCTCCTACGTACCCGTTATCCTCACCTGGTACCAGAGTTTGGAGATTTGGAAGAAATTGGTCTGCAAATGCAAAAACTAAGAATAGACACCTTAACCAATATTTACCCCGCTCTAGATACGGGTGTACGTCTTGTTAGGACGCTCGCTAAACTCCTTCAAGAAATTAAGGAAGATCCTTTTCAGGTAGTAGGCCCTATCGTGGGCAACTGATGACAAGCCTGCTCGGACATCGAGTGCTTACCCACGATGCCCTTCTTTTGCAGGATGTTGTTGTTGGTTTCCCCAGTATGCTCCCTGTGAATACCCGAAAAAGCTCCTACCGATTGGATAGGAGCTTTTTACTCTTATTTTCAAGCACCCGGCTCCATTTTACCTGACAACCCCTTAGTGATCGTTCAGAAGCACATATCAAGAGGCATCCGCGTGCTTATCTCTCCTTCCTCTATCACGATAAAATCATCGGAGGGGTTATTCTCACGATGGCTGGTATAATAGATCCGATTAGCTGCAAAACTACCTCCTAATCCTCCTGCGATTCCTCCTGCGATTCCTCCAATTACCCCGCAAGCTAAAAAACCCGAGCCAAGCGAAGCAACACCTGCGACCAGACAAGCTCCGGCCACCGTGGCACTACCCAGCGTTCCCCCCATTGCTCCTCCCAATTCTTCAAAAATAACCCTCTCTAAGTCTTCTTCTGGAGCACGCAGAATGGCGTAGAGTGAGGCCGAAACGGATACCACCAGCATCACCTTGCCTCCATGTTTTAGATACCTAGCCGCTTCGGAAGCTCTGTGAGCAATTTTGGTCACTCCTTGATTTGACTTGAGCGAGGATTGGATTAATTCCCAATGGGCAACGGTTTCGTCTACTCCCTTATCTAATTTTCGTTTTAGCAAGTTATCAAAGGTTCTACTTTTAAGACCGTATACTGCTTTGTCTCTGATCTCGACGCCTACTCGGTTTAGTAATGTCATTTTAGAGCGCATTTCTTTGACAATTTTCGTGCGTGTCTCGGCTGCCCATGTTGCGGTTTCCTTGATCTTTGTTTCTTCTAAACCTTCGAATTTCTTTCTCAATTCTTCATTTGGTAATTCTTTAAACTCTTTAACTTTTAAATCTTTGAGCCCTTCAATTGTTAATTCTTTTGATTCTTCTTTAAGTCTCTTAATCAATTCTTCTCCAAAATCTTTTAGTAAGTTGTTATATTCATTTCTGACGCTAACCAAGTTCGCCCAACTACGACTCGTTAGCAAGAGTCCTGTTCCCGTGCCTACGCCTGTTTCTGGCCCTACTTCGCCCGAGGCAATGTGTTCTAAAAAGCTGGCAGCCTCGGAGGAAGAAGAAACAGGAAGTGAAATAGTGAGTGCCTCTTCAGTGCACGATTGAGATATATCAAGCGTGCACATACCATAACCCTGATCCTCTGGATCAGCGTAATAATAATGACAATTTCTCATAATTGAATAATAAGGTTATAGAGTGAAAAATCCATAAAAATTAAGCCATAATACCCACCCCTCCCCGTGCTGTGTATACTGAAAAGAGAGTGAATCTTCCACTGGCATACTCCGAAAGCTCTCCGTGTCCCCGTGTCTCCGTGTCTCTGTATCTCTGTGTTTCTGTGTTTCCGTGTCTCTGTGTCTCTGTGTTTGAATAAGCCACTCAGAGGCACCCACACAGGGATTGGTACAAAGTCTCAGGCTCAGCCAGAAAAGCCACGATGCGCTGGCTAGCCCTCTGCAATTAATCTGCTAAAAGAAGGTCAATCTCGGGTGATGAGGCAAAAATCTACTTGACCATTCTCAATACTCGATATTTCTGCCCGGTAAGCACCCTCAGATAGTATACACCCGCCGAGAATGAAGATAAGTCAAGTTTTTGGGCGAGATTGGTTTCAGATTTGAATAATTCTTGCTGATAAATGGTTTGCTGTAAAGGATTGAACACCAAGATCTGATAGGCTCCATAGAGATGGTTCTCGATCTCTAACTGAAATATTCCGTCCGTGGAAGGATTGGGGTGAAGCTGAATGCCCGGAAGCCTTAGCTCCTCCTCGGGAGATGCGAGAATGAGCGTATCTCCCGCGGTGGCGGCTCCACTGACATTACTATAAGCTGATTCACAATGGATGTCTGTGTTGACAGCCTTGACTCTGTAAAAATAGGTGGTTCGGGGGTTGACCCGCACCGCGTCCTCGTAAGTAGTCTGACCAGCAAACGTAAAATCGTGGAAAATAAAATTGCTGTCATCATTTTCAGACCTTTCTATGATAAAGCGGTCTTCACGATCAGAAACATCATTCCAGGTTAGGTTGATCTGATCTTCAGAGATAACCTTGGTGCTCAGATCGTAGGGAGGAGCTAGTGGCTCTATCACCACTGGGAAGGCTTGGGAAGTAACGCTTTTGGGTTCGGCACAGGGAATGTTGGTCGTGTAAATGACCTGTATATTTTCTCCTTCCCGTAGGTCTTCGGGGATATAAGCGATGCTATCGCTACCCACCAGCTCGCCATCGCGTAACCATTGGTAATGAGCCGTGGTATCAATGAGAAGATTCGAGGTAGCGTAAAAAACGCCCCGAGAGCCTTCGCAGAGGGTGCTATCTTGCCCTAAAATCTCTACCCCCACACGAGGCCGGATTTTCTCAAAAGCCCGGATCACCAAGGTATTAAATACCAAGCGGCCACTCAGGCAGGGGTCTTCTCTATCGGCCTCCATCATTACACTGACGGTAAGCTCCCCTTTGTCCAATAGTGCTTCTTCGGAAATACGCAGGGTGGTGTTGCTGGCCGAAGTGTCAGTTACTTCTCTTCCATCAACACTCCATACGAAGCGGGGGTTTTCACCCCCTCGGAAAGGGCGCGCGGTCAAGATAATTTCCTGCCCTTGTAAGCAAACATTAGCACCCCAATTGCTACTAATTTCCACGCTGGGGGCTAGCACCGGCCTGACCCGAATAGGGACTCCGGCGGAAACTACCTTATCTGGCGTGGCACAAGAAAGGCGTGAGCGCATTTCTACGCTCACTTCATCTCCATCTTGCAGGCTGTCGGTGCTGAAAGAGGAGTTTAGGGTAAAATCCCCCTGAGGAACCCCGTTGATCAGCCAGCGATAGAAGGGTTCTACGCCACCACCGTTGGGGGTGGCCTTGAAGGTCACGAGTTCTCTCTCGCAAATTTCTAGATCGTTCCTCTCTGGGCTTACGCTCACGAAGGGCTCTACCTGTGGTAAAATCTCCAGCTTAAAGCTCTGAGAAGCAAGTGGTTCGCTAGGATCATCCATACAGCGTACCTCTGTGCCTGATACAAAGACCCTGACCAGATGCCCAGGCTGACTTAAATCTACGGGAAAGCTAGAAGCGATCAAGACATTGCTCTGGGTCGTGACCCAGGGCTTCCCGTCTATCGTCCACTGGTATTGAGCATTGTCGTCCACGTGGCGGCTATCCGCGATCAGCGTGATTTCGGTATCGGGGCAGATGGCACCGAGCGCGTTGGGGGTGATCTCTACGCTCGGAGTGCCCAGTACCTGCACGATGATTTCGTTGGAGATAACAGGGGCGGAGCAGGGAAGGCTGGATTGAAGAATACAGCGAATCCTAGCACCATTTCGGAGAGAATTCGTGCTGTAGAAATCACGATTATTTCCTACATTTTGCCCGTTGATTTGCCATTGAAAGCTCGGCCTCTCTCCTTGGTTTTGCATTTGGGAGGTGCTCACCGTGAGCACTTCTCCTGCGCAAATACTGGTCTGGCTGGCCTCGATTTGTATCTGGGCTATATTTTTGCAGATGGCAATGCCTGCTGGCCTTAATATTCTGCTTGTAATTAAATCCTCCACCTCCGAGCCATCTAGGTTAGCTCTTTGGATTTTATCTGTACCAAAATCTGTCCAGTACATTTTGCCTGCGGTGATGTCCAGAGCAATACCCAAAGGGGCAGATAGCCCCTGTGTAACTAAATCCTCTACGTTGGAGCCGTCCAGGTTAGCTCTTTGGATTTTATCTATAATAAGTGGCTCTGGCCAGTACATTTTGCCCGCGGCCACATCCAAGGCAATACCCCAAAGGGTAGATAGCCCCTGAGCACGAGTAACTAAATCCTCCACCGCCGTGCCGTCCAGGTTAGCTCTTTGGATTTTAGCTGTACGCGAGTCTGTCCAGTACATTTTGCCCTCTGTGATGTCCAGAGCAATACCCAAAGGGGCAGATAGCCCCTGAGCACGAGTAACTAAATCCTCCACCTCCGAGCC
>CAZKBP010000057.1:17938-22369 GCA_964551015.1 uncultured Cytophagaceae bacterium | reverse complement strand
GGGTGGTGGGTGCAAGGTGGAGCGCAAGCGATAGCGAGCAATACCTTGCGCCCACCATCCCCGCCGGGCTAGCTTGCGGAGGCATTTTGCCGTGCGGGGGCGGGTGCTTTTGCCACTGGAGGCCAGAGGGGCGACTTTGGAAGGGTGTTCCTGTGCGTGGAAGCCTTGGGAAATTCTAAATAAATGTCTCATAGCTAGTTGATCGAGCTAAAATCAAAAATATAGAATATTCCTATACCTATAAGATGATACTTAAAGACATTACATTCGCCGCTCAATACTCAGAGATGAGATACACTTGATAGAAAATGTAGATTACATGAAAATACTAAGTTTTTAGGATGTATTGCTATTGAAATTTTTATAATTTTACAGTATAATGCTTCAACCAAAAAATTTTACAAAATACTCTTCTGATTTTACTTAATAGATGATATAATATGCATTGAGCTTCTAAAACTTACAATTGATGAAAAGTTATGAAGACAAAGTATTATTGGTATTTTTGGTTGTGTTTTGCGTGGATTGTTGCTGGATGTGAAGAAGAAATTGAATTAGAACCTACGATTAGTAGACTTTCCAAAGATAGAGGAAGTGTAAATACTCAACTTTCAATCCAGGGAAGAGTGTTGATCCAAGTTGAGGCAATTTATTTCAATGAGGAGAGATTTGAAGATATTATACTCAGAAAAGGTTTAGAGGAAATACAAATCTACGTACCAGTAGACCTTTCGCCTGGAAATTATGAACTCAGTGTAGCTACACGATGGGGAAGGTCGAATCCGATCTCTTTTGTCATCATTCCGCCTCTACCTACTCTGAATGCGCTTTCTGAAGGCCAAGGAGTAATAGGAGATCAACTTATCCTTGTAGGCACTCACCTATCTACAACTGGGCAAATACAATTTGGCCCTGTTTCTGCCAAAATTATAGAAAAATCCGATAGCTCTATTGTTACACAGGTTCCTGTTATTTTAGAACCAGGAAGCTTTGACATCTACGTAGAAACAGAAGGAGGGACTAGCAATATAAAAAAGTTTGAGATTCAACCGACAAACAAACATCCAGTAATTACTCAAATATCACCCAATAAAGGAGAAACGGGTACACCAGTGCAGATTAGCGGTATAGCTATTCAGGGAGCTTTTGAGGTAGTATTGGGTGGGGTTACGATTCCACGCTCTGCCTTCGAGAATACAAATAATGACTCAACCCTGATTGTTGATGTTCCCGCGGGGGCTACCAGTGGGAGAGTACGCCTAAGAACGGCTGGCGGTCTATCTAATGAGTTAAACTTTGAGGTATTGCATACAAGGTTTCCGCCTTTTATAGAAACTCTAGAGCCTGAACAAGGATTCAGGGGTAGTCAAGTTATGATAAGAGGTAGAAACTTACAGGGTACATCCCAAGTACTCTTCGGAGAAAGTAAAGCAAATATCTTGGAAAGATGGGCAGACTCTCTGATTGTGAATGTGCCCAAACAGATAGCCCTAGGAGAACATCCGCTTAGAGTAAGTAATGTCAGAGGAACCTCAGAACCACTTTCCTTTCTCGTACAACAAAATACGCAAGCCCCCCAGATATTAGGAGTTGCTCCTTTACAAAGCCCCCTTGGAGGAGAAATAAGCATTCGGGGTAAATATCTACAAGGTAGTACAAGAGTAGAATTTAATGGCATAGCCGTAGACAATATAGTACAAAATAGCGAAACCTTGCTGAAGCTACGACTGCCCAACTTTCTGGGCACGGGTTCTGCTACTGTACAAGTTTTTACAGACGGGGGAGCTTCTAATGAAGCAATCATTCTGGTGAAAGCTCCAAATCCTGCCCTGCGCTCAGTTAGCCCTGAGCGAGGCAAATCCACTGATACGCTCACGCTACAAGGTACTTATCTAGAACAGGTAGTCGAGGTGAGCTTTGGAGGAACACCCGCGGAGGTCGTTACCCACCCTCATTCAGAGCTAATACAAATAAAAGTGCCAGAAGGCTTGAGCCCTCAATTTCACGCGATTAATCTTACCACCTCGAGTGGTCAGTCCAATTCGGTTTGGTTTGAGCTAGTACCCCCTCCTCGTATAGATAAAATTTATCCGTCTAAGCAAAAGCCCGGGAATAAGATTTTGCTAGAAGGTCGTTATTTTGAAGAAGATACTAAGATTATCTTGGATGGCGTAGAACTCCCCATCCTAGAGGCGAACGCCCAGTACCTGCTGACATCCCTGCCAAACGATCTCAACCCGAAAGCCAACGCACGAGTTAAAGTGATAGGGCTGGGAGGACAATCTCAAGAAATGCCCTATCAGCTAGTAAGTAATCTACCACCAGGTGTAATTTCAGGTAATATTAACATCCCACCCATCTCTAATCTCAGTACGGGCTATCTACCAGATGTGATCAACGCTTGGGTCAGTTGTGCTTGTATTAGTGATAATGAGTGTCCTAATGTCTTTGCCTTGCACACAATGAATGAGAGTGGGCATATTGTCTTTTCTGGTCAAGAGGAAAGGTCTTTTATACTTGAGTTATCTGGGACGAGGGAAAGTGTCAGGGTCAATGTGTTCTCTGAACTTCAAGGGATTAATTTAGACGGAGTCTTTACCTTAGAAATCACCAATGATTTGCAAGTGGAAGGTACGGCCGAGCAACAGGCCATCGTGGACGATATGTCCCCGGATGAACTGGGCACGGCTCCCTACGAAAAATTCGTAGGCACCATACGCTACGATGGTATCACGCTCATTATAGAGGTAATCTCTCAGACTACTGGCTTTCAAATCTGCTACACGATATAGAATTAAAAGGTTTTCTAATAAAATTTACGATGAAGTATATCTACAAACTTGCCGTAGGGCTATTGATCTTGGGTCTGCCCTTCTACTCAAACTATCTCTCTGCCCAAGTAAGCGAGTCTGAATATCAGGCACTGGTAGGTTTCTACATAAGCACAGACGGGGATCATTGGGAGAAAAATACGGGATGGGATTTAATAAATAATAATGTAAGCAATGCTTGGCATGGGGTCAAGGTTGAAAATGGGAAGGTGGTAGAATTGAACCTCGGCAGCAATGGTCTAAAAAATCAAATTCCTCCCAGTATCGGTAATTTGGTTCATCTTAGATCTTTATCTCTTAGTGGCAATGAACTTAGGGGAGTTATTCCCGCCTCGATTGGAAATCTACGGGTGCTTCAAAGTTTATTTCTACCGATCAATCAGCTTTCTGGCACGATCCCATCTTCTATAGGAAACTTAGATAGTTTGGAGTTTGTGACCTTGTTTGGTAATCAGCTCACGGGTGAGATTCCAGAAACCTTAGGTAATTTGACTAATCTCAGTCTGTTCTTTGCCCAAGACAATCAATTGTCTGGCTCTCTACCTGCATCTCTGGGCAATCTGGGCAATCTGCAGTATTTGTACCTGAATAATAACCGTTTGTCTGGTGCTCTACCTCCGACCCTAGGAAATTTAGCAGAGCTCATCATTCTTGACCTTTCTAAGAATAAGATTTCGGGTTTTATTCCAGAAAGCCTTGGGCAACTCCCCAATTTGCGTGATTTGTATCTGAATCATAATCAGTTCTCGGGCTCGATACCAGAGAGCTTTGGCACCCTAAGCAGCCTCAAGAAGTTAATCTTAGATAGCAATCAGATAGAGGGGCCTATCCCGCTTTCTTTACTTGATCTTGCGTTGAATGAGCTAAGCCTGACGAATAATCGTTTTGTACCTGAAGATTTCCTTGATAAAATGGGCTTGTTTAGAGATGCTTCAGATTATGCCCCTCAGCGTTTATTGGCTACCCTAGACACCCTGTATTTTGATCCCTGTACGCCACTTGAGGTTTGTTTTGACGAAGGAGGTTGGGACGGAACTTATGTTTGGAAAAAAGACGAGTCGATTGTTCAAGAAAATGCACTCACGGAAGGTGCTTCCTGCTTTGATTTTAATAATTTTTACCGCCGAAACCAAACGGTAGAGGGTACTTACCATGTAGAGATCAGTCATGACTTAATCCCAGAGTTGCTGGTAAGCACAACACCCATCACGGTACTTCCGCAAAGGACTGACAGTACGGAGCAATCCAACGAGGTAAAAATCCTGATGGAACTATACCACGCCACAGGAGGAGATCAATGGGAAAACCGCCAAGGCTGGGATGCCAAGGCTCGGGAAGTATGTGAAGAATGGTATGGACTTATACTGAAAGATGGGAAGATTGTGGGGTTAAACTTGTCAGGAAATCTCTTGCAGGGTGAAATTCCAGAAAGTATCGGTCAGTTGACTGATTTAGAAAGCCTGAATTTGAATGATAACCAACTCTCTGGTTCTATTCCCGAATCTATTGGCAATCTGACTGAGCTCAGCTCATTATGGCTAGACAATAACCAACTCTCTGGTTCTATTCCCGAATCTATTGGCAATCTGACTGAGCTCAG
>CAZKBP010000057.1:0-17838 GCA_964551015.1 uncultured Cytophagaceae bacterium | reverse complement strand
CGCTAAGCAACAACCAACTCTCTGGTTCTATTCCCGAATCTATTGGTAATCTGACTGAGCTTAGCTCATTATCGCTAAGCAACAACCAACTCTCTGGTTCTATTCCCGAATCTATTGGTAATCTGACCAAGCTTAGTTGGTTATTTTTTAGCCATAACCAACTCTCTGGTTCTATCCCTGAAACACTGTACGACCTCTCTGCACTCGAGTGGTTGTATTTGAATGGAAACCGACTCAGCGGAACCATTTCTGAAAAGATTAGAAATTTAGGCAGATTAAGACGTATTTCTCTGCGAGAAAATCAATTAAGTGGTAGAGTCCCATACGAGCTTTTCCAATCTGATCCCGGGGTTTTAGATGTTAGGTCTAATAATTTCTTACCAGAGGATTTGGTTGATGTGAGGTATCGGTTTGATGGGCTTAATCAGTACTTTCCACAGAATCCGCTCGAGGCTCCAGATACGCTCTTTTTTGATCCTTGCTCACATTTATATATATACAGAGACCTCTGTGTAAAGGGTGGAGAGGGCAATTATACCATTTACAAGGACGGAGAAGCCTTCTTGAGCACCAAAGAAGAAAGCAGCATTTGCTACAACTTCATCGAGAAACACCATCAAGATGGTTCTTGGCAAAGTACCTACCGTATACGTGTGCAGATGCCGCGTTTCGAGAGTTTTTATGTAGAAACGAACCCCATTCATGTTGTTCCGAGTTTGCCTACTGACTTGCATCGTCAAATTCTAATTGATTTATATCAGAGTACCAACGGTGGCGAGTGGGAGAATAACACAGGCTGGGATACCACGGCTACCGAAATAGGCGAGGATTGGTATGGCATCACTCTAGAGAATGGACTTGTCACCAAGATCGAGCTCGCAAATAACGGTCTATATGGAAACATACCTGCCTCCCTCTCCGAGCTAGGGGCGTGTATCCAAAAAATTGATCTTTCTTACAATCGATTAAGTGGTACCATTCCCGAATCATTCTCGAATCTGAGGCTGGATACTTTGGATTTGAGCCACAACCAACTACAGGGAATTATTCCCTCCGGACTAGATTTTGGTTTCAGAAAGTATGGTCAGTCTCTCAATGAGGAGGAATTAGTTGAGATTTCGCCTCTCGTTTTGGACTTAAGCCATAACCAGTTAGTGGGTATATACCTTGACTCAGGAAAAGAACTAAGTGGAGCCAATCTCTCTCATAATCATATTAGAGACTTATCGATATCATCTGAGTTTATTAGAGGTGCTAACTTGGCTTTTAATATGCTTAACTTTGAAAGCATTATTTCAAAAAGTCTGGCCTTGGATTTCAGTGCCAATCTGCTGATGCCTCAGCAGGAGTTTCCCGTGGGTCAGGATACTGTGCAACTAGATATCAATGATCTCTTGTTACTCAGGCTTCATATGCCCGGAGAGGGTAACCAGTACCAGTGGTTTAGAGAAGGACTGCCTGTAACTGCGACTTTGGATACTGCCCAGTATGTGGTTTTGCAGGCTGACCCTACTCATAGTGGCAGCTATGTCTGTGAAGTCACTAATCCTACTGTTCCGGGTCTAACACTTCGTTTTGAACCTATTCGTGTCATCGTAAGGGGAGTACCCGAGGTGGAGTATCAAGCTCTGGTAGCACTGTATGAGGCTCTCCGTGGATCAGAGGTGGATAGTCTCCGTAGCTGGACTCTAGAAGAGAATACGGTGAGCAATCAGTGGTATGGTATTCAAGTAAGGGACAATCACGTGGTAGGGATTGACCTCAGTCATCTTCAATTAGCTGGAAACCTCCCCGAAGAAATTGGCAACTTGGTATATCTGGAAGAACTGAACCTAGCCGATAATGCGCTCTATGGTTCGCTTCCTTCGTCCATCATTGATTTAGAAAAATTGAGGGCTCTCTGGCTAAACAACAACCAGCTAACGGGGAGTTTGCCCACAGAAATTGGCAACTTGACTCTTCTACAAATCCTCCAAGCACAGCATAACCGATTCAGCGGAGTTCTGCCCAACTCGTTGGGACAGATGCGAGATTTGCGGGAGTTGCTGCTGTTTGATAATCAATTGGTTGGAGCTATTCCAGAAGGCTTGAAATTTTTATCTCGTTTGGAAAAGCTCTGGTTGAGTCAAAATCAGTTAGCAACCTTACCCAACTTATCTCATCCTGACTTCAATCCTGAGCTAGTAGTGTTTGAGAATCGTTTGGATTTTGGAGATTTACTTCCAAATCAGGCACTTTTTAGTACAAGTGCCCATTACGTCCCTCAGGACACGATTGATCAAGACTCCGAAGTTATCAACCTGATTAGTGGAGACGATCTATGGCTATCGGTTTCGGTAGGAGGGATTGGGAACGATTACCAGTGGTTCAGAGATGGAGAACCCATTTCTCTAGTGGCGGATAATGCTGAATTTTTTTTGGAAGAGATACTTGAGGCCGATAGTGGGCTATATCATTGTGTGATTAAGAATAGCTTGCTTCCTGATCTTGAACTCTTGACCAAATCAGTGCGGGTAAATATCGCTCCCATTCCATCACGGGTTAGCGAAAGAGAATATCAGGCACTCGTTGCCATTTACGAGGCTACCCAAGGAGATAACTGGATTGATAAGCAAGGGTGGGACTTGGCGAACAATAACGTGGATAACAATTGGTACGGCGTGACTGTGGAGAATCAGCGGGTAGTAAAGTTGGAGCTAGCCCAGAACCATCTGTTAGGCAGTTTACCTGCGGCCATCGGTGATCTGATTCATTTAGAACAGCTAGACTTATCGGGGAATCAGATTCAGGGAAGCTTACCTCAGGAGATTGCTCAACTGGAAAACTTACAGGTAATCAACCTAAATGATAATGAGATAAATCATTTGGAAAATATTTTTTCGGGAGCTTTTACGGGCTTAGTTTCTGTAAGTAATAATCGCTTGGATTTTGGTGATCTAGAAGTTTATTCCCATTATTTTGCCAATTCTAGCCTGTATAGCCCTCAAGCCAAGCTGGCAGTAGAAGACACTTTCCTTCTAAGAAATGCAGGTGAAGCAATAGAATTGGGATTAGCTACCGAAGGGCTACATAACTTTTATCGCTGGCTCAAAGACGGGGAATATATCACCAATTTCTCAGAAGACTCCATCTTAAACTTAGCTCCCATCTTTGGAAGGGATTCGGGTATCTATACCACAGAGGTGAGAAATGAATTAGTACCAGGCTTGGTGCTTTACAGTAGAAACGTGGAGGTTGTGGTAGATGGAATCACTGGCTTGCCTCAGCAGTTTAGCCAAGGAAGCCTGAGTTTGTTCCCGAATCCTACTGACCAGTATCTACAGATTGAGCTTCGCGAAACTCCTTTTGCTCAGGAAGGTAGGATTTTGATCTATGACCCTCAGGGAAGAGAGAGACTCGATTTTCAATTTGACCCAAGCGAAACGATTCATAAACTTGATGTGGCTCATTTACCAGCAGGGCTATATCAGGTGCTTATCGAGATTAACGGGGAGCAAGTGTATCGCAAGCTACTCAAACTATAGATATAAAGGCTGTCTGAGGTTTATCTTTGAGCTGCAAAATACCTCTTTCGGAACCTGATTTTGCAATTTTTTTGTTAATCGCTGGCATTGCGCTGGCTGGCTCAAGCTCCACCTGAGCTTGCCCTCACTTAAAAATTTGCTTCCTTAGAACCTGGATCAGGAGTTTTTCGCTAACCAATCAGTGCCTTTGAAGAACTTCACAATAAAGTAATTCTTATGAAAACGAATCTGGTTTTAATTTTAGTTTTTTTTGTTTGTATTCACCTTGAGGCAAGAGGCCAAAAAAATATTAACATCAACTCCTCACCTTTAACTCTATCCAAAGGCGGTTATGAGCTTAATGGGTTTAACAGCTTAATCTATTACGACCGCTATGATAGCGAAGGGACTACCGAAGATTTGGGGGGAAGGGTAAGTATCCTGCGAAGCACGTTTCAAGGCTTTTATGGGATCAATGATCGGTTTGATATAGGTGCAGAGCTACTTTTTAGTTCGGGCAGCTTTGATACGGATGAAAGTGCTTCACCGCTTAATGTATTCAATTTCTCTAGAAAAGTAAGCACTCAGCAGGTCAGTAATGCCAGTTTAGAGTCTTTGGGGCTTAGATTTCGGTACAGTCTTTTGGACGGTGGTTCAGAAAGCGACCCATATGGGCTGAGTGCCCAGTTGGGGGTGCGGGTACCCGTAAGTAATCAAGAAAGTCTCTCGCGAGACTTACTTTTTCTGGATCAAGTAGTATTGGATGCCTCTCTCTTTTACTACGATGGTCTTTTCAAAAGTACTAAGATGAAATTCTTAGGTCAAATAGGTATGATTTACGCGTTACCTCGGCAAGACAATATAGACCTCAATACCTTGATTTTTGGGGTAGATAGTGGCGAGAGAAAGTCTAGTTTTTTTACAATTCCGATCGGGGTGAATCTTAGCTATTTTATTCCAGTCATCAACAAGACTCGAGCAAATGGTAAAAGTAATGATTTTTATTTGGCTCCTTTTGTCTCTACTAATTTTCAAGTAGGTTTCTTTGAGAACCAGTTTGCGTCGGGCGCTACTACCCGTTCAAATACCTCCTCTTTACAGTGGGGCTTTGGAGTTCAAGGGCAATTCGAGAGAGGTTTAGGGATGAATTTATTTTATCAGCAAGTAGCACTGGCTAAAAACAACAACTTCTGGTCGAGCTGGAATTTCAGCGTGATTTATCGCAGAGATAAGGTTAATAAAAAGAAGTCTAGATAAGCTATTTTTTTAGCTCGGCTAAGCCCCTTAAAACCTTTTCTTCGGCTAGGTCAATTTCTTTTAAGAGTTCTTTGGCTTCCCTTACCATTTTTTCCTCTAAGCCTTCTAGCATTGCCCCGCGGGGGCGCTGTTTCTTGAGCACTTGGTAGGAATCTTTAAGTTTTTGTATCAAAGCTTCTATATCCGAAATCTGCTGATTGAGAATCGTATTTTTGAAATAAGATACTTCCGAGTTGTCCCAGTAGTTTGCCATCGCAGGCAGAGTAGAGTTACGGATCGCTTCTATCTCTCTATGACTATCTTCTAGCGCGTTCCAGTATTGAGCGTACATTTGTTCGTACTTCTGATTATATAAAATCAGTATGGCGACCTTATAATAAAAAAAGTCTTTAAAGTCTTTGGCACGGGTGAAATAGTTGAGTAAAGCACTGGATAGTTGATCATAAAGTGTCAGTTGATGATCAGTATTTTCTAGCTCTTGCTTGATCTCTTCTTCACGGAGTCCTGAAAGCCTTGCGTACTCTTTTCGTAGCGAATCGGTAGAATAGATTTCTGTACTGAGGGATTGGTCATAGGCTCTCATGATTTCCTCGAGGGCTCGCTCTCTTTGATAAAGCTGTTGGGCGATTTCTTTTTTAAGTAATTCACCAGTGCTTTTGCCTAAATAAAGATAAATCACCTCGCTCGTGTTTTGAGGCAAGGGCACCTTACCTCCTTCGTAGTTCACGATATCGTACTCACCCTGGCCCAGCCTCACTTCTACGTTCAAAAGTCTGCTGTCTGCTTTAAAAGTGAAGCTTCCATCGGTGGAAGTTGGCTCAAAGCTAACTCCGTTCACTTCCACGGGAATATTATCAAGTACGCCCGACGGATAGAGCACTCTAGCTTGATAGATGGAGGGCTTTGTTTGAGCTATGCTTTGGAAATGAATACCTGCAAAGAACAGCATGCATAGGTGTAATTTGTTTATTTTAGTGAAACTCATGGTCGTGGAGCTAAAGTTTTGATTAGGTTTTCGAGCTTGATAGACAACTGATGATCTAGTTCTTCAATTTCCATATACCTTTCGGCAACACCTTTTAAAATGGAACTTTTTCTTTTGTTATTTAAGCTTTTTTTCTCTGTGTATAGACGAATTTTTTGAAAAGGGGTGTTTAGGTCTAAAAACTTCTTTCGGTGAAGGTCTTGTAGAGCCAACTCGTATAAATCTATCACGATATTTTGAAGCTTATCAAGCTCCCAATACACGCTTGCTTTATGTTCATAAGCATATCTAGTCCGGTTTAGAGCCTCATAAGCTGGGTTGTAGTATTGGACAAGAACTTCCTCAAAGCGACTGAATACGTATGTAGGGTTTTTCAGCTTGTCTTCCAAAAGCTCTTTGCAAACTTTCATGAGACTATCACTACCTCGACGATAATATTGGAAGACGGCCACGAGCTGTGGAAGAAAATTAGTTTGTTTATTCTGGAAAAAACTTTCGTGGTCAGGTGTTGCTTTCACGAGACTATCGTAGCGTTCTTTCACTTGGAGTAGCTTGGTATGGAGTCTCTTTTTTTCTTCTTCTTTTAGCTTAAATTGATTCAGAGCCGCTAGGTCTGCTGGAATAGCCAGAGCTCTCTTCTGTTGTAATTTCAGGCGAAGTCCTTCCATAGAATCTTCAAGCACGAAAACATACACGGCTTGATCGTCTTTGAGCTTGGCGTGAATACCTCCGATGGGGGCTACGAAGCGATAGTTTCTGTCGTTGATTTCCAAGCGAATCTGCTTGAAATCATCAGGCACATAGGTTTCAAAATTTCCGCCCCCTAGGTATTTGACATTTATCTCTCCTTTACTATCTACGTAGAGGCGAATATTTTCGGGATTCTTCACTTGGAAAGGACTGAGACGCTCACCAAGATATTGGATTTTTCCTTTGAGGGTGCGGCCCCAACTGCAATTTGTAGAAAAGACAAGAAGGATAAGTAGATAGTATGAAAATTTACTGAGCATAGTCAAGTGATTTGTTAATAGACTGAGGTTATCTAAAGTTTTGGTTTAGAGAAGTTTATAAGATGCTATTTGAGTGGAAAGCGCATTTTGTACTCTCCCTTATCTTCTAGATACCAACGCTGCTCTTCCCGGGTCGTTTCTTGACCATTTAGCAAGATACGGAACGAAACAGGACTTCCACGCTCCGCCCAGATTTCTGCTTCAAATTTACCTTCTGAATCCACTGGAATCGTATCTTCGGTTTGCGTAGAAATGAGGGTTATAGTATCTTTCTTTAGCCAAAAGGGCTCTTCTATCTCACCACTAATGTGTGACTTCTCAATGCTCGATTTTAGCTCAAATAGACGTCCTTTCGCATTTTCGCGAGATACTTCTCGGGTTACGTTGATTTTAGCAGGGGTAAATTGAAACCGTATTTCAGCCTTAGAATCTTTCTCAAATGAAGTCTCAAACCTTCCTCGTATATCGGTAGAGTCAATTTTGCCGGTTTGAAGGTTAAAAATTTTCACGCCTGATTCTGGTTGTCCATTGATACTTACTTCGCCAGAAAGCTCCCAAGCAGAAGGTTTAGAAGGTTTCATTACATAGGTCGTAAAAATAAAACCGATGAGTAGAGTCAAAGTAGCAACCAGCCCATAGAATACATAATTTTTTGGGAAATTAGTTCTTTTTAGTTCTAAGTCATCAACACTAACTACCTTGTCTACCGATGCAAGCGTATTTCCTTTCTTATAAAAAATAAATTGCCCGCCATCGTGTCCGACTCCATATAGAGGACTACCGTCGGGTTCTTGTTTATAATTGTAAGCTACGTTTTCAATTACGCGATCGATTAGGGTCATTACTCGCAATTTGCCATCTTCATTTTCCCGAAGGTGTCTTAAAATCTGTGTGGCAAAAGGACTATTTTGACCTGGTTGCCCATCTCCAACCACTTGGTCATCGCGACCTGAGCACAATATCCATCGGGATTTGCGAAGTTCTAGCTTATCTATATTTTCCTCCCTATTCATGCGAGTACTCCTCGTCAAAAGAGTTCCTGAAAAACAAGCATCAGAAATCAAAAAGATATGTTTGGCTAAGATACGGTTGAGGTATTCAAGCACTGTGCTATTAAAAATCAAACTAGCCTCTACGTCTGGTTTAGCATCCACGGGTACCCAGAAACCACTGGTTCTTCTTTCGTCTACATCTCCGTGCCCTGAGAAATAAATGAGTACCTTGTCCTCCTCTTTGGCTTCGCAATTAATTTTTTGGAAAGCATTGATAATGTTTACTCGGTTAGCCTCTTGGTTGGTGAGGATAGTCAAGTACTTCTGATCCTGCTCATCTTGTATATACGAGTATTGGTTAAGAAGAACTTGCTTAAAATCTAGAACATCTTTTACGGCATTTTTGAGTGCTGGAAAGTTCTCATACTCATTTATTCCTATTAGGAGCAGATGGTTATTGCCAAACTTATAAGAAGGCAACGGTTTATTAATGCGACTTCCTAATGATCTCTCAGCCATGATATTACGGTCTACTTTGGAAAGAGCCGAATATACATAATCCCTAAAAAAAATCTAAACTCTTGTTCGTCTTTCAACTTTGGAATTTTTGAAAACTTTTGGAAAATGTTTTGAGAATACATGATTTTTAGCATTATACTTTGATTTTATTTCAAAATTGGTTTTTTCTATTGCTCCGTATTTTTTACCCTAACCTTCGCTTAGTCAGCCAACTCCTAAACCTTGATATGATGATACCCAAGCCACCATACCAACTGCAAATTGATCTTGAAATCTCAGAGAAAAAAGCTCAAAAATAAGCTTAGCAACTTGGCAAGAAGCTAGGGTCGTGGTGGGCATCATGGCTGCTTTCACTGCCAGAGCACTCTGCCACTTTCATCAAAAAAGACTCCCGTGGGGCCATCTTGGGGAGGGTAGTCAGTCATACAAGGACTTGAGGCTCTCTAGAAAATTATCCTTCGTGCCTATTATTTGATCTAATGGAGACAAAACTGATGGGTTTGCAAGGTAAAAGTTTTGGAGAGAGTTGCATAACAACAGAATCATTAGTAGATTTTGAAAAAATATTATCTGTTCTTCGTGTCCAACAATTAAAATTAAAAGATAAGTAAAGTGAATAAAAACCATATATTTTAAATGCTTAGCCTTATCAGCCTGGAAATTAGGGATAGGTAAATGTAGAAAAATCCAATAAAAAGAGGGGACGAGATATTTTCGGAAATAGTAAAATTGCTTTACTGTTAAGAACCAAGCCAATCGAGGATATAGTGCACTTACTTTCAAAGCTGAGAGACGAGACCTTATCTAAGGGTGCGTAGAGTTCGTGCTGTATCATCTAAGAGATATAACTAAAATGAGAAATCAACCTAAAATCACTCAAAACAACCCCAGTGTTTACCTTAACTCATAAAAAACCTAAGGTTTATATTGATTAAATCATCTTATGTAATACTAAAAACAAATCATGAGAATACACTTGGTAAGTAGCATTCTGTTCTTGTTGTTTACACTTGCTATTGAATCGGCAAGGGCACAATTTGTTCAATTGGAGCCAAACGAGTTTGTCTTTAGAATAGTAGAGACAAATGATTGTCAATCTGGCGAGTGTCTTGTAACTCTCCAACCTCAGGAAACTCAGCTTTTTGATTACCCTACTGAGGGTCGTTATTTCAGACGAGATGCAAAGCATTCTGATGAAGCCTATTTAGCTGAACAAGTAGATAGAGAAGATGGAAAATATTACTATCGGGTTCTACTACCTCCCTCGGACTATATCCTATCTAGAGATGACCTCATTGTACTGCCACTTAAAGTTGCCAAGAATCAATATCGTAGTCTCTTCTTTGAATTGGCAAGAGTTGGGACACGTATTGAGATTGAAGATGAAAGTGTTTTTTCAGATAGGTATTTATACAATTTAGATGATTTGTGGGAACAGGATAGCCCTGAGAAAGAAGAAAAACTTATTCAGCTACTAATTCAGGATATAAGGAAAAATACGATATCCTCTCTAAAAGAGGAGGAACAAAACCAAATCATTCAGAGTGGATATTACAGAGGTCAAACTTTAAAAGAAGTAATTGCCAAATTTTCCAAAATAGATATCCAGCGTTTTTTGAACTTGATAAAAGAACAAAGCATTTTCTGGGGGCGCGATATTATCATGACCCATTCAGTAGGTATCTGGCTACAGCAGAATGCCCCTCTAGCTCATCACTCATTTTGGTCATTAATTAATCAAGCCCAAAAGGTGGATGCTCTAAAGAAACTAATTGAAATTCATCAATTTGATGCCCAAATAAAAGTCAAGCGTGCTCTTGAAGAGGGGATTACTTATGTACATGGAGGACAGTTAGATTCTGCTCAAAAGTATTTGGAACTAGTTAGCCCCCTAGTACCCCACCTCGATGAGCCCGAGCACTCTTACCATAAGGCATATCTTCATTCCGAAATTGCTCGCTTGCAAAAGGACAATCAAACCTACCTAAAGCAATCTCGTGTGATGTACCAGATAGCTCAAGAACGTACATCAGATAACTTGATGATAGAACTAGCCTACCGGGTATATGATGCTGCTCAAAAGGCCGAAGAATGGGATGAAGCCTTAAAATACCTCTTGGAGATCGAAGAAAATTACTTATCTCTCGCTCAACCTCATGCTCATGAACTCTATGAAAAGATAGCAAAGACTTATGAGCAGCTTCAAAAAAGTGATCAAGTCAAATCTTACACACAAAAACGCATTGAGCATCTCAAAAATCAAAACTCACTAGAGGCTCTGCGGGAAGTTGTACTCTACTACGATGGTATGCAAAGTTTTGATACAGTTCAGCATTATGCCGAGAGGCTTTACCAAAAAGCGAGACAAGAAAAAAACACTAACTATCAAGCTCTGGGTGCAGTCATTAAGGCTCAAGCCTACTATCATTTGGAGAAATATTCTTCATCGCGCACAAATTATGAAGAGTCTGTAAAATTGGCTGACCAGAGCGATAATAATTACATTCGTTCCTTTTGTCTGCCTCGGCTAGCAGCTCTATGTGAGGAAACTGGAAAGCCAAGGGAAGCCATAGGCAAGTACATCCAACTCCTCCAACTCAATCAGGTTGTTAGAGATACAACAAGCATACTGGATACGCGTAATCATTTATCAAACCTTTACTTAAAAACTCGAGAGTTTGACAAGGCTTTGGCTTTTTTAGAGCAAAACCTTGCCGTTTGCAGGGCTACTCGAGATAGCCTGCAAATAGCCAATACTATTTCTTCCATATCTAGTATATACTGGGAAAAAGGAGCCTATACTCAAGCACGGGAACAGCTACAAAAAGCATTGGCTATCTACGCTAAACTGGGAAATACAAGTGGGATTATAGACTCTTACGCTTCCATCGGGCATCTGTATTTATTTTTTGATATTGACTATAAAAAAGCCGAAATTTATCTTGATAAAGCCATTGCTTTAGCCCAGACAAAAGAAGACTATCTTGGGAGTCTAGCTTTTTGCTATGAGCGCAAAGCTAGTCTATATTACGTACAGGGTAAGTCAGAAACCTCTCGAGAATACAATCAAAAAGCTATGGAGATTTATCAAGGGATGGATTGGTCAGAAAAGGAGGGTCGGCTCTTGCTATCTGGAGCTAGCGAAGACAATCTTGCAGATCGACTCACAAGCTATGATAAAGCACTAGAGATAGGAGAAAAACTGAAAGATAAAGCCTTAATCAGGGAGGCAAACGTACAAAAAGCTTTGGTCTACAGTCTTCAAGGTGACTTTAAAAAGGCTCTTGATGTACTGGATCGTAACATCAAGATTTATCAGGAAACGGATAATCTTTGGGGCTTGGCTAGTACTTATGAGTTGATTGGTAATGTATACATTACTAGTAGTGATTTCCAAAGAGCCAAAGCGTATATCTTGAAGGCAGATAGTATTTATCAGGTGATGGAGGTTCCAAATCAGAAGATAAATACCTATCAAAATTTGGGTCGCTTATATTTTTATCAAAGTAATTATGAAAAGTCATACGAGAATCATTTAAAATCATTTAAGCTAAGGGACAGTTTGGGTATGCGAGACGGCGGCTATGAAACCGCTGCCCAAAACGTAGGAGAATGTTTACATGCTATGGGGCGTTGTGTAGAGTCTCGAGAGTATATGCGTCTTAGTCTACAAAATGCACAAAAGCGAAAAGATACCTATTCAGAATCTTCTGCCCACAAATTACTTGGTAAATTCTATTTATGTCAACAAAATTACCGAAAGGCTATTACTCAGTTTGAAAAAGCACTCTCTTATGGGCAAAAAAATGATACAAAAGAGTTCTTAGCTCAGGTTTATTTGGGACTTTGTAAAGCTTACTATGGGCTAGGAGATGAGAAAAAAGCTATCTCAGCAGCTCAACAGACCATTGCGCTATCAAAGAATATTGGTACAGATTACTGGGCTTGGGAAGTCCATTACATTCTAGGCTTGATTTATAAAAGTCAAGCTGATCTCGACAAAAGTAAAACTTCTCTAAAGGAAGCTATTGATATTATTGAGGCAATGGGTGCCAAAATCAGTGGGGGAGCATCTGCTCAGCAATTATTTATGGCTGAGCCTAAAAAGGTCAAAGTTTACGAGGTTCTGATTGAGCTACTGATTGAGACCGAAGCCATAGACGAAGCACGGAGTTATCTGGAGCGAAATAATCAAGAGGAGCTAAGAGAAAAGTTCAAAGATTTACTGGTGGAATCTGGAAGCCCTAGCCGAGATTGAATTCTAGGGTTTAGATTCTTAATCTTACCCTATTTTTGATCATAAGAAATGCAAAAGTGATGATAAGAATAATTATAACCCCTGACCTTTTAGGTGATCCGGATGAGATTCAGAAGAACTACTACGAAAGCCAGATTACTCGTTTACCACAAAATGAGCGTCTGAAAGCGCGGCGACTGGTGGAAGAAGGATTAATCTATGCCGAAGAAAAACGACGGATATCACTCTATGAGAGCCAAATCTACCGTGAATATGAATTGGAAGAAGAAACCTTGCGTCAGCTTGTAAATAACCATCTGTTACGAGCCGAGCCTGACCCCAAAGGAGGTTATAATTATGAACTGAGCCACGATACCCTTGTAGAACCCATTCTGGAAGCCTACGAAATACGCCAAATAGCAGAACGAAAAGCAGAAGAGACTAGAATAGAGCAGGAGCGTAAAGCGAAAGAAGCTCGGAGACGGAAACGCTTTTATCGAACTCTGGCCTTAATATTACTAGGACTAGCCTTAATTATAGCTCTAGCTTTATACTTGATTGCCGAGGCTAATGCGCTGATTAATCAATCTAAGAAGGCAGAGGCTCGTGCGGTTCAAATGGAAACTCAGGCACAAACGAATTTAAAAAAAGCAAATCAGGCAACTCGAACAGCCGATGAGGCGCGCCAGCAAGCTGATAAAAACTTGCGAAATGCTCGGACAGCGAAAGCAGAGGCTCAAAGGAATCTGCTAGAGGCGAAGCGAGCGAAAACCCAAGCCGCCAACGAAAAAAAGAATGCTTTGGTACAGCTCAGTAATGCTCTCAGCCTGCAACTCGAGATCTGGGGCAAAGCACTAACCGAAAACCGTCATAGCTTGGACGAGGCTCGCTACGGCGAGGTGCAGAAGCTACTCCGAGAAATAGGAGCTGGCATAGCAAAGGTCAAAGAACAGAGAGCAAGCAACGCTACCTATCAGCAGATATGGCGCCGAGAACCTAAACTACTGGATTGGCTCGATGATCTGAGCCAGCGAGTGGTGAGGCAATGGGCAGAGCTGGCCTTAGTATATACTGCCCAAGAAGATTTAGACCAAGCCCAAGAAAGTCTGGCACAGATTCGTGAACTTAGAAGCTTTCCTATGGAGCGATTAAGTAGACTTCAGAGTAATCTACCTGCTTACCGACAAGCTCTGCACAGAGAGCTACGAAAAGCACTGGGCACGTATCATGATACATTATACGCCCTTTATTACCCTCACATGCAAAGTATCCCCGCTGGAGGCTTCCAGATGGGGACAGATAGTGGTACCGTATATCAATACCAGATTGAGGCGAGAGGAGAAGAAGAACGGCGTACATCCGATGACCTTGATGAGCATCCGACTCATAGCATAAGTCTAGAAGCCTACCAGCTCGGCCGCACTGAGGTGACAGTACGACAATTTCGGCTCTACTTACAAGCCAAAGGGAATAATCTTAGTGATCTAGATACGCCTCCAGGAGGCTGGCAAGCAGATGATCCGATGGCATATGTAGCTTGGTACGAAAAGGACTATGTGGCTAACGCCATCGAGTACTGTAACTGGCTGAGTGAGCAGGAGGGGCGAAAACCCTGCTATTCATTTTTGAATACCACAGGTGTTAATTCGCTGAACTGGAAGATTTACTGTGATTTTCAAGCTGATGGTTACCGCCTACCTACCGAAGCAGAATGGGAGTGCGCGGCTCGAGGAGGAGCAGGAGAAACAGGAAAAAACTATGTATTTAGTGGGAGTAATGTCCTATACGAGGTAGCCTGGACAGAACATAACTCTTCAAACCAAGCCCAGCCCGTGGCACAACTCGAGCCCAATGCATTGGGACTCTATGATATGATAGGTAATGTGTGGGAATGGTGTCAGGATGAGTACAAATCTTACATCGAGCGACCCAACCTAGCTCAGCAAGGACTAAGGGGAAGTGACGAAGAATTTAGCTACAACTCTCAAAGGATCAGTAGGGGTGGTTCATGGAAAGACAGTGATATTAATAAGGTAAGGTTGAGTAATCGTCTCTCATTTAATCCAGATAACCATAGTGAAGAATCAGGTTTTCGAGTCTCACGTATAATCCTTCAATAGATTCTATTCCTAGGAACTAGGGAGCAATTCAGTAAACCTTATCAATTCAAATTATCTGGTGAGTTTGGTTGTGATATTCTACATATTCAAACTTCTGACTAATTGTTGCTCAGCGTGTTGACAAAGAATCTGCAACTGAAAAGACTCAATTTCCTTTTCTCCTCTTTGACTTAGATAGTCCAGCATTCGTTCTATGGTGGTTGGGTCGTACTCAAAAGGGGGTACAATAAAATGAGAGCTCTCTAATTGGGCAGGTTCCACTATGGCTTGATAAGCTTGCATGCGATTGAGCGCTTTTAACTCATAAAAGTTTCTGGTGATATCTGGGATGTGCCGAGCCAGACGGTTGAGAAGACTATAACGGTCAGCTCGGATTGCAATCAGAATTTTGACAAGAAGGGGAGCTTCTATCTGATCTAGTAATTTGGGGGCGATGCCACTGGGTTCGTCTTCCAGATAATCGTTCAGAGCCTGGCGGAAAGCACGGGGTACACGGCGATTAAGCAGTTCGGCAAGCTGAGCACTAAAGTCTTGAACTTGAGCATCAGGATAGGTGAAAAGCTCCTCAAATTGGTCAAAAACCAGTAAGATGATCTTGTTAGGATGGTACTCGGGTATAAGCTCAGCTCCGAATAAATCTCGAGCCTGGGTCTGATTTAAGCCCTGATTTGACTGCCAAAGTAACTGCAGGCGTTTGAAAAATTGCCAAAGCGAGATGGGCTGGGATTGAATGCGGTTAAGGTGAGGCTCTTGCTGGGCAAGAGTGAAGAGGGCAGCCGTTTTTTGCTGGAAAATCTGTAATGGGCTTCGGGGCTGATCGGGCAAATAGCTTCCTAAACGGACTGAGATAGGTAGTATCTCTTCCTCTACACGTAAACGGGGAAGAAGACCTGCCTCTATAAGAGAGGTCTTGCCAAGGCCAGACTTGGCATAGAGAACCACAAGCTTCTCAACTTGAATATATTTATAGAGTTCTTCTCGGTCTTTTTCACGGCCAAAGAATTGCCTACCTTCTTCTTGCGTAAAAGGTCGAGATCCAGGATAACGAAACTTTTTAAGATTGTGGTCTTTCATCCAGATAGGTTTTGAGAGAACGGACTGAACGGAGAACTGCTTTGTTGATACGATTAAACTCAGCTTGGAATTCCTGAGGGGTGAGTTCTCCGTCGCTTTGTTTATCTTCCAAATCTTGAAGGCGAGCTGAATGTAAGAGAATACGGCTGTATTGATCCTCTGCCTCATCATTACTTTGTGCCTTGTAAAAAGATTTCAGGGTTTGGAGAGCAGCTCTGGCCTGATTTCGTTCGGTAAGCTCATGAAGTTTACGTATAATTGGGTTCTCACCTCTCTCCTGCACTTCTCTTAATTGTCCTTTCTGCTGAAACTGCTGGTGTAGCTTTTTGATCAAAGCGAGGCTACCCAAGTCTAGGAATTGGGCATCGAACTGATCGATGTAGAAGGCTTGAGTTTCCTGCTCAGCTTGACTCAGATAGGTGAGAATATCGGGCTGATGTAACTCGAAGAGACGGAGTATGAGGCGCATATACCAACGCTCGAGATCAAAACCAAGGAAGACAAACATTTTGGCACGTCGGATAGCATTTTTGATCTCACGAGGTAGTTTTTTATCGTCCAAAATAGCGAAAATAAAGTCAAAAAGGTCATGTTGGGTAATGAGTAGAGAGTCATCTTCCTCAATATTACCGAAGAGATTGTAAAGGAGGGGCTGGTTCTGCTGAGGTTTCTCAACTTCGGCAGGAGCTGCTCCCTTGTCATAATAGGCAAAGCGATAAGGGATGCCTTGCTTAGAAAATGCCCGACGAAGTAGCAAATCTGGAGAGGCATAGAAAATAAGATGAAAGGGCATCTGTACTAACTGGAGATAATGGTTAGGCAGAGGTAGCTCGGAATTCAGAAAGTAATTTTTGAAACGACGAATGTAAAGACGCTTATTCTGCGAATCTTGGAAACGAAGAAACCGATCAGCATCATAGTCAAGTGTAAGGCCAGACTCACTGATTTGGGTTTTGAAACAAGTTTCGTGATCTTGGCCCGCCTCATTGGTACAGAGCTGAGGCCCAAGGAGGAGAATGCAACGCTCGTCGGCGATTTCATCAGCAATGAGCTCGATTTGAGATTGGAGGTTCATGAGTGTTTCAATAATTCTTTGATTTGGATAATTAATCAAAACAAAAATCAGTCTCTAAGATAAGATTTATGTGGAGAATGAAAATACTTAGTTCTACTTAATTTGGGTTTTTGGGGACTCTTACCTAGAAATTATAACTCTATGCTTGATAACACAAAGGATGGCTCCTAATGCAGATAAAGTTTTTTACTTGGCTCATAGTCTGAGGTAGCCACTTCACTTGTTTAAGAGGTTTTCATAAAAATAATTGGTTATCGGGATGATTCTTAGACTGTCTAGAGGTAAGAGAACGATTTAGTAATAAGATTAGATAAGGTTTCAAAATCTGTTCAAAAAAATTTCAGTCTTTGATTATCAGTGCTCAAATCTTCAAGAATACTGAAAACGTAACATTACTGTTTTTTATCTCTGTTGAAGTGAGGTTTTATGGAATCTTCATATCCTTTAATTATCTCTCACAAATCCCGTTGGTTCTTGGGGTGTCTTTGAGCATTGTTTAGCTCAATATGTTCCATATTCATTGTCTGGCTGGTTGAATTATATGATAATTTATGTCTAAAATCAGTATGGTAAATCACCTAATCTGCTCCTGCACTTCTTCTACTCTTACACTCATATATTCGGCAAACTCCTGCACGGTTACGACGCTACGCGGGGGCTTGCCGTAGTGCTGGCGAATCTCTCGGAGGAGGCGACGGGCATAGTCTTCCCCCCGGCCAGTGAGGGCCATCACATCGGAAGTGTAAATGCAGATGCGCTGGGGCATAAATTCTTGACTTGAATGATAATGCTGAACAGGCAAAGATAGGGAAAAATGAGCATACTTGCTGAGCAAGTTCGGCTTTTTGAGCAGGAAGGGCGTATTTTTGGTAGATGAAAGCTAGAAATTATACACGAATTATTGGGATGAAGGCTCTTTGGTGGAGTCTGGTGATGTGGATGCTCTTGCCTCTGGTGGTGCAGGCGCAAGGGGTAGGCTGGGAACGCTTGTACTGCGAGCGAGTCTATGATGGGGATACCTACGGGCTGGTGATGGATAGCAGCCTAACAAACTGTCGCCTGGTGA
>CAZKBP010000056.1:0-22512 GCA_964551015.1 uncultured Cytophagaceae bacterium | reverse complement strand
TAGGAGGGGGTACTTCGGAGATAGGGGGAGGGGGCTAGCAAGGGGGGGGTAAAGCGTTTTTAAAAAGACCACAATGCGAGCGAACAAGGGGCAAAGAAGCCCCTTGTTTTTACCTAGAATTAGTCTTTTCCACTGATTTCTTGTTCCACATCTTTATCAAAATCGTGCTTCTGGCTATTCCCAAAGTCCGAATTAGGATAATAACGCTGAAAATCGGCCAGCATCTCGGCAAGAGGCAAGTCCGTAAAAGTGCCTCGCTCATTCAGGTATTCCATGTGTTGATTGCCTTGCATATCAAAAGGATGATAAATAGAGTCTTCCCTTCCATTAAATTCCAGAGGCTTTAAACCAAACTTCTCACAGAGGCTGAGATTAAAGGCCGTGGTAGCCTTGACCCATTTGCCCTCCAAAAATACCGAAGTGTAGCCGTGCCAGTAGAAAATATCCGTTTGCATGGATTTACGCATATTCTCTGTGGAGAGGTGATTGCGTACATCGGCAAAGCCCAAGAGTGCCGGAACACCGATTGCCCGACAACAGGCCGCGTAAAGAACTGATTTGGGCACGCACCAACCCCGCTTGGCGGCAACGGTGGTGGAAGCCTTAAAGCCCTCAATTTTATCCGAAAACAAATAAGGATCGTAGCGAATCACGTCCCGAACGGCATAGTACAACTGAATAGCACGATCAAATGGCGAGGCTTGCACATCGCTGTGTGCTTGGACAAATGCCTGTACGGTCGGATGCTCAAAATCCATAGTCAAGGTAGGCCGAAGGGCAGCCTCCAGATTTTCAGTAGAATTAGATACTTGCATGTTTTTTATTTTATTAGTGTAACTCCTCTAAATTTAAAGAAATAAATCCTTTTTGTTTTGTAGTTCTGAAGATATTAGATTGCTTCAAGGTAAGCTAGCTCTGCCACGGAACGCAAAGATATTTACCACCATCCCCTCCAAGAAGTGCCCGTGAAAGCGGTTAGAACGACCTGCTTTCATCATCCTGAGATGACAAAGAGCGATCTCGATGTCGTTTTGCTCTCAAATACTGGTGATCGTAGCGACGCTCGAAGGGTAAAAAAGTATGTAGATGACGATAAGCCAAGGTTTCTTGCATCACGTTAAAACCACAAGCACTCGTAATTTGATCCACCCACGGAAAGAGTGAAGAAGCTGGATAAAAATTTACAAATTCATAAGTCGCCAAATCCTGCTCAGGCAAAGGAATTTGCTCGGGGCACGCGATCAAATAATGTGCTTTCTGGTTCCTATGCGCATCTATTGCTCTGGCGTAAGCAAGGAGTTCGGGCAGTTCCTCAGGATTGGAGTGAACAATCAGGTGCAAATATTCATTTTGTTGCTTTAATTTTTGTAAATGCTCCTGATGAGAAGCAGCAAGCAAGCAAGTTGGATAGTTTAGATGAAGGCTTTGGTATAAATCAGTCCGGTTTTTCAAGAAAAGATGATGTGGGTGCGCTAAGGTTTCTACCTCGTAAGTCTTTTGAAAATAAGGCGAATCTTTGGCCAGCAAAGCAAGGTAGCGATTCCATCTCAGCAATCGGGCAATATGATAAAATGCCAATGAATTATCTAGCAAAAAGCCATTCCACTCTCCCACGATGCCCGCGGGAAAAGTATCTAAATATACTTCCCGAATGTGATAAGTTTCCAATTGCTCCGCTAACCAATGCTGATATCGAGGCAAATCTCGGGCAAAATGAGGCGGAGGAGATAGCAGTTTAATTTTTTCCGAAAGATAAGGACTACACGCCAAGGGAGAAGCACTCAATATCCACAATCGTTCCCTAGGCAAGCCAAGCGTGTGAATCACCGCCTGCGCTCTGGTCAGATGGCCCAGTCCTCCTCCCATGGCATAGTACAGCACATTACTCACCTTTTCAGCAATTCGGCCATGATGATCAAGCGATGCTCCTCGGGAATATCTTTTAGCAAGAGGGTCGTGTAAGCCGCTTCATTCTTAGCAGCAGGAATGATGTAAGTAGCTGTACCTTTGACGGTGATTTTGCCATCTTTGAGTTTGGCCTCTCCCAAGGTTTTGTCTAAGTATTTCAATTTGAATTTTCCTGCTTCGTTTTCCTTGATTTCGTAGGGGTTTTCGTTCTCTTCGTTATCACTGATTTTAATTTTATCAGGCTTGAGCTTGATCTTCCACAGCAACTCGGATTCAGCATCTCTGAGCTTAAAGGCGTCATCTTTATACTTAACTTCTGCCACGAAATCACCTTGCTGATTGTAGTACTTGGCTTTATCAGCTTTGGTCATTCTACCACTCAGTATTTGATTGCCCTGATCGTATTTGATGATGGTTTCGTTGGAACCCAAATCCAGAGATATAATTTCTTCACCCGAATCAGACTGAATGGCCACCAAACGCGAACTCGGCGCAGAAGCACTGCTTTCGGTCGTAGCTGGCACTGGGTCGGGAGCCTGACTAACTGGATCATTATCTGCTTCTGAGCTACCGCTTCCACAGGCTGCCAAAATGCTCAAAAACAGTAGAGAAAAAAGAGAGAAAAGGTGTACTTGAATATATTTCATATTGATCAGTTTGAATAAGTGAAGTTTCAAATTACGAAAGACTGGATAAAAAGGAAAATGAATAAATTGATAATTTTTTTCAAGCCTGCAATCTGATCTTAAAATAAACACGTATGTATGGCGAATTCAATTATTTTCAAAACCTTTAAAACATTCAATAACAATGAAAAATTTAGTAAAAATCTTTGCCTTCAGCTTTGTGTTCTTTGGCATCTTATCTGCTGCACAAGCGCAGATGGAAGACAAGACCGTTATGGTGGGCGGAGAAGCCATGTACCCTAACAAAGATATCGTAGACAACGCGGTCAACTCCAAAGACCACACTACGCTTGTGGCCGCGGTCAAGGCCGCTGGTTTGGTAGAAACCCTCAAAGGTGAAGGGCCTTTTACCGTGTTTGCACCTACCAATGATGCTTTTGAAAATCTACCGGAAGGAACCGTAGAAACACTACTCAAACCCGAAAACAAGGATAAGCTGACCAAGGTACTCACTTATCACGTGTTGAGTGGAAAGTACGATTACAAAACCATCAAAAGTGCTATCAAAAAAGGAGGAGGAAAAGCAGAAGTGAAAACGGTAAGCGGAGGAATCCTGACTGCTATGATGAACGGAGACGTGAATATTGTCTTACAGGATGAAAACGGAAACATTGCCAACATCAGTACCTACGATGTGTACCAATCTAACGGAATCATCCACGTGATCAATCAAGTAGTACTACCCAAATAAGTGGCACTTTGCTGCTCTTAGTTGAAGATAAAACTGTATATCAAAAACTTACAAGAAAACTCATGTAAATTTGCTAACTGTTTTCCTCAACATTTTAGTGGGGAAAACAGTTATACTCAAGATTAAAGTGTATCAAGCAAAACATAATTTTTTAACTTTTGTTTACAGGGTCTAATTTATCAGTATCCGAAGAAGAGCTTATCCTGCTACTACAGCAGAAGAACAGGAAAGGGTTTGCCTTGCTTTACGACCGCTACGCACCGGCTCTTTACGGGGTCGTTCTTAAAATCGTGAGGACAGAAGAGGTTGCCCAAGATGTTTTGCAAGATAGCTTTGTGAAGATATGGAAAAAAATGGAAGCTTATAATGCCGATAAGGGTACATTGTTTACTTGGATTCTGAATATCGCCAGAAATACCGCCATAGATAAAGTACGCTCAGCTACTTATCGTCAAGATATGATGAAAACCTCTCTGGAAATAGGTTCCTCAGAGGCTAACACGCACCAAAAAATTGAACATATCGGCTTGGGAAAGCTCATCAACCAACTCAAGCCCGAATACAGAGAAGTCATAGAAATTATCTACTTTCAAGGATACACACACACTGAGGCCGCTGAGGCTCTACAGTTGCCCTTAGGTACCGTGAAGACAAGAATTAAAACTGCTATAAGAGAACTAAGGAAATTAACGTAAAGACAAACTTGGATATTAAAGCTTACATAGAATCTGGTATTATAGAAAATTACGTGCTAGGTGCTACTACCAAAGAGGAAAATCAAGAAATCGAGAAATTAGCCGATCAATACCCAGAAATCCGAGTAGAGATAGAAGCTAGTCAGTTTGCTCTTACAGAGTACATTATGCAGTACGAACAAACGCCTCCTCCTTCGCTCAGGGATAAGGTCATGGACAAGCTAGCCATTCTAGAAAAAGAAGAAGATACAGAGGAGATACTGACCGGACACACGCAGAACCCTGCTCAGCTCTCGAAGCCCAGTAAGGTTTTCTCGATGCTACCCTACGTGGCTGCTGCCGCCGCAGTGCTTTTTGTAATCAGCTTGGGGCTGAATGTATTGCTATATAACTACTGGCAAGGTGCTGAAAAACAACTCACCATTGCGCGCAATCAAAACCAAGAATTTGCTCAAGACTTAAACGTACAGCAAGCTAAATACCAACAACTTACCTCCAATCTGGCCATCATCCAAGACCCAAGACTTAAGCAGGTAGATTTGAACTCTGCCATAGACAATTATCCAGATGCTTCTGTTGCTTTGTATTGGAATGATCAGAGTCAAGAACTTTATCTACAAATTAAAAACTTGCCTAAGCCTCCTCCGGGTAAGCAATATCAGCTATGGGCCATCAAGGACGGGAAAGCCAAGGACGCTGGCTTACTTAGTGTCAGACCAGAAGAAAATATATTCACCCTCCAAAAAATGAATAACATACAGGAGGCACAAGTATTTGCGATCACCTTGGAGCAAGAAGGAGGAGTAGAGAGTGCCCAAGGAGATATCTACGTAATGGGAGAGGTATCCTAAATAGGGAACATTCAGTTTTCAGCCCTCACCCGTACCAAAAGCAGTTTTGAAAACACCAAGCCGATCGTTGATTGGCGGTTATACACGTACCTGAGTTCTTCTAAAAATTAGATCAATCTGCTCCAGATCGAGCCTTTGAGCCTGAAACCAGCAAAAATTTTCAAACAATCAAAATGAATTCCTGTTTTTGGAAGACAAGGAATAACTCAATCTGTGCTTCAATACTGATTTAATTTTTTTAAAACTGTGCATGCTTGAAGAGAAAAAGCTGATAGACGGATGCCGCAAAGGCAAGAAAAAGTATCAAAAAGCACTCTATGAACAATACAGCCGAAAAATGTTCGTAGTTTGCTTACGATATGCTAAAGCCCGTTTGGAAGCTGAAGACATTCTACAGGAATCTTTCATCAAAGTTTTTGCAAATATTGCAAGCTTTAGAGGAGAGTGCCCCCTGGAGCAATGGATTAAAAGGATCGTAGTCAATACGGCTCTCAAAAACAATCGTAGCAAATTGTATCTTTACCCAGCTCACGATGTGGAGGCACTAAGTAATTATTTGCCCGCGCCAGAGATCACGATTTCTGATTACAGCTTCCAAGAATTGTTGGCTCTGATCCAGAAACTTCCTGAGCGTTGCCAGATTGTTTTCAATCTATATGCCATTGAGGGTTACAAACACCAAGAAATCGCGAAAATGCTCGAGATTAGCGAAGGCACCTCCAAGTCCCAGTATGCACGTGCAAAGACTTTATTACAAGAAATGATTAAACAGAACGAAGAAGAGAGTTATGAGCAACTCCGAAGAGGATAAAGATAGCTTCGAGAAGGATTGGGAAAAGGCTTTTGAAGGAACAGAGTTAGAACCTAGCCCCTTAGTTTGGTCAGAGATCGAGAAAGAAATTTCTAGCTCTAGGTTCAGACTTTGGTGGAGGTTTGGTCTGCCCTTACTGTTAGTTTTGCTAGTCGGCACAGTTGCCTTTGTCTACTTTGATAACAGGAACGGTGTCTCCACGGTTGGGTATGTTCCCCAAAAAAATGAAAAAATATTTATTCCTTCCCCAGAAGAAGGAAGCACAGCAGTAGGCGAGGCCGACTCCACTCTTACTCAGAAGTCCTCAGCGCTCAATTCAGATGCTTCTCAGCCTGCGAATGAGACGTCCAAAGAAGTTGCACCTGAAACGAACTTACCCACACGCACCCCAGCGTCTATCATCCCCTCAGACTCTGGTGAAGAACCTTTTCAGGTGGATTCTAAACAAACAGAAGAGGTGCTCCTAGTAGATAAAGCTGACTCGAGCCAGACTCAACAAAAGTATGAGCCCAACTTCACAAATCAAACAAACCCGAGCCTAGACCCCTCAGAAGATCAAGCTCCCACACGAGTACTTTCTCCGGATATACCTACTCGTATCTTTTCCTTGAATGTCCAGAAGCTTCGGCCAGAAGGTTGGCCTCTTTCTTCACGCGTGCCTGAGCTTTCCACCGTCAGGTCTGAGATCATACCGAGACAGGAAATCAATAACACAGGCAGAACACCCAAATGGTGGCTGAGCCTTGCTTATGTACCGCTACAAGTAAGTACGGGTTTGCAAACAAATTATAATACTTACCTGAACAAATACATTGACGCCCACAATGTCAACAACTTCTCGGGCGAAGGTTTTTTCAATGATCTTGAGGAAAACACCAATTCTGATTATTCCTATCAGATTCGCTTGCATCTGGGATGGCAGCTTAACCCACGCTTGTCTCTTCGAGGTGGATTAACCTATACCCGTTATCAATGGCGACAACGTACAAACGCTTATTTTGTCAATCAGGCAGATGGCTCAGAGGGTATTTTCTATCATAATCTAGCTTCGGGCAGTGTAAGTAATCCTAATTTTGTACAAGCTTTGCTAAATCATCCGAGCTACGATTCTAACGCCTCAAATCGTTTACGATTATCTCATTTTCATGGGAATAATGGTAATGATGTAAGCCTGAAGCAATCTCACCATTATCTAAGCCTCCCTCTGGAAGTGGGCTGGCGATTGAACAGGCGCGAGCAGCGATTAGATTATACCCTGTGGGCAGGATTGTCTACTGATTTATTTCTAAGAGCGCGTAATCAACGTACCAATGGAGAAGGCGAGGTAACCTATCACGTTGGTGAAGCCTCTGCTTACCGCCATCTTTCGCTGAGTGGCTCTCTGGGCTTGCAATTCTCCTATCGCTGGAATCAACGCTGGTCAGGTTTCGTGGAGCCGCGTTTCCAAAAAAGTCTTTATTCACAGACACGATCTAATAGTAATTTGGAGCTTTCCCCCCAAGGCCTGGGACTTGCTTTTGGTTTAAAATACTGGATCTATCGGTAGAATCACTTCCGGTTCACCTAAATTATTTTAGATTTTAAGTAACTCTAAATCAGTAATTTAATCAAAAATTACTGATTTTTTTTTGATCCTTCCAACCATATCCGCAGACACTGGGTCATATGGATAGACAAAAGCAAAAGCTTTTTATTAAAACCACAATTTTTTCACCAAATTTTTCACATTATGAAGGATTTTAATTTTCTGTTAAGAAATCTAGCGAGAATATTATGCCTAGGTCTGATCTCTGGATTAGTACTTACCAGTTGCGATGATGATGATGACTCCGTCGCACCACCCGTATCTGATGACAACATTGTAGAGATTGCCGCAGCCGATAGTGATTTTGAACTCTTAGTCGCCGCTTTGACCAGAGTGAGTGCAGAGGGAACAACGGACTTGGTCACGCTACTCTCAGACGAAACCCAAGAATTCACGGTCTTTGCTCCCACGGATGATGCTTTTGCAGCGGCTGGTTTTAGTAACCAAGCGGATATTGATGCTGCAGATGTAGCTACCTTGGAAGCAATCTTGACTTATCACGTGCTGACGGGTACCAACACCTCCGCCGACCTAAATAGTGGTGCCGTCACCACAGTCAATGGAGCAGAGGCTTTCCTTTCCGTATCAAGCAATCCTTTGCAAATTTTTATCAATGGGAATACAGAAGTAACCCAAGCAGATGCTTTAGCCAGCAACGGGGTAATCCACGTGATCAATCAAGTATTAATCCCACCATCAGCTACCATCACAGAAACTGCCGTAGCGGCCAGTATGGCTAGCTCGCCTGAGTTTGCTAATTTAGTAGCCGCTCTGACCAGAGTGAGCGACAATGGAGGAGCTGACCTCGTAGGCACGCTAAACGATGCAGCAGCTGATTTTACCGTGTTTGCTCCCACTGATGAAGCTTTCGGTAATTTCCTTATGAATTTAGGTTTCGCGAGCTTAGATGAAGTACCTGTACCGCTTTTGGAGAAAATCTTGCTCTATCACGTGGTTCCTGGCCGTGTTTTCTCTACTGACCTAACCGACGGAGCAACGCCTGCTACAGCGCGTGATGATGCCGCCACGGTTACAATTGATCTCAGCGGAAGTACGCCTGCCGTAGTAGGTCTCAGCTCTAGCGATATTACTGCAACCAATACCTTGGCTACCAACGGGGTGATCCACACCATCGATCGCGTACTTTTCGCCCCAGAAGATTTAGGAGATATTACCATCGCTCAGGTGGTAGCTATTAATGATGACTTTACCTTGCTCAACGCCGCCGTAGGTGCCATTGACGCAGGTTTGGCAGGAGCACTCTCTGATCCAAATTCCACACTTACTGTATTTGCTCCCAACGATGACGCATTTGCTACCACAGGCTTAGATGCTGCTGCTTTGGGAGGACTTACCGAAGCACAAGCCACTGAAATCATTGGCTACCACGCTTTGACCACAGAACAAGCTTCCACAGATCTAATGACCGGCCCAGTAACTACAGCCGCAGCGTTAGACTTGTTTTTGAGTACAGATGGCGGTGTATTTATCAACCCTTCTAATCCAAATCAGAACATCCAAGTAATTGCTGCTGATTTGCAAACTGCTAATGGAATTATCCACGTGATCGAGCAGGTTATTTTACCGCCTAGCTTCCAGTTTGCAGATTCAGAGACAGGTGTGCCTAGTGCTGGAACCGTTACAGATGCTGTGATTAACCTCGCTTCAAGCGAGCCGGGAGAGTACACGCAGCTCTTGGCAGCTATTCTTAAAGTAGATAGTGATCCAGCGACCAGTGCTGGTCTGGCGACTACCCTTTCTGGAGCAGGACCTTTCACGGTATTTGCACCGACTGATACAGCCTTCCAGAATCTTTACACCACGTTGGGTGTAAGTGGAATAGAAGATATCGATGCTACTTTACTTCTACAAGTGTTGCAATATCATGTGGTTTCCACGGCAGCGACTGACCCTGTCTATTCTACCGGCTTATCTGCTGGCCCAGTTACGATGCTAGATGGCAATGACATTACGATTAACTTGGGAGATGCGGTAACTATCACCGATCTTAACTCGCTCACCAGTGATGCCACCGTGGCACCCACTGATATCGTGGTAGCTAATGGTGTAATCCATTCTATCAGCGAGGTCTTAGTACCGTCGGAATTGAATTAATGAAGGATTTTCCAGAAGTATAGATTTAGAGTTAAAATGATGAGTAAAGAGCACCTCTTTTGGAGGTGCTTTTTCTATTAGACCCATCTCGATAAGCCCTATAAGCTGCTTGACAGCTACTATTAGAAAATTAGCAGAATCAGGTCTCGAAGGTAAAAATTTGTAGCTTAAAGATAAACTTTGGGCAAAATTTACTCTTAAAAGTACTAAGAGAAACCATGAAATCTACAAAATATATATTTTTATCCCTGATCATTTGGCTAAGTTTATCGCTTGTGAAGAAAATGTAGATTTGCCAGCAAAGCAGTTTTAATCCAAAAGGGAAAACGAATGAGTTTACATTCAAAATTCGAAGAAATATATGATCGTGAGCCGCTTATGGTACGCGCTCCGGGTCGGGTTAATCTGATTGGTGAGCATACCGATTACAACGAGGGCTTCGTAATGCCCGCCTCCATCGACAAAGAAATCCGCTTAGGGATTGCTCGGAACGACCTTCACGCAATCCGCCTTTATTCCTTGGATTATGAAGATAAGTTGATGGTTCCGATACAAGGTTTCCAGCCAGAAAGCCAAAAAACCTGGGCTAACTTTATTTTGGGTGTGGTTCAGGAATTACAACAAGAGGGACAGGCAGTGTCAGGCTTTGATTGTGCCTTTGAAGGAGATATTCCCTTGGGGGCTGGTCTGTCTTCTTCGGCTGCTTTGGAATGTGCCACGGTGTTTGCTCTGAATGAACTCTTTCAATTGAAACTAGATCGGTTCACGATGGTCAAAGTGGCCCAGAAGGCAGAGAATAATTTCGTGGGCGTGAAATGCGGAATTATGGATCAATTCGCCAGCATATTTGGCAAAACGAACCACGTCATTCGTCTGGATTGCCGTTCTTTGGCCTATCAATACACGCCACTGCACCTAGAAGGATACAGAATCATCTTGCTGGATACGCAGGTAAAACATTCCCTCGCCGACTCAGCGTACAATACCCGGCGCCAGGAGTGTGAAAGTGGCGTAAACTTTCTCCAAAGATTCGAGTCTAATATTCGAAGCCTCCGAGATGTAGATGAAGCCACCCTAAAAAAATACCAAGCCCAAATGGAACCAACCATCTATCGTCGCTGCCATTACGTCATTTCCGAAAATCAAAGAGTGAACTTAACCGCCGAGGCCCTCAAGAAAGGCGATTTACCAGCAATCGGAGCCTATATCTATGCTTCTCACTGGGGGCTTAGTGAAAAATACGAAGTCAGTTGCCCAGAACTGGATTTCTTGGTTCGCCAATCTCGAGACTGTGATTATGTGCTGGGAGCGCGGATGATGGGAGGAGGCTTTGGCGGTTGTACCCTCAATCTCGTGGAGGAGCAACAGGTTGAGAAGTACATCGAGCAACAGCAAAAAAAATATCGAGAGCAATTCGGAGTGGACTTAAAAGCTCATACCTGTTCTCTCAGTGATGGAACTGGGCTTATTCCATAAGGCATTCGTCAAAAAATATTTAAATTTAATCTTTCAGCATGTTTGATTTAGACCAACATCCCCATCGTCGTTATAATCCCCTGACTGGGGAGTGGATTCTGGTGTCTCCTCATCGCGCCAAGCGTCCTTGGCAGGGACAAATAGAAAAACCCGAGCGCATTTCCAAACCCAATTATGATCCCCAGTGCTACCTCTGCCCACGTAACCAGCGAGCCAGTGGGGAAGTCAACCCCGATTATCAAGATACTTACGCCTTCACCAATGATTTTAGTGCTTTGATTTTGGAGGTGCCTACGCCAGCTAGCCACCACAAAGGAGAACTGCTAAGAGCCGAAAGCGAATCAGGCATCTGCCGCGTGGTTTGCTTCTCACCCAATCATAACCTGACCCTGCCCGAAATGGAAGTAAGCGCCATTGCCAAGGTTGTAGATTTATGGGTGGAAGAATACCAGCACTTGGGAGGGCGACCTGAAATCAATTATGTACAAATCTTTGAAAACAAAGGCCAGATGATGGGCTGTAGCAATCCGCACCCGCACGGACAAATTTGGGCACAACACACCCTGCCTCTCGAAGTGCAAAAAAAACAAAACCATCAACTTACTTATTGGCAAAGTCATCAATCCAGTTTGCTTGGCGATTACCTAACCCTCGAGCAAGAAGAACAAATTCGCCTCTTGTTAGAAAATAAAGACTTCATTGCCTTGGTTCCCTTCTGGGCGATGTGGCCCTTTGAGGTCATGATTATCCCCAAAAGACAAATGGCAAATATCAGCCAGATGAGCAATGTTGAGAAAACCAGCTTTGCCGCCATCATCCAGCAACTGACCATTCTCTATGATAATCTCTTTGAGACTTCTTTTCCCTACTCGGCGGGGATTCATCAAGCCCCCACCGATGGAGCCGAGCATCCCGAATGGCATTGGCACATGACTTTTTACCCGCCCCTGTTACGATCAGCCACTGTTAAAAAATTTATGGTTGGCTACGAAATGCTGGGCGAACCCCAAAGAGACATCAGTCCCGAAAGTGCCGCCGAAAAATTAAGGAACTTGCCCCGCAAACACTATTTGCAGGCAGAATTTAAACGATAATCGGTCTATTGATGATAAAATTAGATTTCAAACCTTCTGAAGGACTGCTGGGCGAAGGGGCAAGACGCCAGGCCTTCTGAGCTTCAAGATAGCCTTGTCAAACCCCATTTCCCTACATCTTTCTGTGGACAGAAAAAAGTGATCCGATTGCGCTCACGCCAAACACTTCGGGTCATCCAGAGCCAGAGTAATGAGAATCGCAACTATTTTTTATACTCCTTATAATCCAAGGAGGGGTCATAGTCATGCTTGGTGATGAGAGAGTGTAGTTCGCTTCGATCGTCCTTAGATTTTACAAACGGGAACATCAACTGGACATACCAGGGTTCGTTGATCCTGTTCCAAGCACCAAACTTAGTAGGATATTTTCGGGTAATCTTGGCCGTGCCAAATATGATATCCCAAATAAATAACAAATTGCCAAAATTTCCATTGGGGTGTGATATTCCGTCTTCTGCCGTTAACCCGTGGTGTGCATAATGCGTACTGGGCGTTGAAATGGTTCTCTCGACAATCCAGGCAAGGGGATGGAGTATTCTGTATTTGTAAAGAAAACGATCCCATTTGGTTTCACTGTGGGCTCCCAAGATAACCGTCAACTTGATGGGTAGATAGATGAGATAGGCGTAGCCCATTCCCAGGTAAATCAAGATCGCCGAAAACCAAATGCCGGGCATCAGAGCGTAGTATAAAATGGCGTTTCGGTAAGTTACCAGTACTCCCATTTCTTCTACCACGTGATGTGGTCGGTGCAGCTTCCACATGACGCGATTGACGTGAGAAAGCCTGTGCCACCAATACTGCATCATATCATCAAGAACGAGAAACGCGGCAAAATGCCACCAAATGGATAAACCCATCAAGGCGTTTTCATATTGTGGGAACCAACTGCCCGCCATCCAAAAGAGCAATAAGAAAATAGTTGGCTGGATCAAAACGGGAAGGGTAATCAAGCTGATTAACTCGATTGAGAAATCGTTTTTTGTTCTTTTATCGTCAAAATACAATCCTCCTAATGCTTCAATTATTCCAAGCACAAGTAAAACTACCGTAGGAACTAACTTGCTAATCACTTCTCCACTCATCTCAGTATGGTTTTTTTAATTAATAATAAGACAAAGTTGAGAAAAAATAGATTAAATTCCTTTCACCTATGTGAAAAATCATATACTAGAGCACTTCGAGGCTCGGATTCTACTCAAGCTTTGTTGTTTGACGCCAAGGTAGCCCGCTATGTGTCTAAGTTTGGCACGTTGGAATATATCGGGATGCGTTTTGAGCAGTTGTTCGTATCTATATTCTGCCGTCTGCGTTTGCAAGTCTACGATCTTTTGACCTAAGGCGATCATGACATCGGTTACCAATAATCTTACAAACCGTTCTAATTTGATGGATTCCTTGAATGCTTCTTCTAATTGGTTGAATGAAAGTGCCCTTACCCCGGTGTCTTCGATGGCTTCAATTCCAAAAAAACTGGGTTCACGCTTGAAAAAGCTCGGGGGAGCCGTCACGACCATATTTTCACTGGCAAACCAATGCGTAATGTCATTTCCTTTTGGGTCATAATAAAAATTGCGGAACATGCCCCGCTCGATGAAGAAGATATAATTACAGACTTTTCCCATTTCAAGGACGGATTCATTAGCCCGAAACCGCAGCAACTGGGGTTTCTCGAGCAGAATATGCCGCACCTCGTCTTCCAAAGCATTAATATCGATTCTGATCATGCCGTATTCTCCTTCCTGAAAGCCTATTTATGGTTTATAAGTCTCTATTTTCAGAGATAATAATCAAAATATTTAAATTATCGATTAGAAAAGTAATTTTTTGCTTCTTTTTTTTGATTTTGTGGTGATTTCAAATTCAACAATTCATCAGGTCTTTCCTAAATAAAAAAGCCATCCCAAAATTCGGGATGACTCAGGTGAATCTTTGTTTTATTTAGTGGTTTTTTGCTATGTCCACATCTTCCGATTAGTAGACTATTTCTTTTTAATCATAGACCAGTTTGCATGCACTACTTTCCAGTTGCCATCCATCTCGCGATAAATCACAGAGGCTTTCCAGGGGGTGCCAGCCCCCATATCGGGTATGTAATTGTGATAATGGAAACTAAAAATTACCATGTCATCATAGACCTGAAATTTAGGCTTTTGTATTTCATACTTGTGCACTTTCAGCACTGCTTTTAAAGTCTCTAGATAATTGCTAATATTCTCGAGCCCTTCCACCCTGTCTTGTGCGCCTATATCATCCAAGTAGGTAGCGTTTTCGGCAAAATGAATAGCGTATCCCGCAGGATTAAGATTAGACCAGTTTTCCAGTGCTTCTTTTTCTAGTGCTAGGATGGCACTTTCCACTTCGTCCTGTGCTTGTACAGTCAGTGGAAGGGTAATTGACAGAAGAATACTTGCGAAAGCGAATTGGGTAAATAAATGGTTCATAGTTCTTATTTTTGATTGTTCGAGTTTTATATAAATGATTTTCCAGTTTCACATCTTCGTGTATTCTTCTGTACTTGATGAGCGCGTCAACTCATGGCCTGTGGATCTTCCTCGGGTAAATTCATTTTTTTGATTAAATCCATAAAACGAGGTTCAACCCGCAGGATATCGAAGATAGGATCCGTACCTAGATAAGGCATATTCGAATCGTGGGCTTCATAGGCTTTTTCCAACCAATCGATGGCTTTTTTATGATTGCCAGCTCTGGTGTAGAGCGTGCCAATGCGCCAGGGAGTTACGAAAGTAGTATCAGAACGGGCAATGAGTAATTCGGCGAGTTTCTCGAGGGCTTGCTGGTAACCTCCTGCCCGTTTGCCTTGCATCAGGGCTGCAATGGCCTTTTGATCTCCTTTTACCGCATAGGATTTTTCCCAAATCTCAAGAGCCTTGTCGTACTCTCCTTTCATGTGGTAAGTTGTCCTTAAGGTAGACAAGGCGAGGGAATAGTTTGGATCAGTCTCGAGTGCATCGCCCAATAAACGAACGGCTTTATCGTACTGTCGTGTCAGATTCAGGCTCATTGCGTATAATGCTTGGATTAGCGGGTTGAAGGGGTCTAGCTCGAGAGCCTTATCTATATGCTTCATGGCTTCTTCGGGTTTATGCAAATAGATGAGCACATGAGACAGGTAGGCTCTCGCGGAAGAAAAGTTAGGATTGAGGGCAACGGCTTTTTTAAGTGCTTTTTCAGCCTCTTCATACTCCCATTCAACCCAGCACTTGGAAAGGCCAGTGATATAATACACCTCGGTTATATTGCTATCCAATGCCAATGCTTTTGCCTTGAAATCAGCTATTTTCATATTTGATCCCCCTTCGAAATAAGAGTTTAAGCCCTGTTGCATTCTTCCTACCCAAACCAGAGACATGCCGGCATAGGCTAGGGCAAAGCTGGAGTCTATTTTTAGGGATTGCTCAAAGTATCGCATTGCCGCGTTAAGGTCTTTCTCGCTGAGTTTTTCCCAGTGAAAGATGCCTTTGAGGTAGGCTTTATAGGCTTGCGGGTTAATTTTTTGGGATTGGTCTAGTTGGATTTTTTCTTGTGGAAGTAATGTTACATTTATTTTTTGGGATAAGTTAGTTGAGATTTCATCATAAAGCGTAAAAACTTCCTCCACAGGATAGCTAAATTCCTGACTCCAAAGTTCTTCTGGTTTTGGATAATTGGCGTATAAAGTTGTTTTAATGCGGATTTGTTCATCAAATTCAAGTACGGTACCCTGCAGAATATAGTTGACCTCAAGTTCTTGGGCAATTTCAGGAATGGTTTTATTGGTTTTTTTATAAGATTTCATGGTGTTAGCGGCCATCACGTTTAGCGCGCTAATCTGCCCCACTTCATGGATGAGTGCCTGATGAATTCCTTCCAGATATTCTTCATCGATAGTTTGTTCAGGCTGATTCAACAGGGGTAGAATGGCGAGAGAGTTCATTGATTTTGGCTTTTTCAATTCCTGATCCAGAAGCTCATTTTGGGGAGAAAGGGATGCCTCTGCTTCACTTGGAAAGCTTTGCAAATAGATGATAAATGCGATCGCGACCAAGCCATTGATGGAGTGCAAAATAAGGGCTGGTGGAGCTAAACTATGCTCAAACCATTGATAGATGATCGTCCCGATGAGTCCAAATAATAAAATTATAATCAGGAAATCAAGTAAATAATCTGGCCATTGATATTTTTCAGACATAAACCCGAAGGCTTCAATAAAACCCCAAGCGCCTCCAAGATATAGAGCAAGGGTTGTCCAAAGGGTCTTAATTTTTTGATTTTTCTCCTGCGACATATATTGGATGGAAATTAACTCAGGTTTTCTGAAATTCAAATCTAAGGTTTTAGCAAAAATTACAATACTCGCCTCAAAATATATACAAATTACCATTTTTGAATCAAAAAAATGCAAAAAATTACTTTTAACCTCTGTGGTACCAAGCCAGGGCGTAGCGAAACTCCTTTTTACTGAGTTTCATACAAACCTTCAGATTTGTGCTACTCCTCGTGCCCGTTTCTAGCTTGTGCGTAATCGATAGCAAACCTCTTACTTTTCTATATACCGATGTAAAAAAAGCCCAGGCAAAATGCTTGAGCTAGGGTTTTCATCTGGATATTTTAGAATTAAATGGATAACTTCATTTTTTGCTCTCAGGAAGACTCTGGAGAGCATGGGGATCAGTTATCCAAATAATTCCAGTTGATCAGCACGTTCCAGAGCAGTGAGGCATCGTGGTGATTCAGGTATCTGTGTAAAGGATTAAAGGTAAAGGAAATAACGTGGCCTTTTCCGTGTGGCACATTAAATATTGCCCCGTGCCCTATGATGGCTTTTTCATTTTTCACCATACCAGATCGTACGTAGGGTGTTTTTTTCTCTGTCGAATCCTCTTTTGGGTCTGCTGCTGCTTCCTGATCTTCAGCTTTCTCTGCTTGTTCCTGATTGGTCTTAGGCATTCCCATGATTTCTCCCTTGTATTCTTTTTCATCTTTCAAAGGCTGTGTACCGTATTGGAGTACCATCAAATCTCGGTTGTACTTATCCGTTCTCAATAGTCTGCCATTTCCTTTGAAAATATGGAAAGTCTCGGGGTAGCCGTATAAAATTGGACTCAGTTTATTTCGGGCTTTGACCGTTACTACTGACCCTGGATGAAATAATTCACCCGCGTTAAAGCTGTTTACTTGTTTGCCTATGCCCAAGTCGGCAATGCTGATGGCTGCGTTTTCCAGCGGAACCAGAACGCCTCCTTCTTTTACAAACTTTGAGAGGTTGCCTATTCCCAAATAACCAGGGCCACCAGTCATATCGCTGGTGGCATCAGGTGAGCCGTGAGAGGGATATTCAGTAGTTTTGGTGAAGGGCATAGCCCCAAATGAGTCGTCGAGGCCGTTAATCAAATCGACCGCATTTCCACGCATATGCGGGATGATGATTAAGTCAAATTTACTGCGCAAGTTACCAGCTTTAAGATCATCTTTGTCAATGGATGTATAGGGGATTCCTTTTTGCTCCAGGGTAAATCTAACCCATCCCTCGGCCTGAGTATCAAACCAACTATGGTATATTGCCAAACGAGGAAGCTTGATTTGATGGCTATTCTCAAGGTTTTGCTGATCTGCGAGCAGGTCTATCCCGTGTTTTTGTGCAAGCTCACGGGCTTGATTTGCGGTCAGGTTTTTTAATATAATCGTTCCTGCACGGACAGTATCTTGGGCAATGACAGTCGCGGTATCCATCACATAAGCCTGCATTTTTTTATAGCGAGACTGGGCATCATAAAGCGCGGAGATAACAGAAGACTGACCCTGATAATGGATTGCATAATCACTGCCTTCACCACTAACCTTACCCGAATAGCTTACCCTCTCGGAGAGTAATTCAAGCTCGTCTTTTTCAAATTTCAGGGTATCCACTTTTTGCACATCCACGCCGTAGAGATAGCCCAATGTCCAGGCGATGGCATCATAAGGAGGGAATTTTGCCTCCTTGGGGTACTTTTGTTCGGTCAGTAAGTCATAAGCCAGTTTGCTGTAAGGTTGATCCAGCATGATTACGTATTCGCCTTCGTACTCGCCAGATTTTACACGATGCACTTCAATTTGTTGTCTTTGTAACTGGTTCACGAGATAGGCTGACATGGCAGGGTCTCGCTGTTTGGTAGGGATGGTGAACATTTTAACACCCTTTTTTTCGCCAGTTTTTAGGTTGTTTAAGCCTTTTTGATAGAAGTTCTCAAGTAGTGTTTTTCCATTGTCAGCGGCGTAAGTCAGAGAAGCCAAGACACCAGCCTGCATATAATTGGTATTATTTCGGGCTGACCAGTATACTTTTCCAGTTGCCGGATCAGGGCGATACCATTCTCGGGAAGTAACTAAATCTCCTGCAAATTTTGCCTCCGTAATATCTCTCAGGTAAGTATTAGCACCTGCATTCCCAAATGTTTCATAAAAACGCCCAATACTATTGTGTGTATTGGCCACCCAGATTCCGTAGCCCGGCCACCAGCCATCATAGAATGCCCAGTTGAATACGCCAGGCAGTCCCTGAGCAGCCAGCGAGGTCATTTCGTGGTTGGCAATGGTCTGCCATTCTCCTACGGTGATGGGATCAACTCCTTCATTGTAAGGACCAGTACCAGTAGAAATGTATAAAAGAGGTACGGATTCGTGCAGATCTAGCATAATGCTGGGATGCCATTCAAAATACACCTTGTAAATCGCTTTACTGATTTCCTGTGAAATCTGTAGGCCGTCGCGGTTATTGTCATGAAAAACATATTTGCCCCAATAGGGAGGAGTTCTTCTAAAACCATCGTCCCATTCTTCACGGTTTTTAGAATATCGGTAATACCAATCTACCTGCTTGTCTCTGCCATCGGGTTCGGAAACGGGGTTGATCAAAATAATGGTATTTTCGAGGATATTTTGAATTTCGGGAGACGGATCAGTAATCAATCGGTAAGCCAACTCCATCAACATCTCGGGAGATCCCATTTCAGGGGAATGCATGCCACCGTTGAGGTAATAAATAGGTTTAGCTTCGCTGATCAGCTTTTGGGCAGTTGCCGCATCAGTTTTTCTGGGATCAGCCAGTTGGGAGAGTTTGTCTTGATAAGATTGGATATTAGAAAGAGTAGCATTACTGGAAATGGCAATCAAATGGATGGGTCTGCCTTCTTCGCTGGTTCCAATTTGTTCCATAGTCAGCTTCGGTGAAGAATCAGCCAGCTTTTCAAAATATCCATATATTTCAGCAGTGCGATGCATCACACCCGGAGCACCGATGATCGCACCGAAGTGATCCAAGGGAGAAGGTATTTCAGGATGCTCTATGATTTTATTGACAGAACTTGGTAAAAATCGGGCATCAGTCGTATACTTCTGAATACGGTTTTGGTAGGTGGTATCATATACCTGAGCCTGCACAATATGTGTGCAAGTGAAGATTAAGCTGAAAACAATCAGATTGCGTTTGAGTGGATGCATAATTTTATTTTGAATAAATAGACTACGTATTAAAGGCTGATGATTGTAAAAACATATTGGAGACAATATATCATTATGCAAGAAAGCTAAATAAAATATTTAAGCGGACAAAAATTGATGGAATTATTAATTTCGTGAGCGATGTGGGTGCGATTTCTTCACTTTTTTACTGTAATTCTTCATCTGAATTAACCATTAATCCCTCTTCTGTAATCTTCCAGCCCCTGTGAGCCAGATAGAAGGCATCTTACATTCCTTGCCCCAAAGGGCACCACGAGCCAAGTCAAAGATAGCTTGCCCACCAGAATAAGTTGCTGGTCAAACTCCTTTGGATCAAAAAAAAACCGAGCAAAACGCTTGAGTTAGGAGCCAAAGTCTCAGCCCAAGCCTTGAAAAGATTTTATTATATCAAGATGGGCAATACCCTCTGGTTTCAAAAAGTGGAAAACCCTCTACAAGATCAGCCTTGACATAGGAGCAGGCTCTTCTTCTTTGTCTGTGCTTGGTATTTTGTTTAAATGAGTAAAGTAGCTTTTTGAAATTTTTTGGTTGATTAGCGAGCATCCTCTATTTTCTTTCGCCACTTCCAGGCAAGGAGTGAGCCCATCGCTTCGGCAGTTTGGAAATCCTGCTCAGCTAGCCTCAGATCTCCCCTTCGGTAGTGAGTGATGCCTCGATTGAGGTAGGCTAATTCATACTCTGGATACTGCTCGATGGCTTGATTAAAATCCTCGAGGGCTGATTCGTACCGTTCAACCTCTCTCCAGGCCAGCCCACGGTTATGAAGGTGCATAAAGTTGGAAGGCTGAACTTGTAGCAATTGACTGTAAAAGTGGATGGCTTGATAGTACTTTCCTTGGAGCATATTGACCCGAGCCAAGCCCTGATAAGCTGGGAGTCGTCGGGTATCGAGACCTAGAGCTGCTTGGTAAGCTTGCTCCGCTTTGATCCAAGCACGACGGTGTTCCCAGTGGCTTCCTTGCTTGAGGTAGTATTCATAGGTATTCTCTGGACTGGATGTTTTATTTGAAGATTTCATCGGTTTAGAGTTTGAGCCACGAAGCGCCATTTTAGGACACTCGCTATTTCGTAAATAATTGATTTTCATCAGTTGAGGATTTTAATTATGACCAAACAAAATTTTTATGATCTACATAAGGGCATCACCCTCCCTGCCTTGTTTTGCAAGGGAGTTTGTCTTTTCTGGTTACAGAACTAGCACATTTGCAGCTTACAACTTGTTATTTACACATAACTCCGACTCCTTACTCGAGCACAAAGTAAGAAAGCGGACTCCTCTCCTTTAATGTATCGTGGCATTCTCAGGTGAGAATATTTTCTTGGGCGAACAAAAACCAGATAATGTGAGGGATGCCATGGGTATTAATCAAAAATATTTTTCATATAGTAAATAACGCAAAACTTTATTTTAGGGGCAAATCAATGTGATGAACAACGGATTTTTGCTACGAAACCTTTTAATTCAGCCCCAAAGCTTGTTTTTAGCCTTCTCTAGCCACTGTTTTCCTGCACCATCTTCTGCTGTCGAGATACCCAGAGATTCAGCTTTTTGAAAGTCTTGATATGCTTGTATTTTTACGCTCATTTGGTAGTAAGCAATTCCTCGGTTTGGATAAGCCAATCCGTATTCTGGATATAAGGAAATGGCTCGGCAGGAATCTGCCCAAGCTGACTCATATCCTTTGATCTCCCTTCAGGCCAGACCTCGGCGGCAACCAGGCAAAGGAAATTCAGGAAAGATATCTCTTGGATTTTTACGACGCAGGTTGAGCCCAATACAATTTACACCTCCGCAGGATGAGCTTAGCAATTTTTCGGTAGTTCTTTTCAGCATATTTCCCAAACTTTGTCCCTCTAATCATCCATCTATTACAGTAAATTATGAAACTAAGTTTTGCCGAAAAATACGCCGCCATTGGCCAGAAAGAATCGCATTACGAAGGCGTTTTTGTAATAGCTGTGAAAACAACGGGTATCTTTTGTCGCCCCTCCTGCCGGGCGCGTAAACCCAAAGCAGAAAATGTTATTTTTTATGAAAATGCGCAGCAAGCCATTCAGCACGGGTTTCGCCCTTGTAAGCTTTGCCAACCCATGCAAAAGGAAGGGGAAACTCCAGATGATATTCGGCAGCTTATCCAAGAGTTACAAGATGATCCTTATCTGAAAATCAAAGATGAAGATTTGCGAACAAGAGGAATAGAGCCAGGCAGAAAATGCCCTTATTCCAATAGTTGTGATTGGGTGAACTAAAACCTCACGGAAAATAACCTTAGCTCAGTTGCTCGACTAATGCTTGAATTTTGTTTTTTACTTGATGGAGGTGGCTCTGGATTGTATTCACATCGGCTTGCTCGAGAAGCAGTGCTTTGCCTTGTGTGAGGTCTTCTTTGAATTGTTCAAGTTCAAACAAGGCAAGAGAGGTCGCATAATGATGGATTAAAGAGGAAAGTTTGGCTTGATCTCTTTGGAGTAAATAATTTTCATACTTTTGGATAAAGGCTTCGGTGTCCTTCCGAAACTCCTGTTTCATCTCCCTTATGAAGCCAAGGTCTCCATTTGCTATGCTTTCGAGCCTACTGCCACCGAGCGGTAGAGATGTTACAACGTTCGCTTCTTTCTTGGTGAGCAAAGCTTGCTGAATTTCATTTTGTAAATGACTGGGGTCAAAGGGTTTAGTGATAAAATGTCGGGGAAGCATACCCAACTCCCGCAGTTTCTTTTGGGTCCACGGAGTAATCTCTGCGCTCATGACCAGCATAGGAATTTCTTTCAATTTTGACTGTGCTTTGATCTGTTTGATGACTTCTAAGCCGTCCATTTTTGGCATTTGAATATCCGTCAAAACCAAGTCTATGGACTTCTTTTGCAAAAGATCGAGTGCCTTCTGACCATCATCTACCACTTCTACCTCATAGCCCCAACGATTGAGAAATTTCTTAACTATTTGCTGATTAATCAAGTTATCCTCCGCCACAAGAATTGTTTTAGGAGACAGGCTAGCCTCTTGGGGTGAAATAGACTTGGAAATTGGGCCACCTTGCGGCTTCTCTAGGGTCAATTGAAAGAAAAATGTAGAACCCTGCCCCACCTCGCTGCT
>CAZKBP010000055.1:0-25671 GCA_964551015.1 uncultured Cytophagaceae bacterium | reverse complement strand
GGCAGTTCCGAACTCCAAAAAGGCAGTTCCGAACTCCAAAAAGGCAGTTCCGAACCATTAATAAGTAGCTTCTTTGGGCTATTTAAATAAATTTTTTTAATTGGTGGGGATTTTGTAGTTTGGCTAGTACGATTTTGTATAATACAGTCCTTAAAGACCTATTGCTTTCTGTATTTTTACGATAAGATGAAGTGAATATACGAAGCCCTAAATTTATCATGTTGGTTCAACATTACTACCCCCAATCCTTATCACCAGCCCGCCTAGATAAATACTTGGCTAGTGGGTGGTTCAGGAGTGCGCCGATGCTCTATCGTTCACAACTGATTTGCTTAGAAGAAGACGTGTTTTCCACGGTAAATATTCGACTCCGCCTCAAAGATTATCAATTTAAAAAGCGTTTGCGAAAAACGCTTAATCGCAATAATCGGAAATTTCGGTCTATCATTAAAAGAGCTAGCCTAAACGAAGCTAAGGAAAGGTTATATCGTGGGCAAAAGCACCGTTTCAAGGGATTTATCTTTGATTCACTCCATCAATTTTTCTTTGCTAATCTAGAAGAGAGCGTCTTTGATACCTACGAGGTTTGTGTTTACGACGGGGATAAACTGATCGCTGTGAGTTTTTTTGACCAAGGCAAGAGCAGTTTGGCCAGTATTCTGGGTCTGTATGACCAAGATTATGAGAAGTCTAGTCTAGGACTTTACACGATGCTTTTAGAAGTAGACTATGCACTCGATACTAATCGTAAATACTATTATCCTGGTTATGTACTAGATCGCCCCTCGGTGTTTGACTACAAATTACGCCTGGGAGAGGAGTACATGGAGTATTACAATTGGAAAGGCAAATGGAAGGCTTGGGATCGTTTGAACAAGGAAAAACTATTGGTGCACGATCTCAAAGAGAAAATGGAAGAGCTAGAGACTTGTCTACAAGCTTTTCATATTGATTATCAAAAAATACTGTATCCCTTGTTTTCCATTGGTTATTTGGTTTTTTTTGGTGATAGTTTTTTGCGATGCTCGGTTTACCTGACCTGCCTGCCGCATCGCTACGACGGGCCTTACCTAATTGTAGAATATTTATTGGAAGAGCAAGTTTTTCGCCTGAGTTGGTCTAGTGAATGTCCTGAATATCAGGAGTTTATCAATATGAAGGTATCTAAAGATTTAGGCGATCCCAATCTGTATTGTTTGCATTTGCTCAAGTATGATCGCATTATCATAGAAGATGAGCTTCCACATAAAATCGCCCATAAAATCCAGAAAATCACTTGGCGTAAATAGAATTGTCTAAATAGCACCGCAGGGAGTAAAAGTATAGACATGGAAAACGATCCCGAATTAGATGGCAAATACTTAGGAACCATTACGAAAGATTTTGTGAAGATCGCTAAAATCTTACAGGAGGCTTCCTATCAAATCCGCATCCGCGAAATCTCGAGCTACCCAATCTTTCCAATTACCCAAAAAGAAATAGCCGTGGGTCAGATTTTAATTGACAAAACCACGAGTAGCCTCGATTGGAATTATTACATTTCTTATCTAGAAGAATTTTTACAGAAAAAACTCATTGCCGAAGAAGACAGGTTCAAGGCGGCTTATAAAAACCCTGATGAGTTTTGTTGCTTGTTTGTAGTCGATGTAGAGCAGAACTTTACCAACTTTGTCTTTGTCCCTTTTCCCGAAGATGATTAAAACCCATAGCGGAGAGATGAAGGCCACACTTTGCTCTACTCAAGCTTATTTTGGCCGAAACTCAGGAAAAAGCATGGTAACTCCACGAAGCTAAAATTTGAAAAAAAATGCTGTGATTCTAGAGAAGGAATCGCTAAATTTCGGCACCATGCAAGAAATCAAAACCGAAATTCTCATCCAAGCACCCCAAGAGCGCGTCTGGCGAATCCTCATGGATTTTGAAAAATATTCAACTTGGAATCCTTTCATCGTTTCCTTAGAGGGGATTCCCATGACCGGAGAAACGCTCGTGGCGCAATTATCCTTAAAAGGGAGAACCATCACCTTCAAACCCAAGATCGTAGAGATTAGTCCCTTCCAAAATTTCGAGTGGTCGGGAAGCTTGCCCTTGGGCTTATTCAAGGGCAATCATTATTTCACCCTAGAAAGGGTCAGCTCCGATCAAACCAAATTTATCCACGGCGAACGATTCACAGGCTTATTGCACGGCCTCATCATAAAACGTATTGGTGAAGCGATTCATCAAAACTTTCTCAACATGAATGAGGCACTTAAAGCCCGAGCCGAGCAAGCCACTTAGGGAGTTGTGCGTGGTTGACCATTCCTGCTTTAGATCCATCATCTAATTACTTTGGCAATAGCGACCCGTGACTTTAGGCAAAAAAATTGCTATATCTTCTAAAGATTAGACAAAGTTGAGAACTTTCCATAGCTTGTCCACGTTTAATATATGATTAGTATAAATATATGTATGAATAGTGCAATAATAATTCATCTTAGCACCTAACCTCTCAACCAGACCCATCCTCATTCTAGAAGCGTTTTTGAGCTTAATTAGCATGCCCTCTGCTGAGATGAATTTCTATGCACAAGCTATTAAAACCTGAAATTATGACTTATTTATCTATTAGACCGCCCTCCAGTCTCTTATTGATGACCGAGTTCGGGAGAGGGGCGTTGGGCTTAGGCACTTACATGATGTCTATTCCTTTTTTACAATTTATGGCTCGCGGAGACGGACATCCCGTATTGGTACTCCCCGGTATGCTGACTAGTGATCACTCTACGCTACCACTTCGGTTTTTTTTGAAAAGTCGTAGCTACGCCGCGTATCCTTGGGCCTTGGGTAGGAATCTCTTGGCTCACCGAGAACTAGAAGTCAAACTTTTGGGCAAACTGGAAGAGCTTTATTTCAAATATGGTCGCAAGGTGAGTTTGATTGGTTGGAGTGCTGGGGGCGTTTTTGCTCGTGCTTTGGCACACGCTCGACCCCATCAGATACGCCAAGTCATTACCTTGGCCTCTCCTTTTCAAGGCATTAGCAAAAAAAGCAATATAGAGTTTATCAGCGAGTGGCTCAGTGGTGATCCTGTTGATGATCTTGATGAGATTATCATCAGTAAAGCCGCCAAAAGTCCACCTGTACCAAGCACTGCCATTTACAGCCGAGCAGATGGCGTCGTGTCTTGGCAAGCCTGTAAAGAAGCACACGAAGATGAGTTCAGTGAGAACGTGGAAGTGCTGGCTAGTCACATCGGGATGGGGCACAATCCGCAGGTACTGCTTTGTATCGCTGACCGGCTTTCTCAATCTGAACACGATTGGAAGCCCTTCCGAGAAAGCTATATGGCTAAAACACTGTATGTTTATCCTTGGTAGGAGTCGGATTGTCTTCCTGATTTTGACTCAGCCAATGAAGCACCGTTTTGTGATAGGTACTGGGGAAAAATCGCACGATCCGATCCATAAAAGAAGCATCACGGCCGATTAACACCCGTTTTTTTTCTTTGAGGATGCCTTCTTTGATGATTTTGAGGGCAGCCTCCTCGGGCATTTTCTTCGCCATTTCTTCAAAGCCACGAGCCATTTTTTCTCGGAGATGCTCTTCCACGCCTCTGGCATTGCGCGCGATGTTGGTACGGACGCCTCCGGGATGTACAGACGTAATTTTTACCTGAGGAGCCTCGATTTCCATTTCTTGCATCAGGGATTCAGAAAAACCTCGGACTGCGAATTTAGTCGCCACGTAAGAGGCTTGATAACCTACGCCAATCAAACCGAAAAGACTGGATATATTGACAATACTGGCTTCAGGGCGGCTTTTGAGGTGGGATAGAAAAGCTTTGGTTCCATAGACGACTCCCCAGAAATTAATGCCAAATATCCATTCCAACTGCTCATAACTCACCGTCTCTACGTTGATTCTTCCCAAAGCTACCCCCGCATTGTTAATCAAAATATCTATGGCTTCGTGCTTACGGATGACTTCTTGGGCAAAAAGCTCCATGGCTTCACGATTAGAAACATCCAACAGATGGCTTTCTACCGGTTGTCCTAGTTGCTTAATTTGGGCTGTGGTGTCTTCTAAGCCTGTCTCATTCACATCACAGATAATGAGTTGGGCTCCTCTGAGGGCGAGCTGATAGGCAAGCTGCTGCCCAATGCCCGAGGCGGCTCCGGTTACGATCGCGGTTTTTCCTGAAATACTTTTCATAATGATTCCTTTAATGGCAGATTATAAATTTTGAATTGCAAATTATGGGTATGAAATGGGGAAAACAACAGCATAAGCACTAAAAACAAAAGTTCTACCCAAGGGGCAGAACTTTTACCTAACCAAAAATTAATATTAAGACTTGAACTCAGTTCATTAGGGCTATATAAATTAGTTGTGAGACTCAATTTAAACCACTGTGTGATACTTACGAGAAAGGGGCTCTGTTTGGATTTTTGGCTCTTAGAAATTTATTGAATAAATACTTACTTCACAGGATTTTCCTCTCGCTAGAAACCAATACTTTTCCACCAAGTTTAATTTAACATTTGCAATTTGTAATTTGCAGACCTGATTTCGTCTTTCAACCAATTAGTAGCATTTATGTGTGGAATTACTGGAATTTATGCCTTCAACGAAGCAGGCCGTTTTAATAGCGTTAAACTATCTCAGGCTAATGATAGCTTGAAAAAACGCGGGCCTGATTTTGCCAATATGTCTTTACATCACCACGTCAATCTAGGGCATACGCGTCTCTCTATCATTGATCCCAATCCGGAGGCCAATCAGCCCATGCAGGATGAAAGTGGACGCTACACCCTAGTTTTTAATGGGGAGATTTATAATTATAAAGAAATTCGTGAGCGCTTAGAAAGTAGAGGCGCACGCTTTCATACCCAGAGTGATACAGAAGTTCTTCTACAAGGTTATATCATGGAAGAAGAGCGCATTCTCCAACGATTGAATGGTTTTTTTGCCTTTGCCCTTTATGATGAAGAAACCAAAGAACTATTCTTAGCCAGAGATCGGATGGGGATCAAACCTCTACTGATCTACGAAGATGAGGACAAGCTGATTTTTGGCTCGGAAATGAAAGCTCTGATGAATTTTGGCATTCCCAAGGAGATCGACTGGGAGAGTCTTTATACCTACATGCAACTCAATTATATACCAGGCCCTGCGACCATTTTCAAGCACGTCCGTAAACTGCTGCCAGGGCGTTACCTGCGAGTTAAACCACGTAGAGTAGAAGAAGATTCTTTCTACCACGCGCCTTTTCCGAATATGAATGCGCCCTTGCCGCAGCGTTCTTACCTTGATTTCCAGAAAGAACTACGGGAAGTATTAGAAAAATCCGTGCAAGCACGCCTCGTGGCAGATGTTCCATTGGGGGCTTTTTTGAGTGGAGGAATCGACTCTTCCATCATCACGGCCTTGGCCTCACGCCATACCAAGCAATTGAACACGTTCTCGATTGGCTATCAGGATGAACCCTTTTTTGACGAGACAAAATACGCGAGATTAGTTGCTAAAAAATTTCAAACCAATCATACGGTCTTTTCTCTAAGCAATCGAGATTTATACGAGCATTTACATAATGTATTAGATTATTTGGATGAACCTTTTGCAGATTCATCTGCTTTGGCAGTTTATATCCTCAGCCAACGTACAGCTAAGCAAGTCAAGGTAGCCCTCTCGGGCGATGGATCTGATGAATTGTTTTCGGGTTATAATAAACATCAGGCTGAATTACGGGTGCGTCAGGGCGGGATATTGGCTCAGACGATCAAAAATCTTAAACCGCTTTGGGAGCGTCTACCCAAATCTCGTCAGGGAGCACTCACCAACAAAGTAAGACAATTCCAACGTTTCGCCGAGGGTATGGAACTCAGTGCAAGAGATCGTTATTGGCGTTGGGCAGGCTTTGTTTCTGAGGACGAAGCCTTGCGAATGTTTTCTAAGAAAATCAGGTACGAAATCGACCAAGAAATTTATCTAAAACGAAGAACCCGTTCTCTGAGGGCATTGAGAGATTATTTCTCGAGAGAAGAAAATGTAAAAGCGTTCAATCAGGTTCTATTTACCGATGTAGAAATGGTGCTCGGCTCTGATATGCTTACCAAGGTAGATCTGATGTCTATGGCCAATAGCCTCGAGATCAGGGTTCCTTTTCTAGATCATCGTGTGGTAGATCTCGTCATGCCCTTGCCTGTGGAGTTTAAAATTAATCGTCGGATGCGCAAGCGAATTCTGCAGGACGCCTTTCGTGAGTTATTGCCTCGTGAGCTTTATCGGAGACCCAAGCGAGGCTTTGAAGTGCCGCTTCTGAAGTGGTTTCGGGGAGAATTGCGTAGCTGGATCGAGCAAGATTTGCTAGATGATGACTTTATCGAAGCACAAGGTATTTTTGAGGTAGAAGCGATCCGAGCACTCAAGCAAAAGCTTTTCTCCTCAGACCCCGGAGATGTACACGCTCGAATTTGGGGCTTGGTCGTATTTCAGAATTGGTGGAAAAAGTGGATGGCCTAGTTGAGCCATCCCTTGGCAAATCATTCACTTGAGAATATAGGCTAGCAATTTGTGCTCATTCCGCATTTGGAAGGATTGCTTGTTTACAAACAATTTGCTCCCAAGCTGTTTTTAGTTGGTAATTGCAACTTGTAATCTTTTGATGTTCATGAAATTCGGCAAAGTCAAAAAAACAGCACTCGACCAGCTAGATTTAAGCCTTCCCGTGGAAGCTTCTCAAAATAAAGCCTTGCTCAAAAAACAAGGAGGGACAAAAAAAGCAAAGATTTACACAGGCTGTCCCGTATGGGTGAATAAGACTTGGGTGGGTAGTACCTATCCGGCAGGTACCCGCGAAAAGGACTATCTCAAGCAATACACGCGACAATTCAATACCATTGAACTCAACACCACTCATTACCACATTCCAGACGCTAAGACCATCCAACGCTGGAAGCAAAATGCGCATCAGGGCTTTAAATTTTCGCCCAAATTTCCCCAAGAAATTAGCCATCAGCGGTTGATGGAAGGCAAGGCTCAGGCGTTGACTCAAATTTTTTGTGAATCCATTGTAGGGCTGGAAGATCATCTGGGGTTGAGCTTTTTGCAATTGCCTCCTTACTTCGAGCCTCGCCACCTAGATCATTTGGAAGATTTTCTGAGAATTTTGCCCCGAGAAGTTCGTGTCGCGGTTGAATTCAGGCATCCGCTTTGGTTCGTGGGCGAAAACTACGAGTCAGCAGCTCAACTTTTAGAAGCTTACGGAGCCAGTGCCGTCATCACCGATACAGCTGGACGCAGAGATGTAATACATATGCGGTTGAGTTCGCCTTCGGTCATCATTCGTTTTGTGGGTTACGAATTGCATCCTAGCGACTATATACGCTGTGAAGATTGGGCTAAAAAAATTGGACAATGGATAGCACAAGGAGCAGAAGAAGTTTATTTTTTTGTGCATCAACCCGAAAATAACCTTTCTCCCGACTTAGCGCGTTTCTTTATTCAAAAAATGAACGAAAATTGTAGCTTAGATTTACAGATACCCAAAAGTTATCAGCAAGGGATTCAAAAAAATCTGTTTGGATGAAATTAGCCACGATTCATATTCACGTTTACATTTTTCTGCTGCTTCCAGTATGCATCTTTGCCCAAGAGCCTCAAATCCGGGTGCAGGTAGGCCACCAAAAGGCGGTTTCGGCTTTGGCAATCAGTTCGGATGGCAAGTACCTAGCCAGCGGTGGATTGGACAACGCAATTCATCTGTGGGACTTGGCCGAGGGAAGAGAAATGCAAATCTTTAGAGGCCACGAGGGAGATATAAAAAGTTTAGCATTTAGCAATGATAATCAACAGCTACTTAGCAGTGCTACTGACCGTAAGGTGATCCTCTGGGAAGTCAAGACGGGAAAAAAACTGCTTACGCTCACAGGGCACAAGAACACGGCGGGACGTGCTATCTTCAGCCCAGATGCCAAGTATATCCTCAGTGCAGGAGCCGACAGCACCCTGAAAGTCTGGCAAGCCGAAAACGGAGAACTGGTCAAAGAACTACCCGGTGTGAAAACTGGACTCAAGACACTCGACATGAGTGAAAACGGTCGCTACGTGATCGCCGCTGGCAATGATCGCCTCATTTATATCTGGGACTTTGAGACGGGAATGATTTACAAAAAACTCAAAGGCGCAGCTTACCCCATTAACACCCTGAAATTTAGCCCAGGCGACTCTATTCTGGTCAGTGGCGGAGGAAGTCCTTATCTGGATATTGGGGAATTAATCGTCTGGGATTTCGAGCAGGCTCAGGCCGTGCGACGTTTTGGCGGATTGAAAGCAGAGATTCTTGACTTGGATTTCAGTCCTGATGGCAAAAATATGGTCAGCGGTGGCGGAAATAATTTAATACACGAATTAAAGGTCTGGAATTTACAAGATACTACGCTGGTGGGTAGGCTCGAAGGGCATCAAAGTCGCATACGAGCGGTACGTTTTAGCCCCGATGGTCAGCAGATTATCAGTGGGGGTGGTAAGAATACGGGTGATTTTTCTGAGTTGAAGCGCTGGGATGCACGTACCAATGAGTTTTTAGCGGACTTCACCAGTCTTACCCAAAGTATCAAAGCCTTAGCTCTGAGCCAAGATCGTCAATACTTAGCCTCAGGTTATGAGAACGGTACAGTTCGTATCTGGGATTTGAGCCAAGGCCGAGTGCTGCACTACTTAGAAGGCCACGAAAAAACCATCCATGAGCTTACCTTTGATGCTCAGGCGAAACACCTAGCTTCTACCAGTGAAGATGGTAAAACGATCCTCTGGGAAGTATCCTCCGGCAAAGCCAAGTACAAACTCAAGGACTCCTATCCTGTATTTAGTAGCGATTTTCACCCAAAAAGAAATGTATTGGCCGTGGGTGGAGCGGGCTACATTAATTTTTGGAATCTAGATGATGGAACATTACTAAGCCAAATCAAACCTGCTCACAATCTATTTATCTATTCCGTGGAGTACCATCCCAATGGACAGCTTTTGCTATCCAGTGGCTACGATGGTCATATCAGAATCTGGAACACGAGTACAGGCAAATTAGCCCGTGATTTCGTGAAGCAAAAAGGACGCGTGAGTGATGCTACCTTCCATAAAACTGGAAATCTCATTCTAAGTAGTGGCCACCAAGGAGAAGTGCGCCTCTGGAATGCACTCAATGGCTACCTGCTCAGAGTTTTTAAACAGGGGCACGAAGGGAGCATCAAATCCGTAGCCTTTAGCCCCTCTGGTCAGTATGGTGCCAGTGCCGGAGAAGATCAAAAAATCAATATCTGGGAGATCAGCACGGGTAAATTGATAAATACGCTGGAAGCACACGAGGCAGAGATTAACGCACTTACTTACAGTGCCGATGGTCAATATTTGGTTAGTGCTGGTGAGGATGGTTCATTACGCCTCTGGCAAGCCGATACAGGAAAATTATTCATGACCTTAGTCAATCTAAGGGGAGATGCCTCTGATTTTATCGCCATTACGCCCGATGGCTACTACTACGGGAGCGAAGCAGGTAAAAAAGCTGTACACCTGATCGTAGATGAGCACACCGAGGCACTCAAACCCGAGAGCGAACGACCCGATATCATCGCTGAGCGTCTATTGAAGTGATGAGAAAATTTACAATTTGTAATTAAATGATAGCTGATTGAAAATCGGAAAAATAAGAGGAACAGAAGGGAACAAGCGCGCTACAAGCGTCTGTAATTCTCTAAACAAATGCTTTCAAATCGCTCAGTTGAATGCGCCCTTCGTAAAAAGACTTACCGATAATAACTCCGTGAACGCCAATTTCTTCCAATTCTTCAATATCCTTGACCGAGCGAATCCCTCCGGTCGCGAGTAGTTGGAGGTCAGGAAATTTCTCCAAAATCTGACGATATAGCTCAAAAGCAGGCCCCATCAAGGTGCCATCTCGGGCAATCTCCGTAGATTTGACCACCCTGACGCCACGCTCGTAGTAATAGGCCAACAGTTCAAACAAATCAATCCCCGTGTGGCGTCGCCAACCTCCGGTGTAAATGATACCATCTCGGGCATCGGCGGCCAAAATCATTTTTTTATGCCCATAAGAAACCAACCAAGAACTAAATTTATCTCGATTGTGTACCGCTACCGTGGCTACGGTTACAAACTGAGCCCCGTATTCAAAAGCCGTATTGACATCCCCATCGGTGGTGATGCCACCCGTGAAATCAATGGCTAATTTTGTATATTTGGCGATGGTTTCAAGAACGTTATAATTAACGAGCATTCTTTTTTTGGCTCCATCAATATCAATGAGATGTAGTCTTTTCAAGCCATTGGCTTCAAACTCCATTGCGAGGTCTAAGGGATTTTTGTCATAAACCTTGACTTCATCCACGTTGCCACCGATGGTTTTGACCACTTTCCCCTCTTTGATGGAGATAGAAGGTATAATTTTAATCATTATCGTAATTTTAAATTTGGATTAAAAAAACACTATAAAGTTAGCGACAAGAAGGAATATTTAATAATTTTTCTCCTTGAAAAAGGATCGTAAAGCTTAATATGAACTTTAAAGAATAAAATTTCAATTTTTATGGAATTAATCTCGAATCAATACCAAATTCAGGGTATCCCCCTTACGGAAATATGCGAACAGTACGGCACGCCTCTCTATGTCTACGACACCGATAAAATGCTGGAGAAACTCCATTTGATGCGCCAAAGCTTCGAGGGGCTGAATCTAAAAATCAAATATGCAGGGAAAGCCTTGACCAATCTCTCCATTCTGAAATTCTTCAAAAAACAAGGCGTCGGTTTGGATGTTGTTTCTATTCAGGAAGCCCACTTGGGAATCAAAGCGGGTTTCGAGCCCCAAGAGATTTTATTCACGCCCAACTGTGTATCCTTTGCTGAGATCCAGGAAGCCGTGGAGCTAGGTTTAATGATTAACATTGATAACATTTCCATTCTCGAGCAGTTTGGGCACGAGTATGGAAATTCAGTTCCCTGTTGTATTCGTTTGAACCCTCATATTCTAGCGGGAGGAAACGCCAAGATTCAGGTCGGGCATATTGATTCTAAGTTTGGTATCTCGATCCTACAAATGCGTCACGTGCATCGAGTCGTTCAAACCAACCATATCCAAGTGATTGGCCTCCACGTACATACGGGGTCGGATATTCTGGATTCAGAGGTGTTCTTACAAGGAGCAAATATTATCTTTGAAACTGCGCGAGATTTTGAGGACTTGGCATTTATTGATTTTGGAAGTGGCTTCAAAGTGGCTTATCGCCAAGGTGATGTAACTACCGACATTCAGGAAGTAGGCCACAAAATGCGGGAGGCTTTTCAGCAATTTTGTCAGGAATACGGAAAAGAACTAGAAATCTGGTTTGAGCCAGGTAAATATCTCGTCAGTGAGGCAGGGCATTTTCTGGTCAAAACCAATGTGGTCAAACAAACGCCTGCCAGTGTTTTCGTGGGCGTAGATTCGGGCATGAACCATCTGATTCGCCCCATGATGTACGATGCTTACCACGAAATCGTGAATATTTCCAATCCACAGGGAGCACATCGGGTTTATAACGTGGTGGGCTATATCTGCGAAACAGATACTTTTGGAGCCGATCGCAAGCTCAATGAAGTCCGCGAGGGCGACATCTTGGCCTTGAAAAACGCGGGAGCTTACGGTTTTAGTATGACCTCGAATTATAATTCCCGTTACCGTCCGGCAGAGGTGATGGTCTATCAAGGGAAAGCTCATCTGATCCGTAAGCGTGAGACGATGGACGACATTTTGCGCAATCAGGTAGAAGTAGACTTGGAGGAAAAAGCCCTCTTGTAGCCACGAAGCTCCAGTTTCGCGGGCAGCAATAGATATTAATTCATAAGGCGAAACTGGAGTTTCGCCGCCACTCAGAAAGCCATGCTAAATTCATTTTATATCAAAAATTACCGCCTCTTCGAGGAATTAGAAATCAAAACGCTCAAACGGGTCAACCTGATCGTGGGCAAAAACAACGTGGGTAAAAGTGCCTTATTGGAGGCACTCTTGATTCATCACTCGCAAGGTGATATCCGGACGATTAATGCTATTCTCAAACGAAGAGGTGAATGGCTAAGCGACGAAAGTAAAGCAGGCATCGGCGGAGAAACTGAATATCAGGGAAATTTATCCTACCTATTTCACCAGAGAAAAACGAAATCAGATGAGAAAGAGCGTTTCATCACGCTGGGCGAATCTCCCAAAGAAAATATTTTGCTAGCCATTGACCAGGCCACCAACTACACCGACCAAAAAACGGGCGATAAACTCCTCAAAATCGTGAGCGACAAGGAGAAAAAGGCTTACTTGGACAAAGAACTTTTTTGGATACTCGATACCAAGCAGGGCGAAGAATATGCAGCTTCTAAACTCACGCCCAGTACGGACTCCAAGTTTATTCACCAACTTATCTTCAGTGATAATGAGCCTAGTGACTTTTCGGAACTTTGGGGCAAAGTCTATCTTACGCCCAAGGAAGATCAGATTGTCCAAGCACTACAAATTATCGAGCCCAAGCTCAAGAATATTGGCCTGCATCCCGTCCATCAAAAATTTCAGGCCAGGCTAGAGAACCTAGAAAATCCGATCTTGCTCTCCAGCATGGGTGGTGGGATCAACCGTATGCTCACGATTATTCTTTCTATGGTTAATTGCGAAAATGGCATCTTCTTGATTGATGAAATCGAGACCGGCTTGCACTGGTCGGTACAGGCCGATCTGTGGCAGATGGTTTTTAAGCTGTCCGAAGAACTGAATATTCAGGTCTTTGCAACTACTCATAGCTGGGATACCGTGCGGACACTCGCCAAAGTAGTAGAAAGAGAAGCCAAGCTTGAAGAAACTCAATTTATTAAACTGACGAACAAAGCAGGAAATACGAAGGCTTTATCTTACGATCAAGAGGATTTTAAAATAGCCATTGAAGATAACGTTGAAATTCGCTAGCTATGAAGATATTAATTGTAGAAGGCAACCAAGATAAGGATTTTATATCTCAATTATTCAGGCGTCGCAAAATTGACCCCAAGCAGAATTATGACCCAGATTTTGAGATTGTGTCTTACCACGGTTACGCTAAACTCATCAAGAGATTTGGGGTGCAACTCAATGAAAACAATCAAACCGTGGGGATTATTGTAGATGCTGATACCGAACTCAAAGCACATTGGGAAGACCTCAAAAAAGAATTTGTTAAAAGAGGGTATCAAAATCTTCCCCGCGATCCAGATCCCAAGGGTACTATTATTGAGAGCGATGATCCTCTTCTGCCTAAACTCGGTATCTGGCTTATGCCTGACAACCAACTGGATGGAACCCTCGAGACTTTTATACAATTCCTGATTCCTGATCGTGAGCAAGACAAAATATTCATCTTGGCAGAGAAAATAGTCAACGACCTCATTCAACAAGGAGAGAATAAATTCAGTAAATCTGACAAAACCAAGGCGACTCTTCATATTTGGCTGGCATTACAAGAGGAACCAGGACTGAGTCTAGGACAAGCGATTAATTATCGCTTCCTGAAAAAAGATTACATCCTAGACGACAAAAAAGCCACGCCTTTCCTCCAATGGCTCCAAAAACTTTTCAAGGATTAACGGGCTTGTATCATCATGGAAATACACGTTAAGCAACTAAGTAAGAGCTACGGCAAGCAAAAAGTACTCGATCAGATTGACCTCCAACTGGAAGCTGGAAAATGCTACGGCATCCTCGGCAAAAATGGAGCAGGCAAAACCACCCTCCTCAATTGCCTCAGCGACTTAGTCCTGCCCGACGCTGGACAAATTTTGATCAACGGAGAAGATTTACAGCAAAACAAATTACATTTTAAATCGCAGATGGGTTTGATCTCCGAAGACAATCCACTGGTCAAAGAATTCTCCGGCTATCAATATCTCAAATTCACGGGAATGCTCTACCAAATCACGGGGAGCGAACTAGAATCACGCGTGCAAAGCCTTTTTGATTTTTTCTTTGAAGAAGAGGAAGCCCAACACAAAGCTATCGCAGCTTACTCCACGGGGATGAAAAAACGCCTCGCCCTCTCTGCTGCCGTCATTCACAAGCCCGCTATTTTGATCTTAGATGAACCCTTTTCGGGCGTCGATCCCGTGGCGATCAAGGTTTTTATCCGTTTTCTGAAATCTTATTTGACCGAAAAGCGACTCATTCTGATTTCTTCTCACGATTTAGCCTACCTACAACAACTGGTACACCAGATCGTGGTCATTCACGAAAGTAAAATTATCTTTGATGATCGCTTGGAGAGATTCACCCAAGACGGGCAAGGTTTGATGGACGAAGCTCTTTATCAACTCCTGATGCCCGATGGCAAATCTGATCAAGATATTCAATGGCTCATGGAAGACTAAAAGAGGGCGATAATGATGAAGATTCTAAGCAAACTGTTCTTTATAATAAGTTCGTTGCCCCTATCGCACGGTGCATAGAAATTTTTCGGCAATGGCGGTTGTTTCAACCACTCCCACGCAATTTCGATTTTTTACCTTAATCCATTCATCTCTGGGCATTCCTCCATCCGTGGCAGCAGTTGAAGCTGAGGGGCATACTTCGGAAGACTAGGGACGTAATTCTGCGGAAGCATAGTCCCATTCCAAGATTCGGTAGAAATCAAATGTTTCTGGAATAGACAACCAAGATTTAGCTTTTTCATAATCTCGCTCCGTCAAAACATGCATATCGCTCAATACCATCCGCGCGAATTCTGTATTTACATTGACTAGTCTTGGAGGAATTTTTCCATCCTCATCTTCAATATCTTTCATGAAAACGGGAATGATCTCCGCATCGCGAGTGGTCGAGACGATACAACCTTTCATCCCCTCTTTATACAGCTTCTTCACGCCCATCCCCAAGATCGTACAAAGGGTCAGGTCATAAGCGACTGGTTGGCAACAACGCAATTCATAGCCCATTTCTACCGGCCGGCTCTTGATTGAAATATTTAGTTCCTTGAGCTTCCGTTGCACAAGAACATTAATGATGTGTGCCTTACTTACATTGCCCAATTCTGGATGCCCGTGGGCATCATACGTGAAAGTGACTCCACAATTTTTAATTTCTTCATCCTCGAGTACATGGAAAATACCTTCACTTACGATGACCACTCCATGATCAATCTGCTCTAACTTTCTTTTTATCATCGAGGAGATAATCAGGTGAACTACCTTGCCCAGGGTAATTTTTGTTTTGTTGAACATCTCCGGGATAATGATCAATGGAAAATGACAACTAGCGCCAATCTCAAAGGCCAGATGCCCGGCAGATCTTCCCATGGAAGAGATTACAAACCAATTGCCGCTGGTGCGAGCATCTTCATAAACGGTATTACCAATATGCACTCCCGCGTCTTTGGCAGAATTAAATCCAAAGGTCGGCATCATATCCGGCAGCGGAATATCATTATCAATGGTTTTAGGAACGTGGATATTTTGGATCTTGATTTGCTGAGACTCCAGATACTTCGTCAAGCGATTACTCGTAGAAGCGGTATCATCGCCGCCGATAGTTACTAATAATGCTACGTTATGATCTACGAAAAAATCTGTCGAGAACTCATCATCTGATGGTTTATAGCGACTCATGCGCAGGGTTGATCCTCCTCTCGAGAATATCCAATCTGCGTATTTAAAATCAATATTGACCGTTTCTGCCTTTCCGTTAAATAAGTTTTTATAGCCATCATGAATACCAATAATAGTATACCCGTCCTTTAAAAACACTTTTGAAATCGTGCTGATTACCGTATTAATTCCAGGGGCAGGGCCTCCGGCACATAAGAGAGCTATTGATTTTTGTTTCATGATGCATTAGTTAATTGAATAAAGCTAAAGAATTGTAACTATTTGGAGATTAATCATTTATGTATTCAAGAAAGAGATTGGTTTTTGCTCCCTTAATTTCTGTCTCTAGACTTAAGGGATTGCCAATAACGATTTGTATAAAAGGCATATCTGCTATTTTCCCGATGTCTTTCTGTCTAAATATCTAAATTATCCAAAAGACTCACAATTTTTTCCAGTCTTTTTTTTAATATTTGTGTAACGTCTGTGGGCTTGTCCTCACCCTCCATTTTGGGCAATTTGGATTGAGAATTGGTTCATTCTGCCATTTCTGGGTAAACTGGACGAGACTGAGATGGCTCAGTAACTGGTGCGGCCTTTTCTCATTGTAATCCTCCACCAAAATTTCTAGCTTAGATCGTACTTTTTTCCAAAGTCTGGGCATCTAGGGCTTTGCTTGGCGAGGTGGAGAGGTGATCTGTATTTAATTAATAGAAGTTATGATGATCTGGAAAGCCATTTTATTAGTTTGGAAAGTTCGCCTGCAGTATTTTTTTCGGAAAAAAAATGCCTTCATCCGCGTAGGTTCCACGGTTTTGTTTTCTTTGTTGATGCTGGGCTATGCCTATGGGATTGCTTATGGTATTGACCAAGTCTATGCGGAGGCGGATCGTTTCCCGCCGGAGTATGTAGGGCTGGGCTTACATATCTTCTTGGCTTTGATGGTTTTTCTGAAAGGCTTATTTCCAGTTTATCAGCAGCGAGTGGAGCTAGTGGCACCCTTTTACCCTGTCCCAACCTGGCAAAAATGGCTGGTAGACGGCTTTGTTGCCTTGGGAAACGTGTTTTTCTTAGTACTTTGGCTGTTTTTCATCACGATCGTGTTGCGATCAAACCATTACGGCTGGCTGCACGCGCTGAATGGATTCCTGATGATCCTGACCGCTTTTACCCTCAACCAGACTCTACACAGCTTTTTGGAAAAAGAACTCAAACATTTGCCCTTATCTCTGGGTCTCTGGGTACTGTTCGTTTTAGGCTATGTATTTACCCAGTTTTGGCTCTACAAAGACATCGAGCGCTACGCTCTTTCGGTGCATTTAGTGGTAAATGGAGTTTCGCTCTTGCTACTTTTAGTAGCTGACCTACAGATAGAACATCAAGTCATTGCTCACAAAGAAAATCTACCAAGTCAATTCAGTCCAAACTTTTTCTATCAAAATCCTCTGCGGATGCTTTGGTTTCGCAATGCCAAATCACGGACGGTCTTGTTGCTTGGTTTGCTGAACAAAATCATTTTACTGGGTATACTCACGATGAGAGATACCGATTCAAATTTTCTGGGTTTTTTTATCTGGATGGTTTTCTCCCCGCTCCTGCTCTTTACTTATGTGTATATGAATAGCTGGGGCTATTTTCCAGAGCTTTGGCTAAAAATAGATAAAGCCGACGGGCGTCTCTCTCGCTTAGCTTGGGTACAAGCAGAATTGCTTCTCGTGCCGCTTCTCTCAGATTGTTTGGCTGGCTTTATAATTTTGATCATTTATCAAAAGATAAATCTTTTTTATGTGATCTTTTACTTGTCTGGCTTGGTTTGTTGCTTCGTGGTCAGTCTGTGGGCTTCTGTCTTGAGTCCGAAGCAGGTCAAAAGTTCTTTTGCCTTGGGTGGCAATACCCATATTGGCTATGGATTTCTGCTGATTATACTCATACTGCTGATGGCAATTCCTCAAAAACTTCCTTGGTTCTATTTGCTCAATCTGTTCATTGTGCTAGCCAGCATTTTCACTTGGCGTGATTTGGAGAAAACTTACCAGAAGAAAAAATATCGCCTTTACGAGAAGCTTTTTAAGGGAGATTAGATTTGAAGTTCGGTGAATGACTATTTTAGGAGGTTTAAAGGTGATAAATTCACGGTTAAATCCTTTTTCCTGATTTTTGTCATTTGAATATTAAGATAATTACCCGAATTTGCAATCAATAGTACTTTTTGTTACATATGTATTGAATTAGTTTAATTAAATCGAGAGGGTGAAATCTTTCTATTTATATTTAAAGTAGGTATTACAAAAGTCTCAGTACTTAACTGATATTCTTCCCACGCCCCTTTAAAATCATTCAATACTGTTTCTAAACCTCCAAGACTATGATCGCTACTCCAACGAAAAGCAAAGACAAAACCGAAATCACTTACGATGAAAACCGCCACTTAGTAAAGCTTACTTTACAAGGCTTTGTATCTTCTCGCAATTATCGAGAAGCCTGGCAAGAAGCCCGCCAAATTGCCAAAGAAAATACATGTCCTAACTGGATGATTGACCTACAAAAATTCAAAGGGACAACGCATAGAGACTTAGAGTGGTCGTTCGGGGATTGGTTTGAGAATGTGTCGGGTCAGGTCAAGTGTTCTCAGAATCCTTACGACTGCCGTGCCTCTGTTTTATTGCCACAAGATCATCCTACCGAAAAGCTTGTTCAGAATGCACTCAAAAACACGAACCCCACTCGAGTTTATGCCAAGGTAGAAAGCTTCAAAGATGAACGGACAGCTTCCACTTTCTTGCTCCGCTAATAAGAAAAAAACACCTGATGAAGAAAAGGCTTGGGAAAATCCCCAAGTCTTTTTTGTTTTTGAAGTAAGAAATACGCCATACTTTGACTATTATTGTACAAAGCAATTTGTAGCCGTCTAAAAAGCATCTCAACGTCTTTGCGCCTAAGAACTGCTCGTTTGCAAGACTAAATCCAGAATCTCCATGATTTCCACGCCACTTTCTCCCCAAAACTTACGCTTCGAGGTCAAACCTGATTTACACATTGCGGCCCAAGGCTGGGGAGATGCTGAACGCGCGCCCGTTATTTTTTTACACGGGGGCGGGCAAACCAAGCACTCTTGGGGTGATACCTGTCGCCAAGTAGCCGAAGCGGGCTGGTATGCCATCGCTTGTGATGCACGGGGGCACGGAGAAAGCTCTTGGTCGCCCGACGGAAGCTACCAATTAGCCGACAATGTCAATGATCTCTTGGCCGTGCTTAGTCAGCTTTCTCGAAAGCCCGCCATCGTGGGAGCTTCTATGGGAGGAATGACGGGCTTATTGGCAGAAGGGAATAGCACAGAATCCATTTGTAGCACACTCATTTTGGTAGATATTGTTCCTCGCCCCAGCCGCCAAGGTGTATCCAAGATTTTTGCTTTCATGAAAGCCTACCTAGATGGCTTTGACGATTTTGAGCAAGCCGTGGAAGCAGTTGCGAAATATCTACCACATCGCCCCAAACCTGAAATCAGTAAAAATCTGATGAATAACTTGCGCCAAGGCGAAAACGGTAGATTTTATTGGCATTGGGATCCTGCTTTTGTTAATAATTTTTCTATCAATGATGAGGAAAAATTAGAGGCTCACGTGGAAATACTCCTGAAAGCAGCGCAAAATCTAAGGGTTCCCACTTTGGCCATTCGTGGAGGAATGAGCGATGTGGTCAGCCCCGAAGCCATGCAAGAATTACTCGAGGTAGCCCCTCAAATCAACAGTGTAGATGTCAGCGATGCACATCATATGGTGGCGGGAGATTCTAACCGAGTTTTTACCCAAGCCGTGATTAAATTCTTGGCACAGCACTATGTAAAGTAGGTTCTAAATTTCAGCTTATAAGCTCCTTTCAATTTGTGAAAGGTGGGCTTTGGAGCCTAAACAGCAACCTCTGTTCAACTTCTCTCTTTATCAACTACCAGCCACCACTAACCCAGCCACCGCTTTAACTTCTTAGCTCCTAGCAACTCTGGTTTAACAATCAGGCCAAAGATAGCAGCCGAGAAAAAAGTAAAAAGCGCGTAAATAGAAGCCGGAATCGCCATTTCTTGGTTATTGAGAAATAAACTGCTGGTAGCGATGGTGAGGGCTAAGCCCGTATTTTGCAGTCCAGTTTCTATGGCAATCGTAATCATTTCGTTCTTACCCATCCTTAGAAATCCGGTGAGATAGTAGCCCAAGGCCATCCCTGCTATATTCAGCAGGAGCACAAAAGCGGTAACTTCAGCGTAGTTTTTCCCACTGAAATGTAAATCTTGCCCTTTTTCTAAGAAAATCGCCCCCAACATGGCCAATGCCAGTAATACTGGCATGATAAACTTGAGAGGTCGCTCCACGTTTTCGGCTAGGTTTTTGTTATGATAACGGATATAAATCCCTAGTACACAAGGAATTACTGTCATGAGCAAAATCTCTCCCAGCGTTGACCAAAAAGGCAGACGCACGTGCTGATCCATCCCCATAAAAAACCATAAGGCTACATTCACAATCGTGGGAATGGTAAAAATCACTAAGAAACTATTCACGGTGGTGAGCGACACGGACAAAGCCACATTGGCTTCCAGCAAATGCGAAATCAGATTGGAGACGGCTCCACCCGGACAAGCAGCGATCAGTACGATTCCTACTTGAATCTCGGGGGATAATCCTACGATTCCTGCTCCCCAAGCAATACCCAAGGCAATCACGGGAAGAATGAGCATCTGACAAGCTAAACCCGTGAATAAGGCTTTGGGATAGGTGAAAATATTCTTGAAATCACGGGTGCTGAGTGATAACCCCATTCCTAGCATGATAAAGGCCAACACGATGGGCAGAAGATAGGTAGAAATAAGCTTGGTTTCCATAGAGAAAAATCAGCGATGCGTGAAAAAATCAGGCACAAATCGTCAAAAGCAAATATTCACAAATATTGGAATAATATTCCTAACCTCATGTGGTTTCTTTAAATAATTGTAGATACCAGAGAGGATAAATATTTGAATTAATAAACTTTTTGTAATTTTAGGTCGTAAAACAGATTCTCTTAGCCACGTCCCTATGGATGAAAATACCACACAGACCGAGTTATCCGAAGTACCTGAATCACCAGCTCAACGTTCTACCCGTGAGGCTACTTTCCGGTGGTTACAGCGAATGCTCCTAAGACTATTCCTAGGGTTTTGCTTGACTTTAACGGGTTTGTACTTCTTACTCTATTTCCATCTTAACCCCTACATCAAAGATAGCCTGATAGCAGCGGTACATACCCATACCGATAGCCTCTATATTCTTAACATTGATCAACTGAATGTCAGTTTGTTTGATGCCAATATTAGCGTCAGAGAAATAGAAATCAAAAAGAACCCCCAACGATGGCAAGAAATTCTCAAGCAAAAAGAGGACGAATCTCATATTGACTTAGCCCTGCGCGTGGGAGAACTCGAGGTCGAGAATATACAATGGATCAATTTTATCCGTACGCACGAAATTCATATAGATAAAATCAAGCTCTTCAGTCCCAAAATCAAATTTAAGAATCATCAAGCCCAAGATACCAATCGGGTGAGCCGTGCCACCGACCAGCAGGTGGTGGATTTTTTTGAGAAAATTTCTAAGGGCTTTCGTTTAGATAAGTTTGAAATCGTCGACGCGGATGTGAGCTTTCATCTCTTCACAGATCAAGGAGAAATTTACCACCAAGGAGATAGCATTAATTTGGCGCTGATGGGAATAGAAATTGCCAAAGCCAACCAAAAGCGACCCATTGCGCTCGAGAATTTCGAGCTGAGCTTCAAAGATTACAGCTTCAATACTCCCGATCAGGTCTATAATTTTTCTTCTGAGAATTTACATCTATCCAGCCTGGACTCTGTGTTCCGAATAGAAAATTTGAAAATAGAACCTGCTTCTATGCTCAAAGTCAACCAGATCGAGAATATCCAAAATTATCAAGGGACACACTTCCAAGTACAATCCGAGTTCATGGAAATTACAGGGCTTGACTTCAATCGGGCTTTGTACCAACAAGAGTTTGATTTGAAGACACTCGAGATCAATGGGCTTGATCTTTATATTGAGCAAGATCAAAGGCTAAAAGCAAGCCTAGATACACTACCCGAGACAGAAGCCGCCGCCGAAGCACCGCCATTAGCTGAGGGCTCTGAACAAGATGCTATCAAGAATCTTTTGCGTGATCTGCCTTTTTACCTGCGCATGGATACGCTCAGTTTGCAACACTCATCTCTGGAGTTTCGCCAAAAAAACGCAGGGCGTGACGCCTCTCGAGATACCTACCACAAAATTGATAGCATCAATCTGAGTTTCCAATATTTAGCCTTGGGGCGAGCCATTGACCAACAAAGTAGCGAACGCGCTCTTTTTTCTAAAAATGTAGACTTATCCATCAAAAACTACACTTTCCGTACGCCGAATGGGGTCTACGAGTTCTTTATGGAAGGAGCTCGGGTTTCTTCCTTGGATTCTGTAATTCAGGTTGAAAATGCTTACCTGAAACCCCTGATAAGCCCCCAGGCTTTCTCTGCCCGCACCTATTACCAGCAGATGCTGATAGACGCCAGAGTAGGGAAGCTCACGGCTCGTAATCTAGACATTGAGCGCTTTGCTTACCAGCAAGAGTTTGCGTTAGGTGCTATTCATTTAGAACAACCCACTTTTAAAGCTTATTTGGATAAAAGAAAGGCCAAGCGACCCAGTCAGGAGTACCAAAATTTTGAAGAAGTACTCCAGTCTATTCCGCTTTTTATTGAGGTGGATACCCTGAGCATCCAACAAGCCTCCGTGGATTACCACGAAACGGTTGCCTTAGAAGAATCAGAGGAAGAGAACGGCGTCAACCATCATCAGGTCGCCAATATTGATCTCCAGATTTTTAACATCCAGCTCGGACATGCACTAGACCGCCCCGCTTTGGCAGAAATAGATACGAAGAATTTGAGGATGAGCCTAGCCGACTATCGGTTGCAGACTGCCAACGGATATTATCAGGTAAGTTTAGATCGCATTGATATTTCTTCTTTACAATCTTACATTAGCATAGATAGCCTGTCTGTCAAACCCTTGATTTCTAGTGAAGAGTTTTCTGAAAAAATACGCTATCAAGGTAGCCTCTTGGATATTTCTATTGATAACATCAGAGGGCAAGAAATTGACTTCAGACGCCTGCTGATGTATCAGGAAATAGATTGGGGAGGCCTAAGCTTGCAAAACCCTCGTCTTAATATTTATACAGATAAGACAAAACCCAAACGCCCCAAGCCACCTACCCTGCAAGATTCACTCGTGGTTGATTCCTTGATAAGCCAGTGGCTAGCTTATTATGATTTTTATGATGTTGTAGTAGACAGCTTGACCAGAGAGGAAGCCCTTGCGCTTTTGTTGGATGAAAATGAGCAAGAAGATTCTATCTCCAAACCCATTTGGGACACCATACCCCGAGAAGATCTGATCATTAATGGAACTGTTTCTTTGGCTGAAAATCAAAGAGTATTAATGGCACAATTGGAGAATCGCAACTTGACAGATACCACGGGTTTGCGTCGCCTTCTGAGAGAAATCCCTTTTTATATTAAAATTGATACCCTGAGTGTCAATCAGGCAAATGTCATTTACCAAGAAAAGAGCTTTACCAAACAAGCCACGGGTTTATCTTATCATATCGCCGAAGATATCAACTTTGTAGTTCCACAAATCAGGATTGGCAAGGCAACCGAAGATTCTACTTTCCAGCAATTCTATTCTGGAAATATTCTGTTCACCTTAGGGGGCTATTTGTACCGAGATAAAAATAATGTGTTTAACCTTTCACTCCGCAACATCCAAAGCTCACTGGAAGACTCGGTTCTACTGATCGAGGAACTGCGTTATTTACCCTTGCTCTCTCCTGAGGAGTTTGTAGCGCAAAATCAGCATCGAAGTACGCATTTGCAAGCCGACCTCAAGAGCATCCAAGCCAATGCCATTGACATAGATCGTCTGGTATTTGACCAAGAGTTTGTGGTCAATTCGCTCTTTGTCAATCAGCCACATTTACAATTATACACGGATTTAAATAAGCCACCAAAGCCAGGAATTAAACCCAAAACGGCCGAAGAGATACTTCGTTCCATTCCCATTTACATTGATATAGATACTTTTGCTCTCAACGAAGCCTCTCTCTATTATAACATCGCAGTTCCCCGATTGCCTGGAGATACTAAACTTCGTCTGGCACGGCATCGGGTAGAACACATCAATCTGTTTGCACGGAAAACTAAACTAGCCTTAGACAAATCTTCTCGAGCTTTGGAGGAGCAAGAAAAGTTATTGTATTCCGAAAGTATACAGCTCTCGCTAAGAGATTACGAGTTCATTACTCCTGATAGTTTGTACCGGATTGCTCTAGATCGCCTCAGCAGTTCCCTGCAAGACTCCTCGGTCTATGTTCAAAACCTGCGTTACGAGCCTCTCTTGGATAAAGCAGCTTTTGACCGAGCAAATACCTATCGTAAAACCCGATTTGATTTGGCCGCCCAAGACCTGAGGATTAATAATATTGATTTCAAACGTCTGGTGCGCAACGAAGGCTATCACTTGCAATCTTTGGCATTAGAAAATGTCCAGTTGGATATCTATGATAATGCCCTGCTTCCTTCTCGTCCTAATGCGAAAGCACGAACCCCCGAAGAGTTGCTGGCAGAAATCCCTAACTTCATCGAGATTGATACGCTCTCTCTCAAGAACGCTGCCTTGAATTATGAGCAGAAAATCAACAAAGGGCAGGGCGTCCGCACGCTCAACCATACCGCCGATAGCATAGACGTGACCTTTTATCAGTTACGCTTGGATTCGGCTACGACACGCTCCCAAAATGATCTGCTTTTTTGTAAAGACATTCAGCTACGGCTCAAAAACTATCAAACTCATACCCCTGATAGCCTCTATGGTATCCGTGTGAAAGAAGCTAAAGCCTCTTCGCGGCAATCTTTTATAGAGATAGACGAATTCAAAGTGCGCCCCACCATCTACAATGATAGTTTGTTTGTGATCGCCAAGGGAGGGTACCAGACGGAACGCTACCGTATGGATGTAGAGCAAGTCTATGTAGATCAAATTGATTTTCGACGTCTGATTAATCAAAAAGAGCTTTTTATTGAATCTCTTGCGATTAAATCTTTAAATGCGGACATCTACCGAGACAAAACTTTCGTGAAAGATTCTACCTTCCGACCCAAGATGCCCCAAAATAGCTTTCGCAAAATACCTCTCAAACTGGTGCTAGATACGCTCAAAATCGCTGACTCACGCCTCAACTACGGCGAGAAAGTAACCGGTGGGGTAGGTATTGGAGAAGTTTTCTTTACAGAGCTAAATCTCACCGCTCACGATATTGACACCCGTGCCGCACCCGAAGACACCACGACAATTTTTGCCAGTGCCCGATTGATGAACCAAGGACTACTTGATGCGACCATCAAATTTCCCCTCCGTGCCTCCAAGCTTTACTGCCGTTATTATGGTGAACTCGGCGAAATGAAAGCTGGCTTCTTCAATAGTATTATTGAGCGCAACGAACACATCCGCATCTCAAAAGGCTTTATCAATCGGGTCAAATATCAAGTAGAGCTAAATGATACCCTCGCCACGGGAACTCTGGCTGCGGGCTACCGTCGTTTGCGCATCCAAGTGCTCCGAGAAGAAGACCACGAAAAAAAGAAAAGCTTCCTCACCTTTTTAGCCAATCTCATTATCAACAACCGCAATATCTTAGATAAGAGAAAAGCCAAAACAGGCGAAGTTTACTACATTCGCAAAGAAGAAGATAGCTTTTTCAAAGCACTCTGGAAATCGCTTTCCACGGGCTTGGTCGATACCCTCAAATAAGCTCCAATGGCCTCGATCCCTTATTTTCTGTGAAGATTCCTATCTTCGCAGGCTGTACGAGCAAGATTTCCATCTTGCTATCTCTGAGAACCGCCTCAGGGTGGTTTGGAATGGCCTCGACCCCCTCTGAGGACCGCCTAAAGGTGGTTTGGAACGTCCT
>CAZKBP010000054.1:0-28306 GCA_964551015.1 uncultured Cytophagaceae bacterium | reverse complement strand
AGCAGGCGGTTCTTCAAACAAGACCCTTTCAGGGTGACAAAATGTGTATACACTGGAGGTTCCCCCGACAGTCCAACTGGTGCGCGTTTGTAACGTGCGCCAGCTTGGAAAATCCTAAGCAGTGCCCGTGATGTCCGAAACTGGAGTTTCGGAGCTACAACTACAGGGTCCTGGACAAACGCAAACCAAGGAGGTTGAACCCATCCTCCGGGAGGAAGTTGTTACGGTAAGCAACCCGACAAACCTCCGAGAGGTAGCGCCAACTCCCACCACGAACCACCCGGCTGGAGCCACTAGCAGGCCCCCGAGGGTTGAACTCGGGGCTACTCGCATAGTAATCCGAGCCGTACCAGTCCGAGCACCATTCCCGTACATTACCACTCATATCGTAGAGGCCTAGCTCGTTGGGTCGCTTCTGCCCCACGGGGTGGGTTTTGCGACCTGAATTTCCATCATACCAAGCTACTTCGTCTATATTATTACTCCCCGCGTACTGGTAGCCTTGGCTCTTTTGCCCGCCCCGGGCGGCGTATTCCCACTCCGCCTCGGTGGGGAGGCGGTAGTTTTGCCCGGTTTGGGCATTCAATTTCTGGATGAACTCCTGCACATCATTCCAAGAAACCTGCTCCACGGGGCAGTCATCGCAGCCTTGGAAGCTGCTCGGGTTTTCGCCCATGACCTCTCTCCATTGCTTTTGGGTTACCTCGTACTTCCCGATGTAGAAGTCGTCTAGTTGCACCGTGTGTACGGGCTTTTCGTCATCCTCACCGTCATCACTGCCCATCTGGAAGCTACCGCCCGGTACGAAGACCATACCGGGGAGATCAGGCGGGGTTTGTACTGTCGTGGGGGGCTGGTTGCCCTCTGTGCCTTTGGCTGAAGCTGGGGCTGGGGCTGGGGTATCAGCTTCAGCTTCTACTTCTACTGGCTTTGGCTGGAGGCTCGGGGTGGTATTCGGGGTGAGTAAGGAGGTGACCTGAGCTTGTAGCTCTTTTCGGGCTTGGGCTAGCTTGGCACTGGCACTGGAGTCCGCCCTTAAGGTAAGCTTTTCTTCTAGCTGGATCAGAGTGAGGAGGCTTTGCTCTAATTGCTCTAGCTCTGGCCCGGGGAGGGCGTTGGATATAGATATTTCCTCACTGGGAAGGTACTCTTGGACTAGCAGGCGGGTGAGAGCCTGCTGATTGCCCCGAAGAAGGGTATCAGTGGGGCCGGTGAACTCTCGTGCCTCGGCGTAGGCTCGGAAGGCTTGCTTGGGCTTTTGCTTTTGGAGGTAGGCATTGCCCGTGAGGAGGTGGCAGTAGAATTTGAGCTTTTTGTGCTTGGCGTCTGTTTTTTGGGCGACTTCCTGTAAGAGGGGGATGGCCTGGTCGGCTTGGTTTTGGGTTAGGAAAATATTCCCGAGCACGAAGCTGGCCACGAGCTGAGCCTGGGCTTCTACTTGGAAGGCAATCTCGCGGGGGTTGTGGATTTTTAGTTCTTCCTTGTCTTTGAGCTTGACGCGTGAGTCGGCAGGGCTGAGATCGAGCAGGCGGATGCGACAATTGAACAGGGAATCTCCGCCCTCGATCAGGCGGTCGCCATAGATCACAATACCCGAGTAATCGCAGTAGCGCTGGGTATGGCTTAGGATGGCTTGCTCCAGGTCGGAAGGATTGAGGCGCAAATCAATGTACTCCATCAGGCCGTAGGCGTAGGCTTGCCCGGAGGTGATTTGCTCATTATCCAACTGGCTGTTGAGGCTCTCTACCAAAAAACGGGAAAAAGTGGGGGAAGCATCGGGGCTGAAGTTGGCCACCTGAATGAGAATCTTGGCCTCGGGCTCACGGCAGCTAAAAAGGAATTGATACAGGAAATACGCGCCGAGTACCAGCACCACGAGGACGGGAATGCCCCAGAGCCAAGGACGCTTCGGGGGCGAATCAGGTGCTGGGGAAGAAGGCTTGGCTTTGAGCTGGGCAAGCTCGGCTTCTAGCTGCTTGATCTCGGCTTTGAGCCTTCCGGTCTCCTGTTCGGCGGCCTTGCGCTCGGAGGGGTTCTGGCTAAAGGTCTGCTTATCTTCCCACTCGGCTAGTAGGTCGTAGCGTTCTTCGAGTTTGGCTTTTATTTGTTTGATTCTTTTGGTGGAGTAGCCCATAGTGTTGGTAAAGGATGCTTTGACTTGGTAGAGATAGCAATATCCCTAAAATAGTGCCTAAATATACGGATTATCTTGGCTTATCAAAATCCAGACTCGCGGGGAGTTTTCCTCATTGATGGATCGGTGGGCTTGGCTATTTGCCCGTGATATTGTTCAGGGTTTGGGTGAGGGAGGTGATGTGGTCGTTTTGGGTGTGGATGATCCTCAGGAGCTGCTGGGCAAAGGGGCAGGACTCACAGTCTTTGCCTGACTTGCGGATGTACTCCAGTTCATCTTCTTTGAACATAAGGGGTTCTTCTTTTTTGAGAGCCAGGGTGCTGGTATCTTGGAATAGGTCTTCGAGATCGATGCTGAAGACCTTGGCGTACTGACGGAGGACAGAGGTGCTGAGGTCGACTTTGTTGAGGTCGTCATAGATGGCCTTGGAGGTTTTGCCCATTTTGGAGGCGATTTGAGAAACGCTTACTCCTTGTTGGTCGGCCAAATTTCTGAGTTTTTCACCAAAATGTATCATTTTGTATCGATTTTTCACCTAAAACTTGTATAGTATTCCGTAAATTTTATAGTTTTGGGTAACGGAATTGTCGTAAAACGTAACGGTTTTCACGTTTCTGTACACGCAATTTAAGTAAAAATTGACATGAACCACAAATTATCATCTACAAAAAACACGGAGACCAGCAAGCGGGTGACTCGTCAGAAGGTGAGGAACTTGTACTATGATAAATATCAAAACCGGATGTACCGCGAGCAGCAACGAGCGGTAAGAAGTGCGCTCGATAAGCTGGAAAAAAACGGCTGGCGGAAATTTTTGGATAATTATAGCCTAAAACCGCTCAATGAGATACCCCCGGGAGTGCATCTAAATTTGATGCGCATCTTCGAGGTATCGGAAGAGGAACTGCGGGCACACGCCCAAAAGAAGGGATCGCAAGCCAAGGAGTTTTACCAGTTGACACAGATGTTTAAGCCCATCGAGATCAAGAATCATTACGGGTTTGGGGAGCCATCCCGGGAATCAAGTGGATAGGGTTGCTATCCTACCGAAGTTTGGGGATGAATTGTTTTACGCTTTCACTCTATCATTATGAATTATTTACAGACTCGCCTAGACACGAAAAGAGAGGAATTATTGAAAGCACTGGAGCTAGAGGAATCTTACTGGACGCGCAAAATCGAGAGTGCCGGGGAGATCACCTTGGCTCAGGAGAGATTTTTTAAAAGGCAAATCGAGCGAATTGAACTGACGAGGGAATACCTAAGCCTAGAAAGACAGGTATATGGTGCCGTGCTGGAGGACTACGAGAGACTTAGGACTTACCTGAGTGAGCAGGCGCAAGGTTTGGAATCAGGCTCGCAAGCTCCTCCCTTGCCCCAACCGCACCGAATTAGTAAGCAAAAGGAAAGTGTAAGGTATGATAGCATCCAGTACTCGGATTGGATGGATAATGTGTAATCTATGAATAGAGCCAGAGAAGCCCTCGAGAAAAAGCTTAGTGCTAAGAAGAAGCAGAAGCTAACCGCGGAGAAGGATGAGGAAGCAGAAGCCGCCCAAGACTTGGAGCAGGAAGTGGATGCCCTGGGGGAGGAAGCCAAGAACAATGGACACTCTCCTACCCTAGATGGTGAGCAGCCAGCAGAAAAACGTAAAATTTACTATGCCATCCACCGGGTGGAGGATTACCTGTCGGATAATTATCACTTTCAGCATAATGTGATTAAAAACTGTATAGAGGTGGCTGAATTTGGCTCGGAGGAATACGAGGAACTCAATATTGATGACTTGTACCGAGAGCTGAAAAAAGAAGGCATTAAGTACAGCCTCTCGGACTTGAAATCATTGATGAAATCTAAGTTCGTGGAACTGATGAACCCTTTCGAGTATTATTTTGAGGGTTTGCAGCCCTATGAACCCCAGAGGGAGCCGGATTATATTGATCAGCTTGCGGCTTATATCCAAGTGAAGTCCCAAGATCAGGAGCGGTTTCGAAATCATTTCAAAAAACACCTGGTAAGGACGGTGGCCTGTGCGCTCCAGGATAACTTTGTAAATAAGCAGTGCCTGGTGCTCACGGGTGGCCAAGACGCGGGTAAATCTTACTTCTGTAGGTGGCTAATCCCCGCGGAGCTAAAAGACTACTACACGGAAAACATCGGGACGGATAAGGACTCGCTGATTGCCCTAGGGCAGAACTTTATGATTAATATGGATGAGCTGGCCACGGTGGGCAAGGCGGAGCTGAACGCGCTAAAATCTATCTTCTCGAAGGAAATGATCAAGGTGAGGAAGCCCTACGCGGAGCGACCGAGTATTGCCCCGAGAAGGGCGAGCTTTATTGGGAATACGAACGAAACGGAGTTTCTGAATGACCACACGGGTACGGTGCGCTGGCTGTGCTTCGAGATAGAGGGGATTGACTGGGCTTACTCTAAGGAAATAGAGGTGGATCATATCTGGCGGCAGGCTCTCTACCTGAGCAAAGACCCGAGCTTTAACCCGAAACTAGACCGGGGGGAGATAGAAGAAAATGAGCAGGCCAATAAACGCTTCCAAATCTCGACGCCGGAAATGGATTTGATCTCGGCGTACTTTTACCCGCCCTCACCCGCGGAGATAGAAAGTAAAAAGGCGGTCTTCTACACGGCCACGGATATCCTAGAGGAAATCATAGACCGAACGGGGAACAAGATCAGGCTGCATAAGGTGAATGTAGGCCGCGCCCTCACTGCCTTGGGCTTCCCGAAGGCGAGCAAGCGAAAGGGGCAAATGCCACTCAAGGGGTATTATGTAATGCCCAATGAGGAAAGGCTGGAGGATGAAGACAAGAGTTGATAACAAGAGATAGCCTAGCTTATTTAATACCCTCGCTGACGCTGGTCGGTGGGGGTATTTTGCTTTGGTGGGCAGGGGGCGGAAGCAAGTATACGTTTTGTGCTAAAAAAAGCTACTATCTTACTACAAATCCAGAAACAAGTACTACGAGGCGATAAAGGCATAAAAGTGTAGTAACTCTCTCTTACTACATCTTACTACCTTACTACACTTTGGGAGTATGGCAAATAAGGAGTAGTAGGTAGTAAGGTGTAGTGGGCGGGGCATCGAGGAGTCGTTTAGTCCGAAAATCGGCTTTGATTGGCCCTAAGAGGTGATTTGGAGAAGGATGTAGTAAGGTAGTAGGGTGTTTTTGAGTTTTGGAGGGAATAAAATTTTTGGGAATGGAGGGGCGACATGCTTTGGTGGGAATTCTGGATTTCGGAAGGCTTCTCGGAAACTCAGGGGTATGGAATATATACGGGGTATCTAGGGGGTTGGGTGGGAGCTAACTGAGGATTAAACCCTGACCTTGTGATATAAGCCTTCCTAACTATCTCAATCAGCTGAGCAAAGGAAGTTCGTATTGAAATTGTGGGAATATTTTCGTAAAATTAAAAACCCAAGCCGAAGCTTGGGATGAATCGTCAGAATCTGCGATTCTAACGCGCTCTGATTATATATTAATTGGAAACAATATATGAAGATTTGCCACTAAACACAAACTTCTGATGGATAATTTTGATTTTCAAACCCACATCAGCAAAAAGGTCAAAATCAGGGTTGCTGAGATGTTTATCAATATCAAGTGGCTACACAAGCCTTCTTTGGATGAGAGATTCCGCTTTTTGCAGAGTAAACAATTATACAATCAAGGTTATGAAAAAGGATGGGCAGCAACCATCCCAGCAAAGTTTAAAGACCTAGACTTTGAACTTAAAGTGAAAACTATCGGCAAAAATAGGTTTAGGAAAAATAAATTTTGGGAAAATTTTGATCAAGATCAAGCTTGGGAGGGTTTACTGCCTTATCAAGCTCATTTTGATCTGAAGTTTAAACCACTCGCAGACCTCTTCGGCTATCCCGAGGTAAAGCTGAATACCTACGCTCCCAGGGTGCATCTCTTCCCGATTGGCTTTGTAGTAGTTCATTCTTTTCAGCTGAGGGGTCGGATTCCTAATCAGGAACTTCCTACAATTGTCCAATCTATACTGTACAGTAGAGATACCAGTATTTGTCTGGAAGGAATGGGAGAAGCTGGCCTTGAGTTCCCTGATTTTGTTAGTATCAGTAGAAAAATTATTGATAGAGAAATCTACCAAAATGGATTTCTCCAGCGAGGAGATTACAAGAAGGTTAAGCTCTTGCAAGTGGCTATTCTGGATAGAGAAAAAATAGAAAATGAGGTAATTAGTAATGTATTCAGATATAAAAAAAACAACCGCTACCTGAAAAAGGAAGAAATCAGTACCATCTTGGAGTGTATTTCAAGTAGCTACGATGCTTCACAGTCGGACTATGATCCCAACAAAAGTTTGATGGTACAACAAGAAAGCCCGAAAAGAAACATCAGATGGGGTAAAATGGGAGCGAAAATGTTCCATTATTTACACTTTAATGAATATAACGAAGGACGAGGGCTGGGCATTTTTAGTGATTCGTATGATAAATTCTTTCCAACTCCCAAGAGTGGAAAAGAGAAGGTTGTCAAAGAAATTCATAGATACAAAACTTGCCGACACAACAATATTTTTAACTATCTCCTACATTCAGAACTTCTTCTAAATTTTCAGACGATCTACCGGAGAGCGGAGGAAAAAGCAAAAATAGGAGGTGGTTTTCTGAACCATCAGCGATCTCAGGATGTACGTAATTTGTTACGCCGAACCTCTGGATTGATTAAATATAGATACGAGGGGGTAGAAGGAGAGATTAAGAATTCATCCTACAAGCCTCCTAAAATTGAAGCGGTTTATTTTTATAATCGATTCAAAGATAAAATTGAGCTGAGTGAACCACCTCTATCTACTCCACCTGTGATTTTTTTGGCCTTTGCTAATCAGAGAGATGCCTATCTGGAAAAGCTATTGGACGAACGCAGAGGCTTGGAAAAAGCCCTCTTTCAGGCAGATCAAAATCGGCAAATAGAACTTGTAAGCGAGGCACAGACTGATACTAAGTACATTTTTGGCGTTTTTGATGAATTTAGAGGGCGGATTAAAATTTTTCACTTTGCTGGGCACGCGGATGGTCAACAATTGGCATTGGAAGATCAACAAGCTTCGGGCGCAGTACTGGCTGACTTATTCAGGGAAGAAAATTGTCTGAACGGTATTGAGCTGGTTTTTCTGAATGGCTGTGCTACCGTTGGACAGGTGGAAGCACTATTGGATGCTGGGGTAAAAAGTGTCATTGCCACTTCGGTGGAAGTGGATGATGAGAGGGCAGGTGTATTTTCTTCACAATTTTATCAGAGTTTCGCGCAAGGAGCTGGCATTCGGGAAGCTTACCGCAGAGCTTCTTTATTGATTAAGAGCGGCAGTGCCACCAACAGAGAGCTAGAACATCTGGGAGAGAGCCGTTCTTTAGAAAGCTTGAGAAAGCTCAAGAATGAACAGAAATTCCCCTGGGCTTTGTATTTAGCTGATGAGGGGCAAGAATCTGCCTGGAAACTTCCCTGATTGAGTCCGGAGGTTTTACTCTTAGATTAATTTAGGCTTTCTCACCAATTCAACCAGAACGAACCACGCCGTAAGGGAATCAGGGAAAAGCTTGGTACTTTGTGAGCCGAATCAATGGAATAGGGCTTATGCTATTTGTAAAATCTTTTTGGATGTGTTTGTTACTATCTCTCCTCTCTGGTCAGGAATGGGAGAAGGGGACTTGTGTACGGGTGCTGGACGGGGATACGATCGACCTGATCGTGGATAGCTGTGTGCACCGCTGCCGACTCAAGAATGTAGATGCTCCAGAACTGGAGCAGCCCTTTGGCCGAAAGGCGACCGATAGCCTGCACGGGTGGCTCTGGAATGAGGAGGTACTCTTCAAGAAGACGGGAACGGACTCTTACGGACGCTGGCTCGTGGAGCTAAGGGTACGCAATCAAGAAATCAGGGAGGAAGACCCAGCCGAGCGAGCTTGGCTCAGGGTGGACTCGCTGATGATCACGAGGGGCTGGGCTTGGTACTACCGAGACTATGGCGACCGCCCAGCCTTGCTCTCTTATGAGGAAGCGGCCAGAGAGGCTAATTTGGGTCTCTGGGACTGTCCGGAGGTGATCGCGCCCTGGCACTACCGCCAACTAAGACGGTACGTGGATATTCACTTCGAGGGCTGTGAGTAGGCTCATCTTTTCTTTTATCTAATCAATCAACGAAATCTTAGAATTATGACAAAATTGAGCTTATCAGTATCTCGAGAAGGGATCGAGCTATCTATGCAAGGGGACTGGAATATGCTAAACAAGGCTTTTGAGGAGCAGTCGGAGGAGCCTCAGGAGGAATTGGCTCCGGCTGAGAAGGCTTCTCCCCCGCCGGGGCTCGGGTCTTTCACGCCCGCAGGATGGATGAAGTATTTTGAGGCACTGTGGTACGCGGCTTTTGACCTGTGGCTGGAGGAGCAGGTGAAAGGTAAACAGGAGTGAGCAATTGCTCTCACTCCTCGATGGAAATCATATTGCGAATTTCATCTTTTTGGATGCCAATCAGGAGGGGCTTGCGCACTTGGGGCAAGACTCGCACATCGTAAAGCTCCTCTACCACGCCGCCGAGGCGAAGCCAATGCTCAATGGCACCCGTCTCTAAGTTGATGATATGCACGGCGGCTCTGGCCTCAGCTCCGGCCTTTTGGAGGTTTGCTTCCAGCTCCAAGCCCGCGAAGGTCTTGTTGCTGCGCAAGCCCGAAGTGCCCACGATGGCATAATTGTCCGTAAAATCCAGCCCTCTCAGGAAGCCCGGGCAGAATACGACCCGCTCGAATTTCTGACTTTCCAGATTCAGGTAGCCCAAATACCCTGAACCTGCTTCCAGCAGCCAAAGCTTTCCCTGATACAAGCGCGGAGAATGAGGCATGGACAACCCCTGGCCAACCACTTCATTGCTTTCAATCTCCATCACGAGGCCGCCCTTTTGGCGTTTTTCTCGCCAGCCATCGGCTACATCGCTCTGGCTCACCATCGTCACGTAGCGGGGCTGACCTGCTTCGTCGGCCAGGCCATTGAGGTGGCAGCGGTCTTCGGGCAGGATTTTGCTGATAAAAGGCGGCTTCCAAAGCGGCTTGAAGCTATGCGTTTCGCTCAGAGTGGCCAGGCAACTAAAACGGGTATTGACAAAGATGGGTTTGCCCTCCTTCCCGATACAAATATCGTGAATATCCAGATCGCCCGTGGTGTAGGCCACCTGAGGGATAAAAACACGGTCATAATCTTGATAGTGTTGACCCGCCAGCAGCGAATTCTCAAAACGCCAAAGCTGAAAGAGAGAACTCATCCAAAGCGTCTGTCCGTCCGTGCCCAAGCCCATACAGCGCGGAAAGGTACGCTCGGTGATATGGATTTTGCCCTGAGCATCCAGCCCCACCATAAAGACCTTGCCCACCTGATAGGTGGTAAAGACCAAACTGCAAGGATGGCTCGCGAGCCAGGTGCCCAGCAAGCGGGAGGTGCTGAGTTCAAGCGAAGGACTTGGAGAAGACTTTGCCATGGGGAAGTTTAGTTCGTTTATTTTTGGAGAAGGGTAAAAATAGCTTTTTTCTGGGCTTTTATCCAAAAAAAAGTCAAGGGGGAATCAGGAGCGAGATTCCCCCTTGGAGATATTAAGGCTTAAGGATTGGTTTGCTAAAACTCAGCCCTTGGTAAGTAAAATTCAGGTAATACATCCCCGCGGGCAATGCTTCCAAATCTATCTCAAAATCATCCTTTCCCTGGCCTCGGCGGAGGACTTTGCCACGGGCATCGCTCAGCGTGAACTCCACCGCCCCCCGGAAGCCTGCTACCTGCACACGACTCAGGGAAGGATTGGGATAGAGCTGGATAGAGGCACTGATTTGATCTTCCAAAGAAGTAGGGTTTCCACTGCCACGCCCGAAGATCAAGTAGCTCTCGCCCGCAAGATCTGTCCCATTCGGGTCAGCTCGCCAGGATCCAATCAGGAGATCATCGAGGCCATCCCCATTCACATCCCCGGCCGAGGAGACGGAGTAGCCAGAGAAATCACCCGTATCAATGCCATTGAAGACAAAGCCCAGGCTACCATCCCCACTGAGCTCGCAAGATCGAAGAAGAACGAAACCGACTAAATAACGGAGAACGAAGTTCAGGTAGCTCTCACCTGCATTACCATTCCCATTCGGGTCGGCTCCAAAGGCACCAATCAGCAGATCATCTAGGCCATCCCCATTCACATCTCCGGCCGAGGAAACGGAGGTGCCAGAGCGATCCTGCGCATCAGTGCCATTGATGACTATGCCCAGGCTACCATCCCCACTGGCCAGGCTGGATAGCTCCAGGACGGGGCCGCCAAAGGAAGACCGCCCGAAAATGAGGTAGGTCTCGCCCGCATCAAAGTTCCCATTCGGGCCAGCACTGGGGGCACCGATCAGAAAATCATTCAGGCCATCCCCATTCACATCCCCGGCCGAGGAGACGGATTCGCCAGAGAAATCAAAAGGATCAATCCCGTTGATAACCACGCCCTGGCTACCATCCCCACTGGCCAGGCTGGATAGCTCCAAGATGGGCTCACCAAAGGAAGCCCGCCCGAAGACTAGGTAGCTCTCGCCTGCATAACTATTCCCATTCGGGTCGGCTCTAAGAGCGCCAATCAGGAGATCATCAAAGCCATCCCCATTCACATCCCCCGCCGAGGAGACGGAGCGGCCAGACTCATCATATGCATCAATGCCATTAATAACCACACCCTGGCTGCCATCACCGGAAGCGAGACTGGATAGCTCCAAAACGGGGTCATCAAAGGAAGCTCGCCCGAAGACCAAGTAGCTCTCGCCCGCACGATTATTCCCATTCGGGTCGGCTCTAAAGGCACCAATCAGGAGATCATCGAGGCCATCCCCATTCACATCCCCCGCCGAGGAGACGGAGAAACCAGAGTCATCACCCGCATCAATGCCATTAATCACCACGCCCTGGCTGCCATCCCCACTGGCCAGGCTGGATAGCTCCAAAACGGGGCCACCGAAGGAAGCCCGCCCGAAGATCAGGTAGCTCTCACCCGCAAAATCTCTCCCACTCGGGTCGGCAGACGGGGCACTAATCAGGAGATCGTCAAAGCCATCCCCATTCACATCCCCTGCTGAAGAGACAGAGACACCAGAATAATCACCTGCATCGCGCCCGTTAATGACAAAGCCTTGACTGCCATCCCCGCTGGCCAGGCTGGATAGCTCCAGGACGGGGCCGCCGAAGGAAGCCCGCCCGAAGATCAAGTAGCTTTCGCCCGCATCAGCATTCCCACTCGGGTCGGCTGCGTAGGCACCAATCAGGAAATCATTGAGGCCATCCCCATTCACATCCCCCGCCGAGGAGACGGAGATGCCAGATCGATCATCCTCATCAATGCCATTGATGACCAGGCCCTGGCTGCCATCGCCCGAAGCGAGGCTGGAAAGCTCAAACACAGGTGGGAAGCTCTGGGCTTGAGCCGCTGGGGCATAAGCCAGCCAGGCGGTGAGCAGGGAGCTGGCGAAGCCTAGCTTCCAGCGGTGATTGAGCTGTTGGATACGGCGAGCCAGAGCGCGAAGCTTGCGCCTCAGCCGAGGCTGGGTACTGGGTTCGGGGGTGCTTTGTAAGTGCCTCTGCACCCGGCGGTACTTGCGTAGGGTGCGGTACCAGATTTGTGAGGTGGTGTGTTTGGTAAATCTTGAGATCATGTCTTTGTGGTTTGAAGTGATCGCTAGATTACAAATATAAACAGAGTAAGGGAAGGGAAATGACAGTCGCTCGAGAAAAATGTAGATATATTTTTAGAAATGGGCGGAGGGTGTGTGTCTCGAGTCAGGCCAAGTGAAGGAGCCGAGAAGTGGAGCCGGGTTCTCGAGAACCTCAAAGAACGAGGTCTGGAAGGTGTCTTGTTTTTTCCGTTGATGGGCTGAGGGGTTTTAAGGAGGCCATTCTGGGAGTATTCCCCCCTAGGTTTGTAATAGAAACTGCCCCGACCGAGACTCAATACTTGGCACTGCTGGCGGATGGAAAGCTTTTCGGGGCGGCAAATCAGGTTTTTTTTCATTTCATGCGATCCAGTTTGTCCAAGCTTTTTTTTAGAAAATCCCGCTCCATTTCCAATTGGCCAATCTTGGAATAGAGCCGATCCACATCCACTTCCGGATTTTGCTCCGATTTTGGAGACTCAAAAACTGCTTCCGAGTTCTCTAAAAATTCCTTTTTCCACTGGCTAATTTGATTGGGATGTAATTCAAATCGGGTGGCCAGTTCCTGCAAAGTTTGGCGTTCTTTGAGCGCCTCGATGGCGACCTTGGCCTTGAAAGCAGCCGTAAATTTTCTTCTCTTTTTTTTCATTGCACAAAGGTAAAATTTAAATGATGCCAGTGGTCTAAATTTATCGAGGTATTATACTTTACCGCTTTTATTTACGGAAAATTCAACAATTATTTTTCCCAGATACAGATTTGTAACTCTTGGGGGATTGATATTGGCAGACAGATAGCTACTTAAATTATTCCAACCATCTATTGGCCTAACTATGGTTTGATTAGTTTCTTTCACCGTTACTCTGAAAGAAGACTTAACTGTCGGGACATATTCTAACTTTAACCTCTTTGAAGACCAGACTAAACTCTTTTTATTAATAAGTAGCGTATCATTCAAAATCTCATAGCCAAATGCCAAATAATCATTTGATATTTCTATCTCAAATGAGTCAAAGTTTAACATATCAGGTAGAAATTTTTCTGATACCAAGAACGGTTGCATAGGTTTCGGATCTATATTACTGTTTTTGTAAATTTTTATATATACAGAATCCATATTGGTCTCTGCTGGTAATACCACACCTTCATCAAAATGACCAACATACTCCTTGTCTGTTGTAACAATAGAGGGATACATTACATCTTCTTTGATAGAACTTTGTAACGGATATTTTGTCGTCACTGTAAAGGTCGATAAGCGTAAGCCCAAGTGTAAGAAATGCAAGTCGATCTGTAAGGCCAAGTGTAAGCAAACCCCGAAATAAGTGTATAAATCAGGATTGTGTCTAGAAAACGAGGGCATCCGCGTCAGTATGGATGGAAAAGGCCGAGCGCTGGATAATATTTATATTGAACGATTTTAGCTTACGATTAAATATCAGCATATTTACCTCAATCCGGCTCGTGATGGCATGGAATTATATAGAGGCATTGCCCGATGGCTGGATCGCAAACACTAGGGAATCGGAAGAGTCAAACCGATTGTTCAGTATAAAATGAGTGCTTAATTTCAATTAACAAACCGCCAATTTTGGTCTAAAGAACTGAAGGTACTTTACCCCTTCGCTGGGACAAGGTCATCATTTCAAGCTTTTTTTTAGAAAATCATTCTCCACTTTAAGCTCGCCAATGATGCGAAGGAGTTGATCTTTTTCCTGCTCTGCCTTGCTTTTGGCCGCGTCATTTTTGCTCGTGAATACCTGAGAGGCTTCTTGTAAAAATGCTTTTTTCCAAGCGGTGATTTGTTGAGGATGAAGCTCGTGTTTTTGAGCTAGTTCCTGGATAGAGTTTTGCTCCTTCAAGGCCTCGAGAACCACCCGGGTTTTGAAATCAGCACTGAACTTTCGTCGTTTCATAAACAGCTAAAATTTTAAGTTAATCAAACTTAACGCGCTGTCCAAATTTTTGGGGGAAGTCCACTTTTTTACTCACAATAGCATTACTTGTAGAACACTACAATAAGAACTTTAATACAAGCCGGATATCTTCATACATAATAGTAAGAACTATCCTGTCATCACTCGGCTCAGATTTTGTATAATTAACCTCTTCCCCTTCCTCTACAACCATTTCATTATACCTGCACATTTCTGTGTCTTTAACTTGAATCTTACAGGGCTTATTCTGAGGATCAAGGGCTTTGAGAAAACTATAAGTAATGCAACTACTCACGGAATCTTCCCGATATGCCCCGGTTATTTTATAGGAAAGTGTTGTGGGTAGCTTGGATTCCTCTCTGTCCCAAAAGTTGAATGTCAAATCAATCTGATTACCCCCTTTTTCTGGGTCAAACTTCCATTTAATTTCATCCCCCACAGATTCAATAGGATAAGGCCATTTAAACCTTTTTTCAAGGTAATCAGTCAAATCAGAATAATAAAAATCCCCGGAACATTCCTGCCTGAAAAAATGCTCGTACAAGCTATCCAAATAGCTAGAACGCTGCCAGGTACTATAATTTGTCCCGCATATACATTCCCATTGCCCCTGAGAGTTTTTCTTCTCGATATGCAATTGTGTTAGCTGCTCTGCAGAAATATCACCTGAGAGCATATCCAAACTCATGCTTTGACCAAAACTTGCTCTCAATGGACAAATTGTCAAAAGGATAAAAATCCAAATTACTTTATCTTTAAAGACCATTTCTATAATATTTTAGCGTAAATTTTCTCTACTGGATTTAGTATTCAGCGAATATTTTTGATTGAAAAATAATGTTTAAAAAAAGTCAATATCCTCATTAGTAAATAGATTAAGGTTTATTAGTTCCCTTTCTAGCGCGGAAGTTTCTTCCGTGTTTTCCTATGCAAAGCAACATCATTAAAAAATCAACCTCCCGGAGCTCTCTGCAAAATAAGGGAATCATCTCAAGCGTGCAATGTCTGCTTTTGTCATCGCGGCTCCCCAATAGGACCGCTTCAGCCCAGCGAGACACGGATCAAAGCATCCAAGGTCAGATAATAATAGTCCCGGTTCCAACCCGGGCAGGGAAAGATTACACCCTGAAATATATTCCTGAGCCTGGCCCTTAATTTTTCCTCGCCCGTCTCGATATCCAGTACGACGGAGCTATCACCAGTGAAGGTTTTATAGTCATTGGTACAGAGCTCTCCGGTATCCGGATAATAGATCATGTGACTTGAACAGCCAAAGCCAGCTTTCTTCCATAATTCTCTAAAAACCTTCGTATCCTCCTCGTATTTCAAAGCCTTTATCAGGGAATTTCCGGAATCGTAGACGATAAGAATCTTTTTGTCCTCGGCAAATAGAGGCGGATTGGTCACCGTGCCTTTGGGTAGGTTGGATACGGTCTGAATGCTTGTGTCATTTGAATCCTGGAGGGAGACCCGGATGAAATTGAGCGGGTTTTTGCTTACCCCGGCCCCAATCATCTGGAATTGATAGCGGTGCTTGCCATTATCAAGAAACCAAGCATCTTTTTCTGAGAGTACTACATCCCATCCGTAGGTCTGCTTTGGGTCTTTAATATAGGTAAACTTCCAGGAAGGGTCCAGCTCCGGTTTTCCTTCGCGGAAATGGTACCTGAAGATTGATTCTGTCCCGACCACATAGATCGTATTCTCTTTGGCACTCAATCGCGCAATGGAGGGTTCTATGGTCTCTACCTCTTCGCTGACGGGCTCCAGAGTCTCGGGATCAAGAATAGTCAGGTGGGCCTTTTGTTGGTGGGAAAAGTGTTTCATCACCAGATAGCCATTGTCCAGAATCACAAATGAGTTGTAGGGGGCATTCCTGGGTAATTTGAAGGACTTCAAAAGATTGCAATCAGCATCCAGGCAGTGGCAGTACCTTCCATAGACGACATAGATTTTTCCATTTCGGTGCACAGCCAGGCCTCCCGGCCACATGGGGCCACCCTTGAGCCGGGGGGACTTCTGAATGACCTCGAGGGTTTCCGGATGGATGCGTTCCAGCACTGAGGATGAAGGCAGTCGGAGGTAGCGGTGCCTCAGGTAATTGGCCCGCAGGAGGTAGACCTGGCCTTTCTCTCTCAGAACGACCAGGTTACCAAAGTCCCACCAGAATTTTCGCTTTGTGACCTGCGGCTTTTCCGCAGCTCCGATATCCAGACCGCTTAGATTGGATGGCACCTGAAGGCGCTGGGCTGACCCATCTTCCCCCGGCCAGGGGCTATTAAAATATCCTGATTTGTTCATGCCGTTTTCCTAAGAATAAAAATTAGTAATTGTTTTTTTGGGTTGTTCTTGAAAGGTGCTGCTAAATGGCGTATGCGCTCAATGTTTGCATGATGGCAAAGTAGTGATGCCTGGCAATATGGAAGCCCCCTCATCGAGACCGAAACTCATTGCTCCAAGTTATATAAAAGTATCCCTCCCAGCAAGTACATCTTGTCAAAACTATGGACTTTCCCCAATCGTTTAGACAGGAATTCTTGAATTTTAAGTTAATTCATCGTTAGGAAATTTCTTCCTTTTTGCTTCTTTTTCTTTCATTGCCATCCGCATTCATTTTGGGGATCACGCGCCATCTTTTTTAAGCCCTCTCAGCAAATACGGGTACACCGGGTGTTCCTTGGCGCATTTTGAGGTATGTGGCTCCGGAAATACCGCCCGAAGTCCCATCACCTTGTAGTACAAACGATAAAAACCCGATTGGTGCTGATCTGGTAGCCCTGATCCCCGGTTAAGAAGGTATACATCCTGAGGTATCCTTTGTAGGGATGAGCCAAATAGTGCTCATTGATCAAGCGCATCAGTTTCAGATTCAGAGCCGAGGCTTCGCGGGGCTGATAGTAGAATCCCGAACGACTGATCCGCAGCAAGGCACATTGTTGGACAATGCTCAGGGTCTTGTCCTGACGATCCACCATTCCCCTTCGCTTGGACTAGGTCATCATTTCAAGCTTTTTTTTTAGAAAATCATTCTCCACTTTAAGCTCATCAATAATGCGAAGGAGTTGATCTTTTTCCTGCTCTGCCTCGCTTTTAGCCGAGTCATTTTTGCTTGTGAATACCCGAGAGGCTTCTTGTAAAAATGCTTTTTTCTAAGCGGTGATTTGTTGAGGATGAAGCTCGTGTTTCTGAGCTAGTTCCTGGATAGAGTTTTGCTCCTTCAAGGCCTCGAGAACCACCCGGGTTTTGAAATCAGCACTGAACTTTCGTCGTTTCATAAACAGCTAAATTTTTAAGTTAATCAAACTTAACGCGCTGTCCAAATTTTTGGAGTAAGTCTACTACCAAGGTATTACACTATTTACGCTAGGAAATCGCTATTATTGGATTACTATAATAAAGGGTTATAGTAACTAAAAACTACCATGAAAACCAAACTCCAAACGACTCCCCAAAACACTGATGTCACTAGAATACAGCCCGGCCAGTCGCTCCGCTTGATCCTCGAAAACCGTATTTCGGAGAATACCAGACTGGCTTACAAAACTGACATCACGCATCTAAAAAATTACGCCGAAGCGCACTCCCTTGACTTGACCTCCCTGACCGAAGATCAGTTTATCTTCTTCCTCGAAGACCAGATTAACCAGGGCTTTGCCTACACGACGATTCGGCGCCGGATCGTTGGCATCAATCAAGTGCTTAGCGAAGCCTTCCAGTTTAATTTCAAGCGGTCGGAGAAAGTAAAGGAACTCATCAAGGGACTCGTCCGGACGGATCGCTCGGCCATCACCGACCAGCGTCCCCGCGACTACGCCAAAGATCAAGCCTCCCCGATCACGCCCAAGGTTTTGATGGAAGCCATCAAAGCCATTGATAAAGACGAGAATTTATCCCAGTATGCAAGCCGCCGGAACAAAGCTCTCCTGCTTCTTGGGTACGCGGGTGGCTTCCGCCGCTCGGAGCTGGTAGCAATCAGGAAGCAGGACTTGGAGTTCAAGCCTGGACTCATAAACGTGTACCTTCCCAAATCCAAGACCCGCCAAAAGGTCAACGATTCAAGTCAGGCCAAGGAGATGAAGCCAATTCACCAAACTGGCTCATACTACTGCCCCGTTCAGGCTCTGCGGGATCTGCTGGAAATTACGGGCGATGGTTTTATTTTCCAATCCTGCCTCAGAAACGGGAAGCCCTCGGGGAAAGTACTCTCGGCGCATTCCTTCAATCAAATTTGCAAAAAATACTTGGGTGCCGAGTTCTCAGCGCATAGCATCCGGGCTGGCCTGATTACCACGGCCTATAAGAACGGCAACAATGTGAAGGAAATCACCGAAATCACGGGGCAGACTCCGGCCACGGTGATGGGCTATGTACGGCTGATGGATAAGGAGGAGATTAGGTTGAAAAATGGGCTTTAAGGGATATGGTATAAAAAAAAGACCTTGCTAATTTTGGCTAGGTCTTGTTTTCGTGCTAGAGCTGATTATATCTAATTATCGGCTTTCTTTGTTTTCGTCTCTTCTTTACTGAAGAAAGACTCAAATCTGGCTCGAAGACCTGCCAAAAGGACAAGTAGGAATTTACTAGCCATCAAACAAGCTATCCAAGGTTTGGAATAGCCTTCTTTATCGAGTTCACTCATACATTCAAGTACATCTCCAATGTACTCCTCGCGATACCTCTTGGGGAAAATGTACCCAAACGAGACTATGAATTTCCGCAAATCAAATTTTATCAATTTTACGCTCAAAAATCTACGCTTGCGCTTTTTGGGATGCTGTAAGGGGTGGATTGCCCGAATGAATTTTACAGTAAGTAAAGGTAATTCACTCTGCTCCTGAGCTATTTTTCTAAGTGCTCGAGTAATATCTTCTGTCTTTAATTCCGTATCTATAAACACGGGTTCTCCATTGGATTTAAGGAGACGCTTAGGCCTCCTTTTTTTACTGAAGATTTTCTTTACAATTTGCAACACATTGACTAGTTCCATTTTATTATTTTAGTTGTTTTTTTAAGTTAATGTTAGCGAATCACCTAAGTTGAGGCGATCATACCAGTTCCAAAGTTTGCTGAATCCAATTTGAGCGTCTTTGACAGCTTCTTTTCCGCTCCCAGTGATCTTGTAGTATCGTCGGCGATTTCCGCCCCGTTCATCGGTTTCTTCCGACCAATAGCTTTCTACAAGACCTTTTTTTTCAAGTCTTCTGAGTACATTATAAAGGGTTCCCAGACTAAGCTTGGATTTTGATTCCTCGATAGTCTTGACAATTTGTAATCCATACATGTCCTGATCGAGGATCGCAGACAGAGTCTTCAATTCATTCTGCGTGATTTCTTTTGCATTTTTCATTTGTTCGAAGTTACGGTTATGTTCTTTTCAAATATATCTTTAAAACGAAGATTTGCGAATAAAGTTCATTCCTCTCCTCAAAAGATTTATTTTCAGGATAATTTCGTTATTTTGGTATAGAAATAAATTCAGAAACGATGACAATAACAAAAGAGCAGGTCATGGAAACTATGAAGTCTCTACCTCCTGAGTTCCAAGTTGAGGAGCTTGTGGAAAGACTCATGTTCATCCGTGCTGTGGAATAAGGAATAGAAGACCTTGACCAGGAAAGAACGGTCACTCAGGGTGAGATAGAGCAGATAGTCTCGTGAAAAAATACTAAAAGAAGAAAACCATGATTGAAGTCATCCAAGAAAGCGTAGTAAGAAAGTATGAAAGGCAGGAAGTGCCTACTTCCTTGGTTAAAGAAATACTCGATGGCCGCCCCTACTTTTATTCTGGCTACCGAGAAGTGTTGGCTGGCGAAAAAAAAATAGAAGATATTATAGGATGTAGCGAGATCCAAACCATGGTCATCACCGCGATTGTTACTTATCTCATTAGAAGTTTACCCGAGAATCAATACACCGTCGCTTTCAATGAAGTGGGGCTTCACCTTGATAAGAATAACAACTTAGCAGCGGATATCGCTATTTTTGATCGAGAAACGATGCTTTCTCGAAAACTCACAAGCAAATACACGCGAACCGTTCCTTTGGCCGTTCTGGAAGTTGAAATCTTTAATGAAGATAATATTCCTTCCGAGCCCTACACGAGTGTGCCAACGCTCTCTAAAACCGAACGGCTGCTAGAATGGGGAGTACAAGAAGTAGTTTGGATATACCCACAGGTTGGAAAAATTACCAGAGCCAAGCAGGGGGAGTCAGTTTGGACGACTACGCCTTGGCAGGAGACTTTTGAATTGCTAGGACGATATGAATTTTCAGCTGGAACCGTTGTTCAAGATTTTGGGGTGAGATTTTAAGTAATGTGTAACGGCTGAAAAGTCAATTCTTCCAAGTCTTATCAGATTTCCAGACTATTTTGAACGCGTAGACCCAATTCTGTCCACCGACCGCGGGGTAATAATTGATACCTTTTTTTGGAAAATAGTGAAGTTTGAAAAATTGTGTAACTTACAGCTAATCAACCCTTAATCAAAAATGGGAACCGAGCAACAGACATTAACCGTAGAATTTCTAAGCGAAGAGGGAAAATTTACCCGTGAGTCCCTGCTTATTTTTTCTGAGATGTACCCTAGCCTCCGCACCGAACTGGACGAAAAAGGAAACCTGATTCTTATGCCTCCTACTAGCATTGATTCAAGTGAAAACTCTGGTATTTTCTACGGTGAACTCTATGTCTGGAATAACCAACACGGGAACCCTGGCCGTATCTACGACGCTACGGGCGGCTTTACCTTACCCGACAACTCGGTAAGATGTCCAGACGGAGCTTGGATAGAAAATATCAGGATTGAAGCCCTAGATAAGAGCGAAAGAAAAAAACTTGGCAAAATTGTCCCCGACCTCGTGGCTGAAGTTCGCTCTGAAAATGACCAGTTCAAAGATACCTACGAGAAGTGCCAGATGTGGCTTTCTCAGGGTGTGAAAGAAGTATGGTGTATTGATCCGGGCGTGAAGATCATCGTGATGAATAAGCAGGAAGAACGGTCTTTTGAAGGCGATCAGATGGCCACATCAAAGCTCCTTGATTCATTTGCGATTAAGGTCAGTAAGTTCTATCACTAATCGAGTTCTTATTTCTTACTGCCCAGTGGTTGAATCGCTATCATCATCGTAAACACCAAGGAAGAGTTAAACTCAATGTAAAACGGCTGCTTCATTTCAATTAACAAATCGCCAATTTTGGTCTAAAGAACTGAAGGTGCTTTTACCACCATAAAAAAGATAAATGGAGGCTTTGGCGGGGGTGCCAAGGTAGCCTCCATTATCTTTCAACCAGCTATGGACTACTAAGGTGAGAAGAATCGGGCAGAGAAGCAAGGGTTGGGCTAAGTTTGTGAATCAGGATGGTGGCTTTGGGGTAAATTGGTGGATTTGGAGGGTCGCTTGTCTTTGATTAGGCTTTTCTACCTTTAAAATCAGCGCGGAGATCGTTGCAGAAATCAGGGCGGAGCTTGTGGCTGCGCCGAATAGAAAAGAAGATGCCTCGGTGATGGAGGGAACTCAAGCTCATAACATGGCTATTCGCTCTCAGACAAGCTTATTATTTTGTGATAATGCTAAGGCATATGAGAAGATAGAATATAGAATAAGGTACTTAGCAATAGGGAATTTATATTACTCGCCTATATCCTTATAACCCAGACCTCAATCCGATTGACAGGATATGGAAACGCTGTAAAAGGTATGTCAATCAACAAGGTTTTTGTAAGAAAATAAAGGAATTCTCCGTGCTATTCCAAGAAGCTTATCATACCTATAAGTACAAATGTACAATACAGCAGGTTATAACAAAGTCTATAAAAATAATACGAAAGTCATTGAATTCAGTCAAATAAACGCCCTTACTGTTGTTAAGTACCAGTAAAAGCAACTTGTGGGTCAGTATCTACCCCGCCATCTTCTTCGGAAGAAGTAAAAACCGCAAATACGGACAAAATGAATACAGCTCTGGCGATACTTTTATAATGTCAATTTAATGTCTTTTTTCATTGTTTAATCAAGCTTTTGACAATACTTTGTCCTCTTTCATCAACGATTTCTAGAAGGTACAAGCCCGCACTTTGCTTACTTAAATCCAATATAGCTTCCTGATATTGGCTTTGCTTAACAAAATCACCTTCCTCTAAAAGTAAGCCAAGCGCATCCCTAATCTGATAGCTGAGCCCTCTCAATTGTAAGCTATGAATTCTTGCCACAAAAATATGCTTACTGGGATTAGGAGATACCTGTATTAGCTCTGCAAGTGATTCCCCCTGCAAGGAAGTGGGTAAACTTACTTCGATAGTTGAACAATCCAGCGTTGCTGGATTATAATTTGTATTGCTTTCCACACTAGCTTTGAGATTAATTGTACCTGTTGCCTGAACGGTAATGATATTACCATTAATCGTTGCCACACCGTTGGAAGGCAATGTCGTAATGCTGAACGTAACAGGCAATCCCGAACTAGAGGTAGCTGAACCCAATACTAATTGATTGTTGGTGCTATTGAAAGTAAATACCGTAGGTGGACATTCAAAGGTAATGCTCTGGTTTGCTCTGTTTATCACCAAATCTTGTGTTACATCGGGTGCAGCACTGTAGTTGATATTGCCCGCTTGTGAGGCATTAATGGCAGTAGTACCTGCCCCTACAATCGTAATGGTATTGCCTGAGATGGTGGCTACGGCAGTATTAGAGCTGCTATAACTCACAGGCAAACCTGAACTCGCTGTTGCGGTCAAATCAAAGGGGGCATCTCCAAAGGTTTTGGCAGGCAAAGTATCAAAAGTAATTGTCTGAGGAATAAGAGCGGCAAACACGTAGACCGCCCCTGCATCATTTGCACTATCATCCGTTTGAGCACCATTGACCCCAGTGGCGTTGCTATCCTCCCGAAATGCTCCCACCACTATCATCTCCCCGGAAATCGCAACAGACCAGCCAAATCTATCAACTGAACCTGTATTCGAGGCTTTGAGATATGCCTGCTGCGACCAAACGCCCCCACTCCGGGCAAAGACATAAGCCGCACCTGCGCCAATTTCATTGTTATCCATTTGGTTACCATTGACCCCGGTAGCATTGCTGGACTCGCTGTATGCTCCTATGATAATCGTCTCCCCGGAAATCGCGACGGAGTAGCCAAAGCGATCACTTGCCCCTGTATTGGAGGCTTTAAGATATACCTGTTGAGTCCAAGTCGTCCCACTCCGTACAAATACATAGGCTGCCCCTGCATTAACTACACTATTATCCGTGCCATCGCCATTGCTCCCGGTGGCATTGCTGCGCTCTTGATACGCCCCAACGACTATCGTCTCTCCTGAAATCGCTACAGAATAGCCAAATCGATCCCTTTCTTCTGCATTGGAGGCTTTAAGATATGCCTGTTGAACCCAAGTTGTCCCATTCCGCACAAATACATAAGCCGCACCTGCCTCAGTAGCACTATTATCCGCCTCATTGCCATTAACCCCAGTGGCATTGCTGGACTCATTATACGCCCCCACGACAATCGTCTCCCCAGAAATCGCGACGGAAATGCCAAAGTTGTCTGCTGTCTCTGTATTCGAAGCTTTGAGATATGCCTGTTGTGTCCAGGTTGTCCCATTCCGCACAAATACATAGGCTGCCCCTGCGGAAGAAGCACTGTTATCCGCCTCATTGCCATTGACCCCAGTGGCATTGCTGTCCTCAAGCCACGCTCCCACGACTATTGTCTCTCCGGAAATCGCTACGGATCGGCCGAAGTTGTCAACTGCCTCTGTATTCGAGGCTTTGAGGTATGCCTGCTGGGTAAAAGTAGGGTCTATAGTCAAGGGGTAGGTAGCAGATGCATCATTAATAAGTAATTCTAACTCGCCTGCGGTATAAGCCATTTCAGCCTTGATTTCCCTGCCTTTCGCGTCCCACACTTTAAGCTTGTCATAGGTAAGTGTGGTATTATTTTTAGTCAGTGTCAGGCGGTTGTGTTGTAGGGAGACCTGCATATCTGTTGCCAAAGCCAAGCGAAGACGCAAAGGCGTATTTGCGTCACGTCCCTGAGGGGCTTTACGAATAGAAAACCACTGTTCTAAGCCTTTTTCATTGTTGATCCACCACTCCGTAAGGTCTTTTGACCAAGTATAGCTTACTTTGCTTCCCAATGTCTTGCCAGAATCCTCTTTGCGCAAGCTTTTAGGTAAGGCAAGTGTTTGGATTTGTTTGTAGCCAATGCCTTTCAAACGCAAAGAGATACGGTAATCAGCTTCGCAGTGATTGCGAGGGGTAAGCTTAGTACTACCATCTTTGCCATAGGCTATTTGCAAGCCATGAGCAAGGTTGGCAGTATTATAGCCTCCTTTCTTGTTAGGATAAGCCTTGTATTTGCTCATCTCTATTTGCTTTTGGATAGAAGCCCAAGAGTCGGCATCTATACCCTTCGGTATATCGCCCTTTTTCAGTTGTTGGGTTTGTGCTTGTAAACCCGCTATGCACATACTAAAAAAAATGTACAGGGGCACATTTAGTAAAATTTTCTGCATTGTTTTTTGTAAGCTTTATGACATGAAACTAGATATCACTTGTTAGTTGAACTGGCTTTTGCTTGCGTGTACAAATATACCATTTATCTTCTTTGGAGAAACTAGTTAACAAAAAATTATTTTTTGTTATTTCTCAAATATCAAGAATATGATATAGATAAAGTGTGAGTGATACCTTTGGTTGAGATCATCGCAGAAATCAGGGCGGAGCTTGTGGCTGCGCCGAATAGAAAAGAAGATGACTTCGGTGATGGAGGAAACTCAAGCTCATAACATGGTTACGGCGGTGTGGATCAAGCCCCGGTACTTGATGTTGATGTTGTAGGCTAAGGGCACGATTTGGTTTTGGGTTGGACGATCATTTGTTTTTAAAGTTTTTGGGCATGGATGATTTGTAAGCTGTTGGACTGGACGCCTTCTAGCTTGTGGAGCTGGCCGCTGAGCGACTGATAAAAGCTCAGGGAAGCCAGAACGAATAGTACCTGAGCGGCTAGCTTGAACTCTAGCCACGTGGCGGGGAGTGCCTCCGGGGAGGTCAGTGGAATATCCGGCAGACGCTGAACTCGCGTGTGGAATTTCTCTTGCTGGAAATCAAGCCAAGAGACCAGAAACTCGAGACGCGCCTCTGTGGCCTGGCTGGGAGCCTGAATGCTGAGCTTGGGAATAAAGGCGGGAATGCCTAAGCTGAGCTGGGCAGATGGAGCTTCGTAGCTCACTTTAAAATTAGGAACAAAATAGGAAGTGAAGGGGCTAGTGGGGTTGAGCTCAAAGCCTCGGAGTGCCTCTACCCTACCCTGCTCGAAGCGACGCTGGCCCCGTGGGTGATGAGGGTCGCTGCGTAGGATAGCATAGATGGCTTTGATCCAGGCTCCCATGGGAAGGCTTCCATCAGGGCTGAGGACTGGGCGAAAACTATCACGGATGAGCTTGGCCACGCGGGCCGCTCGGCCAAACTCGGTGGCACACTCCCGGCTGGCTCGAAAACGGGGTGAATGCCGAAAGGCGCGGGGGCTGGGGCCTCCCTTGCGACGAAGGAGGTAGCCGTAGTGCTGGTGGTGGTACAGGCTAAAGCCTCGGCTTGTGCCTGTGAGCTTGATAATTCCGGTTTGGGTAGGCATATTGGTTAGGGGTTTGAGTTTGGGATGCTTGGCACTTGCTAGAATTGAAAAAAGAAAAAATTACCTCAAGGGAGGTAATCTTTTCTGAAGACTCGCCATCCCGAAAAGGGAGGCATCCGCTGACGGGATTTTTTAATACGTGCTTGAAATAATTTTCTAAGCTTAGTTGCCTTCGCCCTCGTTGTTGCCGGGGTCGTTGCTACCCGGGTCGGCGGGTTGCCCCCAAGCTTGGGCAAAAACAACGTCCATGGGATTGTAGGAGCCGTTCTTGAGGAGGTACATCACGCCATTGACTTCTTGAAAGAACTCGATGGACATGGTGCCGAGTACGGCCCTGCCCTCGGAACCCGCGGCAATGGGTAGGTTATAGACCTGCGCGGCTTGAGGCTGAGCAGCAGCGACCAAGAATTCGGGACTCTCGGCGACCTCTACGGTGAAAGCCTCGGCAGGGAAATCAAGCACGACGGCGGCAAACTTGAACTTTCCGTGGGTAGCTCCCTGAGGCGTAACGATGTCGGTAATGGGGATGAACTCGGGTATGCTCATCTGGACATCGGCAGCATTGGCCTGAATGGTGGCCTTCTTGAAGAAGGTGTTGCTGAGCTTGACGCGTTTGTTGAAATCAAACTCTAACATATCACCAATGTTGGCGGGGAGTACTTCTCGCTTACCGCGGGCGTTTACATCGTCCTGGCTGATGATGCGGCGCATTCTCTGGGTGAGCTGAGAGGCCAGACGGCTGTTGTTGATCCCCTGCAAAGGGCCATTGAGGGCGATGCGGACGAGCTTGCCGTTGTTGGCGGCGCGGCCAAACTCTTCCATGTTCTCGCGGGTACGGGCGAAGTTGGGAGAGCTGGCGATGGTATCGGCATCTACACCGCCTTTGGTACGGACGAAGTTTTCGCGGCGGCCATTGCGCCCGGGGCCTTGGTAGAAGCTGAGGTCGTCGAGGCGGCCGCTGATTTTGATAATTCCGGTTTGTCTTGCCATAATTCAATAGGTTTTTGATGGTTAATGGTTTGTGGTTAGCCCTCTCTCTCCCCTGAGTAGGGGATTTTCGTGTTGTCATTTGAAGAATTGGGGCAAATACCTAAGCAAGTATAGGGAATGTGGCCGAGAAGGTTGTGGAGTGGGGTTTGTTCTGGTTTTTTTGGGAGAATCGGTGGATTTGAGGGGGCTACTTTAGCAAATCTAAAGGAGGTTTTGTATTTTTGTACATGCTCATCAAACCAAATTTCTGATCAGATATGCCAAGGATTTGTATTTATACAGCGGATATTGTAGCCATGACAGGCGTAAGTGAGAACACGGCACGCAGGATGCTCAAGCGCATCCGGGAGGAGCTGGATAAGCCCAAGTGGGCTCCGGTGACGGTAAAGGAGTTCTGCGCTCAGACGAAAATCAGAGAGGAGGAGGTGGAGCCGTTCCTAGAAAAGGCTTCCTAGTATTCGCCCCCCTCACTTACTTACTTGATGGCAAAGCCGCTGTGATCCCTCATTTTTTCGGAGATAAAGCCCAGGACGATATCAGACTTGGGTACGCCCTGCTCGTGTAGCTCATCGGCAATGAGCACATCGGTGTTGTTTTGTTGTATCCAGATTTTCCCCTCGATGATATCAAGATGGAAGGCCACGGTGAAGACGTGCTTGTGCTGATGCCAGCCGACTGAGAGAAGCTGGTAATGGTGGTTTTGGCGGTCTAGGACCAAATGGGACTTGACCTGTGGGGTCAGGCTTTTTTTGACGGAGGCGTACTTGCTGAGTACCTCGATGATGATTTGTTGATATTGGCTTATTTTATCCATGCTTCTAAGGTTTCGGTTTCTGGATTAAAGACGAGCACTTCCATTTGGTAATGTTTGATGGCTTTTTGGATGAAGGCTCTTTGGAAGAAGCCTTCCCAAGTTTCCTGAGGAATGGCTAGCCAGATGGATCGCGCTGGGTCTAGTTCTTCCAGAGATAGACGGTAATTGGCATACTGCCCCAGGGCCTTGTGAAATTCTGATACGGGGGACTGGCCAATGAATGACTTGATTTCTACGGCTATTTTTTCATTGTTTTTTTCGGCAGCAATGACCCGCTCGGCACCCAGATCAGCGAGTAACTCTACTTCACCGACCGACAGATCCAGAGGGTCGTCGGTGATTTGCCATCCGTCTTTTTCCAGGGCATGGCGGACGTTGAGGTGATATAGGTCTTTTTTGGACATTGCTGCTTAGAAATGGCTCTGGGTGCGGATAGAGCCTAAACAAATATAAGGATTTTTTGTGGGAAAAGAAGATGCCGGTATCAATGATGCCCATGGTCTAACTAAATTTAGCGGGGTATGATAAGCCCATAAAACCTTGGAAAAGGGCCTTGAGATTTGTATTTTTCTGAATAAGACACTGCTAAAACCCCCATCCGCCTTATTTCATCCGGCGCGGTATTCCCCAAAAGAAATTTTCTTTTTATCTTGTACCAACATTTAGATCACTATGGTACAAGCAACACAACTGATAGAAGAAAACCTCCGCACCCAAAACCCTCGCCTAGATTTGGGCCGCTGTGGCTTGGATGGCAGCGAGCCGGAGCTAGAGCAACTCGCCGAGTGTACCCATTTGGAGACTTTGATTTTCTCTAATGAGTGGGTTGGGTATGATGAGGAAAGACAGAAATGGGTGAGGAAATATAGCCAAAACCGAGGTCAAGCCAACCGGCTCCAAAAAATCCCTCCCCATCTCCCCCCTAGCCTTCGCCAGTTAATCTTAGCCGGAGAAGGACTTTATAGATCTCGAATCCAGGACTACTCCTTTTTGCAGGCCTTAACCCAATTACAATCCCTGAGTTTATGGGGTAATCAAATTCAGGACATCTCCTTTTTAAAAGATTTAAGCCAATTACAATCCTTGGATTTAAGTT
>CAZKBP010000053.1:0-28722 GCA_964551015.1 uncultured Cytophagaceae bacterium | reverse complement strand
ATTTTTGTGAAAATTTAGTAGTCTGCTAGGTTTTGTGTTGAATTTCACTTTTCCTAAGGCTAATGTTATGCCAGATGAAATTTTTGAATGTAAATGGTTGGTTTTTAAGGCTTTGTGGAAATTGACCCTATTTCAGCGTTTTCTCTAAGTCTCAATATTGGAATGAGAATCCAAGAGGAAGAATTTTAGACAGTTTTGACACGTGTGTAAGTTTTTTTAGATTATGCTGGGTTTTATGATTTTCTCTCCCGTATTCAGTCCAAAAGACGCCTATGAGCAGTTTTTTACCGAAGACAAGTAACCATAATGGGGTAAAATTTACCATAGTTTCATTTTTACTTACTTGGCTAGTTCGGAAAATTTATTCCATTCCCATCCAGGTGAAACCAGTAAATAGCTTCAAATCGCCAGCAAAGCGGGATTTTGCTTCTCATTTGCTTTCCATAAATGAGATTCGGTCTTTTTTTGAAACAATCATCCCTCCAAAGTAAAGTAATTTCAAAAATCATCTTGCGAAATAGCGATACTTAATTAAAATGGATGCTTTGAAATAAGCCGAGTGAAGATTATCTTAGTGAATATCAGTACGATTGATGATTCAAATATGCGAATAGTATTCAAAACGCTGCTAAGTTTCTTAGGATACTGTCTTCTCTGGAACAGTGGCGCACTACCAGCGCAGTCTTTTCAGATTCGTGGAGTGGTGGAAGAAAAGGCCATCCGCCCTGACGGCAAAATCATTTACATTCCTATCCAAGGAGCTAAGGTTTATCTGAAAAGTAACCCAAGAAACTGGGCGGTTACCAACGCTCAGGGGCAATTTGCACTGATGAGCTCCCTCGTGGATCAAGAAGCGAGATTGGTCGCTGAGATGGAGCAATACGAAATGCTGAGCGACCGTGGCTCCAGCCGTCGGGTTCCTTACTTGGTGTATCGCAAGAGCATGCTCAATAGGCCCGTTCAAATCTATTTGAGTAAGAAAGTAGCGGCCAACACATCCATGCTCTCCAATTCGGGTACTTACGCGCTCAATGGCCAAGTAGCTCAGGAGGGAAGCCCAATTAGTGATGTAGAGGTAAAAATTGAAGGATTGGAGCAAATTCACGACAACACGGATTATGAAGGTAGATTTGAAATCTATTTGCCTGATAATCAGTTTGATCCTCAACGAGCTTTTCACTTGGTTCTGACCAAGGAAGAATTTCTGGAAGTGATTCCCTTTAATAATTTGGCGGACTTTAGAAACCGCCAGCCGATTGTTTTTAGCAATTATCCTTCTCCTTATTTAGAAAATTCACCCGAAGTCCGTACAAACGTAGAGAACGAAGGAAAAGACCCAGACATAGAAATCCCCAGGAATGAGTCTGGCGATTCTAAAGAAGCCAGAATTGATCGTAGATTTAGAGAATTTATTGACAAGATGGATCAAATTGACTTCAGGAATCTCAGTACCGAAGAAATTCGCTCTCTCAAAGATAGCTTGAATAAATATGCAGACTACATCACGGAGCTCCGGGCAGAAATGGACAGAATCCGTGGCCGAGTGGCCGGAGATTCGCTCAGCACGGTACTACAAGCCGAAAAAAGACTCGCGGAAACGGAAAAAGCACTCGCAGAAAAAGAAAAAGAACTGGTCAAAGCTGAATTAGCCAATAAGAACAAAACGATTATTATTCTTTCGCTTCTCATCGTGATGATTGTACTGAGTTCGCTGAGTTATTATTACTTTTATATTAATAAAAAAATCGCCAACCAAGCTACGGAACTCGATCGCCGCAATCGCTTCATTGAATTCTTACTCAGAGAGCTTAATCATCGAGTTACCAATAATTTACAAGTGATTTCTAGTATGCTCAAGCGCAAAATCAGGAGGCTGCCCGATGAGAATGCGAAAAACGCCCTGCGAGAAATCAACAAACGTGTCTTAGATATCGCTACGGTACACGTAGGACTTTATAGTAAAAATGACTCACGGATTACCAAACTTCACGATTATCTCAGCAATATTACAGACACCCTAGAAAAGCTCTATGGCTTTAGTGAGAAAGGAATTCGTATTCTTATCGAGGCTCCGAATATTGAAATTGCGCACAAACACGCGGTGTATTTTGGCTTAATCGTCAATGAGTTAGTAACGAACTCCCTCAAGTATGCCTTTGAGGATGTACACGATCCAGAACTCAGAGTAGAAATCAAGCTACTGCGGGATAAAACTTTTTTCTTGAAAATACAGGACAACGGAAAAGGCATTCCATCCAACTTCAATCTGGAAGAAGCAAAATCTTCTGGCCTCAAGCTGGTCAGTCTGATCACCAAAATGCTGGAAGGTAGTTTTCAGATGAGTAGCCAACAGGGCACTAAATTCGAGATGACCCTCAAGATGAAATAACCCGTAAAATGCAAGGAGTCTTACACCAACTTTTTTTCTGTCGTATAAAATAAAAATAAAGCTGATCATCATTTAATTTAATTATAGAATAATCCCTCCTTACACTTATGGGCAAAGACAAAACAGCCGTGAAAATTTTAGTCCTTGAGGATGAAGCAGAAATCGCCTTGGATATCAAAGAAACTCTGGAAGAGTTTGGCTACCATGTAACTCGTACCGTGAGTTCTGGGGAAGAAGCACTCAAAGCCATGACCCAAGAACCGCCTGACCTCGCACTCTGTGATATCAAGATCAATGGCTACATGGACGGGATTGAGACGGCCGAAAAGATCAAAAAAATTCAAAACATCCCCGTGATTTTTCTCACTGCCCACTTTGAGCGTGAGTTGCTCGATAGAGCCAAGAAAACTCATCCGGTCAATTATATACTCAAGCCTTTTTCTGAAGAAAGGTTGAAAATTGCCATCGAGTTGGCACTTTACAATCATACCAAAAATCCTGCTGAGCAAAACACCGAAGAAAGTGAAGCCCAACCAGATGATTACAATGTGGCCAGTGATCGCATTTTTGTCAAACTAGAAGGCCGCTGGGTAAGAATCTTTATTGAGGAAATTCTCTATTTGAAAGCAGATGGGTCTGGCTGCCACATCATTACGGTGGATAATCAGTTGGTTTCTATCAAATCTCAAAATTTGAAAAACTTTCTCGAGAAGCTCAAGCATCCCAAGATCATTCGTACCGACCGCTCCTATGCTATCAATATTGACAAGGTAGCCGCCGTGGATGGGAATACCCTCTTTTTGGAGAAAAATGACGACCGCAATGCCCGCCCCGTAGATATTCCATTGAGCGATTCTTATCGGCAAGAAGTGCTTACGCTACTAAGACTCAAATAAGTATGGATAGTCAAGACCTGACCTGAAGAACCAAGGATGCGGAATCGAGTTCCTTTCCCCACAAACAAAAATGGACAAATCACAGGGTAGAAAAGACTTTTTACAAATTGTCTTATTGGTTTTGCCCGAAAAAGCTTAAATTTCGAGAAGCTTTGAGTTGTCTTTGCTTAGAGACAGTTTGGGTTTTATTTTAGAAATTGGTTATGAGCTATTTTTCTAGCAGATGAAGCTCCTTTTGAACGGCATACCCCGAGGTACGTCGCAAAAAATAGCTGAAGCATGCGGGAAAAAGAGCCATCACAAAAACGAAGGATGAAACTCAAGCCCTCTCTTAGGTCAAAACTATAAATTATGAACCGACCAAGTGCAGGATTGGATAGATTGTATCAGAATGTTTTAGAATTGTTTGGTTTTCTGCCTAAAACAAGACCTAAGGCTCTTTTGGTCTTGAAAATACACTCGAGTCATTGCCCTGATAGCCAGACGATTGATCCTAAATTTTCTAGCCTAAAAGATCGCTTCGAGGGCGACCGGGTATTGTTTCTCAAATTGGATTTTAGCGATACAGCAACCACTCACCAAGCTTGGTTGATGGCTTCTGCGCTTCGGGTGAAATCTCTCATCCGAAAAAATCAACAAACTGGTCAAATTCTTTTAGTAGACGGCAGAAATCGGGTGATCTTAGATAGGTTTGATCGCTATGTGCTTTTTTCGGAGATGGCTAGAACCATTAATAAGCATTTACAGAAAATCTAGGTCTGTTTTTTGTTTTAGTAAAAATAAAAGTACTAGCCCTCAAATATCTTTACCGAAATCAGCTCGGAGCTACAAAATCCAGCCATTGTCTCAAAGGCAATGACGCTCGAGAAATCTACTATTTCTTCAAATTTATGAAAGGCTTAATCAAAATCGCAGTGATATGGAGCAAACCAAAATTTTGCTCATCCAACATGAGTCTCGTATCATCAAAAATCTTCGGGAAATACTCGCCGAACTAGGATATGCCTTTTCGGAAACCATGGATTCCACCCGCAAGGCGCTCGCTTATGCCAAAAAAGAAAAACCAGATTTGATCCTAGCAGATGTTCATCTAGAACAAGCCCTAGAAGGAATTCGTGTGGTGCAAGCCTTGCAAACGGCGTGTTGCTCCCCTGTCATTTACCTCACTTCCAAGCTAGATAAAGAAGCCCTAGAATTCGCCAAAAAAACCCAACCCGCCAACTTCTTGGTTTACCCTGTCAAACCTAAAGAGCTAGAAATCGCCATTGAACTTGCTTTGGTCAACTCTTTTTAAATTCATCTTTTAAAAACCTATTTTTGTATGGGAAAAAATCAATAATTTTCTAAATTGATTTTGTCTCGATCATATTGATATTCTCTAAAACAAAGACATACATTGATGAATCTACTAAGAACACCCGAAGAACATTTTGCTAACCTCAAAGACTTTCCCTACGAGCCAAACTACCAAGAGGTAGAAGGTATCCGTATTCACTACGTAGACGAGGGACAAAACGAGGAGGAGGTCGTCTTGATGCTACACGGAGAGCCCACTTGGTCTTATCTCTATCGTAAAATGATTCCCATCGTGGCGGAGGCAGGCTACCGAGTCGTGGCTCCAGACTTGGTGGGTTTTGGCAAATCTGATAAACCTGCCGAGCAAAGTGATTATAGCTACCAAAAATACGTAGACTGGATGACTGCTTGGCTCAAAGCTTTGGACTTAAAAAACATTACTCTGGTCTGCCAAGATTGGGGAGGGCTGATTGGCTTACGCCTCGCGGCCGAAAACGAGGAGCGGTTCAAGCGCATTACTGCCTCCAATACCTTTTTGCCGACGGGGCAGGGAAATCCCTCGGAGGCTTTCTTGAAGTGGCAAAAATACTCTAAGGAGTCGCCCACTTTCGATATTGGTAAGATTGTCAACGGGGGCTGCGTGAGTGATTTAAGTGAGGAAGTCATCGCGGCTTACAACGCGCCTTTCCCAGACGATACTTACAAGGCCGGAGCCAGAATTTTCCCTTCTCTCGTACCCACTTCTCCCGACGACCCCGCCATCCCAGCCAATCTAAAGGCTTGGGAAGTCCTTCAGAAATGGGATAAGCCCTTCCTTACGGCTTTTTCTGATAGCGACCCGATTACCAGAGGAGGTGACGCGTATTTTCAGAAAGTCGTCCCGGGTACTCAAGGCCAAAAACACACGACCATCGAGCAGGGTGGACACTTTGTCCAAGAAGACCAAGGCGAAACTTGGGCTAAAATCATTGTGGAGTTTATTCAGAATACTTAGCACACGGCGGGGTTTAGTGATTCCAAACTCCATAAAAGCTAAAAACCTAGCTCAAGCAAAATGCTTGAGCTTTTTTTGAGGGGAAGCAAGTAGCCTTGCTGACTCTACTACTACTGATCTCATACGGTTTTGTTTATCAGGTGGAAGCACGAATTGACCACGACCCGATGACTAATTCGGCTACCCTGCCTCAACTCTACCAAAACCAACCCAACCCAACCCTTTTGATCAATCTACCCAGATCAAAATGTACTTGCCCGAAAGCGTACAATCCGCCACGCTTTATACCTACACCATGCAGGGAAAAACCTTGCAACAAATCCAAATCACGGCGCGAGGCGACACCCAGGTAGAGATCACGGGCAATACGCTTGATTCGGGAATGTACCTCTATGCGCTCATCGCCGATAATGAGGAAATAGATGTCAAAAGAATGATTTTACGACAAAGCCACTTTCCCATCCTTGAAAACCTCCTCTCAGGAGGTTTTAAATTGTCTTCTGAGAGAACGCCAACTAGTTGCCGAGGGACCCTCCCAAACTTTGGAGAAACAGTATTTCTCCAAAGTGTTAGCCGAATGGCTGAGGCTCTTCTGAGTGAAGGACTTTGAATTAAAATCAAAAATATAAGAAAACCGAAATGCTCCTTCGCAGAGACTGTGGGTTTTACATGGTAGTGGGTAACAAGCAAACCATTGCACAAGCCTTAGCCCTCTCCCTTTAACTTTTGGGGAATATATATCGTCAAGTTTTCTTCATAAAGAAAATAGCCAGTACTAGTTTATGGGCTATTCTTTAAATCAGGCTTTATTCTTCCTCATTCTCGGTTATCTTTGGAGCTGTTAAGAGATGAAAATCTAAATCAGAATTTACTCTAAAATGGACTTATTCACTGCTTTTACGATATTGATCGTGCTTTCGGCACTTTTTGGCTACATTAATGAGCGCTTTCTCAAATTACCCATTACGATTGGACTGATGGTCATTGCCTTGGCCATGTCCATCTCTATCGTGATTATTGGGCAATTTTTCCCTGCTTTGTTCAAAGAATCGGTCGAGCTGATTCAAGGGATTAATTTCTCTAAGGTGTTGATGGAGATTATGCTCAGCTTCTTACTTTTTGCCGGGGCTTTGCACGTGGATGTGCAAACACTAGCCAAAGAGCGTTGGCCTGTGATTATCTTCGCCACCATTGGGGTCTTGGTTTCTACTTTTTTGGTAGGAACGGCTACCTATTTTATTCTCAACAGCTTAGGACTGGGAATATCTTACATTTATTGTCTATTGTTTGGCTCTTTGATCTCGCCCACCGATCCGATCGCGGTACTGTCGATTATGAAAAAAACCAATTTGCCCAAAAATTTAGAAGTAAAAATTTCGGGAGAATCTCTCTTTAACGATGGGGTGGCCGTCGTGGTATTCATCAGTATTTACACGGTAGCGGAGCAGGGGATGGAAGAGTTTAATCTTGGAGAAGTGCTTTGGTTGTTTCTAGAAGAAGCAGGAGGGGGGCTGATTTTTGGTTTTCTTCTGGGCTACGTGGGCTATCAATTCTTAAAAACCATCGATGCTTACGTGGTAGAAGTAATTATTACCCTAGCCTTGGTCATGGGAGGCTACACCTTGGCTTCTTATCTGCATTTGTCGGGGCCTTTGGCGGTGGTGGTCGCGGGACTGATGATGAGCGACCGCGGGCGTATGCTGGCGATGTCGGATGTGACGAGAGAATACGTGGATAAATTTTGGGAAATGCTCGATGAGGTATTGAATTCAGTTTTGTTCGTACTAATCGGTTTGGAAATGCTCGCTATCGAGAAAGCTCTAGAAAGCTACTATGGGGTAGGCTTACTGGCCTTTGTAGTGGTGCTGGTCGCCCGCCTCATTTCAGTAGGGGGAGCTATTTCCTTAATGAAATTGAGAAGGGATTTTATCCCCAATACCATTATTATCCTCACCTGGGGTGGACTGAGGGGAGGAATTTCGGTGGCTTTGGCACTTTCGCTCACTCCAGAGATGCCTCGAGAGTTGATTGTCTCTATAACTTACGTGGTGGTGATCTTGTCCATTCTATTGCAAGGGTTGAGTATCGAGAGCTTGGTGAAAAGAGTAAACAAAACGGCCGTAGCGGTAGAGTAGTTTACGAGTTTTCAGTAAAGGCTTCTCGGTGTGTAAATTTGATTTCTAAGTACTTTCTTTTTATTTTTATAAAGGAAAAATAGATACGAAGCTTTTAAAAGGAAGCCTCGACAGACAACGCACAGATAAAATAAATAAATGGAAGTCCCTCTGAGTCAAGATGATTATAGACCTGCCGCGTTTTTTGCCGTGGAAGACACCGCCGTGGAGAAATGCGAGTACCACAATTTATTTACCTATCGGCGTGCAAATCTCAATCAAAAAACCATCGGGATCTCTCACATAAGCGACGTCTTGCCCCCAAGGTTTGGTTTTAACTTCTTCATACAGAGTAGCTCCCGCATTTAGGGCGGCTTGTACCGTCTTTTCTACTTCTTGAGTAGTAAAGCCTATTTCAAAGCCAAAGGGCGCCTGATTAGGTCGGGAGGGACTAAAGCCTTGAGATAAATTACTCTCGGCCAAGCCTAATTGGGCAAAAGCCAAGATGGTGGAGCCAGTTTTGATCTCTCCGTAACTGTGGTCAGATGAAAGCAATTTTTCCTCAAAACCAAATGCATTTTGGTAAAATTGCATAGATACTTGTATGTTCTCTACATAGAGAATGGTATAGGTGTAGTGGATCATCTTGGAGTGTTTTTGTAAAAAGCTGCTACAAATTAAAAATAAAATTAAAAGCTAAAAACACAAAAGGAAACCAGTCTAAACTTTTCGGTCAAACAAGTGTCCGCCAATCTTATTCACCCACCATCACAAAAGCCCCCCAGTAATAGGGATATTTATATTCGGCTTTCATCTCGAGCTGGGCTCTTTGAAAAGCCTCTCGCTTGGGCATACGGTCGTCAATCCAGTGCCGGTAAAAACTGTTCATAAGAGTTTGAGTAGCCGTATCATCTACTTTCCAGAGAGACATCAGTACCGACTCTGCACCCGCTTGCTGGAAGCCTCTTTGCAAACCATACACCCCTTCACCACTCTGGATTTTCCCCTTTCCGGTTTCGCAAGCAGAGAGTACAACCAACTCGGTACCCTCTAAATCCAAGTGCATGGCTTCATAGGCGGTCAGCAATCCATTCTCGACCCGATGAGCATAAGCTTCTTGCCTTTGGGCATAGCTCGTCACGCCTGCCAGTAATAAACCAGAGCGAAGCATCGGGTTTTGATCTGGTAGCTCAAATGGCGTATGCAAAGAGCCTCTAATTGAAGAGAGATTTGGCTTCTCGGGTTGAGGAGAAGTGCTTGATCTTTGGAGGTCGGAGGCAGGAGGGGTGGGGAGGCTTTCTTGAAAAAAGCCATGGGTAGCAATGTGGAGAATACGTGGACTGCGTGTTTGTTTAATAATTTCTTCCAAAGCGTGCTCATTCAAATAAAGAGCAGACTGCCAACCTTGTGCTTGCAACTGCTGATGAATCTGGCGAACTTCTACCTCCGTACCCGGCAAGTCAGGCAGAGTAAGTTGGGCGAGTTTTTCACCGATGGTATAGCGGTCAGAGGAGCGCGTATTTCTTGTAGCATGATAGTCTTGAATGAGTTTTTGATGATGTTTAACCTCCAAATCATAGCGGGGGTGACCTATCAGCACGGCACCTTGGCTGGGCAGCTTGGATTGATAAGGGCTCACCAATTGTTGGGTACTGTTGACCAACTGCAAGCTAATTTCTTCTAGCAGATACTTGCCAGTTTGGGGATTCTGCAAAGTATTCAGATTAATCTGATGATAAACTCCATCTGCGGAAAAATAAACCTTTTCCACGTTTTCCAATTTTTCGGCGATTGGCTGCCAATATTGTTGATAGCTGACTTGATCGCGTGTTTGATTCTGTATATAGTTATGGTAGCTTGCCAGGTATTTCCCCTCCAAATGACGGCCATCGGGTAGTACCACGAGTTCAGGTTGATCTCGTGTTTCTGGCTTAATGATGAGCGCCAGATAAAGCACCGAATCAGTCTGTTCATTTTGGTGATAATAATGGGTACGGATGATTTCTATGGCTGCCTGCCTAGGCTCGAGTATTTGCTGAATATCTTGCCAATGATAAGCACTAGTATCTTGGGCTTGGGCAAATAACTCAGATCGGCGCGAGAGTTCTTTTTCCAAAAGGTTTACCTGCTCTTCTAGTTGATTGGTTTGAATCGCTCGTTCTTGCTTTTCTGTTTGGCTTAGGGTATAGATATGGGCTAAATATTCTCGTTGATTTTGCCATTGTTGAAATTTCTGGATCAAGGTACTATCACTGCTATTAACGATACGGCGGCGTATTTTTTGGCTAGACTGAAACAGCAGCCCTTTGGTCGCTAAGGTTAGATCGTAAATCCAGCCCGTGAGGCTAGGCATTTGAGTGAACGTTTTGAGGGTAAGGCTATGATAAATTTCTAAATTATGTTTGAGGGTTTGAAAGAATAGATTTTTTTCTCTCTCAGAGAGATGAACCAGATTATGCTTGATTTGCCACAAGAGGGCACGACTCGCGGCTTTGGATACAGGAGCGGCTTTTTGGTAGAAACCTTGCTCAACATATAGTCCAGCCAAACGATTGGATGATTGGACAAAATCCATATGGTTCGTGCCCAGCACTTCTGAGATCAGATTTCTTGCCTGCTTGTGAAGGGGTTCTGCGCGCTGGTAATCTCCCTGGACCTGGTACACGCTGGCTAGGTAGTTGAGCGCATTCGCGTAGGTAGCATGCCGAGTACCTACTGTTTTTTCTAAAATACGCAATGACTTCTGCGCAAAAGTTTCGGCTTTTTGATACTCCTTTTGTGAGAGATAAAATTCGGCTAAGTTGCTGAGATAGACGGCTTGAGTAGGATGTGCTCCACCCAAAACTTCATCTATAATATCCACAGCCTCGAGATAAAGACGCTCTGCCTCCGTTAATGCCCCTTGGATAGCGAGCAGCTTGGCAATATTATTAAGAGAATTTGCATAGTCAGGATGTTTTTTTCCCAGGGTTTCCTCTTGAATGGCTACAACTTGCTGGTAGAGAGAGCGAGCTTTTTCGTAAATACCTTGGGAAGAGTAAATAGTGGCTAAGTTATTGAGCGTAGCCGCGTAATCTGGATGCTGTGCCCCTAAGGCTTTTTCTCGAATAGTCAGTGCCTTTAATTGCAGTGGTTCTGCCTTTTTGTACTGGCCTAAGATGGAGTAGATGCCTGCCAAATTGCCCAGTAAAGTGGCATAGTGAGGATGGTCTTGGCCGAGTGTTTTTTCTGTAATGGTGAGAGCCTCTTGGTAAAGAGCCATTGATCGATCGTATAAACCTTGATCTCTATATAAGCCAGCTAAATTCAACAAAGCACCCGCGTAATCAGGATGGTTTTTACCAAGTATTTCTTGGCGGGTCAAGCGTACTGTCTCGAATAATTGCTCCGCTTGACTATAACGCCCTTGTTTAGCCAGCAAAGCCGCCAGATTATTCATAATGGTAGCGTAATAAGGATGCTGTTCACCAGAGGTATTGCTGATGATTTTTAGCGCGTGTTCAAGCAGAGGATTCGCTTTTTCGTACAGACCTTGGCTCACGTACAAAGCGGCCAGGTTGCTCAAAGTAGAAATATTGTCAGGATGATCTGTCCCCAAGATTTTTTCTCTAATCGAGAGAGCTTCCAAGTACAAGGGTTCGGCTTGCTTGTATTTTCCTTGGAATTCATAAACCAAGGCTAGGCTATTCAAGGAATAAACATAGTCATTGCTTTCTTCACCCTGTGAAGTTTTGATCAAGTTGAGAGCTTCTTGGCAGAGAGGCTCGGCTTTTTGATAAAGACCTTGCTCAATATACAGAACGGCTAAATTATGACAAGAGGTAGCATAGTTGGCGTGGCTGGTGCCAAAGTTCTTTTCAGCAAGATTTTTTGCTTCTTTCAGCATGGCGATGGCTTCTTGATATTTACCTGCTTCTCGTAATCCCATGGCTTGTTCATTGAGCGTGAGCCAAGCTTCCGTTTCTTCTGAATTATTTTCTAATGGATAGGGGGTTTGTTCTACTAAATTTCCATTCTCGAAGCGATAGAGAAGCTCCTTACTGCCATCTTCTCGATAAAGTATCACCGCTCCGTGATAAGTCTCTGGCTCTTGGGAGACGATCGAGTCAGCAACCATCTGTACCTGCCCACTTCTGTAATAATCGCTGACCTGGCCGACTGGCTTTCCATCTTGATAAGTGAGCATACGATAAAATTCGGCCTGACTGGTATCGGATACTACTTGAAAGTCCGCATCATAAAGAATGATCCATTTTCCCTGCCTTTTTCCGGCTTGATCGGTATGATTAGGGGCGGAGGGAAGCTCTTGTGCGTGAAGTACTGCCACTTTTATCCAAAGCCCTAAGAGAATGAATAGTCCTTTTTTCATAAGAAAATATTGATTTTGGAGAAAGTCACGATCTATTTACAGGAAATTTGCTTGATTAAGATACAAATTTTCTCTGATTCGGAGAGGGTTCTACGTGTTTAGAGTTCATTAGGGACGAGCTGTCGGCGAAATCAGGTTTCGAAAGAGATATATAGTGAATAGTAATCAAAAATAAATTTCTCATATTAATGGTTTAAATGATGGTCAGTCTTGGTTATAGCTTTGTTAATATTTCTAAGGAATTGGTTTGATCCTTTTCCGATGTTTTTAGGATTTTGTACATGAAGTCAGCGGGTAGCACTACTGACCTACCATGACGAAAGCTCCCCAGTAGTAAGGATATTTGTACTCGGCTTTCATTTCTAATTGAGCCTGTCGGAAAGCTAGGCGCTTGTTCTGCTTTTTGCCTATCCAATGTTGGTAGAAGCGGGTCATCAGTGCTTGGGTCGCTTCATCGTCCACTTTCCAGAGTGAGATCAGTACAGACTGCGCTCCGGCTTGTTGAAAACCTCTTTGCAAGCCATATACGCCCTCACCACTTTGTATTTCCCCTTTGCCAGTCTCACAGGCAGAGAGTACCACCAATTCCGTGTGGTCTAAATCTAAGTTCATGGCTTCATAAGCAGTGAGAAATCCGTCTTCTATATTTCGTTCGTAGAATGAGGGGTTTTGAGCATAACTACTCACGCCGGTGAGCAATAATCCCGCACGGAGCATGCGCTCAGGGATCGAGGCGCGATCCTGCTCACGCAAAGAATCAGACTCAGATGGTAGCGAAAAAAAACCATGGGTGGCAATGTGCAAGACCTGAGGGTGGGGACTCTGCTTAATGACCTCTTCGAGCGCTTTTTCTTTGAGGTACAAACGAGGTTGCCAACCAGCCTTCTCTAGTTGCTGGCTGATTTGGCGCACTTCCAGTTCTGTGCCGGGTAGGTCAGACAACATCGTGCGGGTGATTTCATTATTACTTGTGTACAGTCCTCTGGGCAGGTTGCGATTTCTTTCTTGATAATCCTGAATGATCTCCTGATGCCGTGCTATTTCCAAGTTATAGACAGGGCGACCGATGAGGAGAGCTGTTTGGGAGAAATCATGCATCTTTCGTGGCTTGATCAAATCTTTGGTATTGCTGACTAGCTGAATGTCTATTTCTTCCAATAGGTACTTACCTGTGCTAGGATTTTCCAAGATATTTAGATTAATGAGATGATACACTCCATCAGCCGAAAAATATACCTTTTTGATATCCCCAAGCTTTTGCGCAATGGGCTGCCAGTAACTGGAGTAGCTCAACAGATCTCGGCTTTGGGCGACAATCCGATTATTGTAATTGGCTAAAAATTTTCCTTCCAGGTCTTTTCCTTGGGGTAAAATAACGATTTCAGGCTGATGAATAGTTGTGGATTTGATGATGAGCGCCAGATAGAGAATAGAATCTTTTTTCTCTCGGCTGAGATAGTGATTACGAATGATTTCAATGGCGGCCTCGCCGGGTTGGAGTGTTTTCTGGACATCACGCCAAGAGGTGTAATGAACAGTATCCGTGGTTTGGGCGAAGAATTCAGATTTTTGGGAAAGCTCTTTTTCCAAGCGATTGGCTTTTTCTTCCAGAGCTGCTTGGTCGATTCCTCTTTTTTGCTTCTCTTTTTGGCTAAGGGTATAAACGTAAGCTAAGTGCTCACGTTGGTTTTGCCATTCCTGAAATTCCTGAATCAAAGTGCTATCGCCACTATTGAGGATACGGCGACGGATTTTTTGACTAGACTCGAAGAGCAAGCCCTTGGTAGCGAGGCGCAGGTCATAAAGCCAGCCCGTGAGTTCGGGGATTTGTTCATAGGTTCTGCTTACAAAGGAGCTAAAGTTTTCAAAATTATCCTTCAAGGTCTGGAAAAATAGGGTTTTTCCTCTTTGGGAAAGGTTAGGGAAGTTTTTCTTAACCTGATTAAGCAAACTCTTGGCGGCTACTTGGTAAGCCTCATAAGCAAGAGAGTCCTCCCCTTGGTCATCATAAGCCAGTCCTAAATTGCTGTAATTTAGGGCAATTTCTGGATGAGTTTCATCATAAATGCCCAAGTTAATTGCTAAGGCTTTTTGATACTGCTCCACCGCAGATTGATACACACCCTGCAAATAATACAGTGTTCCTAAGCTATTGTAAGAAGAAGCCACGTCCCCGTGATTTTTGCCGAGGGTTGCAAGTCGTATTTTCAAAGCCTTTTGATACTGGGTCGAGGCCAGTTCGTATTTCTTTTGGTGCTTGTGAATAGAGCCCAGATTACCACGGGTAGTGGCTACCAGCGGATGATTCTCTCCATAATTGGCTGAGAAAATTTCTAAGGCTTTTTGATAATAATCCGAAGCCTGCGCGTAATCTTTTAGGCTATAATAAGTATGACCGAGATTGCCGTAAGTTCTGGCGGTATTCGGATGATTGTCTCCATAAATGGCGAGGAGAATTGCTAGGGCAGTTTCGAATTGAGCGATGGCCAGTTCGTAATCTCCCAGATGGCTATATACGTCCCCCATATTATTGTAAGAGATAGCCACGAGGGGGTGAGTTTTGCCATAGGTAGTCAAGAAGATTTCTTGTGATTTTTCATACTGTACCAGTGCGCGCTCATAATCTCCTTGCTTGGTATAGACGGCCCCTAGGTTGTGATAAGTCTCGGCTATTTTGGGGTGAATTTGCTCTTGATCTGCCAAGAAGATTTCTTTTGCTTTTTCATATTCTTGCAGGGCAAGCGTGTATTTGCCCTGCTCATAGTAAGATTGACCAAGGTTGTTGTGTAAGATGGCTACATTGAAATGATTTTTGCCATAAGCCTCTCGATATCGGCTCAGTGCTTTTTGAAATCCATCCACAGCACGGCGATAATCTCCCTGATATTGGTAGATAGAAGCTCGTCCATTGTGTAGGTTCGCTACTAATGTATAGCTCTTCTGGGGTTTGGTCTTGGCAACTTCGGAAGCCTCTCGGTACTCAGCCAAGGCTTGTTCGTATTTTCCTAAACTCGAGTACATAAACCCTAATAAATAACAGGTTTGTGCCAATTTTAAATGCTTTGCTCCATATTCCTCTTTGGCTTGTGTCTTTGCTTTTTTAAACAACTCGAGAGCTTCCCTATAATTTCCTGTCTCATAGTTTTTCAAGGCTTGGCTGAGGAGCGATCTCCAATTTTCTTTCACCAGATGACCTGAGCGATCGTAGAGCGTCTCTTCTGATAATTTTCCGTTTTCATATTTTTGGAAGGCATCCTTACTTCCATCTTCCCTAAAAAAAGTCACTTCTCCGTGGTATTGATCGGGAGCTTCCTGCATTAAAGAATCGGCATGCATCTGGAGCTGACCATTTAGATAGTAATCTTCCACTTGCCCGATTGGCCTATCGTGCTGATAGGTGAGCACTCTATACAAGTCTGCCCAACTGGTATCTTGGACAATTTCTCCATTAAGATCATAGAGGATAGTCCACCTACCTTGTTTTTTGCCTAAGCTATCCGTCTGATTAGGATTTTGGGGAGGAACTTGGGCAAAAATAAGATTGAGACTTGCTCCCAAACTGATTAAGAAAATGATAAATGCTCTCATGTTTATTGTTTATTCAGGTCTAAATGGTTTGTCTGTGATTTTATTCATGTCCTACCATGACGAATGCTCCCCAGTAGTAAGGATATTTGTACTCGGCTTTCATCTCCAACTGAGCAGTTTGAAAAGCCTCTCGCTTGGATCTGCCCTCACCGATCCAGTGCTGGTAGAAACTATTCATGAGCTTCTGGGTCGCTTCGTCATCCACTTTCCAAAGGGACATGAGCACCGACTGCGCACCTGCCTGTTGAAAACCTCTCTGGAGGCCGTACACGCCCTCGCCGTGTTGTAATTTGCCTTTCCCTGTTTCACAGGCAGAGAGTACGACCAACTCCGTGCTATCGAGATTGAGGTGAGCAGCTTCGTAGGCAGTCAGGAGGCCATCTTCTACCTCTTGTTCGTAAGCCTCACGCTTTTGCGCATAAGTGCGGACACCCGCGAGTAGCAAACCCGAGCGAAGCATAGGGTTGAGTGCCGTTTTTTCTGGAAGACGCTGATCTGAATTCTCGAAGAAAAAACCATGGGTAGCGATGTGCAGAAGGCGAGGACTACGCGCTCGCTTGAGTACCTCCTCGAGGGCGTTCTCCTGCAGATAAGTGTCTAAAAGCCAGCTCTGCGCTTGAAGCTGTTGATGAATCTGGAGAACCTCAACCTCGGTGTTTGGCAAATCAGCCAACTTGGTTTCTGCAATTTCCTGGACCGCATTGAAGCCCGAAGCTTCGGTACTTCTCTGGGACTGATAGGTTTGAATGACCTTTTGGTGTTTGACAACTTCCAGATCATATGTAGGGCGACCCATCAGCAAGGCACTAGGGGAGGAACTGGGCAACACGGGATTAGTCACTAAATCTTTGGTACTGGAAATGCGTTGGATTTGTACTTCTTCCAACAGATATTTTTTAGTCAAGGGGTTTTGTAAAGTATTGAGGCTAATTTGATGGTACACGCCGTCGCCGGAGAGGTATATTTTCTCGATACCCCCAAGCTTTTGGGCGATTGCTTGCCAGTAGTGCTGATAGCTCATCTGGTCGGTGGTTTGCGCTTGGATTCGATTAAGATAACTATACAGGTACTTCCCTTCTAATTCATTCCCATGAGGAAGGATCACCAACTCAGGTTGCTCTTGGGTTTCTGGCCGGATAATTAAGGCTAAGTATAGGATGGAATCTGTTCTGGTTTTTTCGTAATGAGCTACGCGAATGATCTCTACCGCAGCTTCTTTGGGTTGCAGTTGTTGCTGAATATCTCGCCAAGTATATCGGGTGGTATCGCTGTTCTGTGCAAAAATTTGGGAGACTTTAGACAGCTCCTGCTCGATTTTGTTGACGGTATTCTCTAACCCAGATTGATCGATGCCCTTTTGTTGTTTTTCCTCGTTGGTTAAAGTATAGGCATTTGCAAGCTGCTCACGCCAGTACTGCCATTCTTGGAATTTTGCAATCAAGAGGCTATCCCCACTACCAATAATACGGCGGCGGACTTTTTGGCTGGATTGAAAAAGAATGCCCTTGGTAGCCAACCTGAGATTGTAAATCCAGCTCGTGAGTTCGGGGATTTCTGAATAAGCCTTGCTAAGAAAGTCAGCATAAACTTCAAAATTGGTACTCAGCTTTTTGAAAAATAAGGCTTTCTCCCGCTCGGAGAGGACTCTAAAATTTTGATTAATTTGAAATAGCTGATTACGAAATGCTTTTTGGTAAAATTGGTAGGCTTTCGAGTAATTTTTTTGATAGCTGTGAATAGTTCCGATGCCGTAATAAGATTCCCCCAACTCTGGATGGTTTTCGTCAAAGATCCTAGAGCGAATGTCCAGCGCTTTTTGGTGATTTGCCAGAGCTTGATCGTAATCACTTTGATAATAATACACCGAGCCGAGGTGACCGTAAGCGCTGGCTATTTGCGGATGATTTTCAGGATAAATAGCCAATTTGATTTCCAAAGCCTTTTTATAAAACTCCAGTGCTTGCTTGGGCTTGTCCAAACGATGGTAAGCAAGCCCCATATTAATCAGGGTCTGGGCTACATCTGGGTGCATCTCGCCGTAAGTGGCTAAGAAAATATCAAGAGCCTTTTGGTATTCTTGCAAAGAACGATCGTGTTTACCCTGATAACTATACACAGTGCCTAGGTTATGATAGGAATCCGCTACTTCTGGATGATCTTGGTTGTAAGCGACTAGGCGGATATTCAGGGCTTTTTGATGCTCCTCCAGTGCTTTGGCGTAATTACCTAGATTCACGTACACGACGCCAAGATTATTATGGCCTAGGGCTATTCTAAAGTCATTTTTATCGAGGGTAGCTGTTCTGATTTTCAATGCTTGCTGATAGGTCTTCAAGGCACGAGGATAATCTCCTTGGGCATCGTAAACTAGCCCTAAGTTGCCGTAAGATTCTGCTACTTCCAGATGATTCTCGCCATAGAGAGCCCGTCTGATCTCTAAGGCTTCTTGATGTTCCTCTATGGCGCGGCGGTAATTACCTTGTCGGGCATAGACAATGCCTAGATTATTATGAGATTGTGCTACTTCGGGGTGATTTTTCTCAAATAATTTCAGTCTAATTTTCAAAGCTTTTTGATGTTCGTTCAAAGCATGGCTATAATCTCCCTGAACACGGTAAAGAGCGCCTAAGACGAAATAAGTCGTGGCTGTATTTTCATGTTGGGTTCCAAACTCTTTTTTGGCTTGGATTTTGGCTTGCTTGATTAGCTCCAAAGCCTGAGCATAGTCTGCGGCTTGATAAGCTGCTACGCCTTTTTCCATCAAGTTCTGCCAACCTTCTTCTTCTTTATTTTTACCCAGAAAATAAGGATATTGCTTTTCCTCTGCTACACGGCCATCGGGATGAAAGGAAGTCTCTTGCTTTAGTAAACCTTCATCAAACAGGAAAACTGTCTCCTTGCTACCATCCTCTCGGTAGTAAGTTACTTCTCCATGATAACTCTCTGGCTCTTGATTGAATATAGAATCAGCCACCATTTGTGCTTGCCCATTTCTGTAATAATCCACCACTCTGCCCATCGGCCTACCCGCTTGATAGGTAACGATCCGGTAAAATGTAGCTTGATTGGTATCATTGACTAGCTCAAAGTCAGCATCGTAAAGGATTGTCCACTTGCCCTGCCTCTTCCCGGTCGGATCCGTCTGATTAGGATTTTGGGGAAAATCTTGGGCAATACTCAAATGGAAAATGGCACAGAAGCCAATCAGTAATATCAATAATTTTCTCATAAGAGAATACGCGTTTTTATGGAAAGCATTTATTAGTTAGGCCATTCAATGGGAATAGAAGCAAGGCTTTTTAGGGTAGCTTCTGCCAAATAGTGTGTGAATTCATGATTTGTTACACCCTAACCGTGAAATTTTTTTATTTTTGGTCATAGCTGTGAGCTAATGAATACCTTAAACTATTTTTTGAATAGAGGGGGTAACAAAGCCAACCTAAAATCACCTGTTCATGAAAAGCGTAGTGGAATCTATGAATCTTCAATCAAATTTTCAAAAATTTATTCATAAATCATTGATAGGATGCATGTACCTCTGGATCGGACTAAATTTTTTACAAACTACCTGCGCGCAGCCGCACCCCGAAGAGGCCAGAATCAGGGAAATTCGGGATCGGATTGCTCCTTATTTTGGCAATTACGAGCTTCGGAAGCCCGCACTAAAAATTGAGCCTGCTTCCGTACCTGCCGAATATAGATTGATCAAACAGGCAGGATATATCTACCTGGATAGCCGCCTCCTCGATCACTTAAAGGCGCAATTTCAAGGCGTGGCCTATGAAGCAAGCCTAGCCTTTGTCTTGGCACACGAACTAGCACACCACTATTATCATCGTGGTTTTTTTGAGAATTACTCCAGCTTAAACCCTGAATTGCGTATTTCGCTTGAGATTCAGGCCGATCAGGAAGCCTTTTTCCGTGCTCGCTTGGCCGGATATACCCTAGACGAAAGCTTGGTAGCCGCGCTCTTCGAGTTGGTGTACACCTATTATCCAGAACTTAATCGAGAGGCTTACCCGAGCAAACAAGTACGCTTACAAGCGAGTCAAGAGAAAATAAGAAGTTTTCAGGAACGAAATCTGCCCGATATTTTTCGCACGGCTTCTTTTCTCTTCGGACAAGGGGAGTACGCGCACGCCACGCGTTGTTTTCTCTATATTTATGACCGAGGGTATACCCACGAAAGTATTTGTAATGACTTGGGCGTCATTTACTTGACAGCTTACCTGCGCTCCCTAGACCCCAGTAACCCTCGGAGCTGGTTTCAGTATCCATTGAGTTTTGATATCCATCAGTTACGAGCCTCGACCGTGGCCGCTCCGCCCCCTTTTGATAATCCAGAGGCTCTTCAGAAAGAAGCAGAAGATTTTTTTAGACTAGCTCTGCAGAAAAACCCTCGCTACGAACATCCGCATACTAATTTGGCGATTCTGTATTTCTTGCAGGGACGCTTGGAACCCGCCCAGCGAGAGATTGATAACATTCGCTTGTTCCAACCGACTCTGTCGACTTCCTCTCAGGTGGTACAGGGCATTTTACAAGCGTGGCAAAATCAGTCATCATTAGCACTCACTTCTTTCAATCAAGTAGCAACCTCAGGGAGCCGAGTGGCTCGTTATAATCAACAATTTTATCGGGCTATTTTGGAAAGAGAAGGAGAATTTCCAGAAATTTCTACCGAACTAAACGCGTATGAACTGAGAACCATTTGTCAGGAGGCTGAAAAAGAAATCAAACTTCCGGGTAATTTTAACCAACTTTTGCCAGCCAAAGAAACACAAGCCATCCAAAGCCAAGGTATCCACTGGGCCGAGTCAGGTAGCCGCCCCGAAGCGCTCTGGGCTGACCCCTTGCTAAGCGTTCACTTTTTCTCGAATACGCAACCACACCAAACTTACCAAAAAGCAACCATCCTTTACCAAGATTGGCGAACGAACCGCCGGGTCAAACGAGGGGTGTTGTTTGTCAAACCAAGTTTTAAAGGAACTTCGGGGCTGGGCATACGCGTGGGAGATTCCTTAGAAAAACTGCTCTCAGTATATGGTAAGCCAGATCCAGGAACCAATCCTGATAGTCTGGGCGATGCTTTTTATCGCTACAATGACGCGCAAATTCTCTTTGAGGTCAAAGAAGGTCGTGTACTAGGTTGGGCTTGGTTTTGGGAAGAATAACACAAGGTTTTAAAAGAAAACCATCAGAAAAAGCCAGAATATAACTCATGAAACAAGATAAACGCATTGAAGAATTACGGCAAGGCCCTGAGCAACGTCGTGAAGAAATCGCCATCGCGCTCATCAAACAAGTGAGCCGGCCCTTGGAAAGATTTATCCAGAAAAAGTATAGCGATTTCTGGATAGATAGCCGAGAAGTGAGACAGGAAATCATTCAGGAAGCTTACATTCGCCTGATGCAAAAGGTAGAAAAAACAAGCTTTCAACTCCATACCAGCCTTGAGAAATATTTCTTTGGGATTTGTAAAAATGCTTTGTTGGAGCGAACACGCCAAAAGCAAAAATCGCTTCTAATCGAAACCGTAGGAGAAGAACCTTCGGAAACCTACTATCCTGAGGAGGAAGAGATAAAATTGAACTTCAAACTGCTGGAAGAACTTTTGGAAAAACTCGGCGGTTCTTGTCAGGAAGTGCTCAGGTTCAAGTACTTCCCCATTTTACAAGATCAAAAACCGCGAACCAGCGACGAAGTGGCCAAGCATTTTGGGAATACGAATGGGTTTATCCGTAAGAAAATATCTGGGTGTAGAAAAAAACTACAGAAATTATTAGAACAAAAATTAAAGAAAACAGAGTAATCGTGATGCTATTATGAAAATTAATGAAGAAAATCAATCCGAGTGGGTCGAGAGATATTTAGAACATACCCTAAATCATCAGGAACGTCAGTTTTTTGAAGAAAAGCTCGGGCAAGACCGAGCCCTCAAAACTGAATTGGAAACGCAACAAGAAGCACACCGCTGGATTACTTCTACCCTGCACGAAGAGAAGTATCGTCGGCAAATCCACCATATTCTGGAAAAAAATCCAGACCTCATCGGCCCAGATGGAAGTAGGGGAGGAGACTTCTTTTGGCAACAACCCGGTAGATGGATCATGGCCATCAGCTTATTCGTGCTCGTGGGGCTGGCCTTGTATTGGCTCAACTCGCCACCAGCGCCGATGTCGTCTGCGGAAGAAAATTTATCCCCAGCCGATACCAATCAAGAACAAATCGCTGCCTCCTCTGAGCCTGAAACTTTGTCTCAAGATAATAGCCCCACGCTTGAAGCCCAGAGCCGTGATACGGCGCAGCCAGCGAACCTCCAACCTAAGAATTCTGAAAATCAGCAGGCTCAGGCTCCACAGCTTTTCATGATCCCAGAGTATATTTACAAGCAAAGCATGGGCTTCTCTGGAAGTGATCAAGCTGCTTCTCGGCAACGCCCCGTTTTGCGCTATTACCAGGCACCCGTTCCTGAGGCTCAAACCCAAGGGCAGACTTACTATCTCTTGGAAGATACCCTTCACGTGTACGGAGACGTGCAGATCCAAAACCTTAAACTTTTGTTTTTGGAACCAGATCTGCGCTACCTGTGGGCAGAAGGAGGGGATACCATCGAGATTTTCCAAGATACAGATTGGAGAAGACTGGAGAGACCATAAGCCCGTTCATCTAAAAATCATATTTATCACAGGTACATTCGTACCAATCTGCCACCAAATTTTCTAGCTCGTTCAAATAAGCTTGCACCGATGCCAAGCCTTGATAGGTTTTGCCGTTGTGCACCAAGATAGGAAGCTGAGCACCTGTATCAAAGGAAACCCTCCGAGCGAGCGAAAGGCTTTCCAGTTTCTCTTGAAGAAATTCTTGTCGGGGGTCTTGTGGAGAAATGGTCAGGCTAATCATCGTCTTGTTTTTTTTGGGAATAACAGATGCATTACTTAAGGATTAAAAGGCGAATAATCTAGGAATTCCCAGGCTACTTGGTGGTGATGGCGGGTACGCATCCACTGCTCCGTACGGAAAAGCCAAAAACGCCCCGTGCCTGTGCTTTTTTCCAGATCAGCTTCCGAGTCTTGCCCAAAAGCGAGTTCGGCTTTACCGGTTAATTGCAAAGTCTCTCCCTTTTCAAAATCAATAAACAACAATCCCGCTTTGGGATTCTGGACAAGGTTTCCCAAAGTATTATACATGCTATTGCCTTGGTAATCAGGGATTCTCAAAACACCACCTTCTAAAACTTCTACAAAACCCGCGTTACCGCCTCGATGCGATGCGTCTACCTTACCCTCTATGCTTTGGCTGCCTACAAAAAAAGTATCGGCTTGGCTCATCCAGAACTTTTCAGTTTCACCTAACTGTTGCCCTTGGCTCATCTCAGGTCGTGTGGCTTGAAAATGCTCCGGCAAAGAAACTACCCGACGCTGAATATACTTGGGACAATTGGGATAAGCCTCCTGCACCCGCAAGATGAACTGTTCATCTGTACTTTCTATCTTACCATTCACGCGGTATCGCCGGCGGCTGTCTAACTCAATAAAGAGCGAACCCACTTCGGGATTGTTTTGAATATTTTGGTAAAAAATATCGGCTGATGTGCTGTGAATCTTGGACTTATCAAAGGTCAAAGTTTGCTCGTCTGCCACTTTGACAAAGCCAAAATCGCCCACCAGGAGCGAAACCCAGATACCACCTTGTGCGTCTACGCTAGTCAGGATGGCCGTGGGTTGTTTTTCTATAAAATTAATGGCTCCTCGGATGATGGCATCGCCAATTATTTTCTCGTTGCGCTGAGCCATTTGTGTTTCGCCTGCCATTTTTTGGACTTCAATTTCTCCGCTGTGATAGGTCGTTTCCATGAGATTTGTGGGGTTTTGGATTGTGATTACTGAACGATCGGTAAAATAATTATTTTTCTAAAAACATTTTTTCAATAGTTTTCAAGGCATTTTTAAAGTATTGATTGGAGCCTAAACCTTTGGAAACCACCAAGCTTCCTTGTATTTGAATCAAAGCTTGATGCGCCATTTCCTGAGCTAATTTTTCAGAAAAGCCAAATTCTCTGGCCAGATGACTAAAACCATCGATCCAGTACTGCATACTTTCCTGAATTTGCTCACCAAATAGCTCCAGTCCAGTTTTGAGAGACATAGCACGCAGGATGCAAATTTTTTCCCCTTCACCATATAAGTATTCTATATTAATCAGCACCTGTTTGAGTCTTTCTTCGGGGCGGAGTGAGTTTTTGAGCAAAAGCTCGTAAATATGCGCTTTGACCCAATCTTTGGCATAATCTAATACCACCGAGGCGATCTGTTCTTTATTCTTAAATCTGTGATAGAGGCTTGCCTTGGCTAAGCCCGAAGCTTGGGCCAAATCAGCCAGACTTGAGCCGTCGTAGCCCTTGGCACGCAGTACGCTCATTAACTTTTCGTAAAGAGTTTGGTCGTCTATACTGGGTGGTCTCACGTTGGTTATTGGATTTTTCTAGTTATCAAACGTTCGGTAAAATACTAACTCTTTCTCGGAGGCATAGGTTCCCAGCTTTGGGTAGAAAGATAAAAAATCCTCAGGCTTAGATTGAAACCTGAGGATTTTTTGGAGAAGTAGCCCCGCTCAGAGGCTGAAAAGAAGGCTTTTACAAATAGACCGTGCACCATTCATAGCAGGTTCGCCCTCTTTTGCTCTCCCATTTTAAGGTGATGAAGGCACAGTGGGCACGTGAACAGGGGCAAGCATTAAAACTGATCGATTCGGAAAGAGAAAGACCGTTTCCCAAATTTCTGAGCGTTCCTCGGTAGCTACCCAAGCTTTCTTGGTCTTCACTGACCACACTAACGTGCCAGCGAACATTGTTTAGATCGCGACCACTCAGATTGCGCGCCGTAAAATAAAGACTACTGGACGAACCCGAAGCGCTTACGCGCAGAGCATTTTCTTGGGTAAGTTCAATTAGCTCACAAGAGCAGAACAATAAACTGGTGAATAGAAAAAAAGCAATGGTTTTACAAATAGATTTGAACATAACTAAGGGATTTATCTGGTTAATACATAGAGATAGACCAGATTTTTAGTCAATTCGTATAGATATAAATCAAGAAATAATTTGATTATTCTTATTTTTAAAAGTGAAGGCGCAAGTCTCAAATTATTGTGTAAGGAAAAAATAATTTACTTAGACAAGATATTAAGGTATAATAAAATGAAAATAAGCACGTTTCTATTTTCGTGTGAAGCCCAGTATAACTCCCATAGTTTCTCAGACAAGTAAGCAAAAAGTATAAAAACTATGCAAAGTCAGCCAACACTCATTCCATTTGTCCGTCAAGAGGCGGTGGCCGGTTATATCGATGGTATGAATAAGAAAAAGCACCTCGATGGCTTAGAAGTTTATCAGATTCCTGGTTTCGAAGACGGAGAGTACCGCATGTTCGAGATAGAGGGCAAGAGCATGGTTCCTGCGCTCTACCCGGGGGAAATCGTGGTGTGTGAACGCTTGGAAGATTGGAAAGTCTTTTCTGCAGATATAATTTGTGTGATAGTCACGGAGGAGGAATTTTTGGCCAAACGCGTAGTTGTTTCGGCAGAAGACGAAGAGACGTTAATTCTTAGGAGCGATAATGCACGCTACCAAGATATCCATCTCACTAGATCAGAGATTTTGGAAGTTTGGGTCGTTGAAGCTAAGATTACTTCAACTTTTGATACTACCCCGCATAATTCTGAAAAATTTTCTCGGCTTGAGAATATGATTGAAGAACTCAAAAGCGAAATCGAGAGATTGAAAGAGGAAGACTAAATTTATCTTATTTCTGTGGCTCGAGCTTGAAGGAGTGATCTCCTAATACATCTTCTACGTACAGCATTTTGATGGATACCATCAGCACGGCAAATACAGGCGTGGCTAGAATTAGACCTAATGCTCCCGAAAATACACCGAGTACCAACTGGGCAATCAGCACCATCGCCATGGGCAAGGAGATCATGCGCTGTTGGATATAGGGCGTAAGAAAATTGCTTTCTACAAATTGCACACCCTGATAAATAATGGCCGTCCAGAGCATCGCCGAAGCACCTTGCGAAGCGGCTACGATCAAGCCCAGACCCAGTGCCGCCAAAGGGCCAAAATTGGGTACGAAGGCAAAAAGACCCGCTGTAAGTCCCAGCACCAAAGACAAAGGGATGCCCACGATCCACAAGCCAATCCAGGTAAAAATGGTCACAATCAACATGGATAAGAGCTTGCCTGCTAGCCAGTTTCGCAAGGCATGGTCAAGGGTATCGATGACCTCCGCAGTTCGTTCTCTCCCTGATTTTGGAATAAGATAAATAAAACCTTGTACGTAGGGGCGAGGATTCGCCATAATCAGCAAGCCCATGAATAGAATCACATACAAATCACCAATCACCCCGAAAATACCAAAAACGGCCGAAAAAAACTTTTGCGCCTGACCCTGAGTCTGTTTGAGTAAATCTTGTCGCTGGATATAATTCACTACTTTTTTGCCCCATTCTTTCTTTTCCAGCTCTTTTTGGGTTTCCTCAATGGTTTGGGGTACTTTTTGGCTCAATTTGCTCACCTGCTCAGCAATGCTGGGAGATAAAGCCCAGATTCCTCCGCCCGCAATCATCAAAGTTCCTAAGACCGCTACCAATAAATTCCATTGCATGTTCCACGGCGTGCGGTGGTCGAGCCAGCGAGCAATTCCCCGAAAAAAAATAGAAAGCAAAGTGGCCGCAAAAATAAGTAAGAGTACTTTGAATGCTTTGGCTAGGAAAAGTATTCCCAAAATGACCAGCGAGACGACCATTGCGGCAATCAAAACTCGCTTGGCGTACGTGTTCATATCCGAGAATGAGTTCATAGTTTCTTTTTTTTAGTGAACAAGCAGGATCACAAAAGGTCTGAAAACCTAATCAAAATCATTGGGAGATAACATACGATTCACGTGCATCACTAACTCAATGCATCGCTTTTTGCCAAAAGTTTCTTTCTAAATAAGCTGATAACTCAAAACATTTCCTATGGATTTGGTCTTTATTTAGTTGAAGAAAATTCCCAGAGTAGTTCTGCAAAATTCTTATATCGTGTACAATTTTACACATTTCGCTAGCAAAAAATGGAGTGTAGTCACGCTGTTTTCATTTCTGACGAGAAAATCTAAATGTGTATTGTTCAAAGCTTTAATTATCAATACTTCAAAGATTAAAGATTGGGTCTGAATCGCTGGCCTAGCTTATGCAAACTATTAATAAAACAATTTTTTAAGCTTTATGAAAAAAAGTAAGATTCAAGAAGAACTAAGTCATATCCATGATATCTGCAGAGATGCATATATGGGCTACCAAAAGGCATCCTTGTGCCTCAAGGGAAGTGATTTAGGCGGTTTTTATCAAATGCTTGCTTATCAAAGAGGAGCTTTCTTAGAAGAAATTTGTCAGGAAGCACAGTATTTAAGCATAGACCTTGAGCAAACCGCATTGGGCAAAAAAGTAGGCTACTTCGAGCATTTATGGGTGAATGCAAGCCAACTCTTTCACCATCGTAGCCAACCCGAAATATTAGATGAAACTTATCAAGGAGAAAAAATAGCTCTAGACGCCTACCAAGGGCTATTGGGTCAGCACGAAATACTATCTACTACCAGGTCAAAATTATTGTATCAGCAACATCGTGTTCGTGAAGTTATGCGCTATTTGGGTAAATTTCAAAAGGCTTTTTAATCAGGAGCGATGGCCGTTTAGCATCACAAGCATTAAATTTCTGGAATTTTAAGTATTATGCTCCTTACGGCACGCTTATAAAGCGTGCCTGATTTTTTTTATAAAAACAAAATCCGCTCCCCAAAGGAAAGCAGATTTGCGAATGTAAATCTGAACTAAACTTATATATTGAACTCTGATTTATGCAAAATTTTGCTTCAACTTGCCGTAGCGGGCTTTTACGAACATAAAAATTCCGTAAGCAATAATTCCCAAAGCAATCAATCCCATTAGCCAAGGGCCACCTGTACTTTGTAAGAAATCAAATACGCCACCTGTACCTTTGGCCGAATTAGCGTTGGATTCTAAGGCGGCCTTCATCATAAAATAACCTAAAATACAGATGACTATTCCTCTGGAAATATACCCTGCTTTGCCAACTTTTTCGTACATATCTCTGATTTTTGAGCCACCTGTACGAATGTCTTCCTTGAATTTCTCGGTAGCCCCTTTGTAAAATTGATATACTCCCTTGATCAGGATACCAATGGCGATGATACCAATAATGAACGAACCAGCCGGCCAATCGAGAACAGTAGCAATCAAGGACTTCTTGGAGCTACCTCCACCACCGCCACCGCTATTACTGAAAATTAAGTAAAAAGAATAGACGGAGAGAGCCAAATAAGAAATCGCACTGGCCACGTATCCGATTCTTTTGGCCATCTCTTTTTTGTCGTCGTTATTGCCTAGATTTCCCATCATGGCTTGAGTACCTCTGAAAGCGACGTACCCGAGCAAACCCACAGCTACCAAAAAGAGCAGGATTTGCCCAAAGGGCTGTTGGAGAATCTCCTCGACTGCTCCACTTTTACCTGTAGTTTGGCCTCCGGCAGTAAAAGCGGCAGAGGCAGCCAAAATACCCACAATGCAATAGACCACTCCTTTGGCGATGTAGCCAAAGCGAGCAAATTTTTCGAGTTGTTGCTCATTCTTGAGGAAGGAGGGCAGATAACTTTTAGCTTTATGTTTATAGCGATTCATAGAGTGATATTTTTTAGAAGAAATGATGCTGTTGTAAAAATTGCTTCATGATTAGCATACAAATATTCAAGCCAAACTCGGGTTATCTAGCTTAGGCATTTAAAATCAGATACTTACCAGAGAGCAAAAGCATAAAGACCAGCCACGCATTGGAGAACAATTTCTACGTCGCGTTGAAAAGTAGCTACTCTATTGTAGAAAAATCCTGTTTGTAGCTCTCTTCTCCTAGTATTCTCATTCCACATTCATTAGCGTGTAATTTTTTACCTCGCTATTTCTACAATATGTAGAATTTAATGCTCAAATAAATAGCTTGTACGAGCCTTCTCAAC
>CAZKBP010000052.1:0-28907 GCA_964551015.1 uncultured Cytophagaceae bacterium | reverse complement strand
CAGCGCCTTGGGGAACCCTCCGGTTTGTACGGTACAGCGCACGCAATACACGTGATCCCAAGCTAATAACTCGATGTAGCGTCGGGCGGCTCCAAGTAGTTGTCCTAAACCACCGTAGACTTCTAACCAGCCATCATCTCCATCGGTCGTCACATGTACAGCGTAGGTAACCCGATCAGACACTTCTTGTCGGAGCAGATACACGTTGCCAAAATCTGCTTGTTGCACATCTTGAAAATAATAGAGATAAGCTTCTTCCAGCGAATTTTTAAGTGGCCCTTTGGTGGTAAATTCAATCTCTTGCGCTTGCAGAAAACGCTCCTCAATTTCTTCATCGCGTTGGTAAGCCTCGTATTTTCTTGTCCAGTATGCTCTTAGGGCTTCTTCGTAAAAAGCGCGTACTTCTTCTATAAATGCTTGTTCCATGGGATATTTTCTTAATATAATACAAACCTTCTAGGTCTCGGAAAGACTTAAGGCGCAGGCGAATTTATAGAAAAATAGGTAGGTGAAATATGAAGTTTGTGTGAAGTTTAGAGAGTCATTAGTAGTTAGTTTTTAGCCAAGGATTTTATTCAAGCAAATGTGTTTTGACCCATTTCAATTCCCTCTCGATAGAACTGGTCAAATCTACTTGTAAATCTTTGGGGAGTACATCCCAAGTGTAGGTTTCCACTTCCAAATGGGAAGAATAGCTGTATTCTTTCAATAACTGGAATACTTCCAGAATGTCGCTCTGAGTAGAAGCCAGTACCCCGTACTCTTCCATAAAAATCGGAACATGAAAGTGAACTCGCCATTCCTCGATCCTTTCAGGCTCATAGAGGTCAAGCGCCAGAGGTAGATCTGGATATTGCACGAACTGGTGGGTTTGTTTCAGTTCCATTACCTGGTGCAGGTAAGTAGACTCGTTGAACGGTGCCAGCGCATTCAACAAATCAAGATCATCTTGTTCCCTAAAATCTGCTTTGAGGGCGGAGCTAATTTGAAATTTTCCAATCTGAATCCCTGCTTCCTGAAAACGGCTCAATGCCTCTCGGTGGTCTTCAAAGGCTACGGCAAAATGGCATACATCGTAGCAGATCTGAATATGCCGCTTAATAAGTCTTTCTGCTTCGTGAGCAGTCAAGGCCTTGGAGCGATGCAGATATTCAATCCCTTTGGGTAGCAGCCAGTCCTGAAAATAATCTAAAACTTCTCGGGTATTTTCTAGTAAGCCATCTGGTTCGGGTTCGATGTCTAAGTGCATAAACTTACCCGTTTTTTCCTCTTGTTCAATGAGATAATCCAGCATCACCAGTAAATGCTTGGTAGCCTGTTCAAAGGCATACTCAGTTCTATTTTTTAAACCACGATGCCAGGGTTTGTAGGAGAGAGGAGAGGTAGAAATGCCTCCTTCTATTCCTTCGGGAAGCAATTCGGCCAGGGTGTCAAAAAGAAGTTGGGTGTAGGCGAGCCGTTTTGGGCTTGTCCAGTCTGGCTCGTGAACCGCGTCTTTTACGACTTGACGATGAAAACCTCCATAGGGAAAGCCATTCATGGTAAACACGTACAAATCATGCTCCCTCAGCCACTTCTTAAAGGCAGATAAGGCATCTGGATTTTGAAGCTCTTCTACTGCCAAAGCAGACAATCTAAGGCCGATACCCAAAGCATTTTCGGGTGATACGCATGCCTTAATCTCAGGTAGGTAGGTATGTAATCCTGCCTTGACCTCTTCCCAACTTTCTCCGGGATGAATATTGGTACAGTAGGTTAAATGCCACTTAGAATTAATTTGCATACATTTAAAAAAATAAAAAGAAACGTGATCAAGTTGCGCTCAAATCAGCCCAGCGTAACGACTCTTTCACTTTGTCTTTCTTTTAACATCAAGACTGCTTGTTGAACCAACTCGTGATCCATCTCGTGTACTTCCACTCCATGGCCAATCTCATCGAGGAGCATAATGGTCAATTCGCCGCCTAGGTGCTCTCTGAATTCGCTCAGCCCTCTCAGGATAGAACGAGGATGATCTATGGGTTGTGCCGAAAGCTCAGGGTGATAAAGATCGAAGCCCAGATTTTCAAATAATTGAATAATTCGCTCCCAATCTTCGCGGCTAATCATTTCTTTGAGATAAGAATAAGTAACATCCAAGGCAATCCCGATGGCAACGGCTTCCCCGTGTCGGAGTTGATATTGGGTTAATTGTTCTAATTTATGTGCGGCCCAGTGCCCAAAATCCAGAGGACGAGAAGAACCCATCTCGAAGGGATCGCCACCTGAAATATGATCTACGTGCAACTCGGCACATCGGAAAATAAGCGAGTCCATTGCGGTCTGGTCGCGTTCTGAGAGTTCTTGATGATTTTGCTCTATTTCTTCAAAAAATACTTTATCCTTGATGAGTGCTACTTTGATGGCTTCGGAAATTCCACCTCGCCAATCTCTCATTTCTAGAGTTTTTAAGAAATCGCTATCGTTAATCACCGCGAAAGGAGGCTTGAAAGTGCCTAAGAAATTTTTCTTATTGAAAGCATTCACCCCATTTTTGACCCCTACTCCCGAATCATTTTGCGATAATACCGTGGTCGGTATTCGTACCAGCCTAACACCTCGGTGGGCGACCGCTGCGGCATAACCGACCATATCCAGCACGGCTCCGCCCCCGATAGCCACCACGTAAGAATGCCGACAGATACCAAATTCGTCAATTTCTTTGAGAATATAATTGACCAGCTCAGGATCATTCTTGGCCTGCTCTCCTCCGGGTACAATGATGGGGGAGGTTTTGAGTTCAAAAGCATCTTTGTGCAGGTGCATATACTCCAAAATCTCTTTTTGGAGTTCGGGATGATGAGCAGTGACGCCTTCATCAATGATGAAAAGCATTTTGCGGCTTTTGCGATGCCCATCGTCTTCAAATGCTTTGCGGAAAAGAAGATTATTAGGCTTGAATAAACCCTCTGTGAAGTAAGTTTGGTAAGAGAAGGGTACTACAAAATCTTGACTGATTGATCTCATGGATATATACAAATTTAGGATGCAGAATTAAACAAGTATGATGAGTAAGACGGATAGCTGAAGAGTAAGTTTTAGGAGCATTTTTATAAAAAACTTTATGTCACAGCGAAAAGTTTCGCCAATCCTAGGGATAGCGGTAACAATAATAGTACTAAAATCCCATAGGGCCAACCCGCGAAACTGACAGAAAGAGAAGCATCCAAGACAATCAAAGCCAGCACCCCTGCCTTGACAGCCTTGAATACCTTGGGGGCTTGTAAATCTTGCATAGCGGCCAGTAGTGGAGGGAAAATCAAGTAGCTCAAAAGTCCCAAAAAGGGCAAAATCATCCAAAAACTGTACGGATTTAGAAAAGACAAATACAAAATAGCAGATACGACTAATCCGTACATCAAGACTGCCAAACGCAGTGCCGTGATATTGCCACCGTGTACTTCTCCCTGACTAATCAAAGTAATAGCCGCGATGTATATCAATGGAATCAACGCCATTCCCCACCATTCATTCAGCATCTCAGGGGACGCACTAATCCCCAGGAGCAAATTAGCACCTCGGCACGACCCCATCGTTAGAGGACCAAAGAATACGTGATGTTTGGCCGTGCTATCGTAAATGATTACTAAAACCGAGATCGCAAAAGCAATCATTGCGCTCCAAATATTGACCTGATTGGCAGCTATAATCCCTCCTAACAAGAGCAGGCTTCCCAAGGTAATGGCTCCGCTCAGGGAAGCAGCCCCACTCGGCAGGGGGCGTTCGGGACGCTCTACTTGATCTAATTTGTAATCGAGTACATCATTTAGCACCACGCCTCCTCCGTAAAGCCCTACGGTAGATAGCACCAACCAACCCAGTGCTTCTGCATTCATCCATTTATAAGCCCACCAAGCCTGTTCAGGTTGCCAAATTAGCCAGCCCGAAACAGCAAAACCTAGCATAATATCGGCCACCGCCGTGACAATATTGGCTGGGCGCATCAGTCGGAGATAAGCAAGCAGGGTTTTCATAAGTTGCAGTTCATGGATTACAAGTTGCAGATCATAGATAACCCAGATGTTGTGATGGTACTGAGTATCTTGGCCGAGCTAGTTGAAGATGAACTATTTTCAACTTACGACCTGAAATCTGCAACTTGCCCGCTGTATTTATTCAATAATCTTTGCTTTGCGACGCTCAGCTCGAGGGTCTTGGCCACCACGCAGGATGCCACTGCCTTCGAATTTGCGGCTTTGGTCTACCTCGTCGGCCTCTAACCAATCGCTTTCTTTCATTTGACCACTTTGTCCGAAAGCATCGAGGGCATTTTGGTAGCACACCTTTTTGACATCAGCTTCGGTCAGCCCTTTTTCCAGCATCAGGGCGGCCGTTTTTGGGACAGCCAGGGGGTCGCTGATGCCCCAATCGGCGGCACTGTTGACGATAATGCGTTCGGTGCCGTATTGTTTGACCACTTCTACCATGCGCTCATTGCCCATTTTGGTATAAGGATAAATGGTAAAGGCCGCCCAGTAACCCCGATCGAGTACTTCCTTGACGGTTTCTTCGTTGTTATGATCAACAATGGTCATTTCGGGTTTGGCTCCCATTTCTTCAATCACATCCATACTGCGAGAAGTGCCAGCTTTTTTATCACGATGGGGAGTGTGAATCTGAATAGGAAGATTAACCTCCACTGCAAGCTCAATTTGTTGGCGATAATATTTGTCTTCGGCCTCGGTCTGATCATCATAGCCAATTTCACCCACGCCCACTACGCCTTCTTTGAGGACAAAAGAGGGGAGGAGTTCCATCACTTCTTCGGCCAGGGCTTCGTTATTGGCTTCTTTGGAATTGAGGCCGATCGTGCAATAATGGCGAATACCAAACTGACTGGCACGAAATCTTTCCCAGCCAATCAAACTGCTGAAATAATCCTTGAAAGCTCCCACCGTGGTACGAGGTTGTCCCAGCCAAAAAGCGGGTTCAATGATAGCTACGACACCCGCCGCACGCATGGCTTCGTAGTCATCGGTAGTACGGGAGGTCATATGTACATGAGGGTCGATAAAAATCAGATCTTGAGCTGTATCCATTTTATGAATTAGATTGGTTTGTAGATGAAAGCAGGGAGCCGCAGGCATTCAACCAAGAGCTATGCTATTGATTTTCAGTATATATAAATGATTTACTTAAATCTTTCCTGTAACCGTTCTAGACTACCAGAACGTAAGAAGCCAGTTTTGGGGAGGGGCAAGTTAGTTTTCTCCTTTACTCTCCCTCCAAGCTTGACCAAGTGTGATCCAAGTAAGTTCACCCTTCTCTACCTGCGCTAAGAACTCAGGATGTTGGGACAAAAGACGCTGAGCCTCCTCGTTTTCGCTCTGAGCACAGGCCAAGGTAGCCGCCTGTTTTTGGAATTCTTCTTGGGTAAAGAGTTTTTGTAAATCTTCTAAAATAGTTTGATCTACGAATTTGCTCACAGGCCGCCAAAGCTCAGGACTTACCACGCGACCGGCTGCCCAGCGTTCGTGTGCATAATCCGATACGATTCGAGCCAAATCCGCATTGGCTCTTTGCTGTACGCCGTGGATTCTATACAAAGGACGATCTAAGAAGGCAGCTTTCAGGAACATCTGATTCCAGGCGGCTTCCTCTAAGAAATCCGTGGCATAGGGGTTTTCAAGGGCGATGGCATCAAATACCACGGTCATATTGGTACGCAGTCCCTCCATGGTACGCGCGATGAGCCTTTCGGGGTAAGCTAAGAGCGGAAAAGCTGAGAAAAGTGCCACCTGCTCGTTCATATCAGCTGTCTCGAAGATACGATCTAGTTTATTTTGGTATGCTTCTGGACTATCCACGGGGAGATAGAGCAAGAAAAGTATGCGTACCGTCTGGTCGGCTGTCCAAGCTTGGGGGCGAAAGCCTGTTCTCAGAGCTTCAGCTTTTTGTAGAACTGCTTCGCTAGGAGAGATGGCCTCTTTGCCAATAAAGCGTGGCGCTCCCGAGAAGGCCATCAAAAAAGCTCTTCCAAAGCCATCTTGCTTAATTTTGTCTAACTTGTGTTGGAGCCAATCTTGATCCTTTTCGCTGATTTTGGGGGCTAATAAGTCTTTTAAAAACTCCCTAGCGGCATCCAAATCTGCCTGTAAGTGCTTATCTGTTTTTGAGGTCATAGGTTGGAGGTTTTATAAATTTTATGAATTCGATCGACAACAAAAACCAACGGATAGCTTGTGTGAAGTGATGTTTCCTAATGATGGAGGGTTCGTTTGTAAACTAGCTCCATTTTCTACTCCCTAAAACTAACTTAGTAGCCAATAACATCAAAGCAATTATACTAAAAAAATAAAGCAAATCTCTAGAGTCGATCAATCCTTTACGAATGGTATTGTAATGATAATCCACTCCCAACTGCACCAAAGCAAAAGCCCAGGGGTTTGAGTCGCTAAAACTCGTAAAAGCAGCAAAGCCTTGATAAATCAAAAAACAGAAAGACACCGCTAGGATAAAAGCAACGATTTGGTTCTCAGTCAGGGAAGAAGCAAAAATACCAATGGACGTGAAAACAGCTCCCAACAGCATTAAACCCAGATAAGAGCCAATCGTACCGGGCGTATCGATATTGCCCACAGGATTGCCCAGCTGGTAAACTGAATAATAATAAAGTAAAGTAGGTAGCAATGCCAACCACACGAGGCTAAGGCTGGAGAAATATTTTCCCAGAATAATATCCCAATCTCGCAAAGGGCGAGTAAGCAATAGCTCGATCGTCCCCGTTTTCTTTTCTTCGGCAAAAGTACGCATCGTAATGGCAGGAATCAAAAACAAAAAGACATAAGGCCCCAGCATAAAGAGCGTTTCCAAGTCTGCATAGCCATAGTCCAAGACATTATACTCGGGAAAAACCCACATAAACAGACCAATGGCCGTCAAAAAAACAATGACCACCAGATAGGCAATTAATGAACTCAAAAAACTACGAATTTCTTTTTTGAAAATGGCAAACATACCTTTTTTAAGATTTGGTCAAATGCTGGAATACTTCTTCCAAAGTATTTTCTTCTTGTTGTAAACCCATTAGCGTGTAATCATGTGCATTGGCCCACTGAGAAACCTGAGCACGTAGGTCAACGTCTGTCGCTGAGAACAGCTTGTATTTGCGATCCGAAACGATTTCAATCCGACTGATGCCTTCTACCTGCGCCAAAGCCTGCGTGTCAATGTCTTGGGCAAACTCTACCATCGTGATATTTTCTGCCTTTTGCAAAGCTTTCAGTTCTTGTACAGAACTGTTGGCTACGATTTCTCCCAAATTAATAATCACTACCCGGTCGCAGATGGCCTGGACTTCTTGCATAATGTGGGTGGAAAAAATCACCGTTTTTTGCTGACCAATGTCTTTGATCAACTGGCGAATTTCTAAAATTTGATTCGGATCAAGCCCCGTCGTTGGTTCATCTAAAATCAATACGGGTGGATCGTGAATCAAGGCTTGAGCTAGCCCCACGCGCTGGCGATAGCCCTTGGAGAGCGAGCCCACTTTCTTTTTCTGTTCACGGGTTAGGCCACAAATCTCGATCATTTCCATCAGGCGACTTTTTCGCCTAGAACCTCGAAGGCCGTGTAATTCGGCAATAAAATGAAGGTATTCCTTCACGTACATATCCAAGTAGAGCGGATTGTGCTCGGGTAAATAACCGATATGGCGACGCACCTCCATGGGTTTTTCTTGTACATCAAAGCCACAAACCTGAACCGTGCCCTCCGTAGGAGCAAGATAGCTGGTGATGATTTTCATGGTAGTGGATTTGCCTGCTCCATTGGGGCCGAGGAAGCCCAAAATTTCACCAGAATTTACCTCAAAGGAAATTTGGTTGACTGCTTTTTGCTTGCCGTAGATTTTACTTAATTCGGATACTTGGATGGACATAATAAGCTAGATGCTTCAATCTTTTTGATAGACAGGAGATGCTCCTATTTTTTTGAAATATCCCTTGGTAGCCAACAAATGCGTCTTACTTCACTAGAAAATAATAATAAAGCATAGACAAACCAATGATGCTTAAACCAAAAGACTCACGGGCATACTCTACTTCTCGATAACGCTCAAACTCTGCCACTCCGTGGTAAGTCTCGGGAAAATACACGAAAGCACCAATAAAAGCAATCACTGCCGCTACTAACAACAACGCGCGATTGGCTTTTCGAGCATAAACCGCGAAAGAAAATGCCGCGGCCAGCGCGTAAATCGGAACCCACAGGTAAAAATCAGCATCATCAAGCTGAAAGTAGGCAAATAGCAAAAAGACTAAACCCAGAACAACGGCGATATAATGGTGGATCGTTTTCATAATTTATTAGCTTCAAAATTATAAATTTTAAATAGAACGTGACAAAATTAACGTAAGTATCCGGTCTAAAATATGACCAAACTCAATTTCCTTGATCCATAGCAAAATCATCAGATGACCAAACTAGGCATCACCCTTCCCGATTGGTATAAGACCAGAAGAACCTCGGGCTACCCGCACATTAACAAAATAAAAACTACTTAATCCATGTTTTTTCTTTATATTTATAAGTAAAATTTAATTAGAAGCTCTAAGAAAATTATGCGTTGCTATAACTCTGATAACCAACTGATTAAGCTAAGGGAGCATCCCTTTGGACGAGGCGGAGAGGGTAGCGTATACGAAATTGCTGATCCTGACCAGTATCACACACAAGTGGCTAAAATCTATCACCCTCGTGAAAGAAACAAGCACCGTGAACTGAAAATCAACTATTTACGCCAAAATCGCCCTGCCGAGCACTCCAAACTTTCTACAATCTGGGTAGAAAATATGCTATACCAAGAAGAGGCATTCGTGGGCTTCACGATGGCCAAAGCACCGGGTGCACTCGACCTAAGCACGCTCTGCTCTCTGCGTATGCCCGCCAAAACGGATCAACTGTATCAGGAAAGGTATGCACGTTATCAGAAACGAGGTTTGATGCATCGGATGGAACTATGCTACCAAATTGCCCAAGCCGTCCAATCAATCCACGCGAGTGGAAAGTATGTGCTAGTAGACCTCAAACCCGAAAATATAAAAGTGAGCCTATCTGGACAGATATCTATACTTGATATTGATTCGATAGAAGTGATAGAGAAAGGGCAACTCCTGTTTCCGGCGGAAAAAGTAAGTCCAGAATATGCCCCACCGGAGATGAACCACTTGGATTTGCCTCGGCAACTGATTCCTCCTCAGTGGGATTATTTTTCCATGGCGGTCGTATTTTACAAATTATTATTAGGACTACACCCTTTCACGGCTACTCCCAAAGCCCGCCACCAGCATTTATGTTCGCTGGAACAAAAAATCCAAGCTGGGTTTTTTCCACACGGTTCTCGTCGAGGATACCTCGAAGTCATTCCGGCTCCTCATCAGAATTTTTATGCCTTGCCCACTGGTGTCCAAGCGTTGTTTTCGCGTTGTTTTGACGATGGTCTGCTAGATTCAGCCCAAAGGCCAAGCCCCGAGGAATGGGGTTCTGCTTTGCTTGAGGCACAGCAACGCCCACATCTGAGCTCTTTCCAGCAAGCCTACCAAGCGCTTCCCCCGACTCATCGCTTAGGAATCCAATCAAAGACACGCGAAAAAGAAGAATTGAAACGAGGTTTTCAAGATCGTGCCTTGCTTGCTTCGGTCGTGATGCTGTTATTTATTGTCATCGGGCTGAGGAGCTTGCATTATTTTGCTCAAGGTTTTAGAGATTCTTCCAAACGAGAGCACTATCAAAGTTTTTTTGTAGATCCTACCGGAGAAAATCGCTATGACTGGATTGAAGTCTCTGAATCTACCCCACGGAGTGGCTTGGCCAAGGTATTTGTAGGGGGTAAATATGGCTTTGTGAACGCGCACGGAGAGGAAATCATACCTCCAGATTTTGATGCTGTCGGTAATTTTTTTCCCACAACAAACCCTAATGCCGAGCGCACAAACCAGACGGTTTACTTAGTTAAAGTAAAACGAGAAAGCCATTATGGATTGATGAACGCCCGAGGAGAAATGATCTACCCAATCGTGTGTGACTCGATTGGTGCTTTTGAGCAATCTCGTGCTTTCTTTTACCAAAAAGGAAAAGTGGGCTTATTGCGTACAGATGGAAAAGCCTTGCTTCCACCCGTCTACGAGGAGATATTGCCCTTTTCGGGAGGCAAAGCTCGCTTTCTGCTCGAGGGCAAATTTGGTATGATTGATCGGAATGGGCAAGAAATTATTCCGCCTGAATACGAAGTATTGGATGATTTGCAAGAAGGATTAGCCCTCGCCAAAAAATCAGGGCTATATGGATATATTAATCAGGAGAATCGAGTCTTGATTCCGTTTCAATATAAAATGGCTCTCCCTTTTCAAGAAGGCAAAGCCGCGGTCAAGAAAGAAAGCTTCTTTGGATATATAGACAAGCAAGGGCAGGTACGAATTCCCTTTGTTTTTCAAAGAGCAGAGAGCTTCCAGCAAGGCAAAGCTGCCGTTACCTTCTTGCATAGGAATTTTTACATAGATACTCAGGGAAACTGTCTTCAGAATTGCTCAAATCGCCCTGCCAAAGATATTGAAAAGAATTAGCCAAGTAATTATTAATTAAACGCCAATGTACTTTTTTACCAGTAAACAAGAGAAGCTTGAAGTAACGAAAACTCCCTTAGGCCGAGGGGGCGAAGGTAATGTGTATGAAATTATAAACCCTGCTTCTTATCGGGGACACGTCGTCAAGATTTACCATCCCAGAGAAAGAACCAAAGAGCGTGAGCTGAAGCTGATCTACATGCTCTCACATCGCTCTCAATTAGAAACTGAACTTTCGGTGATGTGGCCAGAAGAAATTATTTACCAAAAGCAAAAATTCGTGGGTTTCCTCATGCCCAAAGCCAAAAGTGCCATTGACCTGACTTCTCTTTGTTCTTCTAAACTGCCCAAGCGTTTGGGGCAGGCTTGGAAGCAGCGTTATGATCGTGGGCATTATCAGGGATTACAAAATCGTCTCAAGGTCTGTCAAAATATTGCCAAGGCTTTCCAACAAATGCACCAGACACAACAGTATGTTTTCGTAGATATCAAACCAGAAAACATCAAAGTAACGCTAGACGGCCAAGTCTCGGTCATTGATGTGGACTCTTCTGAGGTAGTACGCAACCAAAAGCTCATTTTTTCTGGAGAAAAAACCAGCCCTGAATACAGTCCCGCCGAATTAAAATCCCTCAATATCAAAAAGGATTTAATTGACGAAAGCTGGGATCGTTTCTCTCTGGCCGTGGTTTTTTATAAAGTATTGTTTGGCTTGCATCCTTTTACCGGGACTTGCAAAAAACCTTATGACAAGCTCATTTCTAACGAACAAAAAATTTATCACGGCCTTTTCCCGCTGGGAGTTAAAGAACGCTATTTCCAAGTCATACCTGAGCCACATCAGGCTTTTCATGCCATTGCTACACCTATTCAAGAGTTATTTCTGAGATGCTTCGATGCAGGGCATCAAAATCCTCAGGTGCGCCCTTCGGCTCAGGAATGGTGGATGGCTTTTCGAGAAAAAATCCATTTTGCCCCGATTGCCTACAATCAGCAAGCATCACCCAGTCCCTTGCTATATCGCCACGAACCTTCCAAGACACCCAATAAGAGTTTGGTCAAGTCTTTCGTGGGGAGTGTGGCTTTGGTTAGTGTGGCTATGTTGGGAGCATTACACTTTAGCTCCTACAAGCTTCCCGATAAAACCGTTACCTTGGTCAACGCGGAAGCACCCAAAACCATAAGCCATCAAGAACTCAGCAGCGAGTACGGCTACGTGGAACATTTCAGTGAAGGCTTGGCAAAAATCCAAAAAAATGATCGGGTGGGCTTTGCCAATCAATACGGAGGCGTAGAAATTCCTTTTAAATATGATTGGGCAGATAATTTCCAAGAGGGAGCCGCCCGAGCCAGCATTAATAACAAGTATGGACACGTGGATAAACACGGTCGTGAAATCGTGCCCCTGACTTACGATTGGGTAGGCAGCTTCCACGAGGGACTAGCCAAAGTGGTGGCCAAGGGTAAAACTGGCTACGTAAACAAGGAGAATCAATTGATCGTACCCTTGTTTTATGATTATGGTGGAGATTTCAGCCAAGGATTTGCTCGGGTAAAACAAGGGCAACAATGGGGATATATCAATCAGCAAGGTAGAGAGGTAATCAGACCGCAATTTCAAAATAATCTGAATTTCAGTGAGGGTTTGGCCGGAGTCAAGCGGAATGGGCGCTGGGGCTTTATCGATACCAGAGGAAGGATGGTTATTCCCTACCGTTATCAGTGGGTGACTAGTTTCGTAGACGGTACCGCGAAGGTGATGATCAAGGGGAAGGAATTTTATATCAACGCGCAGGGTCTGGAGATGTTGAGTCACGAAAGATAATTATCCAAAAAAGGCACCCTGATTTCAGGACGCCTTTTGAATTTTCTATAAAAAGAATTAGAGATTTTCTTTCAAGAAATCTACACTGAGCGCAAAAGTTTCTTCTGCGTACTGTTCATTGTATTTTGGATTACTAGGATTGGCAAAGGCGTGATCAGCATCGTAGATTTTGATGATGGGATCTTTACCGATTGCTTCCAGATTGTCTTCAAATTCTTTGGCTACCTCCGGTGTGATCCACCCATCTTTCTTGGCAAAAATACCTAGAACCTTGGCCTCCAATTGCTGCAGACGATCCTGATCTTTCTCGGGCATACCGTAGTAGATGATACAGGCTTTGGCCTGATCTTCGGCAATGATGGCTGATTGCAAAGACCATCCTCCTCCAAAACACCAACCGATTGTGCCAAAAGTCGCATCCGCTCCCGCGTAATCAATGGCTCCTTGAATAATCGCCTGGAGGCGTTCGGGGTCAGCCCCTTGCATATACTCACCCGCTTTTTCTCGGGTATCGGCTACCTTGCCGTCGTAAAGATCCAGAGCGAGTACGTGCACATCTCCGAGGGCTTTTTGATAACGCTCGGCCTCTTGCTTGATGTGATCGTTCAAGCCCCACCATTCGTGGATCATGAGAATGTACTGGTTGGAGCCTTCTTGGCCTTTTACCAAATAGGCAGAAGCTTCTTCACCGTCGGCGGCTTCAAAAGTAATCATTTCGCCGAGCGTGCTTTGAAAATTAATCTTTTCAGGATTCTCGTGTTTGGCTACAAAAGCTTGGTCATCCGCTAAACTAGCAAAGCGAGCAGTGGCTTCGGTGGCTGGATCGCAGCAAACCATTTGAGGAGCCTCATCGGGTTTACTAAAAAATGAACTAAGCCAACCCACAGCCAAGAACAAAACGGGTAGAGATAGAAGAATGATCTTTTTCATGAATAAATGTGTTTCGTGAGTGATTCCAAAAAAAGAAACCGAGCCACCCCCGAAAAGTTTGAGGAGCCACTCGGCTTATCTTAGCAAAAATGATGGCACGATATTTCAGAGCAATCGCGGGCTAAACATTTTAGCGAAATGCCTGAATGCCCGTGATATGATGGCCTAAAATGAGCAAATGAATGTCGTGCGTTCCTTCGTAGGTAATGACCGACTCGAGGTTCATCATGTGGCGCATAATGGAATATTCGCCAGTAATACCCATTCCGCCTAAGACCTGACGGGCTTCGCGGGCGATGTTAAGAGCTATGTCTACATTGTTTCTTTTGGCAAGAGAAATTTGAGCCGTGGTGGCACGATCTTGATTTTTAAGCTGACCCAAACGCCAGCAGATCAACTGCGCTTTGGTAATCTCGGTCAGCATTTCGGCCAATTTTTTTTGGATTAACTGGAAAGAGCCAATCGGTTTATCAAACTGAATACGTTCGGCGGCATAGCGACGCGCTGTATCGTAGCAGTCCATCGCGGCACCCGTGGCTCCCCAAGCAATTCCATAGCGGGCACTGTCCAGGCATTTGAGTGGCCCTTTAAGCCCCGAAATACCTGGAAGGAGATTTTCTTTGGGGATTTTTACATCATTAAAAACCAATTCTCCGGTGATGCTTGCTCTCAAAGACCATTTGTTGTGAATTTCAGGAGTCGTGAAGCCTTCCATACCTCGCTCCACAATCAGTCCGTGTACACGTCCCTCTTCATTTTTAGCCCAAACGACGGCAATATCGGCATAGGGCGAGTTAGAAATCCACATTTTGGAGCCATTCAAAAGATAATAATCGCCCATATCTTGATAATGTGTCTGCATGCCTCCGGGATTAGAACCGTGATCTGGTTCTGTAAGGCCAAAACAACCCAAGTATTCGCCACTGGATAATTTGGGTAAATACTTCCGCTTTTGTTCTTCGCTACCAAAGGCATAAATGGGATACATTACCAGCGAGCCTTGCACCGAGGCGGTGGAGCGCATACCCGAATCACCTCGCTCGATCTCTTGCATCATGAGTCCATAGGCAATGTAATCGTGGCCGCCGTTGGGATTGTATTCGGTAGGAATGGTGGGGCCGAAGACGCCCAATTCGCCAAATTTTTTCACGATATGGCGGGGAAATTGACTCTTCTGAGCGCAGTCTTCTATGATGGGAGAAATTTCTTTTTTGACAAAATCGCGCACGGAGCTACGAATCATCTTATGCTCTTCGCTCAGCAGATCGTCTAGATCATAAAAATCAGGCGATTCGAAGAGGTCGGCTTTGGTGGTTTGATGGAAGGAATGTTCTGGGTCTAGGACGGCTTGTTCTATCATATTTCTTCTGATTAAAATTAGGTCAGTTGCTTAACTCAAAATGTGTTACAACCGAGTTATACTTTCACAAATGAAGTCTTTGTCAAGGTAGACTGTTTGTAGATTATACAAAATTACAAAAAATTTGACTTTTTAGAGAAAGAATAAGCGGGGAAAAGAATCAGTCGGATTTTTGCTCACGTCGCCGATACAGCCACCAATAACTTCCCCAAGATAGCATTCCCAAGAGAATTAACCCCAACACGGCAATTAATCCATAATCGATTTTTTCTTCACGAGCTTGAGATTGGGCACGGCTAATATCTCGGATGAGCATTTGCAGCCTTTGTTGTTCGGCACGGGAGATATTGCCTATTTTTTTCTCATAATCCTGAGCCATTTTCGCGTAATGAAGCGAGGATGCAAACGCCTGTTTGTCCAAGTAAAGTTGGACAATTTCTAGGGCAGTTTTTTTGGCTTGGATATAATTCTGCTCTGCGGCTAAGAGCGGCAGCATTTTTTGATAAGTTTCTAGAAGGTAGGAAGGGGCTTGGTTTTCTTGGGCGAGCTGAGCAATTTTTTCCAAGACCTCCAAGCGTTGCTGATTTGACCAGTCAAGCTTTTCTCCCAGAAAAAGTGCCTGCACGTAATAGCCGAGAGCCTGTGCCTTTAAATCTTCTCTTTTATAAAAAAAATCGCCCAGATAGAGATAAGTCTGCGCGATCTCTTCGGTTTGTCCTAAATTTTTGCGGATGTCTATTTCACGCAGATAATACTGGAGTGCTTCTTTGCGGTCGCCAAGGCTTTCTTCCACGCGGGCAATCAGACGCAGAGCATCGGCCTTGCCTTCCTCAAAGCCAATCTCTTCGGCCAAGCGATAACCCTGACCCAGATAATGGAGAGCCGACATCCAGCCTGCTTCTTCCAACATTGCCTCGGCCCCCATCTGATTAAGCCTGCGTACTTCGGCGGTATCTCGACGGTAAGGCATATACTCTTGCGCCCTCAAACGAAAGGCAGTTGTAAAATACAAAACTACGAGAAAGAACAGCCAGGCTTGTTTCATAGCATAGAAATACATCAATCCGCTGATTACACGGCAGAGGAGTCTTCGGTTTTATTTTGAGGAGCAAAGTTTACAAAAGAAACAGATGCTAATTATACGAGATTTAAACTTTAAGGATTTTTATGAAATTCTATTTCGTAAAGTAAAAGTAAATTTGGAAACTATTCCTTCCGATTTCGAGATTATAGATTAAATTACACTACATTATTTTTACAGGAACTATAAAACACATCCCTGAACTGCATTGAGATAGCTTATGAATAGCTCAGATTTGAACCCAACGATTATCAAAAAACTTCAAGAACTGAAAGAAAAGTATAGTCTAACCGGACAAGACTTACTTTCTAACCTGGAAGGACTCAAGCACGCCAATTATCTAAAATACTGGGATTATGTTCACCTGGATACTTTATTGAGCTTGCAAAATCCACGCACTGACTTTCCAGACGAAAAAATTTTTATCGTTTATCACCAGATTACCGAGCTTTATTTTCAACTTATTCTCTGGGAAATAGAGCAAATTGCTGACCATCCGAACTTAAGCTCTGAATTCTTTCTAAACCGCCTCAAGAGAATTATTCGCTATTTTGATAATCTTTCTTACTCTTTTGATGTGATGACGGAGGGCATGGAAGCCGCGCAATTTCGTAGCTTTCGAATGGCACTTTTACCTGCGAGCGGCTTCCAATCCGCGCAATTTAGAATGATTGAAATTTGTTCTACAGATTTTTTACAGCTTTTAGATAGAAGTTTCCAAAACCAACTTACCGAAAAAGCAGACACAGAAGAAGTTTTCAACTATCTCTACTGGCTCAGAGGTGCCACCGACGAAAAAACTGGAGAAGAAACCATTACTTCCCGCCATTTTCAAGAAAAATATAGAGAAACTTTTATCAACCTAGCCAGAGAGTTTAAGAAGAAAAATCTTTGGCAATGTTATCTCAACCTTAAACCAGACCACCGTAGCGAGCAAATCCGCGAAGCACTTCGTAAGTACGACCAATTGATTAATGTCAACTGGCGATTGGCACACTACCGCTCGGCCGTCCGCTACCTTAAAACCAAAGAAGGCTCGGTAGAAGCCACAGGAGGCACTAACTGGCAGCAGTACTTACCACCCCGCTTTCAAAAAACGATCTTTTACCCGAGACTTTGGTCGGAACAGGAGCAAAAAGAATGGGGCAAGAGCTGGGTAGATTTATACTTAGCTAAAGGTTAGGATAGTCCGCTGTCTGCACCGTGAGAAAATTACTTGAAATAAAAATTGAGCATGCTTATTCTCTGACTCAATCGAGTGCCAATGTCTTTCGCGCCAAGCCTGATGCGCTTACGCGAATGCATTTCGATAGGATGGGAGTGAGGTATCGTTTGCAAAAAAGTGGTTTTGCGTTGTATGTACCCCAAGAAAAAGAAGAAGTTTATCAAAAATATCTATCCGAGCAAGCACCTTTCCAACTTTGCTGTGAGTTGGAGGCTATAGATCCTTATTGGTTGAATTATACCGAGTTACCTTGGAGTCTACATCAGGTGCCCTCGATCTTGTATTTCACAGCTACTAAACTAAGCAGACAACCCATCCATCAAGTTTCTCAGCAAGACCTACTGCCCAGCTCTCAGGAAAGAGCGTATTTGTCAGATAATTTGGCGCAAGAAGCAGGTGTTTTTCAGAAAAATTACTCAGAACCAAAAACAAGCCACTCTTCACTGGCACAAATTGAAATCACGAGTACAGATTTACCTACAATGGCTAATGCGGCTCTGACCAAGGGAAAGCGTGAGCCAGCTTACCTGTATTTTCAGCTTCTTTTTCCAGCTCGTGAAGCTTACTGGCGGTATTGGTTAGTGCCTAGAAATCCCGCTCATTTTGAAGCAATCCAAAGAATTCATATCCTGAGTGAAGATGCTCAAATTCGTTTTAAAGAGCCAGAACCCATACAGATGGAAGACGGCCGTTTCGCTTACTTGGTCGTGTCAGAGCAGCCTTTGGGCATTTACCAAAGATCACCTTTTCGCTTTAAAGCTTTGATCGAGAAAAAATTTGAGGATCAAAATATACCTCTTCACGAAAAACAAAAACCCAAAACCTGCCAAATCAAGCTACCCGCGGCTGACCCCAAATACGTTCGCCCTTCAAGCAACTCTCCTGAAACTAAGATGATCGTGGATATTTTTGGCTGGGTCTAGCGAATTATCTTTTCTGGTAACGATTCATCCGTGCCCTCCTGCCAGCAAAGTCCGGGATTCTGATGTTGTTTTTTTGGAGTCCCTCACAGAAATTCTCGACCGAGAGCGACCAGTCCTGCCTTTTTAGAGCTTGCAAGCCCAGATAATGCTTGAATTTGGTAATCTGAGCGGCGGTTACGTGGGTCATCAGCTCTTGGGCGACAAAAGAAATCTTAATCTCCTCGTCCAGCCTAAAAGCTTGCAAAGCCTTCTCGAAGAGCTGGATAATCTCGCCGTAATCAGGCTTACGAAAATCAATACGGGTATCAAAACGCCTTTGGAAAGCCTTGTCCATATTCTGGGCATAATTGGTTGCTACGAGGATGATGCCCGGATAATCTTCTATCTCTTGGAGCAGGTAGGCAATATCTTGATTGACGTAGGTATCTTGAGCACTCTGGCCTTTGGTACTACGTTTGGAAAAGAGCGCATCCCCCTCATCGCAGAAAAGAATCCAGTTGCGATGGCGGGCAGTATTGAAAACCTTGGCGATATTCTTAGTGGTTTCGCCCACGTATTTGCTCACGATTTTTTCTAGAGAAATCCGATAAACAGGACGATTCGTTTCTTGGGAAAGCAGGCGACCGAGCATGGTCTTCCCTGTGCCGGGTTCGCCGACCAGCAGACAGCGATAGCCCTTGCGCTCACGGGCAAAGTGGGGGTGCGTGGCTAATTGCTCATAGTGTTTGATCCAATCCAGCAGTTCCATCACTTTTTCGTGGGTGTGGTAGGGAACCACGAAATCGTCCCAAGTTTGCTCGGTGGTGAGTTTTTGGGCAGGAAAGTTAGGACTCATTTGGGTTTCGTAGGCTTGACCTGTCGCCAGAAGATACAAAACCTCCTCCGATATTTGCAAAGCTCCTCGCCAGAGGGGTACACCCAGTGGGGTATCTTCCAGCTTGAGAATATCCTCCTGAGCGAAGAGATGTTTTGGGTAGAAAATACTTTGAAAATTTAGACGTAAGTCCAAATTATTTCCCGCCAGCAGATAGAGTGCCGTCTCAGCGCAGGGGAGAAAAGTCTGCGCCTGAACGCCCTGCACCGAGTTGAGGATTCCACCCGAGGCCAGGTCTAATTTTTTGAGATGATCCGTCATACCTGGGTGAAAATGAGGCAAAAGTGCTAAGATTAAGGCCATTCGCTCGGCGCAATGCTGGTAAGATGCTTCGGGAGGTGAAAATTGCTTTTGTGTAGCCGTCCAGAGCTTTTGACAGAGTAAGTCGTAGGGGCTATCTCCTCGCCTGAGGGGGAGCGGAACCTTCTCGAAGATTTGAGCCGGGACAAAGTTGGGGGCACGTTCGTCCTTTGCCTCTAAGTATTGAGTTCTAGCCTTACAAAAAGCTTGAAACCAGTTGATTTCTTCGGTAAATATTTTTCCGATGGAATTTAGCGGAGAGATAGCTTGCATAGTTAGCTTATGTGGGTGTATTTATCTAAAAAAATAGACAAAACTGAGGCCAAAAATGGATGAAGGTGGCCGAACAATTCTTGGTGAAAGCCTTACTTAGCCTAATTTTTGTTCTGATCTGTACTAGAAATCACTTCTTCCCTATGCAAACTCTTCAAACTAAAAGTGCTGACTTGGTCAAGGTTCCTCCTCAGACACAGGCTCAGAAGATTTTCAGCCCTGAGGAAAAAGTCGCGCAGGCCAAAGAAGCCTTGGGTTTGCTCTCCGGCCAGATTCAACCTAAGCTCAACATCGGCCAGCCCAATGACCCTTACGAACAAGAGGCCGACCGCATCGCCGAGCAAGTGGTGAGTACGCCAGTACAACGCAAATGCGCCACCTGCCAGGCCGAGGAAGAAAGCACTTTAAGACGCAAAAGCATCGCTTCGCAAATCACTCCTTTAAGCTCTTCTTTTCCCCAACGCAAATGTACTGCTTGTGAAGCCGAAGAACAGCTTCAAGGAAAATTCCTCCAAAGACAAGGCGAAGCCAGTAGCCAAGTAGAAAGCCAAATCAATCGTAGCAAAGGCGGTGGTAGCCCGATGGATCAAAACATCCAATCGGAGATGAGCCAGAAGTTCGGGACGGATTTCAGCGGGGTGCGGATTCATACAGGAAGCCCATCTGTACAAATGAACCAAGAATTAGGAGCCAAGGCTTTTACCGTAGGGAATGATATTCATTTTAATCAGGGGGAGTATTCGCCAGGGAGTACAGAGGGGAAGAGGTTGTTGGCGCATGAGTTGACGCATACGGTGCAGCAGAGTTTAGTCAGGGGTAACGCTTCCATTGCTCCTTTGTCCATTCAACGTCAGCTCACGCCTCCTGGAAACTGTGAACAGTATGAACACGATCAAATACAAAAGCTGGTGAAGCAATGGTGCGACCATTCATCAGGCCGTGCGTGTAATGAAGGCGATTCCTGCAACCGTCTCAGGCAAAAAATTAAAAGGAATCAACAATGTGCCAAATTTCGGAAAAAGATCAATGACCTTTGCTATGAGGGAGGAGATGAAGGACATCGTACCGCTGAACGTGAGGCTAGAAATGCTCAACGTACTTGTATGGCGTTCTATGTTAAGAAATGTCAGGAGAAAGAGAAGAAACCTGAGATAAATTGGCAAAATGTACTAAATGTCGTTTTAGCGATTGGTTTATCAGTATTGTTGGTACCCCTTATTCTCGCTGCTTTACTTGACCCAGAACCAGCCACCAAACTAGCTTTGGCTGGTTTGTCAGCAGTAGCCATCGTGTATATCTTGGAAGCTTTTGGCTTAAAAGATGAGCGACAGGCATAACTCACTTAGTATATGAAAAAAGATAAACCTCATTGGTTCAGAGTACCTAATGGAAATATTGAGTTCTCGGAAAGCTTTCTGGAGTCATTTTGTAAACAACTAGAAGACCAGACAACAGAAACATTAGCAATTGATCTCCGCCAGTACACAGTTATCATTGCATCTAAGCAAATTCAACAGGCTACGTTTCAGGATGTAAGAGTTGCTTATATAGAAGTCCTTATGGCTAAGTCAAATAGCATCGGCAAATCTGCCATTGTGGCTTGGTTCTCTGAAACTCATCCTGAAAGATTAATTGAACCACATCAAGACCTACTCCCTAACGAGAAATTACAGGTGTTTTGGGCAGACCTGTCTGACATCTTTGAGTTTGACCCAGGTCTTATGCTTCCCTCTATTTCTTTTAGTATACCCACAGATCTAAACTTTGAAGCAGACTGGAAATTACATCATGATTCCAACGTTTTCTCTATATACCTGTATTTCGAAAAGCCATTGCTGGGACAAGTAGCAAATAAATTGGAAGAAGACATTGCCCTAACCCTGCGTAAATGGAATAGTCAATCCCAAAAATATAACAACGTAGGTCTTGTACACTATCAAGTTGATCGTATAATTATTAGTGATAAAACCGTTGAAATTCGTGTCATGGAACACTCACCAGAAAAAACCATTCAATTGATAACGGACGCATTCGAACATCGTAAATTGCAAGAAAATGCTCAAATATTTTTATCTCATTCTCCTGAAGTTGACACAGAGATAATTGAGGATTTAGTGCGTCGAGATACCTGGACTAATTTTCCACATCAGATTGTATGTGATAACTCAATAGCACTTGCTTTTATGACACCAGAGGCATTCGCTTGGTTTTTACCAATCTACATGATTATATCGCTCAATCTATACGATGAGACAGACACCCTAACAACAACGCTCATTACTTGCCTCACGCCTCCAAATGATGCCGAAACAGCCGAATTTGAGCGTTTAATGAAAGAAATACAATCATTTGATCCTGATTTGTTTGAAGACGAAGAAGAGGAATACGAAAACGCTCTCGGTACAGACGATCAACTATTGCAGTTATTCAATGAACGAACCGCTTCGCTAACTCATCAGGAGAAAGCAGCAGTTAAAAACTATCTCGAGTATGTTAATATTACACACGGTTTGGATTTTCCAATATCTGGACCCAAGGAGGCTCTAAACCTCTATTGGACTGAGGCTGTGCAGTCGTTGAAATGATAACTCCGCCCCCTCCTCTGGCGCAAGCATGAGCGCAGCGGTGCTTGTGCCGGAGATAGCGAAAGCGTCCGCTTTCAGCCGAATGGCTAAAAAACCTTGAATGAAACCCAAACTTCACGAAGACCGAAAGTCGCCCCTCTCGCAAGCCCGAGCGCAGCGGTGCTTGTGCCAGAGTGGAGCGATTTTTAGCAAAAGAACCCTCTTACTGGTCTGACCGTCTCGCTCAGACTAGAGTTGGGAAACAAAAAGAATGGGGCAAGAGCTGGGTAGATTTATACTTAGCTAAAGGTTAGGATAGCGATTGAATCAATCCACTTTTTTCACTTTGAAGGGAGGCGCTTCATAGTCGTGAGGCAAGTATTCGGGTGGATGCGTGACCTGACTGCCATCCCGCATGGCTCGGTAATGTGGCGAAAGAATTTCCACGCCCGCTTCATTAAACTGATCTTGAATGTTTTGAAATAGCTCCGAATAAGCCTCGGCAATGGTCTGGGCAAAGTTAAAATAAGCGTTGATCTCGTAGCTCACGTAAAAATCGTCTAAGCTGGTCTGCAACACAAAAGGAGCAGGCTCCTCCAGCACACCTTGAATAGATTTGGCGGCTTGGATAAGTAATTCGTGTACCTGTCGCCAGGGCACATCGTAGCCAATTGTCACTGTGGCGTGCAAAATAAGTTGTGGCGAAGAGGTATAATTGATCGTATGCCCATTGAGAATACTACTATTGGGAATGGTGATTTCTTCCTGCTTTACGGTGCGAATACGGGTTACGAGCAAGTTCTTCTCGGTTACATCGCCCAGTAAATCTCCGATGCGCACCCGATCTCCAATTTTGAAGGGACGCATGTAGGTAATCACGATCCCGGCCACCATATTGCTAATCGCCGAGCTAGAACCTAATGAGAACAGAATTCCTACAAACACGGTAACTCCCTTGAAAATATCCGAATCTGAGCCGGGAAGATAGGGGAAGACCAACACGAACATAAAAGCATAGACCAACACTCGAATGATGTTGTAAGTCGGTCTGGCCCAGTCTGGATAAAAACCATTCACCTCCAATTTACCCAGAGCAATCTCGGTAGCGATATACTTGAGCAAGCGTACCGTGTAACGTGTGCAAATATAGATCACCGCGATGGCAAATAGATTGGGAATAAAAGCCACGAAACTTTTGAAAATGAGATTCAAAGGGTTGAGTATGTAAGAAAATAGCGTATCGGCGATGCCTCGTGTGGCGGGAAAAATGCTAAAAACGATCGGCAAGGTCAGATACAACATGAGCAGATGCGTGGACAAGCGTAGCATCTTCAGGGCGAAAATCGCGAAATTCAACTGCCTTTGAGGAGTTAAGACTTCGTAATTGTTGTATTTAAAGCCCTTGAAAAAACGCTGGCGATAATCATAAACCCTTTTCAAGAAAAAACGGAACAGCCGATTCGTGAGCAAATACAGCAAATAGATAAACACCAAGGCTATGACCGTCAATACGCCTTCTTTGATTCTATCTACAAGAGTTTTGTACTGCCTTTGTTGCAGGAGGTTGGTTTTAAGAATGCTCAGATATTCTTTGGCAATAATTTCTTCACTCAGTCCCTGGGCAATACTGTCCTCGGGCGTAATGGTAAGCACAATTTGATCTTTGTGCATCACATTCCAATAGGCACCTTCTTGCTGGTTGTACAAAGAATCTGCATCGAAGTCCAAGCTATTGACCAGTTCTTGGAGACGTTGCTCGATGTTTTTGGCTCTTTCCTGAATAGATAATTGACCGACTCCCGAATAGATGTAAAGCAAAGTATCTTTGAGGACGACCGGATAAGCATTGGCTAGCAGAGAATCTACATAAATTTGGTTGGCTTTTTTGATAGAATCGGCTTGAGCTTGGAGCAATTCTGCCTGACGCTGGATAGAATCCGCAATGGCTTGATTGACCGCACGAACCGAATCCTCATAAGCACGAATAGAATCTGCTACTTGCTGTTTTCTGAGGGCAAGCGAGTCAATTTGGGTGCTATCCGTTCGGATCGTATCTAATGATTGGGTTTGAGCACAGATATTTCCAGTTGCTAAAAAACATCCGATTAAAATGGGAGCGAAAGTAAAAAAGACGAGGGAGCAAAGTTTTACCTTAAAATTCATTTCTTTCTCTAAGCTATTATTTTGTGTACATGTAGACGTGTGAAAACGCAAAAAGTCACCAATATCAAAGCTTAAAAGTAAAGAAACTTCTAAAAAAACAGGAGAAAAGAGGGAATACTTACGCTAATAAGGGGAATAAAACCTCTCTTGAGAAGAATAAAACAAAGATAAAGGCAGGTGCTTTGTTATTTCTTCTTGAAAAAAATGGGGCTGTGCAAATAAAAAGGTATTCAAACGATCACCTCTATAACCAAAAAATCTGATAAAAGCTGGAGCCAGCTCCATCTAAGCGACTGGGTTTGTGGCGATTCAAATCTACGTGCACCATCGTACATCCCTCGGGTCGGAAACGCTTCGTGAGAGCCGTCAGAATACCACGATCTAGATAACAAGGATACGGGTTACGGCATTCTATTTCTGCTTCTCCACCTGCTTCGTCAAATTTCAATAAATGATAGTAACCAATGTTACCACCACGGTGATGGCTATGGTATAATGAATCTAACTCACCCAGGGCAGCTTTGAGAGAATCAACTTGCGGTGGGAAAGAGAGTTCGCTGCCAATCTGTTTGCCCATCACAAAAAGCGCGTGCGGACTTGAATTTTGAAAAACATATTGATGTGCATCCAAATAGTTCTGTAATGGATACCATTGGTGGGACTCTACTTGTCTGAGGTTGTGTTTAGAAAGCTTGGACTGGAACAGCTTAAAAAAATCCTGCGAATCAATTTGCGCCAGAATTTGGATAAAACTGCCTAGTACTTCGGCTTGTGGAGACACATCTGTAGCTTTAATCATGTTTTTGAACTTAATAATTTGTGTTAATAAATAAGACCAATCAACTAAAAATTGCACAATACTTCATGGTGAAGGGTATACTTAACCTTCTGGTTTTCAAGATTCTAGATTTCTATACTAGTTTTTATATGTTTATCTAACTAACATAAGCTAGAAAACGGTCTTTGATCACGTTGAGGAGACAAGACGAGATGGTTCCCTTGAAAAGAGAGCCTAGTTTTAAGACTCTTCACTAGAAAACTTATGTTAGTAGATGGAAAATCGGAGATTTGTACGTGCTTGTAATAATAAAACAATAATTAAGAAGCCCATAGTTCCCAATGAGGTGCTCAAAAAGCAAGAATCAGGGAGTGGAGAGCTTACGTTCTGTTATTACAAACAGCCAAGTATATCTGAGATTAAGAGGGTGGAGTTTAGCCACGAGCTCGCAATTCAGATGTATCCTCCTGAATATCCAACATAAATTATGAATGAAGCCAACCTTTATCACTCAAGTCGTCAACAAAAAACAAGCCTTTTTTTGAAATTCCAAAAAAAGGCTTGATTATTTTTTCTAAAAGTAAAAATTAAGCGAATTCTACCCTGCAAAAGAATAATGAGCGGGGTATGGAGAAGCGGAGTTTAGACTTTCTCCAAAATCATGGCCGAGGCGCCTCCACCGCCATTACAGATAGCAGCCAGACCCAGTTCTTTGTTCTTGTGGTTCATCGCGTTGAGCAAAGTCGTAACGATACGAGCGCCTGAACATCCTAACGGGTGACCAATCGCCACGGCACCTCCGTGTACATTGACTTTATTGGGGTCAATGCCTAATTCGGTGTAAAAAGCCATGGTTACAGCCGAGAAGGCTTCATTTACCTCATAGAGCTCAATGTCTTCTTTTTTCAGGCCAGCCAATTCTAGTGCCTTAGGAGCGGCTTTGGTGGGAGCAGTCGTGAACCAGAAAGGCTCGTGGGCAGCGTCAGCAAAGGATACGATTTTAGCAATAGGTTTTACGCCCAAGGCTTCGGCTTTTTCTTTGCTCATCAGTACAAGAGCGGCTGCCCCGTCGTTGAGAGGAGAAGCATTGGCCGCGGTGACGGTTCCGTCTTTTTTGAAGGCAGGTTTGAGGTTCGGGATTTTATCGAAAAGAACTTTCTTAGGTTCTTCGTCTTCATCAAATACGATGGGGTCGCCTTTGCGCTGTGGAACTTCCACGGCTACAATTTCTTGCTTGAAAGTACCATCTTCGGTAGTGGCGATACTTTTTTTATAAGAATTGATTGCGAATTCGTCTTGCATTTCTCTGGTCAGGCCGTATTTTTCGGCGGTAGCATCACCAGAAAGCCCCATGGCGGTATGGTCATAAGCATCGATGAGGCCATCATGGGCTAAACCATCAATCGTCTCCACATTGCCATATTTATAGCCAAAGCGAGATTTCATCAGATAATGAGGTACATTGGACATACATTCCATACCACCCGCTACGATTACATCTTGGTGTCCTAGCATAATAGACTGCGCCGCGTAAGCCACTGCTTTCATACCAGAAGCACACACCTTGTTGACAGTCGTGGCCGGAACAGCATTACTCAGGCCAGCCATGATGGCTGCTTGGCGGGCGGGTGCCTGGCCTAGACCGGCAGAAAGTACATTACCCATGTACACTTCTTGTACTTCAGAGGCCTCTACACCTGCTTTCTCGAGAGCACCTTTGATGGCAAAGCTTCCCAATTGTGTAGCAGTGAAGGCAGAGAGCGTACCCATGAAGCTACCAATGGGGGTACGGACGGCGGAGATTACATATACTTCTTTCATTTTTGTCTTTTATGAGTTTTGATTAATTAAATTCTTTCTCCTAAATGTAATTAAAAAGCCGAGATTAAAAAAATCGAGATTCTAAACTTTGCTAAATTGATATACAAATGATTTACCAAGCCTTTTGCTGCTTAGCTTGCCTTTGGTTTTTGTTTTTCTGTTTTCGTTGTAGTTGCTGGATATATTGAATTTCTTGATTCTTGAGAGCTTCTAAGATGGCCTCGGCTTTTTCTCTATTTAGTTTGATTTCTTCTAATTTTTTAGGCTGTAAATTTTCTTGATCTCCCAAGGTAGCTTTCTTTTCTCCTTGGTCGGAGGTTTTTTCTTGAGGGCTTTCTGGTGATTTTTCCGAAGCATTTTTTTCTTCGTCTGGGCGAGAGTCGCCTAGCGAGCGATTTTCTTCTAATTTTTTGGGAACAGGAGAGGTGGCTTCTGGGTTAAGCAACAATGTCTTTTTGGTCAGTTCGAAATTGTACCGAGCCGATTGGTTGTGGGCGTCTTTGAGTAGAGCCTGCTTAAACAAAGATAGTGCTTGTGTAAAATCAGCTTCCAGATAAGCTATATAGCCTAATTGGTTATAAGCAATCGCTTGCAAAGAGGCATCTGCTTTTTCTAAGGTTTTTTGATAATAAACAGCGGCTTGGTCGTGCAGATCGAGTTTAAAATAAGCGTGTGCCATGTTCGCGTAAATAGGAGCTTCATCTACCTTGAAATCTGCCAGCAAGTCCTGGTATTTGAGCAGGGCTAGCTGGTAATCTTGCGCCAGATAAGCTTCTTGAGCCGCTTCTTTGGCCTCATTAATTTGAGAAATATAGGTAATCGGATTAATAATGAGTAAAAGACTCAACCAGTACTTCATATTTTCAGAACTTTCACGGTGAAGATACAGTCCAGAGCCAAGAGAGCCAAGGCCAACCAGACAAAATACTCGTACTTATTATAAGAAACATCAATGGTACGCATATCTAGTCGCTTCCCCTTGATTTCCTGAATGGTTTTGATCAAGGATGGCATTTCATTTTTCTGTGGACTAATTTCAAAAAAGACTCCTTCGGATTCCCGGGCAATGTACTCTAATTTTTGATAATCGAGGCGAGAGATCACGATTTTGCCTGATTCATCCCGCTGGAAGCTATTGCCTGTTAGTGGAATCTGGGCACCCTGAATGCTACCAATCCCCAGCGTGAAAATCCGAATCGCCTGACTCTCGTAAGCTGCCAAGACTGAACCAAGGTCTTCACTGTAATCTTCTCCGTCGCTCACTAGAATGACCATACGTGATTTATAATCGTTAAAGTCGGCTTCTGTGGTCTGCAAACGCTCGAGGGCTAATCTCAGTGCGGCTGCAAAGTCAGTTCCTTGAACAGGCAGGAGGTGTGTTTCCAAGGTTTGCAAAAATAAATCCAGCGCACTTCGGTCATACGTTAAAGGACATTGTAAAAAAGCTTCGGAGGAAAAGATAATTAGCCCAATTCGGTCAGAGTCTAAGGTATGAATCAGGTTTTTTAACTCGTATTTTAGTCTTTCTAATCGGGAGGGAGCCACGTCTCTGGCCTGCATAGACCTTGACAAATCCACCACTAAGTAAATATCTTTACCGATGGCTTCCACGTATTTTTTCCCATAGCCAAAAGAAGGACCCAGTAAAGCAATCAAAAGAGAGGTAAAATAGACCAAGCGCAGGGGTAACTTCAAGAGGAACCAGCGTCTTCGGTTTTCTAACAATTCGGCCAAATAAACAACCCTTCTCAAATAAAGAGAATAAGCTAATAGAAAGAGTAGAAGTAAAACGTACTCGAGTGTAGAAAATGGATAATACCATTGGAGATCCATCGGCGGTTATTTTCAGCAAAGATATAAAATTAAAATATTTTCTTGAATAAGGAAAAACTTGACTTCATCTGCAATCTAGCTTCACAGACACTCAGCAAGTATGTGAAAACATTTATATTTTTTTTCGTAATCATTGATAGAATCAGGAATTATTCCTTATCTTTGCCTCACTTTCAAAAACGAACTAACATCTGGAGAGGTGGGTGAGTGGCTGAAACCAGCAGTTTGCTAAACTGCCGTACGTGCAAACGTACCGGGGGTTCGAATCCCCCTCTCTCCACTGTATCTTGTTTTTGAGGACTCGGGGTGTAGCGTAGCCCGGTTATCGCGCCACGTTTGGGACGTGGAGGTCGCAG
>CAZKBP010000051.1:0-31423 GCA_964551015.1 uncultured Cytophagaceae bacterium | reverse complement strand
CGTCCCAGACGTATCGAGACACGTCCCGGACGTATAGCAGACACGTCCCAGACGTGTTAAGACGATTCCTTGAGCTTAGTAACTATATTTACTTCTGAGTGAAGTGTGCGGTGTACGGGGCATTTGTCCGCGATTTCTAGCAATCTTTTTCTTTGGTCAGCATCCAAGTTACCTTCCAACTCAAGATTCCTTTCAATCTGATCAATTTTCCCTTCTTGGGTTTCGCAATGCTCGCAGTCTTGGGCGTGAATCTTATTGTGTTGTAGGTGCACTTTGACCTCTTTCAAGTCCCAGCCTTTGCGGTCGGCATACATCCGCAGGGTCATACTGGTACACGTTCCTAAGGCAATGCTTAAAAAGTCATAAGGAGTAGGGCCGAAGTCATTCCCTCCCACGGATTCGGGTTCATCTGCTGTGAGACGATGACGCCCCGCTTTTACATCGGTGGTGTAGCCTTCTTCGCCCGTGCGTACGACCACGGGATGGTCGCTATCGAGTTCTTGTGCTTGGGGAAGCTCGATGTAGCGTTGTGCCCAGGTAGCGATCATACTTCCCACGTATTGCGAATCCGCTTTGCGGGTCATCAGGTGGTCAGCTCCATCTAAGGAGACGAAGCTACGAGGTTGGCGGGCGGCTTTGTAGATTTGGGTGGCGTTTTCAATGCCTACGATCTCATCTTGTGGGGAATGCATCACGAGCAAAGCCGCCTGAAGCTTTTGAATCAGACTCTGAGAGCTAATAGAGCGAATATCCTCGATAAATTGCTTTTTGATGGTAAAAGGCCGCCCACTCAATTGTACCGTTGCTTCTCCAGCTTGTTCAATTTCTTCCAAAGAACCTTGCAATAAGTGCGAAACGTGTTCTGGTTCGTAAGGAGCACCAATTGTGGCCACAGCTTTGACACTAGGCAGGTGATGCTTGGCTACCAACACGGCCGCACCTCCGAGCGAATGCCCGATCAAGATGCTGGGGGCTTCTATTTCCTGTTCTAGATACTGAGCGGCTGCGACCAAGTCTTCTACATTGGAAGAGAAATTGGTATCGGCAAAATCCCCTTCACTCTCGCCCAGCCCTGTAAAATCAAAGCGCAAGACCGCGATTCCTTGGGCGGTTAGTGCCTGACTGATGTTACGGATGGCGGTTAGGTTTTTATTACAAGTAAAACAATGCGCGAAAATGGCGCAGTTATGCGGATGCGAATCCAAGGGTAGCTCCAGACGAGCCGATAGCGTGTGCCCGTCTTTGTTTTTGAATTGTACTCTTTTTGTTTTCATATTTTTTAGTGATTGCCGATGTACAAAATCTCTTGATCTGTCCATCTGTACTTTATGATTCACTCACTCCGAAAGCGTTTGTAGCGTCGATAAGGAAAAACATCCAAGACTTCTCCCTTGATTTGTTTTTCTTGCATCTCTTTCCAGAAATCAACCTCGAAGAGATAGCTATGATTTTTGAAGAAAATCTGCCTCACGTCGGCGCGACCAATCAGAAAGCCACGGAATTCTTCGGGAAAAACATCATTTGGTCCCACCGTGTACCAAGGCTCGCTAGACATTTCATCTTCGTAGCTTCTGGCCTCGGGGATACGACGAAAATTACATTCTGTGAGCAGAGAGATTTCATCATAATCATAAAAAACGACCCGTCGGTGGCGCGTCACGCCAAAGTTTTTCAAGAGCATATCTCCAGGGAAAATATTAGCTGCCGCAAGTTGACGAATAGCATTTCCATACTCATTGACGGCTTCTTCAGCCTCTTCTGGGCTAGCGTTTTCTAGGTAAATATTGAGCGGAATCATCTTACGCTCGGTGTAGAGATGCTTGATAATGAGTTGGTCGCCTTTTTCTTCTAAGATCGAGGGAGCGACCTGCCAGAGTTCCTCGAGCAACTCAGGAGAGAAGCGATTTTTATCAAAAGCAAAGTATTCAAATTCGTGCGTATCGGCCATTCTACCCACACGGTCGTGCTCTTTGACCAGTTCATACTTCTCCATGACCACTTGCTTACTCACCGTTTTGGGCGGGTCAAATTTATCTTTAATCAGCTTAAAAACAATATTATAAGAAGGAAGCGTGAATACCGACATGACCATCCCCTTGATCCCAGGAGCAATAACAAATTGATCGTTTGACTGCTCCATGTGTTCTAAAAAGTCTCGGTAAAACTCGGTTTTGCCGTGCTTGTTAAAGCCGATGGAATTATAAAGTTCGCCTGTACTCTTTAAGGGCATTAAGGTTTTGATAAAATTGACCAACTCAGAAGGCACCTCTACCTCCACCATAAAATAAGACCGCGTGAAGCTAAAAATAATACTAATATCGTCTGGCTCAGTGACTAATGTATCCACGCAAAGTCCGTCCTCTTTATGAAGTATGGGCAAGACAAAAGGCAAAATCTCATTGCGAAAGTAGATTCTCCCCACGATATAAGCTGCTTTATTCCGATAGAAGAGCGACTTGATTACCTCAATGCGTGCGCTCTCCTTGAGGTGTTGAGGCTCGGCGATGCGCTCCTCCACGTAATTGCGAATATAATTGGTGTCTCGATCTAAATCTTGGAAGGGAGGCACAAATTGAAAGTCTTCAATGATTTGCCGGATGGTCTGCCTGAGAGAGGATCTAGGATCATAAGTGCGATAGATCGGCTCTTGGGCGTGAAATTCTTTCTGTGAATAGTATTCCGTTACGAACATGATTTCTGGCTGAATCCCCGTGAAACGAAATACCTTGCGACAAACTGAATTGTAAAAAGTTTCTGCTAGCTCGAAGGCCGCGTACTGCGCGATAGATTGCAAATAAAACTGACGGATTTGCTTCCAAACCGAAAGTTGGCCTGCTTGCTCACCTAATTTCTCTTTGACGCTCAGGGCTAATTCTTTGACGCGTCGCTTGTACAAGTTGAGCCTTTCTCTGGAGTCTGCCTGTATTCCTAGCCAATCTCGTTCTTGAAAGCGAAGAAAGGCTCTTTGGGTAATGGCGTTAAAATCCTGTAAATAATCGCGAAATCCTTGAAAGATAAATTCGCTAATATTCTCTGCGGTTTCTTGATCGGTTTGACTGTGATCTGAGCTTATCTCTTCCATACAAAATAATAAAATTGGTGAGCTTCTTTAACTGGTCTGAAAATATAAAAATTTGAGAGACTTCGCCAATCTTCTTCTTTTTTGTTGAGTGACCAAATTTATTTTTTTTGGATTCTTCAAGATAGCACATCCTAAAAAAGATCTTTGTCATCTGGATTACACTCGACTTCTGATAACAAACTGCTCAGAAATAAACTTTACTATTCATGAAAATAAGTCTATTTTTGCCATTATTCTAAATTACACAAAATCATGGAACTACAAGTAGGAGATCAAGCCCCTCAGTTCGAGAGTGTCGATCAGCAGGGCAATCCAATCAAACTAGCTGATTTTAAAGGACAGAAAGTTGTCCTCTATTTTTACCCCAGAGATAATACCAAAGGCTGCACTGCCCAAGCCTGCAATTTGAGAGATAATTTTGATGATCTAAAAGCGGCTGGTTATACGATTATCGGCGTCAGTACGGATGATGAAAAATCGCATCAGAAATTTATAGAAAAATACGACCTACCCTTTGCTTTGGTAGCCGATACCGACCACAGCGTGCATGAGATGTATGGTGTGTGGAAAGAAAAATCTATGTATGGGAAAAAATACATGGGTACGGTTCGCACTACTTTTTTGGTGGATGAAGAGGGGAAAATCACCGACATCATCTCTAAGGTCAAAACCGGAGATCACACGGCACAAATCCTGAAATAAGCCCCCAAACTTCTTTGGGGAAATCCTCTAAGCCAATACTTGAATCATGGAAAAAGAAGAACTAGAAAAGATTTGTCAACAGGTCAGAAGAGATATTCTCAGAATGGTACACGGGGCGCAATCCGGCCATCCGGGAGGTTCTCTGGGCTGTACGGAGTTATTTGTAGCACTTTACTTCGACATTTTACGCTTTCAAAAGCCTTTCCGAATAGAAGACCAAGGAGAAGACTTATTTTTTCTCTCCAACGGGCATATCTCTCCCGTTTGGTACAGCACACTGGCTCGGGCCGGCTTTTTTGAAACCCAAGAATTAGCCACTTTTCGCCAAATCAATGCGCGCCTCCAAGGCCATCCGGCTACCGAAGAAGGATTAGAAGGGATTCGCGTGGCCTCTGGTTCCCTCGGGCAGGGCTTATCCGTAGCGATTGGTGCCGCACTGGGCAAACGTCTTAATCAAGATCCGCACTTGGTCTATGTGCTCATGGGCGACGGCGAGCAACAAGAAGGCCAAATCTGGGAAGCGGCTATGTTTGCTGCTCACCAGAAAGTGGATAACCTAATCGGAATCATAGATTACAATGGCCGCCAGATTGATGGAGATGTAGAAGAAGTCATGTCGCTTTTGGATTTGGCCGCCAAATGGAAGGCTTTTGGCTGGCAAGTTTTGGAAGTAGAAGAGGGCAACGATATGGAAGAAGTGATTAAATCACTCAAACTGGCCAAGGGATTGACCAAGCGCGAAAAACCCGTTTTGATCTTGATGAAAACCGAAATGGGCTTCGGTGTGGATTTTATGATGGGCTCCCACCAATGGCACGGAGTCGCTCCCAACGACGAGCAACTCGAGCAAGCGCTGGCTCAAATTGAAGAAACCTTAGGTGATTATTAGGTTTTAGCGGTCAGCATTCAGCCTTTTGTAGGTATTTTAGTTAAAAATTTTCAGGTCTTGGGGATTTGTCCTCGAGACCTGCAAAGTTTAGGCACTTTTGAGATAACTTATCCACACGCCCTCTCGTATTTGCCAGAGAAGCACGAACATTCCACTCGACCCACTCCTAAAATCATTTTCACCTAAATTGATCGTTTTCTATTTCCATGAAAAAATATCTTTGTTTGGGGCTCTTCTGGCTGGGATGTAGTTGCTTTTTGGTAAAAGCACAGCGAAAAACTGAAATGCTGGGCTTACAGTATACCTACTTTTCTTCTTCTACTTTGGTAGATACCATCACGACTCCGCAACTCGGCGGCGTGGAATTGGGCTTTCATCAAGTGGAGCTTTTTGGCAATTTCTCGCAGACCCTAGGGGGAAAAACCCGCTTGACTCATCATCTAGATTATAGTTTTGTTAATTTCCAATACAGTAATTGGCCCGAAGGTTTGAGTGAAGACGAAAGACCAGGCACTTTGCATGCCATCAATTACGCACTCGGCCTAGAGCAAGCTTTGGGTAAGGGCTGGTTTATTCATTTGCGGGCACAGCCGGGCATTGCCTCAGATTTGCAAGGCGATTTGGGAGAGGCTTTTGTCTTTCAAGGCGAAGCTTTGATTGGAAAATATTTCAAAGAAGATCAATCCCTGAGTCTGGGGTTGGGTGCTGCTTACGCAAATATTTTGGGTGAACCACTCCCCTTGCCCGTGCTAGATTTTTATTGGCAAACCCCAAAAATCACCTTGGATGCACATCTACCTTTTCGTGGAGAACTGTATTATCGTGTAGTGCCCTCTCTCCAGCTTGGCTTGGCCGGACGCATTCAAGGAAATCAATATGCCTTAGATTTTAGTGATGAGACTCCCAACTCCCTGGCAAATCATATAGACTTCAGCCTCATCTATGGTGGGCCTGCTCTGGCTTGGGAAATTATGCCCCAACTGGCTCTACAGCTAGAAGGCGGCCTGATCGTGAATCGTACCACCGAAATCAAAGCCAAAGACGATAGCCTCGTGGCTGACCTAGATACCGACCAATTTGAGCCTTTCTTTATGAATTTGAAATTGGCTTGGAAGGCGAAAAAATAGGAGTTAGGAGTCAGGAGTTAGGAGTCAGGAGCTAGGAGTCAGGAGCTAGGAGTCAGGAGCTAGAATTGAGGAGTCAGGAGCTAGAATTGAGGAGTCAGGAGCTAGGAGTCAGAATCTAGCTTCTCAATAGTGGTTCTGAACTACCTTTTACTAGCTCCTAAATTCTAGCTCCTAGCTCCTGACTCCACTCATAAAATATTCCCCTTTCTATTTGCAGAAATTCCTTTTCGGTTTATTTTTAGGTTAAAGCAAAGGGATTCATTCGTCAATTAAGCAAAATGGCAAAACAATACGGGCAAACCTGGTGGGGGAAAAAATGGCTCCAAGCTCTTCGTAGCATCGATTATAGCAACCGCTTGCCACGCGGCAAAACCTATGCGAATAAGGGGGCGGTCTTGGATGTTCATATCCAAGACAATCTCATCCAAGCCCAAGTACGCGGCTCTCGTCCTCAGCCTTATAAGCAGAAAATTTATTTGGATACTTTCTCTGATTTTCAGCGAGAAGATATCCTTCACATCATTCAGGAAAATCCTTTTTTACTTTCAAAGCTGCTGCAAAGAGAGCTGCCCACCGAGCTTTATGACCAATTGAACCAAATCGGTGTAAGGATTTTCCCGCAGGTTTGGGAAGATTTAAGAGCTGAATGCTCTTGTCCAGATTGGGCGGTGCCTTGCAAGCACTTGGCCGCGGTGATATATGTGATGGCCAATGAGATTGATCAAAATCCCTTCCTGGTTTTTCAACTGCACGGCTTGGATATATTGGCTGAGGTACAAAAATTAGGAGAAATAGACTCGCAAGAAGGTCTGGGCACAGCCATTCCAGTACTGGCCGAATTATTCGCAGCAGAGCCCGATGCAGACGAATATGCATTTCGTCCTGAGTTGATCCAAGCGTTAGATTTCTCCCAAATTCCCGAGAGTCGGGCCACGATTTTACAGTTATTAGACGAAAAACCGCTTTTTTATCCAGAAAAAGATTTTAAAGAAATTGTAGCCAAAAACTACCAATTAGCCGCCAGAGAAGTGGGCAAATTCCAAGAAATCAAATTGATTTTGGAGCAAGTCCAATTTAGCGAAGACTTGGACCGTGTCTCGGTCTACGTGGATGAAAACTTTCGCTATCGGCACACGAAACTAAGCCTAAGAGGAGAAGAAATTTCATTGGATACGGATCAGAGTCTCCGCCATTTGATTGATGAATTGCAGCATATCAACCCGGCGCGGCTACCAAACTACGCTCCCACGGTGGTGGCTTTGTATCTTAACTTTCAGTTTGCGCTCTTCTTGCTGATGCGCAGTGCTTATTTGCCCGAAATCCTTTTGATTAAGGAAAATAAGTATCTAATTCGCTGGATTCCAGCCTTGCTGATCGAGGAGGTAAGGCAGATTTTTGATCACTTGGTAAAAATTACCCCTCCTCGGCTTTTGATCTATAGAACACGCAAAGCAACACGCTATGCAGAGGCCGAAGAGCAAGTGAAGTCTTTGCTGTCGCTTTTCTTGAATCACTTTGCAAGTGAATATGCCCGCAATCCTCGCCCTTATGATTACGATGAAGTTTTTCTGGCTTTTTATGGGCTTTCTTCGATTACGACCGACTCTTTTGATAAGAAAGAGCTTCCAATTTCTATTCGCAAGTGGCTCCAAAAATTTAACCTCCGTCATAAGGGTTATCTGCCCGTGCTCAAAGTAGAGGAAAGAGAAGAGCAAGGCGATTTCACGCTGAGCTTTTGGATACAAAACTCCGAAGAAGCGATTCAAGATTTGGTTCCACTCCGCGCGCTTTGGCAGGAAAAAAAATACCAAAGCTTGCAATTAGAAGTACTCCAAGATTTAGCCCTTTTGACCGATTATTTGCCCAAGCTTAAAATTCTGATTGCCAGCAAAGGGGAGCAAGAGCTATTCATTAACCCGATTGATTTTGTCGATGTGCTTCAAAAAACCATTCCGGCTCTGCGCCTATTGGGCGTCCAAATATTGCTACCCAAGAGCTTACACAAAATTGTCCGCCCTCAGCTTTCTATGCGCTTGCAGGCTCAAGGTAGCTCGGGTAAGGACAAGGCTTTTATTAGTTTCAAAGAATTACTGCATTTTGACTGGCAAATTGCCTTGGATGATGAAACGCTCTCGCCCGAAGAGTTTTTAGCAATTTTACAAAGTACTGAGGGCTTGGTCAAGGTGCGTAACCAATACGTACTGATTGACGAAAAGGAGATGAAATCGCTGCTCGCCAAGCTCGCTAATCCGCCTGAACTCAAAGAAAAAGAATTACTCAAGGCCGGACTAAGCGAAGATTACGAGGGAGCGCAAATCGAGCTGGATGCCAAGGCGCAGGCACTCTTCCAATCTATTTTGCAAGAAGAGGCCATCGCGCCACCCGAAGGCTTACAGGCTACATTGCGCCCTTACCAGCAGCGGGGCTACGCTTGGCTTTACAAAAACGCTCGCTTGGGCTTTGGTAGCCTTCTGGCTGATGATATGGGGCTCGGAAAAACCATTCAGGTCATCACTTTACTTTTGAAGTTTAAAGAAGAAGATAAACTGGATAAGAAAAAAGCACTCATCGTCGTGCCCACGACTCTGCTGACCAATTGGCAAAAGGAAATCCATAAATTTGCTCCGGCTTTACAGACATTTATCTATCACGGTGCGAATCGGGAATTGCAAGTGGAAGAAAACGATGTGGTCATTACCACTTACGGGATTGCCCGCAGTGATGAGAAAATATTATCCAAAATCAAATGGGAAATATTGGTCATAGACGAAGCACAGAACATCAAAAATATGGCGACCGCTCAGACCAAAGCCATCAAAAAAATAAAAGCGCAGCATAGCATCGCCCTGAGTGGAACCCCCGTAGAAAATCGCCTCTCCGAATATTGGAGTATCTTTGATTTTAGTAATAAAGCTTATCTGGGTTCGCTCAAAAGTTTTCAGGAGGAATTTATCAAGCCGATTGAGCTGGAGCGCAATCAAGAAAGATTAGAACGCTTTCGCAAAATCACGGCACCCTTTATTTTGCGAAGAGTCAAAAGTGATAAAAGCATTATTCAAGACCTTCCTGACAAAATAGAAACCAATCAAATTTGCTATCTCAGCGCAGAGCAATCTGCCTTGTATCAAAACGTGGTGGATGCGCAGGTAAAAGAGATTGAATCCGAGGAAGGGATTTCCCGACAAGGGGCTATTTTTCAACTGATGAATGCCTTAAAGCAAATTTGTAATCATCCCTCCCATTTTCTCAAAAAGCCACAGATTGATCCGGCTCTTTCTGGCAAAACCCAAATGCTGCTGACTTTATTAGAAAATATTTACGAAAATGGCGAAAAGACTTTGATTTTCACCCAATACAAAGAAATGGGTGATTTGCTCGTGAAGCTTATTCAGCAAAAATTCCAGCATAAGCCACTTTGGCTACACGGGGGCGTGAGTCGTAAAAAACGAGATCAAATGGTAGAAGATTTCCAAAATAAAAGTCATATCAAAACCATGCTGCTCTCGCTCAAAGCTGGCGGGACGGGGCTTAATCTGACCGAAGCTAATCACGTGATTCATTATGACCTTTGGTGGAATCCGGCCGTGGAAAGTCAGGCCACTGACCGCGCGTATCGGATTGGTCAGCAAAAGAACGTACTGGTCTATCGCTTGATTACCCAAGGAACCTTTGAAGAAAAAATCGATGAGATGATCCAAGCCAAGAAAGAATTGGCCGAGATGACCGTCAGTACTGGCGAAAATTGGATCGGTAATCTGAGCAATGAGGAACTCAAATCTATTTTCCATCTTGAGAAATAAGGATTTTTATTTCATAAAAAGAAAGTACAAAACCTTGAATTTTAACCTAAAGATAACATAAGGAAAGCACAAATTACGTGGAATAGCACTAAACTTGTAGAGTGCTTGTTACTTATTAGGCATGCCGAGGATTAATAAATCACGGAACCAGCTATGCCTGAATCTATTTCATTGAAAAAACTAGCACCATGGGCTTCAAGACCATACGCGCCAAATTATTATTTTCTTTTTTTATTTTCTTTCTAATCACGGTTTTTATCGTGTTAGCCAATATCTGGTTCGAGAGCAGAGAGCAACGGAGCCAGAAAATTCTCAATACCTTGACTCAGATCAATCTAGAGATTCAAATGGCCAAGAAAATCGAGCGAGATTTTCTGAGTGATGAGACGATCAACCCAGCCTTTTACCAAGATAGTACCAGTGATTATTTAGAAGAAAGGAAGATTCATATTGCTCAAATCAAAGCACATTTTGAAACCCTCAAAAACGCCCGAGAGTTACGTGCTTTGGATGATAAATCTCCCATTGATTCAATTATTCAAAAATTTGACCGCTACGAAAAAGTATATGACCAGATGATTGCGCAGATCATCCGGCGGGGCTTCAAGGATTATGGTTTAGAAGGGGAAATGCGTACTTATATCCACCAGATTGAGGAAGAAGCCAAGCACTACGGTTTGGATATGGGTAAATTATTGATGATTCGCCGCCACGAGAAAGATTTTATCATCCGCAAAGAAGACCAATATCAAGACAAAATTAAGCAGGCCATCCGTGTCTTAGCTCAAGACATTAAGCAGAAAGTGCCCCAAGATTCCGCCCGTCAAACTTTGATTCATTTGCTGGGCAAGTATCAAAATACTTTTACACAGTTGGTACAAACCGAGCAAAAAATTGGCTTCACCAAAAACGGCGGACTCAGAAAAAGGCTAGCAAATATCTCGAGCCAAATCGAGCAGAAAATCAAGGAATTAGATCGTACTATTCTGGCCGAGGTAGAGCGGATTCGCTGGCAAAATAAAACGATCCTAGCCATCGCGGTGGCCTCTTTGCTTTTGGTGATTATCTTGCTAGCTTTCCGCATTACGCACAACCTCAGCCGACCTGTGCAGGAGCTTTCTAGCTCCATTGAGGGTGTGATTCAGCAAAATTTTTCCCGAGAGGCCGATTTCCAAGTACTGGATACACAGGATGAAATTGGTGGGCTTTCCCGAGATTTTGCCCTGATGCTGGAAAAAATGCATATCTACTTAGATGAAATTGAAGCCAAAAGCGAAAAAATAGAAAAAAAGCAACGCCTCTTGATGGATAGCATACAGTACGCGCAAAAAATCCAACAGGCTATCTTACCCGATGAAAAAGAATTAAAGGCTTGCTTTCCTCGATTTTTTATCATCTATGAACCCATGCACGTGGTTTCAGGAGATTTTTATTGGCTGGCTCGCCATCAGGGACGCACTTATCTGGCCGTGGTAGATTGCACAGGGCACGGTGTGCCGGGGGCATTTATGAGTATGATTGGCCATATGCTATTGAATAAAATACTAGTAGAGCAAAAAATTTACGAGCCTGCTGCCATCTTAGAAGCCCTTGATCGACAAGTCCAGGCCGAACTTCACCAACAAGAAAATCGCAATAATGACGGCATGGACGCCACCATATGCGTCTTAGAAGAAATTCCTGATAGTACGATGACTCGAATTACTTTTGCGGGTGCCAAAAACGACCTTTTCTATATCCAAAATCATCAAGTTTGTCGCCTCAAAGGAACCAGACGTTCGGTGGGGGGCACGCTTGGACATTCTAAGAATTTCCCCTTTGAGAGCCAACAAATTGACTTGGATAGAGATGATTGTATCTATCTGAGTTCGGATGGCTTTTTTGATCAGCCCAATGCACAGCGCCGACGCTTTGGGGTCAAACGCTTTATCGAAATTCTAGAAAATCACCACTACACCGATATGCCTAAACAGAAGGCTATCTTGAGCTACGAGTTGAAACGGCACATGCCCTCTTCTCACTTACAAAGAGATGATATCACGATGGTAGGAATTCGTTTGTAACGTCTAGGTGCGGTAGGGTTTATATTGATAATACTTAGGGAAAGAGTCAATCCGCACGTGGAGCCAGTGTACTCCTAGACCAGAAGTGCTCAGCCACCGTTTTTCTTCTCCCAAATTTTGGGCATAAACCTCTCCTACTTTCTGCCAGAAAGCTTGTATCTGAGCCTCGGGTGCCTTCCTGACGAAACAGGCCAAGTGTGCATAGGCTTCTTTTTCTACGACGGGGCACGGGGCGACTAAGTGAGCATCTCCACTCAGATTCGGAAAGTGAACGACTTGCTCTGCTGTTTGGAAATAATGCTCGAAATCACGCCCGTCAGTTTGGATATGTACCAAGATTTTGCTCTTCACTAGTACAAATTCAAAGGGTTTTGCTAAGGTTGAGGCACTCATAGAAGGCGTTTCCCAAAAAAAAGCATCATAAGATACTGCTGCTAGTTGTTGATTGAAGAATTTTCGGAAATCACGATTGGCTTGCCACGCCTCGATCACTTCCTCAAAAGAGAGCAACGCTTCTCCCTGATAAATCTGGTATTGGATAACTTTTCCTTCCTTGATTTCTTGTGTCTTGACCTGAAACATGAAAATTGAACAAAAAATAAAAGCGTGAAAAAATAGATGGCTCGTGGTTAAATAGTTGGATATAAAAATCCTCTTTCAAAAAAACAGGAAGCCTAAAGTGCCTATGCTCGCCACTTGAAATGATTTAGGCTAATGGCTCTTTGGGTAGCAAGAATTCCATCCAAATGGTCACATTCGTGTTGAAGGAGTTCGGCTAGTTCCTCTTCTAAATCCCAACTTTGGGGCTGAAAATCTTCATCATAATATTCTAGCGTACAACGGCGATGCCTTTTGACCTGCACCAACAGATTGGGAAAACACATACAATCGTCCCAAATTTCAAACATCTCTCTGCTCAGATTCTGCAAAACCGGATTGATAATTACCGTGGGATGGTCAATATGCAGGTAAATAAGACGTATCGGCTCTCCAATTTGAGGGGCAGCAATCGCACGGAAGGCTCCGTATTGCTCTTTAAATTCAAATAGAATATCGTGTAAATCTTGGATAATCGGCTGAATGTCTGGCAATTCAGCTGCTTGGACGGGACGAGCTTTTCGATGTAAAAGAGGATTTCCTAGCAATAACACTCGATCAGATTTCATGCGGCATTGTACTTTGTTCCTGAATACAAATATATAAAGTAGCGAGAGAAATCAAATTGATTCTTAGATCAAAACCAGTACGTGCCCAATGCCAAAAGTCAATACAAAAAATAGTGTACTCAGCGCCATTTGTTTGAGGTAGGGGTCTAAGTCTGCTGCTTTCTTTTTGGTGGCTACCGCGCGCGCATTGATAAGCAGAAGCGGAATGGTCATCAGAAATAACCACTGAAAAGGGTGGGCAAAATGCATCAACACATAAATAACCGCCGAGAGTAAGCCTCCTCCTAACAAAAACCAGTGATAGAGTACTGCTTTTTCTCTACCGATGCGTACAGGCACAGATTTTTTCCCCGCATCTCTATCGGATTCAATATCACGGATGTTATTGATATTCAGCACGGCCGTTGCAAACAATCCACAGCTACTGGCTGGCAGCATCATATCCCAATAAAAAAGATGCGTATGCAAGAAAAAAGTCCCTAATACGCCCACTAATCCAAAAAAGAGGTAAACCGAAATATCGCCCAAACCTGCATAGCCATAAGGTTTTTTACCCGCAGTGTAGGTAATCGCGGCGATGATAGAAAGGATTCCCAGACCAAGAAAGAACCAGAAAGTTTGCCAAGAATCTATCGCTACATAAAGCAGGCTTAACCCTGAAACGAAGGCTAAAAAGCTGAATAAAACCATGGCAATGAGCATCGCTCGAGAACTAATCTGACCTGATTGCACCGCCCTCGCGGGGCCTTCTCGGTAAAGACTATCGGCTCCGTGGATAGCATCTCCATAATCATTGGCCAAATTAGAGAGGATCTGGAGAAAGACAGTGGTCAAGGCTGCGTATAAAAATACCGAGTCTCGGAATCCGTAGTAATAAGCCGCCAAAAAGCTACCCATCAGAATGCTCGCCAAAGCCAAAGGCAAGGTTCTTAAACGAAAAGCAGAAAGCCAAGCACGGAGATTCATAGATTGCGGGGTTCAGATTTCAAGTCAGGATTTACATCTTGTAGGACAAGGATTTTTAGCATTATCAAGAATTTTAGGGTTCAGGCAATCTATACCTTACAGCCTGAACCCTGTAGCTTGTTTTATCCTTCAATCGCACTGAGGATTTCGTCTCCTACGGGGTCAACCGCAGAGCCATAAAACTTCACGAGTTCGCCTTGCTCGTTGATCAGATATTTACAAAAATTCCAAGTGGGAGCTTGCTCGTTCCAGCCGTTGGCCTCTTGGTTAGTGAGCCATTGGTAGAGGGGATGTTGATCCTCTCCTTTTTTGACTTTTACTTTCTCGAACATCTGGAAGCTCACCCCGTAGTTTTTCTTGCAAAATTGGGCAATCTCGGTGGCCGAGCCAGGCTCCTGCCCCCCGAATTGATTACAAGGAAAACCTAGCACAACGACTTGGTCGCCATACTGCTCGTGCAGACCCTGCAATTGTTCATACTGCGGTGTAAAACCGCACTCGGAGGCCACGTTGACAATCAGCACTTTTTTGCCTTGGTAGCGGGCAAAGTCAATTTCTTCGGAACCATCCAGAGATTTTATTTTGAAATCATAAAACGAACTTTGAGTATCAACTTGGGACATATGAATATTTTCAGGTTTGGATTTAACAGTATTTAAACCACAGGAAGCAAAAGCAAAAAGTATAATGAGAAAAATGGTTGTTGAGCGCATAAATACAAATATTTTTTCAGCTATAAAACCCAAGAATAGAAGGAATGTTTAGGCACTTTGGCTTTTGCTCTACTGCATTGTCTACTGAGGGTGCTTAGCGTAGATCCTGAAAGAAATTAAATACTTCAAAAATATAAGGTTCTAGTGCTGTCTCGTGATTGGCTCCTTCAATCGGAATCAACTCCACTTGTGTGGCTCCACGCGCTTGCATCGCATCAAAAGCATCTTGACTATTGAAAAAAGGCACGAAGTCATCGTCTGTGCCGTGATATAGTCTGATCGGAGCCGTTGGGCGCCAATCGTGAATATCATTATCTTGGAAAGTAGCCAATAAGTCGGTATCCGTTTGATTTTTGATCCCCATCCGCAGGGTATCTGTAAAAAGCAATTGCGGATTGCGTTCTACCTCAGCTTGTATCCCTGTGCTTTCTACCAGTTGATCGTAAGGTGAATTCAAATAAAAACTCCAAGGACGGTTTAATCCGTAGACCCAATCATAAGTCTCAAGTACCCAGAGATATATATTGATAAAACTTAGTTCTTCGTCTGCATTGCTAATAAAATCTGCAAAGCCAGACTTGTGGTAAGCGCCTGCTCCCGGCGCGCTGGCAGTTACCGTGAATTCATTTGCGTGGTTGAGTTCTATCTCTCGGTGCAGTGCCATGGTAGCATAGCCTCCTTCGGAATAACCTGTTAAGAAAAGTTGATTATTCAATGGCACATCGAGTTGTTGGCAAAGCTCGCGGGTTGCTCTCAGCAAATCCAGACAAGCACGAGCTAGCGAGGGCGCGTGCTCGTAAGGATGTGGCAAATTGGCCGAAGCTCCGTATCCTATATAATCAGGAACCGCCATCACGTAGCCATTAGAGGCAAACAAAGGTGCGAAGAAGGTAGCTTCCTGAGAAAGATCATAATTAGAGGGTGCCTCGGCTTGGCTCGTGATGGTACCATGATGTAGGCTCACCAAGGGGTAAGGGTCGCTGTTTCCCGTAGGAATGATTACGGCTCCTGAGGCCAAAATTGGATTGCCAGATACGTCTACCGTTTTGTAAACCAAGCGATATACTCGCACTCCTTGTTGAGTAAGAAAAGCGATAAAATTTGGTTGAAGTAAATTGAAGGTATTCAGGTAATTGTCCAGACTTTCGGGCGTCCCGTACTGAACAATCAAGCTTCCCTCTGCAATAAAGTTTCCTTCGGTAATCGGACTGGGGCCTTCTTCGTCGCTACAAGCCCCCAGCGCCAGCACTAATAATAGCAAACCTAGGAAGCTTTGCGCGGTACGAGTCCAGGCTTTTTTTATAATTTTTTTAGAAGAAGTGACATAGAAGTGAAAATATTCCATATTTTTCATTTTCAAGTTTTATAGTCTGTTCATCAGCAGAACCCAAGTCCAATCAAGATTGGTTTCTAAATTTCCTGTAAATTTAATATTTTGTTGCCATAAATTTTTCTATTGATGATTGATAAAATTAGTAAATATTTTAAGAATTCTTCTCCTCAGGTACTCAAGCCCTTTGGGAGCGAAGCAAAAAAGAAGGAATTGATGTTGACCCTCTGTGAAAGAGACGAAGCACTCGCCAAAGCCTTGGCCGAAGCTTTTCAAGATTGGGAGGAGGTAGAAGTCAAAAGTGGGGACATTTTTAAAGTCTCTGCCCAAGCTATCGTTAGTCCTGCTAATAGTTTTGGAGATATGGGAGGCGGGCTAGATCGCCAGATTGATGAATTTTATCAAGGAAAAGCGCAGAGAGATGTGCAAAAGGCCATCCAGCATCATTTTTTTGGAGAACTGCCCGTAGGAATGGCTATCATTTTGGCCATGTCCAAGAAAAAATTTCCGTTTCTTATCGTGGCTCCCACCATGCGCATCCCCGGGAATATTCGGAATACCATACAAGTATATCTGGCCATGAGAGCCATCTTGGTAGCCGTGCGCCAACATAACCAAAGACATCCTGAAAAAATTAGACATATCGCCTCCCCGGGCTTAGGTACCGGTGTGGGTGGGATGGACTATTCAGAAGCAGCCAAACAAATGCAACAAGCTTTTCAAAATATTATCGGAGGTGCGTGGAAAACGGTTACGCATCCTAGTCTGGCACCTTATGCCACGGCCTCGATAAAAAAACTAAATCCTCCTCCAAAGGAAGATACTCCCCCGTCAGATTCCACCTCAGCCAGTTTGGAATAGCTTAGGTGGTGTTTCAGGATGACTTGCCTTGTGTGCAATTTTTTCAAGGTTTTATTGCTTATTTTTCAAGATTTCGTGTCCAAGCATTTAATTTAGATCAAATCCTCATCCGCTATGTCTTTATTCGCAAAAATTTCTCCACCTCCTGCTGGCAAACGCTGGGTTATTGCTGATATTCACGGTTGTTTGCTTACTTTTCGAAGGTTGGTATTAGAAGGAATTAATCTCCAAAAAACAGATCACCTCTATCTCTTGGGTGATTACATAGACCGAGGCCCCGATAGCGCGGGCGTCATCGATTTTATCATCCAATTACAAACAGAAGGCTATCAAGTCTTTCCGCTAAGAGGTAATCACGAGCAGGATTTGCTGGAGGAGTGGCGATATTTTAACCAAGTCAAAACTTATCAGAATTTACAGCATTTTGTAGATACCCTCCGCAGACATAATGCACAAAATCTACTTGACCAAAGAGGTAATTTAAAACCCAAATATTATCAATTCATTCGGAATCTACCTTATTATTATGTCTTACCTGATTATTATCTGGTACACGCGGGCTTTAATTTCAAGGCGAATCAACCCTTTGAGGACTATGAAAGTATGGTTTGGTCCAGACACCTACTCATTAGAAAACGAAAAATTAAAGCTTTAGGAGAGCGACGCTTGGTAGTCGGGCATACCGTGGAGGAATTACCTTATATCCAAAAACGCTTGGCTGATCATCATCAGATCATTGCTTTGGACAATGGCTGCTATTACGGATTTTATTACAAAGATCAACCAGAAGTTTACAGGGGTATTCAAGTGGGAAATCTATGCGCACTCGACTTGGATCATCATGATTTGAGGGTACAGCCTTGTATAGACTAGATGAGTAATTCCCAAGCCTCGTGAATCAGCAGCACGAGACTTTGGCCTCGTGCTGACAACTATTATTGCTACTGCACGCTAAAAGTGAGTACAGGTCTTTTTGCTTCGTCTATTACGATATCACTGATCCGGTTGGTACTCACCTCGTCCAGCATACTGTTAAAGTGATGCGAGGGTAAGGCAATGATATCGGCATCCACATCTTGGGCAAAATTCGTGATCCCTGTTTCTACGGTAAAATCATTATAAATCGTGAACGTGTAATCTTGGAAACCCTGCGATTCAATGTAGGTTTCTTTCATATCATTGATCCGACGATTATTAAGAAAGTCATTAGGCGTGTTGATATAAACGAGATGAATCGTAGATCCAAACAGACGTTGGAACTCCTTGAGCTGAGGCATCATGGGGCTTAGGTCAGCTTTCAGGTCAGTGGCAAATATCACGTTATCTGCTTTGAAGTTTTCAGCTTTTTTGGTAATAGTCAAGACAGGGCAAGAGACCGCGTGGATGATTTTATCAATATTAGATACAAAAAGAAGCTCCTCATAAATACTAGTTTCGTGTGCACCTGTCACCAATAAATCAATGGATTCTCGCTCCACGTATTCGCTCACGATGGTTTGAATATCTCCGGTTTCTACGCTTGCGGTAAGTTTTTGACTCTGCGTATTTTCAATCATCTCTTCTAATTTTTCCCCTGCTTTTTCTACTAAATGTTGACGATAATTTTCATCCTTACTCGCATCCATATAATCACCGTCTTCGGTAATTGTATAAAATTTTTCAGGATTGATGACGTGCAGCAATTGTACTACTACATCTTGGTCAGATTTCTCCGCCAGAGACAGGGCTAAATGCAAAGCGTTATTCGCGTATTCGGTGAAGTTGGTAGGCACCAGTATTTTTTTCATGAAGCTTAGATTTAATAATTGAGATATTCAAAGATAAAATTTTTAGACAAATAAAGCATCGCTCTACCTCTTATCTCATTTGGCATATTTCATACCAAAGGTAAGCAGGGGGTAAGACACGTGATTGACCATATTTTCGGCAATGCTTCCCGAAAAGAAATGAGAGAGCCCCGTGCGCTGATGTGTAGCCATACTAATTAAATCTGCTCCGAGCTGATGAGCGTAGTGTAGAATACCGTTTTCTTCATTGTAAGCCGACGTAACTTCTAACCTAAAATTCTTTAAGGGGCAATCCCTAAGGAGGCGTTCTGCTCTTTTTTCTATTGCTTGATTGGGCAAAAAATGGTCAATCGTATTTACATAAAGCAAGTGTAATTCTGCCTCAAAAATGGTCTGAAGTTCTTGAATGGCTTTTAATGCTTGGAGTTGGTCAGGCTTCAGATGACTGGCAAAGACGATCTTTCGGATTTGTAAAGCTGGCGGAAGTTGTCGTATGGTAAACACAGGTACGGGGGAGTGCCTGACAATCCGCTCCGATTTAGAACCCACCAAGAATTCATCCAAACCACTGATGCCTCTGGTTCCCATCACGATCATATCTACTTCGGAGCGACGCGCTTGGCTCAGAATGGTCTCGATCACGTGCCCCGTTTCGGTCTGGGTTTTGATTTGAGGGTAAAACAGCTTGGCTTCTTCGGCTACTTTTTCTAGATGTTCGTGCAGGGTTTCTTGCAAATGCTCGTAATATACCTCCTCGGGATTGGCTTCTGTATCTTTACTGCCTTTCACGGACTGATATTGCATCGGCTCGATGATATGCAAGAGCGTAACACTCACATTCAATTGTTCTGCGAGAAAGCCCGTGTAGCGGAGCGCACTTTGCGCTTGCTCTGAAAAGTCGTAGGGAACTAGTATTCTTTTCATAAACCCAAATTTGAGAAGTGTAAAATGCCCCATTCTCCCCTCCTGAAAAAGAGGAGCCTCATCAATGCTTCTTGTATCTCATCAGATTGCCATCGGAACCATTATGCCTCTTGGTGCTTTTTGAGATATTTGGTACCAAAGGTCATCACGGGGCGATCGGCATGATTGACCACATCCTCGGCAATACTGCCTGAAATCAAGTGAGCCAGTCCCGTGCGTTGGCGCGTAGCCACCACGATCATATCCATATCATTATCTTCGGCAAAGTAAATAATGCCATTTTCTTCGTTGATCTCATCATAAACGTGGAAAGTGTAATTTTCCAGCCCACTTTGTTCTACAAATTGGTTCTTTTTACGAACAATATCACGGTGGGTGCTAAAGTCATTGGGTACATTCACAAAGAGAAGATGAATATGCGATCCAAAAAACGCTTGGTATTGCTTGAGATCTTCCACGATTTTCACGTGAGCAGCATTAAAATCCGTAGCAAAGGCAATATCCTTCAAAGTAATATTTTCCAGTTTGCCTCTTACCGTGAGTACGGGGCAGGTGGCCGTCCGCACCACTTTCTCCGTGTTAGAACCAATCAAAAGTTCGTCTAAGCCACTGACGCCTTGGGTTCCCATCACAATTAGGGTCGCTTGATGGCTTGCTATGACTTCATTAATAGAGGAGAAAATAGGCCCTAAGGTAACCCGTGGCTCTATTTGTACATGAGGGAATTTTTTGATCAATCCGTCGAGGTGATTCTTGGCATTATCTTTCAGATAATCAATGTATTTCTGCTCTACGGAAGTATCAATGTACATCCCGTCGGTGGCCGCTACGTAGGATTTGATCGGCTCAATCACGTTGAGCAGAATAATTTTCCCTTCTTGTTTTTGGGCAATTTGGCTAGCCAAGTCTAAGGCATTCTCAGCTTGCTCAGAAAAATCGGTAGGCACTAATATGGTTTTCATATAGATTCAGTCGTAATGGTGGAAACCTTTTAACAGGAGTTAAAATAAAGTAAAATCTCGATAAGCACAATGATCTTTGTCAGGAAATTCACAGTTTCTAATGGCAAAAACCTCGAAATTCTATCTCAAGTACAAATGCTTTTGCTTGTGTTGTTATCAAAACTGGAAATCGTAGCGACAGAACTCCAGTTCCATCAATCAGTACATGACCGCCGAGAATAGAGTTTCGGACTTGCTCCTAGCCATCAAAGTTAGCTTTGAGATTTTGGGCAGCCATCCGCACGGTTTTCTCGACGCGCTTGGCGCGGGTTTCGGCGCGTTTGGCACTGATAATCCACCAGAGAATGCCTTTTTTGTAGGAAGGGGCAAAGGCTTCAAAATACGTTTGAGCCGTGGGATTGGCTTCCAGTGCCGTTTGTAAATCTTCGGGAATAATTAAATCCTCCACCGCATCGTAAATTATCCAGGAGCCATTGGCTTTGGCGGCGTCAATTTTGGCTTGGCCGGGTGGCATCATCAAACCCTGAGCACAGAGTTGCTCAATGCGTGTTTTGTTCAGTCGGCTCCAAGGACTTTTGGGCTTGCGAGGCGTGAAAAGCTGCTTAAAATAAACTTCATCTATCTTATTGGGCAAGCTATCAATCCAACCAAAGCACAAAGCTTCCTCCACGGCTTCATCGTAAGTAACACTGGGTAAGCCACTTTCTTTTTTCGCGTAGATGATCCAAACGCCCGGAGAAGAGTCGTAATTTTCGGCCAACCACGTACGCCATTGTTCACGGTTTCGGGGATAGAACTCTTCGTAGCTGTCAATTTTTCGCCTGGCCATAGCTTTTAATCATTAGCGTTTAGCGTTCTGTCTTGATTGCTTGCATTGATCTCCCCTAACTGGCTAGGGAAGTACTTTCTTCGCCTTCTTCGGCTTCATCGCTCTCGATGCGTAAGTTCTCTACGATAAATCGCTGGCGATCCATCGTATTTTTACCCATATAATAGGTCAGCACTTCCTTGATATGAGAATCTTTCTTTAAGATAATGGGTTCCAAGCGAATATCTTTACCGATAAACTGTCCGAACTCATTTGGAGAAATTTCTCCCAAGCCTTTAAAACGGGTGATTTCTGCACTACTCCCCAGCTTTTTGATGGCGCGTCTCCGCTCTACTTCGTCGTAGCAGTAGATCGTTTCTTTTTTGTTTCGCACGCGGAAGAGTGGCGTTTCCAAAATATACAAATGTCCTTGCTTGACCAGATCGGGGAAAAATTGCAAAAAGAAAGTGAGCAAAAGCAAACGAATGTGCATCCCGTCCACGTCGGCATCAGTAGCGATGACGACTCGGTTGTAGCGTAGATTTTCAATCCCGTCTTCAATATTGAGGGCGTGTTGTAGGAGATTAAATTCTTCGTTTTGATAAACTACCTTTTTGGTCAGGTTAAAGCAATTCAAGGGCTTACCTCGCAAGCTAAACACGGCTTGGGTTTGCACATCTCTAGCCTTGGTGAGCGAGCCACTGGCCGAATCTCCCTCCGTGATGAAAATAGTACTATCAAAACGCTCGTCTTTGCGCTGATTGGTGTAATGGACACGGCAGTCGCGGAGTTTTTTGTTGTGGAGATTGGCTTTTTTGGCCGTTTGGTTGGCTAGTTTTTTAATCCCCGCGATGTCTTTGCGCTCTTTTTCGTTTTGCTTGATTTTTTTCTTGAGTTCCTCGGCGGTTTTTGGATTTTTATGCAGATAATCATCCAAAGCAACCATAAAATTATTCACATAAGTACGAATGGTTTGTCCTTTGGGAGCCATGTATTGAGAACCCAGTTTGGTCTTAGTTTGCGATTCAAAGACGGGTTCTTGTACTTTCAAACTGACGGCTGCTACGATGGAACCTCGAATATCCGAGGAGTCAAAATCTTGCTTGAGGTGATCGCGTACTACTTTGACAATGCCTTCTTTGAAAGCCGAAAGGTGGGTTCCGCCCTGAGTAGTATTTTGCCCATTCACGAAAGAATAATATTCTTCTCCGTATTGGTTGGCGTGGGTCAGGGCTACCTCGATGTCGTCGCCTTTGAGGTGAATGACGGGATAGCAAATATCGTTTTCGTCAGTTTTGTTATTCAATAAATCCAGCAAGCCATTTTTGGAGACAAATTCCTGCCCGTTGAGTACCAATTTTAGACCTGCATTGAGGTAGGCATAATTCCAGATTAGATCTTCGAGGAATTCAGGATTAAATTTATAATTCTCAAAAATGGTTTCGTCTGGCTCAAAAAGCACTAAGGTTCCGTTTTTTTCTCTGGTTTTCTCCTCGGGGAAATCTTGAGTGATGTTCCCTAGCTCGAATTCGGCGGCTTTGGTTTTTTTATCGCGGAAAGATTGTACTTTAAAATAGCGTGAGAGCGCATTGACCGCCTTGGTACCGACCCCGTTCAAGCCTACCGATTTTTGAAAAGCCTCTGAGTCGTATTTCCCTCCAGTATTGATTTTAGAAACACAATCGATGACCTTTCCGAGTGGGATTCCCCGACCGTAATCCCGTACGCTGACGCGCTTATCGGTGATCTCGATCTCGATGGTCTTGCCAAAACCCATCATGTGCTCATCGATGGAATTGTCCAAGATTTCTTTGACCAATACATAAATACCATCGTCTGGAGATTTTCCATCACCTAACTTTCCGATGTACATACCGGGGCGTTTGCGGATGTGTTCTCTCCAATCTAGGGTTTTGATATTTTCTTCGGTATACGTTGCGCTCATTTTGCTAATCTGCTAATTTATCTGGGGATAGATCCGTCAAGGGTTATGTTTAAATAGCCAGTGGCTTTTACTATTTTATAATATAAAAAAGTGCTTGTATGTTCCAAGAAGAAGCTTGAGGACACACAAATACTCAATACCTAAGCATTTTTTGAAAATTTTATCACAAAAATAGGAAAAAATATCCAATAATATTAACAATGCTATGTATTTTGTCAAAAATTATTCGGATTTCGTTTTTTTAATTAATTTAGTCTTCCATTTAGAATAGCTACCCATTTCCTTGCCTATGTACGCGATTGTAGATATAGAAACAACGGGACTTAGAGTTTCCGAAGACCGCATCACCGAAATTGCTGTTTTGGTTTACGACGGCGAGAACATCATAGATCGCTTCCACTCACTCATCAATCCTGAGCGATATTTACCCGACCACATCACCCAACTCACGGGCATTAGCAATGAAATGTTAGAAGATGCTCCTCGTTTTTATGAAATCGCCAAAAATATCGTGGAAATTACAGAAGGCAAAGTGCTGGTTGCGCATAATGCCCATTTTGACTACACCTTTATCAAAAATGAGTTTCGTAGTCTGGGCTATAACTTTCAACGCAAAACTCTCTGCACCGTTCGTCTGAGTCGTAAGATTTTTCCGGGAATGCCCTCTTATTCCTTGGGAAAGCTTTGTGAAGGCCTGGGCATCATCATCAAGAGTCGGCACCGCGCCCAAGGGGATGCCCACGCCACGGTAGAACTGCTGGAAAAGCTTTTGAACAAAAACGAAAACAAGCTCCACAAGTCCATCATCGACCACGAAATTCGCGCCAAAAGCCTTCCCCCCAAAATTACCTACGAAATGTTTGACGCCTTGCCCGAAGCCACGGGCGTGTATTATTTCAAAGATGAAAGCGGCACGATTATCTACATTGGTAAGAGTAAAAATATCAAAAAACGCATCGCCAGCCATTTCGCCACAAATCTGGATAATCGCCGTACAATTGAGATGAAGAACCGAGTCGCCGATATTGATTACATTCTCACGGGCAGTGAATTAGTAGCCTTACTCTTAGAATCAGACGAGATCAAAAAACACAAACCGCTTTTCAACCGAGCGCAAAGACGCAGTCGCTTTCATTATGGGATTTTTATGAAAAAAGACCGACAAGGTTATATTCATTTCTACGTGGAGCGCACCAAAACTCAAAATAAACCTGCGCTCTACGTCGCTCAACGCTCGGACGGGGCACGCCGGGCCTTACGCGCCAAAGTGCAAGATTTTCAGCTCTGTATGAAGCTTTGTCATCTCTACGAAAGTAAGGGGGGCTGTTTTGCCTATCAAATCAAGGAGTGCCTAGGCGCATGCCTGGGCGAAGAAAGCCCAGAAAGCTACAACGAACGAGCGCGGCAAGCTTTGGAAAGTTTTGATCGCTTTGCTCGCAAGAGTTTTCTTATTCTCACCCGAGGCCGAGAGCAAAACGAGAAGGCTTTGGTTTGTGTAGAAAATGGTCGCTATCTGGGCTTTGGCTATCTGGACGAAACAGCCGAAATCCGTGACTTTGAGGACGCCAAAAATTACATCACCCGTTACAAAGACAATAAAGATATTCACAAAATCATTTGGGGCTGGCTCAAAAAACACCCCAAGGATGCTTGGGTATTTGGAGAAGCGCAGGAAGAGGATTTGGAATAGTGTTTTTTCCTCGTTCCTCGTACCAGCCCCTTCAATCATACCAACTAGTGCGGGAGTTTATGACGGAATAAGCCGTAAACAAAAGTCCCTATAATCGCACTGGCAATGACTACCAAAAACACGGAGTAGCCCGCACCTAAGAGTACGTACATCGGGCCAGGACAGGCTCCAGTCAAAGCCCAACCCAAGCCAAAGATAATCCCTCCGAAGATATAGCGAGGGGCGGGGCCCTGTTTGGGACTGAGGAGGATGGGCTGTCCGTCCACGGTTTTGAGGCGAAAGCGTTTGATGAGTTGGACGATGATGACGCCCAAAAACACAGCCGAGCCAATCACGCCGTACATATGAAAAGAGTCAAAGAGGAACATTTCTTGAATGCGATACCAAGAAATTACTTCCGATTTGGTCAGGATAATGCCAAATACGATACCTGCGAGTAAGAATTTTATAAATTTCATCATTTTAAGCAAAGAGATAAGGATAAACCACATAAACCATAAACAAACCGCCCATAAAAAATCCAATCACCGCGTAGAGTGACTGTAATTGTAAATCGCTCAGGCCACTGATGGCATGCCCAGAGGTACACCCTCCCGCGTAGCGCGCCCCAAAGCCCACCATAAAACCTCCTACTACCAAGAAAAGAAACCCTCTCCCTTCCCAAAGTGCCTCCCAACTAAAAAGCGTGGCTGGTAAATATCCTTCGCCCGGCTTGGCAAAGCCCCAAGCTTGTAGTTGCGCCACGGTACTTTCACTGAGTTGAATCAATAAAGCTCCTTCCTTGGTGAGATAATTGGTAGCAATATATCCGCCTAAAAAGGCTCCCAGCACAAACACCAAATTCCAGACCTGTGCTCTCCAATCAATCGCGAAAAAGGGATTCCACTTGCCCGCTCCACCGATCGTACACATGGTTCGCAGGGTAGAAGAAACACCGAAGCTCTTGCCAAACCAGAGCATCAGAAACATCACCCCAGCAATCATCGGCCCCGAAACATACCAAGGCCAAGGTTCTTTTATTAATTCTAACATAGATTTGTGTTGATTAAAAATAAATGCCTTGGTCAGAGACCAAGTTGATTACTTCATTTGCTTAACAAAAAAAACGCTCACAATATTCGTCATAATCTCCTGATTATTCTGTAACAAAGGTTACAGAAAGCTCTCTGGGGCTTGGGTTGCTCATTAACATCATTTTGCGTCTTCAAAGTGAATCTTTTTGGCCTGAAATACGATATGTTAGAAAGTTGCACACCCTTAATGCTAAATACACGACCAGATGATCAATGATATGGCCCTTTTTTCATTAATTACTTTCGCAATCGGCATTCTTGGGCTCTTCCTCCTGAGAAGATACCTCAAGAGGGTAGCTAATAAACGAGTAGCTGGCTTCAAGAGAAAAGAGCATTTTACCTCTATTCCCGGAGAAGCACCTCAAACTTATTCTCCCGATAATTTTGAGAAAGAGAGCCTAGAAAATATCTCCAATCGATTTAGCATCATCCGGGCTTCTTTGACCATCCTGGTCATCACCCTAACCAGCTTATTAGCAGCCATTCCCTTATTGGCCGTGGTACCTGCCGCGGTGCTTTCGGTCATCGCGGGTTCGCTGGCGGTAGTTTCGGGGATCGTGTTACGTCCTTTTGTAGAAAATTATATCTCAGGGATTATCATTAGCCTGAACAAGACGCTACACGTGGGCGACACGATCATGCTCAACGAGCAGTACGGAACCATTGAGGACATTACCCTGACGAGTACCATCGTCAAGCTTTGGGATTGGCGTCGCATTATCATCCCCAATACTTTGATGCTCAACCGTGAAGTCATCAGCTATACCTTACAAGACAATTATGTGTGGGCGAAAGTAGAGTTTTGGGTCTCTTACGAAACCGACCTCAAATTGCTACGCAAACTCGCCATCAAATCCGCCAAAAAAAGCAAGCTTTTCACCAACTTGGAAGAGCCTTCCCTCTGGGTGATGGAGATGGGAGAGCAGGGCTATCGCTGCTGGCTGGCTACTTGGGCCAATTCGCCCGCCGAAGCCTGGGAGATTAGTCATGAGATTCGGAGTGAATTGATTATGGCTTTTCAAACTTATCGAATCAAATCACATACCTTCCATCTGGGTTTGGCAAAAGACAAGACCATGGTCGCCCCCGCCCCAAATCGGATTCAAGGTATGGAAAATCCCTTCATCCCTCCTCAACAAGCAGAGCCATTGGGCCAAAGTCCGAATTAGCCATCGTTCAATAGATTGATTCTTTGGAGCAATTGCGCATAGTAAGAGCGCCCTACCGGGATTTCCGTTTCACCTATCTGGACTTTCTGCGCGCTCAGGGCAGTAATGCTTTCCAGGTTAACTACGTAAGATTTGTGGATGCGCAAAAACTGATGTGCTGGTAATTTGCGCTCTACTTCTTTGAGATTGTTGCGGACAATGTACTTGCGCTGTTGGGTGTGGAGAAAGGTATAGTTGGCATCGGCCTGCAACCAGTCTATGTGGTCAAATTTGATCTTGGAGAGCATGCCCTTGTTGCGGATAAAGAAGCTATCTTGCAATACCAGACCCAAGTTTTCGGGGCTGACCAAGCCCTGACCTACTCCAGTCTTGCTGTGTTGAGCGTGGTTACTCAGTGCGATCTCTACGGCAACATACACGTCCTGAGCCTGGAAGGGCTTGACCAAATAGCCATTGGGTTGGGTTGCTTTGGCTCTTTCCAGCGTGGCCTTATCGATGTGCGAAGTAATGAAAACAAAGGGTAGTTGGTAATGCTCCCGTATATAATTGGCTAAATCAATTCCATCGGATTCTCCTTTGAGCACAATATCGATGAGTACGATGTCAGGTAAGGTTTGAGAAAGATGCGTAAGCGCCTGTTTGACGGACAGGGCAATGTTGGTAACTTGGTAGCCGATATTTTCCAGCAAACCCTGCAGGTCGTCGGCGATGATGGCCTCATCTTCTACAATTAGTATTTTGACTTTGTCCATTTTTATCCGGGGTTAGTTTCCTTGGGGAAAATAATGGTAAATTTGGTTCCGCGCGTGTTATCAATTTGCAAATGCCCTTCGAGCTGGCGGGTAAGACTGCGAACGAGTTTCAATCCGAGTGAATCACTGCTTATATTTTGTAAATCTGTATGAGGCAGGCCGACGCCATTGTCTGCAATCTCCAGACGATACTTGAAATGATCGTGCTTTTCTAAGACCAGATGCACGATGCCCCGCCCCGAATGAGGAAAGGCGTATTTGAGAGCATTCGATACCAATTCATTAATAATCAGACCCAAAGGGATCGCCGTGTTGATGTCAAGCTGGAGGGCAGGAGCCTCGATGATGTAGTTGACCTTACCCTCGTATTGATTGTAAGCCCGGAAGACGGAGCGCACCAAATTTTCCAAATAAGAGGGAAAATCAATGTGAGAAATCTCTTCGGTCATGTAGAGAATCTGATGGATCAAGGCCATGGCCTCTACCCTCCCCTGACCTTCTTTCATGGCTTTGGCTACCTCAGGCACACGGGTATGTTGTACTTGCAGGCTGAGCATGCTGGAGATGATCTGCAGATTGTTCTTGACCCGATGGTGGATTTCTTTGAGCAGAATTTCTTTTTCCTGTTTTTGATCGCTAAGTAATTGGTTGGCCTTGATTTTGGCGCGATAGCGAAAATAAATGAGTACGATCAAAGACAAAACCAATCCCAGGCTAAAAAGGATCAGATAAATAAAATAGCGCTGACGTTTGGTTTTGAGTTCTTTAATTTGATTTTCCTGAGTGAGTAATTGGATTTCATTTTCCTTCTGTTGTACTTCCAGTTTATTCTCCAGCCGGATCAGTTCACGAGCCTTATCTTGGCGGTAGAGAGAGTCTTTTGCCTGAGCGACTATCTCGTAGTATTCCGCCAGCGCGGGGGCGGGTTGGGTCTCTCGGATTATTTCGATCAGCAAGCTACCTGCGTCGTGGATATGCGACCAAGCTTTGAGCGACTGCGCTACCTGCAAACTTTGCTCGGCGTAGGAGCGTGCCAGGGCATAATTTTTCTGTTTTTGATAAATTTCGCCCAGCAAGTAATAAGAAGTAGATAAGCCCAGACGATCCTGTAACTGACCTCGAATCCCGATGGCCTTTCGCGCGTAAAGCATGGCTTCTTCGTTTTTTTGTTGCTTAAAAAAAAGGTTTGCCAAATTTTGGTAGGCCGTTCCCAGCCTGGCCTGGTCATTCCGGTCTCGGGTGGTCTCGATGACCTCTACGAAGTACTGATAAGCGATTTCATATTGGCCCTGATGTTGATAAAGAATAGCCAGATTATTCAAGAGGGAAACGATCAGGGTGGTGTCCTTCATTTGTCGGGACAGTTTGAGGGATTTTTGGTAATAATGGGCTGCTTTTTCCCATTGATCTTGTCGCCGGTAAAGCACGCCAATGCCATTGAGAATGGTGGCAATCTTACTGCTATCCTGAATTTGCTCGGCCAAGGCGAGGGCTTCCAGAAAATGATGAAGTGCGGCGGCGTAGCGCTCTCGGGTGGTGTAGGCATTGCCGATGTTGACCAAGATGCCCGCTGTTCCTGATTTGAGGCCCAATTTCTTCCGGATGCTCAGTGCTTCTTGGTAATAACTCAGAGCCTCGGGGTAATTGCTCAGGCTCAGATGCACCATACCCATGTGGTTGAAGGCATCGGCTATGTGCTGCTCTCGCTGCTTGAGCTGGGCTAGTTTGAGCGCCTCTCTCCCGTAGTGGAGTGCTTGAACGGGTTCAATATTTTTAGAGAACCAAGCAAGATCTAAGAGGAGTTGAATTTTCTGACTGTCGGTGCTTGCCCGCGTGAGTTGCTCTCTGAGCTGCTCTAGATGAGATTGCCCCTGAGCAGTAGCTACCAGAAGCCCTCCCAAGCTGAGGCACAGCCCTATTTTTCTAAGATATATGAATAGCATATTTGGGAAAGCTTAGGCAAAATAGTTGGAACTTTGTAAAATAACCCTTCGAGCCTTAATGCTCGAAGGGTGTTTACGGACTACATGAGCGGTTGTTTACCCTGGTTAAGTGATTTTTATTCTTGAAGCAGAACGGTGTAGCCATGATCGTAATCCGCGCTGATGACATCCATTTTCCCGTCTTCATTGACATCGGCCACGGCCATTCCTCGGGCAGCAAAGCCCATTTTGACATTTTGGACGGGAGAAAAAGTTCCATTTCCTTTGCCCAGCAAGATAGAAAGTGTATCATTATTGGCACAAATGACGAGCACATCTAATTTTTGATCCTGGTTAAAATCTAGGACTAGCACTTCTCTGGGGTTTTCTCCCACTGCGATCTGCTGACAGTCGGCGTAGCCCCCTTTTTCGCCAAATTCCCCTCTTCCTTTACCCAGAACAATGCTCAGGTTGTTAGAATACAAGTTCGAGGTGATAATATCGAGAACCTGATCTTGGTTCAAATCTGCTAGTTCTATGCGATAAGGGCCCATGGCGTTGTTGTCATTGGAGCCCAGTTGACCGATGAATTTACCTTCCTTTTCCATTTTACCATCGCCCAGCCCTAGGCGCTTTTGCACGCTTCGGTCATCTTTACGGATGCCTCCTATGATTACGTCGGGCTTTTGGTCGCCATTGATGTCGCCTACGGCAATTCCCCCTGTTCCCCAGTAGTAGCTAATCGCTGCATCTTGAAAACGACCATCTCCTTTTCCCAATAAAACTGCTCCCTGTCTCAGCCCTGTCAGCGCGTTGACGATGTCCAGATGTCCATCTCCGTTCATGTCTGCGACTCGAAGGCCAAAAGGTTCTCGTCCAGTTTTGAGGAATTGATGGGTAAAGCCGTTGCCTTGATTCATCAGGAGAGAGAGATTGTCTTCCTTGTAGCTTCCGGCATTGCTAATGACGATATCGGGTTTTTGATCTTGATTGAAATCGGCCACTCTTACTACCTGAGGCTTTGGTCCGGTGGGGTAAATCTGAGGGTTGCCGAAGCTGGCATCTCCTTTTCCGTACAAAATCACGACTCGGTTGGCTTTGTCATCTACCAGGGCAAGGTCTACGTGTCCATCTTGGTTGAAATCTGCTGCTTCCACGTCAGCGGTTCTGCCTTTTTCTTTTTCGTTGTGTTGGTAGATTTTGGGTTTTTGAAAACTAATCTGCGCTTCGGCAGGATGGTATAAATTCAGCATTCCCATACAAATTAAGAGCCCAGCTCTCCCTTGAAAATTGATGAAAGATTTGCACTTAGCTATCCAGATGTATTTCGGTTTGGTTTTTTTCATTTTTGTTTAGGCGAGTTGATATTTCTTTGATCTACAATACCTTCTCATGAACGAGTGATAAAAAGCCAAGGCAAAAAATCTCATGGGATTGTATATCAACCGAGAGGAGGAAGGTATCAACGGTGTCAAGGCGAGTAACAAAAAGCTCTTGTATTGCCTCAGGGGAAATGTAAAAAAGCACTCCCCACTACCTCAAAGGGGGAAATTTGCAGCTTTTAACCTCCCCCTCTCTCCTGTATCGCTGGAAAATTGCACCTATGGGGGTGGATGACCCTACCTCCGAAGTCCCCCCCTACCTCGAAGATAGAATGCCCCCCTTCCAAGGCAGAATAGGGGGGTACAAAAG
>CAZKBP010000050.1:0-31495 GCA_964551015.1 uncultured Cytophagaceae bacterium | reverse complement strand
AGAAGTCTCCAGTTGTAAGATCGTTTTACGACGATGGTTTGAGAAGTCTCAAGTTGTAAGATCGTTCTACGACGGTGGTTTGAGAAGTCTCCAGTTGTAAGATCGTTTTACGACGATGGTTTGAGAAGTCTCAAGTTCTAAGATCGTTTGGAATATCCTGAAACCTCTCCGTGTCTCTGTGTTTTAATTATTTTAGTCTCACGCTAACTCTGTGATGTGTACACTTAAATGGGAATGGATTTTCTGCTGGAATATCCTGAAACCTCTCTGTGCCTCCGTGTCTCTGTGTTTTAATAAGCCATTCAAAGGTTTGTACGGAGATTAGCTAATCCTAGCCCAATTCGGCAAAGAAATTGAGCCAATGCCGTATCATAATGATAGGACTTTTAAATCATCAAATCCATGCCAACCACTGTTTTTCTGATACTTTTAGTAGGGACACACCTGATTTATTCACTTGGTTTGAGCTTCGGGAGAGCTTATCTGCCCAAGTCCAGACCTTGGCTCTGGCTCAATCTCGGGGCGGTGATAGCCTTGGGAATGCTAGCTTGGCTTGATGGAGTAGACCGCTTGGCCTGGTTCGTTTTAGCCATGGCAATCATGTACTGGCCGATGTTATTGACCATTGGCGCGATGCTAGGAGGAATCATCGCTGTTGCTACTGAATCCAAAGCGTCCAAACAAGCATTGACCGTGTCGGCTCTTAACCAAGAAAACTATCGCCGTTCTTTAGTTCTTGGGAAAACGATAACCTTGTGCAGTCCAATTTTTTTGGCCTTGATTTTTTATTTAGATTTTTTTGATTTGGATCAAAGTCAAGCTTGGATGTTGACTTGGGTGGCCATGCTATCTACTTGTCTGCTCAGTCTTCTTACTTCAGCCTTAGCAAAAGGGGGAGGAGGCAGCACCTACACCAGCCGTTACAAAAGCTCAGGGTCAAGCCACACGAGTTATACGAGTTCTTCTAGTAACTATGATGGAGGTGAATCTATCAGTGGAGGTAGCTACGGAGGGGGAGGACACGCTGGAGGAGGAAGTGATTCTTTTGGCGGAGGTGACTTCGGAGGCGGAGGCGCATCGGGAGAGTGGTAAAGTCAATCTTGGAGGCTATCTTGCGTTGCTAAGACTAAGAGCAAATGACTCCAAAGATTTTTGTGAAATGTGATTTTATAAGCTAAAATTATAGTCTACATCTCAGCAAATATGTATATCTTGTAAAAGGTTGACTTAACTTTTGCTGCTAGAAGCCTAAACTCATTAACGAACCAAACGCTCTCCCCCCAAAAAATGCGTATCTTTGACTAAGTTAGATAGAAAAAAGAATCCTATGGCAAGCTTTGCTCAATTAGAAAAGGAGATATTACAGATTCAATTGACCCATCACGAAGCAAGTCAATTGTTAGCAGTGCTTAGAGATTCCTCTTGCTTTTATTTGGAGAGAGGAGTGGTACAACAATTGGAGGCACAGCATTTTTTTGACACTAGCGAAGAAAAACAGATGACTTATTCCAGCTTTAAAAATCTGAAAATGGTAGAGGAAATCTCGCCCCTTGTGTTGGAAATCAATAACCAAATTTTCTCACCCATCCAGACTACGATCACCGGGCAGCGATTGTTTGCAGAGGTTTCTCCGAAGCAACCCAGTGAATGGCTGTTAGACACGTTGGCTATTAACAAGAAGACCCCTTTGATGAGTGAGAAATCTCGTTCTGAGGGTTTAATCCGACCTATATTGCTGGAATTATTACGAGCAAATACGGATACTTTTACGCTTTTCTCGGGAGAAACTTTTGAAGTGTATCCAAACTATGGACTTACTGGAGAGTGCGACTTTTTATTGAGCTTGTCTCCAGAAACAAATTTTATTCAAACGCCGGTTTTTGCTTTGGTAGAGGCTAAAAAGAAAAGCATCGAGGAAGGTTTAGGACAATGTGCCGCCCAAATGATTGCGGCTCGTGAGCTGAACCAGCTAGAGAATCAAGCTTTACCTGCGGTTTTTGGCTGTGTAAGCACAGGAGAAATTTGGCAATTCCTCAAACTAGAAGGGCAACTGCTCACTATTGATAAAGAAAAATATTATGAGAAGCTCGAGTTGGATAAGATACTTGGGATTTTACAAAGCATCGTGGACAGCTATCCAACTGATTGATCCTGATCTAAAATCAAACGCCTCTTGGTTCCTTGTCTCGCTAAGCGATCTTATTTAGCAGAAATAAGTACTTCATCTATTAACATCTTGGGTAAGTTGATAGAGTGGACGCTAAGACCCGTATTGACGCCAAATGATGCCACAACTTCGCCTCACATTCGCTCCCTCTCGAGATTTGATCAGCTTTGATAATACAAATGCTCATCTACCACTAAGGTCGTTAGTTCTACTTGATGTCCATCAGGGTCAAGTATGTAGAGCGAATGAAAAAAAACGTGATCTTGGAATTGATAGGCTATGTCTTGTGCTTCATAATGCTCACGGGCTTTCTCAAAGTTTTCTTCATCCACTTGAAAAGCAAAATGGCTAATCTTTGCAGGAATCGTTGGTGAGTCTGATTCATCACTTGGGAAAAGGGCTACTCCGGTCTTACCCGCCAGCATCAAAATCGGATAGTCTCCCCACTCTCGGAAAGCATATCGTTTCAGGCCGAGCACCTCCTCGTACCAGCGGGCGGAGACTTCTAAATCTTTTACACGAATCGCCACGTGGTCTAAAAAATCTAATTTGGGAGCCATGGTATCTTACTTTAATTCCAAAATCATAGCCTGACGAGCAGGCACGTTCAATCGCTGGTCGAGGGCAATCGTTTTTCCACTAATCACCTCCACCGCTTGGGCAGCCTTGGGCAGTATTTCAGCGAAGCGACTCAAATCAATTTCTTTGGCCTCTTGATTCTTACTCAGGACGACCATCACCATCGCTTCCTCATCGTAGCGAAAATATACATAAATATCATCTCTGGGCGCGAAGTGCAACATTTTGCCCTGATGAATTACTTCGGCGTTTTTACGCCATTGGGCTAGGGTACGCAGGTAGGCTTTGGCTTCTTTTTGTTGAGCCGTTAAGCCTTTTCCCGTGAAAGCATTCACGGCATCTCCGGGCCAACCCCCAGGAAAATCGCTACGGATGATTCCGTGATCTTCTGTACCGGGGTTTTTCATCAAAATCTCGGTTCCGTAGTAAATCTGGGGAATGCCTCGCGTGGTCAGGATGTAGGCTAAGCCTAATTTGAAAAGCTCTAGGTTTTCGTCCAACTGAGTATAAAAACGACTCATATCGTGATTATCTGGAAATACCACGAGATTGTAAGGATCGGGGTAGAGATAGTCATTGGAGAGTGCTTCGTAGAGGCGAACCCAACCTCGATCTCCTTCGGCATTCAGCGCGTCTCGGAGGGCAGCTTGCAGAGGAAAATCCATCAAGCTCGTCAGGCAGGAGGTATAGCCGTCAGGATTGGTTCTGCCCTGTTGCCAATAAGCCACCAGCGGAGTGTTTTCTGTCCATTGCTCACCAACCACGTTGAAGTTGGGGTATTCTTCCATCATACGGCAGGTCCATTCTGTCATAAAATGGCGATCAGGATAAGGATACGTATCCATTCGGATACCCGATAGCCCCGCGTATTCTACCCACCAGATGCTATTTTGGATCAGGTAAGTAGCCATGAAGTCATTGTTTTGGTTGAGATCGGGCATGGTTTTGACGAACCAACCATCTACAAATTCTCGGTAATCTTTTTGAGAGGCATAAGGGTCAAGAATGGTGGTACGCATATGATTGGTTTGCACGAACTCGCCCCCAAAATTAATCCAGTCTTTGGTAGGTAAATCTTTCATCCACCAATGTTCAGAGCCACAGTGGTTTACGATCATATCCATGATAGATTTGACCCCCTTGCTCTTGGCGACCCGGCAGAGTTCTCGATACTCTTCATTGGAGCCATAGCGGGGGTCTACCTTGTAAAAGTCGGTCGTAGAGTAGCCGTGATAAGAATAATTTTCTTGGTCGTTTTCTAAGACTGGATTCAGCCAGATGGCCGTGAAACCCAAGTCGCTGATATAATCGATATGATTCATCAAGCCCTGAATATCTCCACCGTGTCGCCCGCCGGGTTCTTGTCGCCTGGGCGTTTCTTTGAGACTGGCTACCGCATCGTTGGCTGGCTTTCCGTTAGCAAAGCGATCGGGTGTAATTAGATAGAGCACATCCGAATTATCAAAGCCTGCTCGGGTGGCCGAACCTTCTTCACGGGCTTGCAGGGGATATTCGTAAGATAATTGAGTTTTGCCATCTTTCTGAAAATTTAGTTGCATGGTACCGGGGCGAGTATTTTCGGCCATAACCAAATCAACGAATAGATAGTTAGAATTGGTGACTTGAGTTATCCTTTGGATGGTGATGCCGGGATAGTCAGTTTGTGGTTTTAGATCGGCGATCTGATTTCCGTAGATTAAGAGCTGAAGGTTAGGATTTTGCATGCCTACCCACCACGAGATGGGCTCGACGCGCTCGAGTTGATAGTTACTTTGAGCTAGTAAGCTTATTGTAAGGAGGCAATTGATAAGTAGTAGTGTGATTTTTTTCATTTTCTCATTTTAATTCCATTTTGACTCTGAAATTTACCATGAATCTCTGAATCGAGGAAAGAAAAAATGTTAAAATCGTGGTGAGTAGCGAGTGTGTTAGGAAGAAATGAAAAAACCGGGACAGTATCCCGGCTTTTTACTCACAGAGAAAGATTGTGACATTAACCAAATATTAGTTAAAGTGTATCTCTGCTATTTCTTGAATTTTTTGTAGCGTAATCGGCTTGCTGATATGCGCATTGATTTCTTTATAATTCCTGATTCGGCTCAAATCTCGCTCGTAGTGCGTGCAAGAAGCCATCAGCAGTACAATATCTTTTTTTAGGTGAGAGACGACTTGACGGTATTCTTTTAAGAAAAACCAGCCGTTCATCAGCGGCATGTAGAGATCAAGAATGATCAAATCTGGTAAGTTTTCTGGAGATTGCTTGAGCAAATCTTTCAGATAGTTCAGTGCTTCCTTGGCTCCGTGAAAGGAGGTTATTTGTACTTGGGGATCATATTTGCCAAATACACGAGAACAGATCAGGGTGTCTACTTCATTATCGTCGATGATGAGTACTTTCTTAAGGGTCTTGGTGGTCGTTTCCATAGTTTTTATGCATGTCTTATTTTGGTGTTGAGTATCATGTCAGAGACAGCTACTCAATATCAAGAACTGTTCTTTTTTTGTAAAAAAAGAGAAAAACTTTCCAAAGTAAGGAAATTTTTTTAAAGAAAGATTTTTGACCTAGTTCACAGGGATTAATTCGGAGATGCAGTAAATTGGTTGGGTAGTTCTAAAGATCGCAGCGGGAAGATTGGCTGTTCCTTGCTAGTTCTTATCTGATTAACGGGTAGGAGATCAAAATAATTCGATTTTTTAGCAAAAAAATTCAAAAAAAAATTATTTAGTTTATATAAAAGCCCAAAGGGCATTGGGCAAAGATTTGGACAAAGAATCTCTGAGGATTACTAGAATTTGCTTGGACGAGTCTTGATAATTCTTATTTTATTCAACATATTTACACTTGGGAGAAATAAACTTGACGCACTTAATTCAGCAAGCCCAAGGGTACTTATTAGGAATTTTCCGAGCTTAGAAAGGTGAAAGATGACCTTCATCAGGATGGAAATCAATCTCGAGTTGTAAATGGAAGAAAGCAAGTATTGGAATTACATGGAGCGAGAGCTGGTCTCGGCTTTGGAGCTGGACATCTTACTGGCAGATGGCTGGCGGCATTTCGGTACTTTTTTCTTCCGAGATATGATGAGTTGGAACAATCATCAATTATCTCAAATTATCCCCCTTCGTATTAATTTGAATAAATTCGGACTTAGCAAGAGCCAGCGTAAGATTATCCGCAAAAACCAACAAACCCGCGTAGTATTCAGAGAAGCCTTTATTGACGAACATAAAAAACAGTTATTTCATAAGCACTGTGCTCGTTTTACCCACAATGTGCCCAATTCTATTTATGATTTTTTATCCTTAAATCCGGCTTCTGTCCCCTGCCAAACCTTGGAATGTTGTCTCTACGACGAACAAGATCATCTGTACGCCGTGAGTTTTTTGGATATCGGCAAAACTAGTACTTCTAGTGTTTATGCGATGTTTGATCCCGATTACGCGAGGCTGAGCCCGGGATTGCACACCTTATTGGCCGAGATAATTTTCTCGATAGAAAATAAAAAATCCTATCTTTACACGGGTTATGCCTTCCAAGAAGCTTCTCATTATGATTACAAGAAAAAGTTTAAAGGTACTGAGTTTTATGACTGGAAAGGAAATTGGCAAGTTTTGGAGGGATAAATCCAAGCAAATGTATAGCTTTGGTACTTTTCAAATCGAAGTCGTCTAACGTAGGGATTATGCTTTCATTACTGAAATGGTTATTGGGATTCTTGCTGGCCTTGGTCGTTTTGTTGGCTGCTTTCCTTTATTTCGGTACTTTTCACCCACCTCAAATCAAATCTGAGAAAATCATCACCCACTCGGAGAGTGCCCAAATACGAACTGGACAAAAGCTCAAAGTACTGAGCTGGAATGTGCAATTCATGGCGAGTAAAGATTACATCTTTTTTTACGAAGGAGGTGCCAGCCAAGCTCCTTCTCCTACGGCCGTGCAGCAAACTCTAGAAGCCGTGGCACGGGTGATTATCCAAGAAAATCCAGATATTATTTTACTACAAGAGGTAGACGATGGCGCCAAGAGGACTCAATACCAAGACCAGCTGGCCGACCTACTTCAACTTTTGCCCGCTGATTACAAAAATCATAGTTCTAGCTTTTACTGGAAAACCTCGTTTGTACCCCATCCCGAGATCATGGGCAAGGTAGGCATGAAGCTGAGTGTGATTGCTAAGTACCAGATCAATGGAGCCATCCGCCACCAGCTACCCCTGATTCAGAGAGAAAATCTGGCTTGGTATCAAATTCCTTATTTTTGGTTGAGGCAGCAGTTGAATATCAAAAGAGCCGTTCAGGAAGTAAGCCTACCTATACGAGAGGGAGGCAACTTGCTGGTATTTAATACCCATCTTTCTGCCTTTGCGCAGGGCACAAATACCCTACGCGAACAAGTAGAGGAGCTACTCCGCCTACTCCAAGAGAAAACCCGAGAGCAGGTTCCTTGGCTCATCGGGGGCGATTTTAATTTGCTTCCACCCGGACGAGCTTATCGTGAGTTAGCGCCCAGTTTTCAAGCGCTCTATCGGCCCGATACCGAGCTAGCCATGCTTTATGACCTTTACCAGGCCGTTCCCAGTCTGGAAGAAACCAATGGCCCTGCTCGGCGTGATTGGTATACACATTTCCCCAATCATTCGGGCGTGAAAGCCCCCGACCGAACGATTGATTACTTATTTTTCTCGGATCAACTCCTACTGCAAGCACATCGGGTCAGGCAAAAAGATACCTGGTCTATTTCAGATCATTTGCCAGTGATTGCCGAGTTCGTGGTGGAGTGATACTTAGCATAAAATATTGAAGTGTAATCATCTATGAATCAACTGCTTGAAAATATCTATCAAAGAGGAGGCATCTTGGGAGTATTGCTATACACTTTGGCGGTACTTCTGATTGTAACCCTAATCTATCACTTGGTTTTTAGTGTTTTTCGGCTTCGGTTTATCAATACCTACACCAAATCGCCTCCTTTGCTGAGAAGATACATGTATTATCCCGGTCTCACGCTCTGTTGGCTGCTGTGTGTGGGCGTTACTTCGGCCAATCTAGCCCAGCAAATAGGAGATTATTTTTACCCCTCACTGAGGCAGCTTTTTCAGATTGCTTTGATCATCAACGTCACGATTTTGATTCGTCGGAGTCTTACGGTAAGCAGAGAGGTCATTTTCAGTTACTATGATGTAAGCGATCAGGAAGATGTAGAAACACGCAAAATTGTAACTCAGGTACGGGTCATCGAGCGGGTGATTGCCTTTATTATTATCATCGCGGCGATCGCTTTTGTTTTGATGACTTTCGAGGCCGTGCAGAAGGTAGGAGTGAGCTTGCTGGCTTCGGCGGGCGTGATTGGGATCGTGATTGGGTTTGCGGCTCAGAAGAGTATTGCCAACGTGGTGGCAGGGATTCAACTGGCTTTCGCGCAACCCATTCGGATCAATGATGTGGTCGTGGTAGAGTCAGAGTGGGGGCGAATCGAGGAGGTAACGCTTACCTACGTAACCGTTAAACTTTGGGACGAGCGTCGCTTGGTTGTTCCTCTAAACTATTTCATAGAGAAGCCCTTCCAGAATTGGACTCGACAAAACACCGAGCTTACTGGAAGTATTTTCCTCTATTTAGATTACAGCCTGCCCGTGGATGAACTGCGTACTTATTTTTTTGAGCTTTTGGAAAGAGAGCCACTTTGGGACGGGCGTATCAAAGCCTTGCAAGTAACTGATACGAGTGATCGCAGTTTGCAAATACGCGCGTTGATGAGCGCACGCAATGCCTCCGAGGCTTTTGATCTTCGCTGCAAAATGCGAGAAGAATTAGTGAAGTTTGTGCATGAAAATTACCCCCAAGCCTTACCCAAAGTCCGAACCAGTTCCGAGAATTCATCGTCTTTCCCTACGGACGCCTGAAAATTATCGCTTTTCTACTAAGAAATAGGTATATTTAACGAAAAAACAAAGTTTTCCCTTTCATCCCACGTGAAAAAGATGTAAGTTTACCAAGTATTTCATCTAATCGTTGGGCACTTCTCTTCAACCAACCCATTTGAGTCCATCTTCATCTATTAAAATCATCCGAAATTTATCTTCTTAGCTAAGAATTCTTGGCAAATCACGCATTGATCTTTCTCACTTCTCAATGAGCCTGTATAAGCTCAGGGGAATGATAGTGAATCTATGGCAAAATTCTATGCCTTAGGGGATAAAAGTCGGCTGGGTCACAACTACTCTTTTTCTATTTAAAAACTAACTATTAGTACAAAATCCATGATGAGACATTTATTAATGGAGGGATGGCAATCCGCTGGTTCCCATTCCTCAAGGTCTGAATACCAAGGGTTTCAGTCCTGTTTGGCTTATTTCTGTTTAGGTTTAATGATGCTAGGGTTGACTGCCAACCCTTTGCAGGCACAAAATACTTGTGAAATTTCCTGTGATGAATTAGTAGGTGGTGATATCAACGACGTGCGTGGTTCTTTCAGTAAGATTCACTTCTTTACCAAAGCTGCTACCCTCAACCGTGAACGCTACGAGAGAGACGAGCTTTCTGCATATCATCGAGGAGGGGAAGCCTTCTTCGAGGGTTCCACGGGCAATTTAGCCATGTCTGACTTTGGAGTAGGCGTGAGTGCCAACACTTCAAAAAATCCGCGTATCAATGATCAAATCAATTACATCCCTCAACTAGGGCGTTCTGATCGTTTATTGCTCGATTTTGGTTCTTGCGCTGAATTCACGGGAGCTGATGTCGTGGTATCTCGCTTTTACAGTTTAGAAAATAACCGTATCGGAGAAACAGGTGCTTACCGTGCCTTAGATGAGAATTTCCAAGTGGTAGGCTCAGGTGTTTTTGAAGCAATTACCCCTTTCCGTAGGGAACAAGATCCAGGCATCGCTAGATTCCAGATTCGTACCTCCGCTCCTTACCGTTATATAGAATTTATCGCTACGCCCGCCAATAACACGCAAGCTAATACTACCCTACGAGATAATAGCGATTTCTTCTTACAAAGTATTCGCCCTACTTGCCAACCTGTTCCTGAGGCTGGTCGAGTAATCGGAGGTGGTCAGAGCTTTGATAACTGGGTTTCATTGGCCGTATCTGTAAAGGATAGTGATAGTGAATTCTTTATACAAGCTGATCCGGAGATATTTGTTCCAGGTGAGGATCCTAATGATCTCAACTCGGGTGGATTAGGTGTGCCGGGTGATGGCAATGCAGAGATTAACTATAACCCTAGCACACGTGAAACTGAAGGTTTACGTCTTGCTTTTGGAGCGAAGTTCAACTTGGTAGAATTTAATGTTTCGGAGCTTTTTGAAGGTGAAGAAGGACTTTGGATCGCTTATGATGTAGTTGATGGAAAACTAGAAGAAGTAGCGAGAGGAACCTTCCAAGGTCAGGGTGATGAAAGTCAAAAAGTAGCACTTACAGGGCTAGGTCAGTCCACGGTGTCTGCCCAATCTTCAAGAGAATATAGTTGTTTGGAAGTAACGGGCTCTATCCAAGGAAGCCAAGGAGCAAAGAGCGACGGCGAGCTGGGCTTTATCCTGAGCAATGTTACACCTGATCCTAACTGTACAGGCGTTTCTGAGGTAGTTTCCTATTTCCCCGGCAGAACGAAGGAAGGCAGAATGGTAGCTCCCGAAAGACAAATTCTAGACAACGTGCTCGGCCCACCCGAAGACGATGATCGTCCTCAGCCTTTCAACTTCGTATCTCTTGGTTTTGGGGGTGAAATTACCCTGAAATTCTTCCAACCCTTTGCCAATGGCCCTGGCCCGGATGTTCAAATCTTTGAAACCAGCTTCCAAGAGCTAGAAGCCGAAACTTGCGAGGATTATCCTGAGCAGGCCGATGTGTTTGCTTCTCAAGATGGTCGTTCTTTTATCTACTTAGGGCGTGCCTGCCGAGACGATGCCAGCTTTGACCTAGGGCCTTTGGAATGGGCACAGTTTATCAAAATTATTGATGTGAGTGATCCACACGATTTTGATGATCGCCTGCCAGTGGTTACCGATGGTTACGATGTAGACGGTGCAATCTGTCTGAATGGCTCTGCCGTAGGGCTACCCGCAGAAACCGAGCTAACGGTAGGTACGGCCGCCGAGGTCGTGGCTTATGAGCCCGGTCTGCGCAAGGACAACCAAGCCATACAAGGCTATCGTGTTCAGGGCGAAAATGCCTTGGGTAAGCCTGACGCCTTGGATAGCAAGCCTAAATTTGCTTCCTTAGGTTTGGGAGATGGTAGCAGAAATGGGGTAAATGCTAGCCGTGGTTACATGACGGTTCGCTTTGACTACGTTATTTTTGACTTGCCTAACGCGAATGATTTCAAAGTCTATGAAACAACTTATGGCAATGCGCCTTTCCGCCGTTATCCTGAGCAGGCTGAGTTCTTTGTTTCTCAGGATGGAGAAAATTGGGTGTCTGTTGGTAAAAGTAATTCCGAGTGCGAAGAAGGGCTAGACAGTGAGTTTGACTTAGCAGGCAAGTTGCCTTGGGCACAATACGTGAAGGCCGTGGATATTACCAATCCAAACGCGATCATCAAAGATTTCCGTTGTAACCTAAACGGTCGTCCTGCCTTTAACCGCGTCGGTGATGGTTTTGATATTGATGCCATCGTGTATCTGGACGCTTTCAAGGATAAAAACCAAATCGTATCGGCAGATGCTCCCAACACCAGCCGCTCTGAGGTCGAGTCAGGACCTGTACATTTGTATCCCAACCCTTCGGCAGGGGAACTCCACTTAGATTTTTCTGAGGAAGAGGAATTCGTGATACCAGAAACCGGTGTTATCAACGTCAAAATCTACAACTTCATGGGTCGTTTGGTCAAAGAAAGTAACCAAGAGTTGGATATGGCGTTTGAATCTCACTTGGAATTGGGTGATCTACCCAAAGGAATCTACGTGGTAAAGATCAACGCGGATGGGATGGAGCGTACCGTAAAGTTCTCGAAAGAGTAAACTTCCTTCCTATAATAGAAAAAGCCTGGCTTCTCTGTGAAGAAGTCGGGCTTTTTTTTTTCTAAAAAAGCATAGGATCAAACCAAAAAAATGCAATTGATAAGGGACAACTCACTACCCCTTACTTCTCTCGGTAAAGTTTGGTCGCATCTTCTCGAAAACGCTCAATGAGGTCTAGTTCCTGATCGGTAATGCCAAATACGCCCCCGACCTTGTCCAAAACAGAGATAAATTTCTCGATCAAATTTTCGGTAATCGCCGTTTGGTTAAGACGAAAAGTATACATCACGCGATGGTAGGCTTCGTTTACATTGACTTTATCGCCTTGTTTATCCAGCCAATCAAAACGGTCTTGAGCCAACCAACTTTCTTTACCTAAATCTTCTTTAACCGCTTCTTGAAAAACAATACGTTCCATTTTCGTGGTGCGATCATCAGCACGCGCAATCACATAGGCTAACTCCCCGAGGGCACGGTAGAGGTTTCTGGTTTCGAGTGAGATATTTTTCATTAAAACAATTAGTCTATAATAGGAGATTGTAATAAGTATCCGAATTAATATTGTTACCGAATAAAAATAAAAAAAGTTTTGCTTGGAAAAAGATTTTTGGAGGCAGTTAGTTGGCGGTAAGCATCCACTGTTCAATTAATAGTTGGCAGTCAGCTTTGAATTCTCAGGCGAGAAGATCAATCCAAAACACGAAACGAACGCTCATTACAAGTAATTAATCGCCGAAAGCTACATACTCAAAGCCCACAACACTGAGATACGGAAAGACCACGGCAAAATACCGTGGCCTGATCCGAAGAAGTGAACGAAAGAAAAACAAAAGCTGGTTTATAATCTTTATTGGGAGCGAAAAGCCAGATAAGGATTGACCGGATTAGCAGGCTCAGGCTTCCCTTGGAAGTTGAGTCGGGTCATATTCACGGCTTTTACTTGAAAAATATCTCCCGGCCGACGCTGAAATTGCGTCATATCGATGACTCCGTTCGTAAAAGTCTGGCGAGCCATGGCCTTATTACTTCTAAATTGCAGTACTTCGATCGCACCCAATTGGTAATTGGCTTCATTAGGCAGGGTTCGGGCAAAAGTTTCATCCGGGCGCGGCCACACGTAAACCTTGGGCACATTCGGAATGGGTTGGCTGGGGTCAATTTCCCTTTTATTGGCATTACCAATATAAATACTGGGACGAGGCACGGGATTCACGGCAAACTTTTGCTGGCCGACTACTTGACCACCACTCCGCACGATGAGTTCGCATTCCCCTACCTGACTAGGCACCAAAGTTACATCTCCCAGGCGAGGGCCGGGTATGATCTTGCCATTGCTTGCTTGAAAAGCAGGATCATAATTGGCGGCCAAGGCAGGAACAGCCGTTTCTAGCTCGTTGGCACAATTCTGATAAAGTGGAAATTTGTTTTTATTATTAATCAGCAAGACAGGCTGCACCACCTGAAAATTTTCGGTAAAGCGAAAAACTGTATCTTTTCCTCGGATTTTCATGCGAATTTCTCCTTTCCACTGTTTCTGGCCAGGTTGCGCCGTCGGAATCCGAACTTGCCCCATCCCATCTTTGACTCGTACTTCTTGCCCGTTGACATACATGCGCAGGTCTTGGCGATCGGTAGAAGCCGCTAGAAGCATGTTAGCCGTATAGTCTGTACCAGAGGCGATGGTTTTGGCATCGGCTGAGGCAAGGGCGACAATTTTGTTGAATTTGGGCAACATCGCGATGTTTTTCACCCCCAGTCGCTTAAAAACCTCTTGCTCATAGCGAACGATTTCATTTTGTTTTTGCGTAAGCACCGCCAAGGCCGCTACCACGGGGGTCTGCCCAAAATTAGCCTCTGCAAAGTCCTTATTTCGCTGAATAGGGTCATTTCTATAGATTTCTCTGTCCTCGTTTCCTTCGGCCAGATAGGGGAAAGCCCCTGCATCTCGCTTTTCAGGACGCTCAAAGCCCAGCTCCTTAAACTCCTGATAAAGATAATCCACGTGTTGATCTAATTTTTCTTTGAGTTCGTAGGCCTTGCCCTTACCCGTGGCACCGATCATATAAGTCTCTACTTCGGTTTCTTCTTCGGGATAATTGAGTAAGCCCGTTTTACGATTGACTCCCCCGGCGGCTTCCTTGATGAGGTGGCTTTTGAGTTGGTCAATGTAGCCAATGAGTTGGGTGCTTTTTTTCCGAAGGTCTTTTGCCTTTTGGATATTTTTTTGTCCATCGGCGGTATTGCCATCTTCTGCGATTTTCTTTTCGAGCGCGTCTAGGGCTTGCTCACTTGCTCCCAAAGAAGCATCTAGGGAATGCTCAAGACTATCATTTAAGAAAATAAATTTGTCTACCATACTAGAACTGACTTGCAAGGCAAGCATTGCGGTCAGCACCAGATACATTAAGTTGATCATCCTCTGCCGAGGATTGATTCGGTTGTTTCCAGCAGCCATTGCCAAATTGTTTTATGATTAAACCATATAAAATGGTTCCCTGCTTTTTAAGATGCAAGCTTAAGCCGATCTCAAAATAAAAAAGAAAAGAAAGTGATCTTAAAAAGCAGGGAATATTCAATTTCGCACGTGCATAGAGATATACTAAGTAAGGGAGAGTGAGTGGAGAAAAAGCACTTGTTTTTTTCAGAATTGTAGATTGAAAGCGGTGTAATTGAGGTTTAACCAAAGTAGGTAAGATACACGCCGGCCATGTATCTTACACTATTTATGAGACGATCAACGCATCAAATCTCACCTTCTGGTAATATCCGAAGAACCGCTGCTATTTGCTTCTACTACCCTAGGATTGCCTCGGTAAGAAATATCAGAAGCACCACGGGCTTGGGCGCGAAGCTCTTTTTTGACGTAAACGTTCGCATCCGATCCTCCCGCAACTTGGAGTGTACAAGTTGCGGTTTCTAGATCGCTTGCCTCGATATCACTGCCCCCACTGGCAGTGAGGCTCACGCTGGTTGCTTTTCCTGCCAGCTTGAGGTCAGAGCCTCCACTGGTTTTGCAGTTTAAATCTTTCACTTCCAAATTGAGCTCTACATCACTACCACCACTCGCTTTGATTTCTAATTGCTCACTTCTGAGCGTAGTTTTGCCCTCTACATCAGAACCACCAGAAGCATAGATGCTTTGGAGTGGATTGTTGGCTAGGGAAACATAAGCTATGGTGCGACGATTACGCCAATTCCAGCTTTTATTTTTTCGGAGGCGTATGACTAGCGTATTGTTTTCTACAAAAGTCTCGATCTCGTCTAAGAGGTCGTCGCTGGCCTCTACCTTCAAGCGATAATCGCTCGCATCGGTCAAGAAAAGATCAATTCCGTGAGAAACTTGTACCGCTTGGAAGTTACTTACTTCACGAGTTTGGCTACTAAGCGGTCCTCTTTGTGCTTGCAAACAAGAGGGGGCGGACAAACAAAACAACAATAACAGAATAATGCTAAAAGGCATTTTTACTTTTTTCATGGTATAATGGTTTATGGTTAATTAATGCTTTGTAATCAACGATCAGTTTGGTGTGCTTTCAGTATTTAGTCGTGAGCGATTAGCACTCAGCGATCAGTTTTGTGCGCTTGCATTTGATATTACTGACCGCTGAGTGCTCATGAAAAGTGCTAACTGTTTACCTACACCAGCATTCTTACGGGCGATTCCAGCAATTCTTTTAAAGTTTTGAGGAAATCGGCTCCTGTGGCTCCGTCTACTACACGGTGATCGCAAGAGAGGGTTACTTTCATCACGTTGCCCAGTACCAGTTCCCCGTCTTTGGGTACGGCCGTTTGCTTGATCGTGCCGATGGCTAGGATACAGGCATCTGGTGGATTGATAATCGCTGTAAATTCATCGATGCCGAACATGCCCAGGTTAGAAACGGAGAAGGTGTTGCCTTCCCATTCTGAAGGCTGAAGCTTTTTATCTTTGGCTTTTTGGGCGAGTTCTTTGGTTTCGGAAGCGATTTGCGAGAGTGACTTGGCATCAGCAAAGCGAATCACGGGGACAAGCAGCCCTTCGGGTACAGCCACCGCCACACCCACGTGGATATGTTTATTAAAGCGCAGCTTATCACCCATCCAGGCAGCGTTTACCTGCGGATGCTGACGCAAAGCCACGGCTGCGGCTTTGACGATCATATCATTGAAAGAAATTTTCACGGGAGAGACTTCATTCAATTTTTTACGGGTTTCCATGGCTTCGTCCATCACGATTTCCATCGTTAGGTAGAAGTGAGGAGCTGTGAATTTACTCTCACTCAGGCGACGCGCGATCGTTTTGCGCATTTGCGAAACGGGCTGCTCTTCGTAATCTTCCTGGCCCACGGGCATAGAGGCTGTGCTGGGAGCCGACTTGCTGGGCTGTGCTTTGGCGGGTTCAGGTTTGGGTTTTTCTTCGGTTTTAGTAGAGGGTACGTAAGACTCGATATCTTTTTTGACGATGCGGCCACCATCGCCCGAGCCATCAATTTGAGAAAGATCATAGCCTTTTTCTTGGGCAAGCTTTTTGGCAAGGGGAGAAGCTTTAATACGTCCGTTGGTGCTACTACTGGTAGTGCTGGCAGTTTTTTGGCCTTGTCCATTAGAAGAATTGCTATCCGAGCTACTGCTACCAGAGGAAGTAGGGTCAGGCATCTGTCCGCCATCATCGGAGCTACCTCCTTGTTGATGTTGGCGCAGAGCGGCTTCATAGTCAGCGCCTTCCTCGCCAATGACACACATCGGAGCATCCACGGGCACGGACTCTCCGCTTTCGGCGACAATGTGGAGTAGCGTTCCCTCTTCAAAGGCTTCATATTCCATGGTGGCCTTATCAGTTTCAATTTCCACGAGTACGTCGCCAGTAGAAACTTGATCGCCCACCTTTTTGTGCCATTCGGCAATGACGCCTTCCTCCATGGTATCGCTCATTTTGGGCATGAGCACCACTTGGGCGTTCGTTACCTTGGGTTCGTCTTTGACCTGAGTTTGGGTTTCTTTTTGGCTGGATTCGGAGCCGTTGGAAGAGGCCGCCTTACTTTCTTCCTGAGGAGCAGAGTCGCCTCCGCTATCATCGTTGAGTAATGCTTGGTAATCTTCTCCTTCTTCACCGATGATAGCTAGGAGGCCATCTACGGCAATGGTATCGCCTTCTTCGGCGGCGAGATAGAGGATGGTGCCTTCTTCAAAGGCTTCGTATTCCATGGTGGCCTTGTCAGTTTCAATTTCGGCTAATACATCGCCAGACTCGAGTTGATCGCCTACTTTTTTGTGCCAGGCGGCGATGACTCCTTCTTCCATGGTATCACTCATTTTGGGCATCAAGATCTTTTCTGCCATAATATGTTATGCGTTTTTGTTGTTTTCAGATGATAGCTTTAAAAAAATAAGACCGTTAATCCAAAAATAGTTGGATTAAATATATATTCAAAATATCCTTTTCTAAAGTAATATACTGATGTCTTTTGGGTGAATTTTCTATAATTTCTGTCTGAGTGGGGATAAATGGGCTTTGAATTTTAGATTTGTTCGGGAAAGTATGAATTTTGTGCTTCATTTGTAGATAAGCGACTCAAATCATTGATATTTATGCGACCACACGACCAAATTCTAGTTGCTCCTTCGATGCTGGCTTCTGATTTTGCCAATTTGCAAACCACGATTGAAATGCTCAATGAAAGTGAAGCTGATTGGATTCATTTGGATATTATGGATGGGCGTTTCGTGCCGAATATTTCTTTTGGAGTGCCCGTCTGTGAAGCGATTCATCAGCACGCCCGCAAGCCTTTGGACGTGCATTTGATGATCGTGGAACCTGAAAAATATCTGCAGGCTTTTCAGCAGGCTGGTGCGCAAATTATCTCCGTACATTATGAAGCTTGTCCACATTTGCATCGCACCTTAGAAGAAATCAAAGCCCTGGGCTGTAAAGCAGGTGTGGCGATCAATCCACATACTCCAGTGAATGTATTGGAAGAAGTCATTACGATGATCGATGTGGTCTGTTTGATGTCAGTGAATCCCGGCTTTGGAGGGCAGAAATTCATCCAAAACAGCCTTAACAAAATCTCCAAACTTCGTACCTTGATCGAGGTCAAGCGAGCCGATACGCTGATCGAGATTGACGGAGGGGTTAACCAAACCAATGCCGAAGCCATTGTGGCGGCGGGAGGCGATGTATTGGTGGCGGGTAATTTCGTGTTTAGTTCCGAAAGCCCCAAAGAAACCATTGTCAAGCTGAAGCAAATTGAGGTGGAGGATTAATTAGATTTCAGGTGCTAAGCGGGGGAGATGATGCTTTTTCTTGGAATAAATCAAAGCAAATTTCTCTGCTCCAATTTTTGGTTTAAATTATCTTTATAAGCTCTGCCCACAGAGATTTTTTCATCGAGTATATGCACATACCCGCCTTTGTAGCGAGAAACATGGTCTAAGTTGACGATGTAGGAGCGATGGATACGCACGAAGGTATCTGCTTTTAGCTTTTCTTCTAGTTCTTCCATAGTAGCCCATGCTACCGCAAAATGGTTGGTTTTGGTGGTATGAATTTTTTTTAAATCTTTGGCGGCTTCAATCCAGGTAATATCTTTAAAGAAAATTTTTCTCAGGTAATGATTGTCCTTGACCACGATAAAATCATCCGGAGTGGCCGGTTCAGCGGTTTGCACAAAATTGAGCATCGCGATTTCAATTGCTCGGTATAGTTCTTCTTTGCGATAGGGTTTGACAATATAATGCTGGGGCTTGGACGAGATGGCATTTTGAAAAGTAGCATTATCTTCCATTGCGGTGATGTAGATAAACGGCAGGGCATGCTTCTCCGTAATTTGCTTACCCAAGGCAATGCCTGTATAATCGCCAGGACGCCCGGTGAGGTTAATATCTACCAAGATCAGGTCAGGGGATTCCTGCAAGATCAATTCCATAGCTTTCTGGGCATTCACTGCTCTTCCTACTACCTGATAGTTCATACTTTTTAAATCCTGAGCCATTTTGAGCGATTGCACGATATCATCTTCCACAATGAGTATTTTGACCTGATCCATAGATTTGATATTTTTAGATTGGAATGAACTCCTAAATTAGAGAATACCTGTTCTTAAACGAAACTTTAAAAGTAGTGCCCAGCCTTGATTCTGCCTTTACTTTGCCTTCCATTCTTTCGGCCAGGCCGTGGGTGAGGCTCAAACCCAACGAGTCGGCATTTTCTATATCCAAATCAGAAGGCAGTCCCACCCCGTTGTCTTTGACGATCAATTCATACTCTTCACCTTGAGGATTGGGAATAATGACCTCGATCTTGCCCTCAGTACGATCTACAAAAGCATATTTGTAAGCATTAGATACCAACTCATTCACAATCAAACCCAAGTCAGTAGAAGTGGAAATATCCAAAGATACTTCGGCAATGGAGGTATGGCAGGTGATCTGCTTGTCAGGAGGGCGGAAGGTGTCGGCTACTGAATGCACAAGCTCCTCGATGTAATCCCTTAGATTGACTTGATCGAGTCGCTCTGTATTTTGAAGCTTTTTATGAATAAGTGCCATCGAGTAAATACGCCCTCGAATGTCATTGACAATTTGTTCGAGGCTACGATCTTGATTCATGGAAAGATCGAGGAGACTGCTGGTACGCTGAAGGTGATTTTTTACACGGTGGTGAACTTCTTCGAGAGACAGCCTCAGGCGATCACTCAACTCGGCCAATTGATCTCGCTGGGCGGCTAATTCTTCGTTCTGAGAGTTGATCTCGTGATTTTGTTGGTTAATTTCTTCATTCTGCTGGTTAACTTTGCTGAGCATCTGGGAGAGTTGGCGGCTTTGTCTGCGGAAACGTCGGGCGATATTAAAAGATACGAGGGCAATGATCGTGAGCACCAAGATGATGCCCAATAAAAACAAGATAACATTCCAGGGAATCACAAACTCTTTGGCACCAATGAGTTCTTTAATCTCATTGATTTCGTCCTGAGCGGTCTGTTGCAAGCGTTGGTAGGCAAGTACATTCTCCTGAAGTTGTTTCTCGAGTTCTTCCAGTCTCTCGATGAGTGTTTCACGTTCTTGGGGAGAGATTTCTTGATTGACGCGTAATTGGTTGGAAATGACGCTAATTTTCTCTTTAATCATTTCAGAACGTTGCATCACTGCTTGTTTTTCCTGTTGGAGTCGGTTTTTGAGATCACTCAGCGCGTGCTCGAGCGCAGATATCTTGGAGAGGGTTTCCGAAGAATCTGCTGAGGAACTGACGAGGGTTTCGGATGCTTGTTCTTGATCTTGATTCACCTCGCTTGGTTGAGCAGAAACTTCCTCCTCAGTAGGGGAAGTTTCCTCCATTTTATCTGTATTAAGTGGTTCTTGATCGGGCAAATTTTCAGCGCTAGGAGTTTCGCTGGTAATTTCTTTTTTGGGCAAATAGATGGGAAATTGCGCAATATTGCCAGAGGGTTTGACCAGACGAGGTATGCGGATTTCCTCTTGACCCGGGGGCTGAATGTAGATTTTAATCTCTTCGGCTGAGGCCAATGCTTCGGGAATAGTCAATGTGAAATTCCCATTGACATCGCTCACGCTAGCCCGTGACGCGTAGGCATCTATATAAACACGAGCTCCTGCCACGGCTTTCTTGGTTTTTTTATCAATGATAATACCTTTTAGGGTCGTGGTTTGAGCCCAGGAGGTACTAGAAAGGCAGAGCAAGTAACAGAAAATGAGCCAATTTCTCATAACACATCTCAGTTAAGTAAGTGATGAAACGCGGATAAGTTAAGGATTTTTATGCTCTGGGCAAAAAGTATGCATCATCTCCTGCGTGGAGCTTATTTTTTCCAGCCTCTTTGGTAAAGTTTATGAATACGCCAATGCCTCATTTTTTACTTCATAGTCAGAGGGAGGCTTGACCGAGGAGTAATGAGCAAAACCTTAGAAAATGAAGGTGTTTCTAGGCTAAGATTTTGCCATAGATAGCATTTCTAGTATTTCGTTTCGCGCAGGTTGGTTGCTGGTACAGGAAACTTGGTCGTTGGTCGGATTCTTTAGTTCCTCTTGGGCTAAGCATCGTAATTTAGAATGTAAGCAATCAATCATCTAAACGCAACTAACTCATTGAAAATTAGCATGAAACGAAAGCAAAATCTAATCCGCACGACGATCCTCATCTCAGGATGCCTATTATTCATATTAGTTGTTGAGGATAAACTTCAGGGTCAGGAGAAGGCTTCCACTTCTTCACTCACGTCGCTGGAAGAAATTCGCTCGGGAATAGACATCAATTTGCTCGAGTTAAATGTACGCTAGCATGTCCTTTTTGATGAGGGCAAGCGAAATATAAATCGTCAAGATAACAGGCAATCGCCTGAGTGTATTCTCCGCTGAGACGCTCTCAAGAATATTTCAAGAAAACCTCTAAGAACTAGTATTTAAATCAGTTTAACGTTAAGGCTAAACTATGCAATTCAAATCCTATTACTGTCTATATTTAGGTTTCCTTTTATGTCCTAATCTCACTTGGAGCCAAGTCGCTTCCATTTCAGATTACCAAGCGATGTCTTACAGCTCCGCAAATTTATCCAGTGAAATAGATCAATTAGTAACTGTCCGCTTGCGTATTCATCAAACCAAACAGCGGGAGGAGATGGTTCATCAAAAAATCCTAAAACTCAAAGCAAGCTGTTTTGATGGCTCAAATCTCAATGCTCAAGGGAAACAAACGATTTCAGAAAGTCTATCTCAGCTTCAAGATGTTGCCCAAGATTGTTTCTATGAAGTAGAAGTCCAAAAGCAGGACTCGTGGATAAGTCTGGGAGTGACGCCTCTTTCTCAGGTACCTCAGACTCCTACCTGCCGAATAGAGTGGGTATTCTTTTTTATATTCTTGGTAATGATGATCACCGAGATTATCCGTGCCCGTGGTGATAAAAACTAAGAAAATCATCAAGACCACTTTCCGTCATCGTTGATCAGTTCTTGTAGAAAACGTCCTGCTGTCGCGCTAGAAATTGACGAAATAAAAATTTCCTCAATAAGTCTACGGGCAAGATCGTAGAAGCCAAGGCCAGTACTAATCCCCATTCACTCGCTGTCAATGGGACGGTGCGAAGAATGTCTCCTCCCAAATAAGTAAAAATGATCTGCAAGGTGATAATCATGGTCAAAATATAAATAAAACCTCGGTTTAGATGCAGATGTGCTCCCAAGTGATAATTCTCTGTCCTCGCGTTGAAAGCATTGAATATGATTAGGAAAATAAATAGATTAAAGAAAGCCGATAAATGTACGGCCCAATTATAAACTCCTTCCCGATAAAAAAAGGCATCGCCCCAATCCAGCTTCAAAAAAAACAAGGAAAAGGCACTCGTGTAAATGCCCCCTACCAAAATCGCCGAGATCATATTTAGATTCAGGATAGAAGCCTTCCGCGCCACGGGTGGTTCTTCCATGTATGCCAGTAGCGCAGGCTCACCACCAAAGGCGATGGCCGCTAAGGTATCCATGATGATATTGATCCATAAAATTTGAATGATGGTCAGTGGGAAATCTACTCCCAAAAAAGGCCCTAAGAAAACAGTCAGCACTGCTGCCAAGTTGACGGTTAGCTGAAAAATAATAAACTTACGGATGGATTTGAAAATGGTACGCCCATAGACTACCGCCTGACCGAGCGAGGCAAAATTATCATCCATAATCACAATATCGCCTGCCTCCTTGGCAACCTCAGAGCCACTACCCATTGCGAAACCCACATCGGCCTGCTTGAGGGCAGCCGCATCGTTGACTCCGTCTCCGGTCATGCCCACTACTTTCCCCAGTTTTTTGGCGATTCTTACCAAACGACTCTTATCGGTGGGTAAAGCCCGTGCCACCACTCTCAATCGTGGGAGTAAGGCTTCAATCTCCTCGTCGCTGTGCTGATTCAATTCCTTGGAGGTGAGCACGACCATCTCCTCTTCTGGGCGGATTAAATCTACTTCTCGGGCAATGGCCAGCGCAGTGCCTTTGCGGTCGCCTGTGATCATGACTATTTGGATGCCAGCCTTGTGCATTCTTCGGATGGCTTCTTTAGATTCGGCTCGAATACCGTCTCGGATGCCTAGGATGCCAACCAAAGTCAGTTCGTCAGGCAGGCCAGGCAGGCCAGAGAGGTCTTGGGCGGAAACCGCGATGGCAATTAGCCTGATGCCTGTATCGGCCAGATCGTCGGCTTTTTCTAAAATGACAGTGAGATCATGGAAGGGATGAGATTTTCCTTCGTGATCGTAATAATGCGTACAACGTTGTAGTACGATTTCGGTAGCTCCTTTGACGAAGCTCATTTGAGCTTGGCCGAATAGCTGGGTAAATACCTTGCCTCCCTGCACGGTAGAGGCAGAAAATTTTTGACTACTGTTAAAAGGAATCGTAGAAATGGTCTTGGTTTCAGAGGCGGCCTGTGCCAAGCGTTCTTCCCGACTCACCCAACCCATAAGGGCTCTTTCCGAGGTATTTCCGCCAATGGCCTCCCCCTCGGCAGAAAGACCAGCGAAGCTATTTTCCAAAATAGCCACCCTTAACAAGTCTTTCAAAGGAGAAGGAATGGATATATATTGGTCATAGCTCGTCTGCTCCCCCGTCAGGAAAAGCTCGGCCTTTAATTCTCCCCGCGTGATAGTTCCTGTTTTATCCGAAAAAAGTAAGTTCAAACTACCAGCCGTCTCGATTCCCAGAAGCTTGCGAACCAATACCTTAGCCTCAAGCATTTTGCGCATATTTAGTGAGAGCACAATGGCAATCATCATCGGAAGTCCTTCGGGAACCGCCGCGACCATGATGATGATTGCCAACACACAAGCATCCAAGACATCTTTAAACACCAACTCGGCTTGCGAGAGATATTGAGCTATTTTCTCAGGATCATAGGCGTTTGCTACGATGATTTTGTTAAACATGAAAAAAATCGCAATCAGGCTCGCCCCCCAGTAACCAAATTGACTGATGAGACGAGCCAAGCCCTTGAGTTTGACTTGCAAAGGGGAGGGGCGATCATCCGAAACGGCTAACTCACGTGCCAATTGCCCATAAAAAGTTTGCCTACCCACGGCTTCCACCTGCATGATGGCTTCCCCCTCTTCTACGGTAGTACCCCTGAAAACCAAGTGAGGATTAAGAAAATCCCGTTCTTCTGCCTGATTTGTATTTTTGACCTCAGCGGTTGTTTTGGTGACCAGTTCCGCTTCTCCATTCAAAGAGGCTTGATTGACCTTGATCTCTCCTTGAAAAATTTGGCCATCGGCTGGAATTTGATCACCAGCTTGGAGCATGACCAAGTCACCAACGACAATCTCTGAAATGGGTATCTCAAGTAATTGTGCCTCACGATATACCCGACTCTCAATTGCGGTGGCTTCGGACTGTAGTTTTTGAAAAGAGCTTTCATTCCGATATTCGGAAAGGGTAGAAACGAGTGTAGCCAGCAATACAGCGAAAGCAATCGCCACGGTTTCGTACCATTCGCTCAGCTCGAAGAAAGAAAGCAGCAACACGATGCCCAAAGCCACACAGAGGATGAGAATGATGGGGCTTTTGAAGTTTTGAACAAATTTGTGCCAAAAACTTTCTCTTTGTGGAGCAGCTAGTTCATTAGATCCGTAAACTTCGCGAGCCCGCTGAACCTCCGCTTGAGAAAGCCCGGAGAACTGTTGTTTCATAAAAAAAAGCTAGGTTTCAGAGTCAGCATTTGGTACAAAGATAAGAGGGAGTGGGGAGCTTCCCCGAAAAAAAAGAGTAGAAATTTAGAAGCTTTTTTCAAATAAAAAAAAACGCCCTCAAGGTGAGGACGTTTTTCGGAGAAGAAACGAGACAGGAAGCTGGTTTTATTGTACAATAATGCGGCGAATTTCTCCAGAGCTCATCAAGAGATAAGTACCACGGTTTAATTGAAAGCTGGCTTTTCCGTCTTCAAATTTACCGTCTAAGATCAGATTTCCTTGAGGATCGCGTAGCTCGTAGTTAGCGTTTTGATTTCCTTCTACGTTCACACGTCCGGTGCTAGGATTGGGAAATACATTGATAGTGCTGCTGGCTTCCCAGAAGTTGGCGCCGATATTCTCGGCGTTTCCTATGAAAGTGTAGGGAGCCGTTCCGTCTACGAAGTCTCCGGCATTGGGCCAACGACCTGCGTTTACGGCTTGTGAAACCCGGTTTTGGTTACCTGCTCCCCATTGCAAGTAGTCTTTCAAGTCGTTTGCACTGTTGGAGCTGAAGTTGGTATTGGCAAACAAACCCAAACCTCCATTGGCATCGGGTAGGGCTTGTACATTTTGAGAGCCAGAAGTCAAGTTGAACGTAACGGCCTCGCCAGGAGCTAAATCGAGGTCTCCGTTAATGTCGGTATAATTATTTAATGGATTGTACTGGCCGGGTCCTAAGCAAAACCAATAGGCAGAGATGTTCTGAGCAGCGGTTCCTAGATTTTGCACGGTAACGGTTTCCTCGTTGGGATTTACGAAAGTGATGCGAATGGCAGCCTCACCTGCGGCCGTTGCTTCCCAGAAGTCAGCACCAATGTCAGTGGCTCCACCTACATAGTTGTAAGGTGCAACCCCTGCTACAAATTCATTCGCATCGGGCCAACGACCCGCCGTTACCGCTTGTCCTACCCGATTTTGATTGCCTACGCCCCACTGAACAAAATCTAGCAAGATTTCAGGATCAGAAGAACCAAAGTTGCCACCGACGGCAAAGAGGATCAAAGCACCCTGTGCATCGGGTAAGGCTTGTACGTTTTGAGAGCCAGAGGTCAAGTCAATGGTCAACTCTTCGTTAGGCTCTAAGGTCAAATCACCACTGAGGTTCGTGTAGTTGCTTAATGCATTATATTGCCCAGGACCTAAGCAAAACCAAAAAGTAGAAAGATCACGAGTAGCGGTGCCGAAGTTTTTCAACGTGATGCGCTCCGAAGCCAGATCTACTTGTAGTAAGCGAATGATTGCTTCGCCTTCCACACCTTCCCAAAAATCGCCTCCTACGTCATTTCCATCGCCAATGTAAGTAAAAGGCTCTCCTCCTTCAATAAAGTTCGCCGCGTTGTCCCAGCGACCAGTCGCTACGGCATTTTCTACACGGAAGCCATTGGGCGCACCCCACTGTGCAAAATCACGGGTTACGGCTGCATTTTGATTGTTAAATCCAAGGACATTGCTAGAAAATAAGAAGATAGAAGCTTCATTATCCAGTACGCCGCCCGCCGTCAATACGCGTACCCTTACTTCTTCACCGGGAGCGAGGGTCAAATCACCTGCTAAAATTTCTACTTGACTGTCATTACCTAATTGTGGATAAACCCCAGGTTGAGTACAGAAGAAATAACCGCTGAGATCACGTTCTACTTGATCGAAGTTTCTCAAAACCACTTCATCGGCGGCCGGAGTGATTTCTACCAAGCGGATGTTAGTATCATCAATCCAGAAATCAGCTCCAATATTACTTTCGTTCCCGACGAAGGTGTAAGGGGCTGCTCCCGCTACAAATTCATTTGCATCGGGCCAACGACCCGCGGCTACTCCTTGCGCGACACGGTTTTGATTGCCTACGCCCCACTGAACAAAATCCAGCAAGATTTCAGGATCAGAAGAACCAAAGTTGCCACCGACCGCAAAGAGGATCAAAGCACCCTGGGCATCGGGTAAGGCTTGCACGTTTTGCGTACCAGAAGTCAGATCAATTTCTAGTACTTCCCCGGGCTCTAGATTTAGGTCTCCACTCAGGTTGGTATAATTGCTCAATGCATTATACTGCCCAGGACCTAGGCAGAATTGGAATGCAGAAAGGTCTTGAGAGGCATCCCCGAAATTTTGAAGGGAAACAGTTTCGGCACTGGGATCTACCAACGTTAAGCGTACAACGGCGTTACCGGGGTTCACATCGCCTTCAATCACTTCAAAGTTGATGGTTAGAGCGTCTCCTGCTTCGCCTTGGGCACGTCTTTCGCTAAAAGGCGTAGCACGCAAAGTGTAACTACCGGGAGCTAATTCTAGCGGGGCAAAATCGCCATTTGCGTCTCCATTTAAGGAATAAGGAGTGATATTCTCGATACGAGCAAAGGCATTATTCAAGAAAAATTCTACACTGCCTACGATTTCGGGTGAAGTGTTGGCTATAATGCTAAATCCTTCTGGAAATTCTCCCAAATTAATCACATCTCCTTCTTGCAAAGTGCCTACGATTTCGTCGCTACCCGCATCAATCAAGACGAACTCCTCTACCACTTGGCGGTCATCTCCATCTACGACTTCAAAGCTGATTTTGAGCGGTGTACCGGGTCTAGGCTCTTGGGTTTCGGTACGAGGTGTGTTGGGCGTAAGGATTAGCTCATAAGCACCAGGAGCCAAAGTGCCTCCTAAAATATCTACAGGATTGGCACGGTTGATATCACCAAAGAGCGTGTAGGGTGGAATCCCCTCAAATTGTACATCTTCTCCATTCAAATTAAAAACAACTCCACCTACTACCTCAGGATCGGTAAGAGCTTGAATGCTAAAGCCATCTGGGAAATCTTCCAGATCAATCACATCTCCGTCTTGGAGGCTTTTCACGACTTCGTCTGAGCCAGCCTCAATCAGGAGGGCTTCTACCACCCGAACCTGCGCTGGGCCAGCTATTACTTCATCTTGAGCCTGAGCTGTGGCTCCGTTGTTGTCTGTTACCGTCAAAGTTACGGGATAATTGCGAATGCCGGGGAAGGTAGCTTTGGCCACGGCACTGTTCTCGCCCTCAATGATCTGTCCACCGTTTAACTCCCATTGGAAAGCAACCACCTCACCATCAATATCAAAAGAAGAGCGAGCATCCAGCGTAACGACCGTTTGGAAGTTATCTCCCACGGATACTACGGGTGGTAAAATTTGAATACGAGCTTCGGGTGCTTGATTATCTTTGGCAATGACGACACTCTCTGCCGTGGCCGTAGCCCCATGATTGTCCGTTACCGTCAAAGTAACGGGATAATCACGGATACCGGGGAAAGTAGCGATGGCAATCACACTGTCGGCTCCCTCGATGATGTTTCCGCCCTGTAGTTCCCAGCGGAAAGAAACGATCTCTCCGTCTAGGTCATAAGAAGAACGAGCATCTAGGATCACTTCGGTCTGGAAATCATCTCCAACCACGACTACGCCGGGGTTGATCGTAATGCGAGGTACGGGTACTTGGTTATTCGTTTGTGCCCATGTCTGAGCACCGGATGCAAGCCACAAAAGGCATAGGCTGAGCATCCACAAAACGTTCAGTCTTGATTTGTACATTGTTTTTTGGTTAAGATTATTGAAAAAAACGCCTGTCAAAAGGCAGTAAGTAATACAGTGATTTTTGAAAATGCAGAGCCTGGTAAAGACCAACGCTCGCTTTTTGGTTTTCGGCCGAAGCTTTGAAATTTTCTGATCGCGATTCATGAACCCATACAAGGGCGATGATCAAAGGGTTGCCTATTTACTTAGAAAAATATTTGATTAATATTAGCTTAATATTAATCAAATGTAAAAATACCACATAAATTCAAATAAAAAAGACAGGATTAAGCGAATAGCTAATCCTGTCTTTCCATCATAAATTCACGAATTTACAAACTCTTATCTGGAAAATCTGACCCTAAAATCAAGGGGTTACACAGAAAACCAGAGAGAATAAACTGGGAAGCACGAGTGCTTTTAACGGGCAGTCTCTAAGCTCCAGTGGGTAGTTTAATACCCTCCATCATTATTGCCCTGTTCTTCTATCTCAGAGACTTCTAATATAAACCAAACCCCATTTACACCCTGTCCCTGAGTTTGACCTCGAGCTTCAGTTATTCCGTCCTGATCTGGATCGTAATAATACAGTGGCTTACCCTGGAGACTGGTCTGTGCATCGCCATCTCCGCGGGTGAATCGTGTAAGTAATCTTGATGGCAAGGTTGACGGCAGTACTGTGTTATTAGAGTTGAATTCTGGCCAAACCTGAGCGCATCCTCCATTACAGTTGCTCACGTCGGTCTGGTCATTAGCAAAGCGATAGAGTGTACGGCCTCGATCGTCTACGAAGTAGCTACTTGGACTTCCACCTACATCTTGCGTGCCGATGAAGAGATCATAATCAGGCTTGGCCACAAACCAAACCGTAGCGACGCCTTCTCCCTGTGTTTGACCTGGATTCTCTACTAAGCCATCTCCGTTGGGGGCATAGTAATAAAGCGGCCATCCTTTGTAGGTAGTTTGTAATTGACCGTCTGGTCGGGTGATGGTGGCAAAATCATCCACATTGAGTCCATTTGCCAGAGGAGCCCCATCTCGGTAAAAAGCTGGCCAAGTATCAGCACAGCCTCCGGTGCAGGTGGTTTCACCAGATACATCTCTTGTGAAGAAGTACAAGGTGCGCCCGGCAGTGTCGGCTAAGACTTGACCAAGTACTCCTTGGTCTACCAAGCTCACCTGACCGGGGGTGCCGACATTAGGATTCGGAGTGTCGTTGGGGCTCGGATTTTCATCCTCGCTACAAGCACTCAAAAACAACATACTCCACCCGAGAAGCAAAGCCCACAGGCTCCTTCTTGAAAACAAATTGAAAGTTCTCATGACTAAATTTAATTTAAAAGTTGACGTAAAGAGACAGGAGTTTTACCTCCTGATTTTTTTAAAATGAATTTATCTTTTCCTTGAAAATTGATATTTGAGATTGACAAAAGTACCCACGCTGTACAGATTAACTCTTCCCCATCCGACTCTACTCAGGGGAGTTTTTAAGAATGGCTCTACTTGCAAGGCCCAATTTGGGTTTAAACTAAATTCATAACCCAGTGAAAAATTAGCCAACCCAAAGAAATGTCGATTTTCATTGGAGATATGCCATTCAGTAGGCCAGCTTTTGGTATCCTCTACACCGTAGTCGTACTGGTAATCTTCTCTCAGTAACAGGTAGGAGGATAGCCCCGTGCTGGCGTAAAAGCGGTGCCTACCCTCTGGTTTGAGGTAAAATTTGACATTGAGCGGAATGTCAATCACCTTGCAATTGGCGGCGATGGTTTCGGGTATATTGCCATTGGCCTGGCTGTACCAGAACCCTTCGGGCACCTCGTAAGCTTCAGCACCTGCTTGGTATTTTTTGGTGGCATACAAAGCTCCTACGGAAATGCGCCAGCGTCTGGAAATCGCGTATTCTACCGAAAGACCTATTTTTTGCCCGGGGTCGGTGTAGTCACTAATGCCTACACTGCTCAAATCAGGAGCCAGCGACAAGGACAACGACCAGGGAGAGAAGCCCCCCTTTTCAGAAATGGAGCTTTCGGGTGGATTCACGAAGAGTTCTTCTACGGCTGAGGAATCGAGAGCCAGAGAAGGGATTGCTTGATCTAGTCCTTTGGCGGTTAATGACGCCACGAGTGGCTTTTCAAGCACATCTACCTCGTCTGGTTCCCTGATTTCGTAGACTGCTGGCTCAGGCTCTCGAGACGAACTGGGTAATCCTGAGGGCAAAGCTAGCCAAGAAGGATCAACAACTCTTGGTTTTTCTCGCACGATGATGAGTTGTTCTTGAGCATTCCTCGAAGCTGGAGGTGTGGCTGAGGTCGTTATCCTATCTGACGGTTTTCCAGAGGGTCTGGTGAGGCTTTTGTCTTCGGGTAAATGCTTTTCTACTGATTTGGTTCCTGATGCTTCCTGATCAGGACTAGAAGAAAATACCTCTGCACGGCTACCGTCCTGCTGCTTATGGGTGACTTTTTCATCTTCCTGATTCAAGCGGGGAAAGTCCTCATCATAGGAAAGGGTGATCTGCTTGTTCTGCACCTGAGGCACTTGCCGTGGCTGAGCTTGTTGGTAAAACCGCCAAGCTCCTCCTAATATGAGTAATAATCCCACCACGACCAGACCCAATCGTAGCAAATAAGTGCGCAGGGGAAAGGCAGGCTTCTCTTCCTCCAGGCGGATGGCTAATTTCTCCCAGTCTTCTTCCCGGAATTCAAACTCATAGTCTTGGGTGCCTTTTTGGAAGAAGCGCTCCAGTCCATCTTCTGAATATCGATATTTATCTTGATCCTTATGCATTGGTTTCACTTAAAAAAAATTTGATCAATTTTTCTTGCAAATTTTTCTTCGCTTTGGCGAGATTTGACTTGGAAGTACCTACGGCAATTCCCAGCTTTTCGGCAATCTCTTCGTGCTTATATCCCTCAATCACATACAAATTAAAAACAGCACGATACTGGGGCGACAGTTCCTGAATCAAGCCAATAATTTCTTGATAAGATAGATGGCTCAGTGCATCCTGTTGCGCTGATTTTTCCAGTGCCTGATCTATATGCTCCGTAAAATGCCGTTGTTGACTTTTGCGATAATGATTGATGGCCGTATTGACTAAAATTGTTCTGAGCCAAGGCTTAAAGTCCCGATTTTGATCAAACTTATCTATATTTTTAAACACCTTCATAAAAGCATCGTTGAGTACTTCGGCCGCTTCGTCTCGATTGTTCACATACCGGATACAGATACTCATACCGTAGGCATAATATAGTTGGTAGAGCTGTTTTTGGCTCTCCCGCTTGCCTTTTCGGCACCCTTTAATCAGGGACTTTAATTTATCCGCGTTGATTCTGTCCAATGTTATTTGGCTTTTTACTTCCAGTACAAAGCCTCCACAAAGAGGGTTGCCTTTGTAGAATAAAATTTAGTGGCAGGTTGGTGGGCTGCTAAGTTAGATTTTGTCTTAAGACGTTTTGGACGTGTCTGGATACGTTTCGGACGTGTCTTGGATACGTTTTGGACGTGTCTTGATACGTTTTGGACGTGTCTGGATACGTTTTGGA
>CAZKBP010000049.1:0-32780 GCA_964551015.1 uncultured Cytophagaceae bacterium | reverse complement strand
CTTACCCCCTCAGCGAACCACCTTTAGGCCTTCTTGAACCGCGTTTAGGCCCTTCGGAACCGCCTTTAGGCCTTCATGAACCGCGTTTACCCCTCAGCGAACCACCTTTAGGGGCTTTGGAACCGCCTTTACCCCTCAGCGAACCGCCTTTAGGCCTTCATGAACCGTCTTTAGGGGCTTGACTAAGTGCCTCGAGGTGCTTGCCCAAGGCCTTAGCCCCCCACTACCGCAAGTGTTCGCCATCGCTCAACCCTTGCGGTAGTGGGAATCAGGTAGTTGGACAGACCTTGGGGGGCGCGAAACGCTACTGACCCAAATAATAAGGATCAAATGTGCCAATGTAGGATTTTGCGTCTTCTTCTTTGATCGTTTGGTGAAAGAAAATACTATTTGCTCCCAGATCATCCAACTTGCTGGGCATTAAGATCGCCTTGCCTCCCAGATCAAACATCCCCAAAAATAGAAAAGGCTCTCCATCGGGTCGGTGAACCTCCACGCCGTAACCTCTGTTTTGTGCTACAAATCCAGACTCATCAGGTAAAAAAGCCATTTTCTCGAGGACAATGGTAGGGTCTTCCGTATTGAGAGGGGGATAGATATAGAGAGGCTCGTGATTTCCTAACCCACCCGGGTCATTCGTTCTGAATACTTTAAAGCTGCCTACCTCTTTTTCCTTTTCTAGAACTAAAACCAGCTCTCCACTCGGCGAGAGAATTACCTCCTGAAAATATCTACTAGGGTTAGTGGGGTATCCAAACTTGTCGGTTCGAGTAGCAAATTCTTCAAGACTTAGATTAAAAATTGGCTCGGGTATACCATCATTGTCATTGGAATTAACGATGGCTTCTGTAGACCAAACGGCGATCACGGCATAGATGTAATCCTCGATGGCGGGTGCCACGCTAGGGTTGTAATCAGGGTCAAGGTTATAATCACCCACCAGCGCCATAAAGTACTTCCCATCTTCCGAAAAAGTACTATGAAACAAGGCCATATCCTCAGGATTATCTTCTCCAATTTTGGCAAGATCACTGATTTTTTTATTAGATTTTAAATCCCAAAGGGCTAGGCGGTTTGCTCCTCCGGTTGCCAAATACTTGCCATTAGGAGACACGGCGAGGTTTTGTACGCCATAATCAGGGTGTTTAATATTTTTGCCTGCAATCGGATCTCCATTGATTCCTAAGAATTTAATTTCTTCACTTTCATCACAGGCTAAGATACCGCTACCATCTGGTAAGAAAAGTGCATCGGTAAATTGGTAATCATTGGATTGGATTCGGTTGATCTCTGTACCGCTTAGTAAATCCCAGATCACCATACCACCTCCCTTTTGTACATCCTCAAGGGCTAGAAGCATATCTCCAAAGGGAGAAATACGAATCTGTTCTGTACCTCCGTATTGAGCCTGACAATCGGCCTTAGATTCAAAACCACCATTTTTGAGTAAAGTCTTCATTTGCTCGGTTTCTGCATTACTCATAAGCTGACTTTCCACATCATTCAAAATTTGCCCGTAATGAAAATAATTATCCTGACCCGGAATGCCAAACTTACTGACGATACGACTTCTGGCCCACTCAATGGTGGGATAGTTCTCTCGGTCATCTCTGACCGCCTCGTAAGCCTGATTGAGAAGGCGCATTTTCAAGACGGGATATTCGTCGGGAATCTCTAGAGAAAGTGCCACCATGCGGTTGGCGTAGCTCTCTCGCTCGGCTTGTTTACGTCTCGATTCAGCAATGAAGAAGGCGATCGTGGCACCAATGGCCAGCGCTCCCAACAGGGTAAAAGCCAAGATCAACTCTTGTCTTCGCTTCCTTTTGATGCGTTTGCGTAGGCGATGACTGGCTTCTACAAAAGTAGTTTCTTGGGCATTGAGCCAGTTTTGCTTGGATTGGGTTTCTGCGTACAAGTTATCCAAGTTGGGGTTTTCTTCCCAGAGTAGGGCGGATTGTTCTTTGATTTTGAGCTTTTTACCATTTTCCAGAATAGCGGGCTGCGTGTTTTTGGCATCCTTGACGGCCTCGTGGAGGCGTCTTTGCAGGCGCAGGTTATCTTCCCCAAAGGCTTTGACCCACTCCCAGAGGGTGGCCCAAGCCCTCACCAAAGCATCGTGAGCGGGTTCTACGTAGATTTTTCCTTGGCTGTCTTTGCCTTGCACCACCAAGCGGGCTTCGCTCAATTTTTTGAGTACGCTCTCGACTTGGGCATTGCGAACTTCCTGATGATAGTTGAGCTCATCCAGAAAGACCCTTCGGCTGGCAATTTCTCCCGCTTCCAGAGAGATCATTCGAATCATGACCTGGCGCATGGTTTGGCGGTGAGGCTTGTCTAGGCTTTCGTGGAGGGCATCGGCGCGGGTTCGCAGCGAACCGACCACACCCCCTAATTCTTCGTAAGCCTCACGGGTGAGTCTGCGACCTTCTTGGTAGCATTTCAAATAAAGCTCACTCAGCAAGAAAGAAAGCAAAGGCAAAGCCCCCGGTGCCTGAATGACTTCATTGGCAATTTCGCTGACCATCTCGGGCGGGTCAAACATCAATACCTCCTGAATGGCGGGCTTCTCGATCACCTCCATCAGTTGATCCAAGCCAAAGGGCGGAACGGTGAAGCGCGCTTGCATCCAGTGTTTTTCTAAGCCCATTTTCTCAAACTGAGGCTCAAAATCCGCCCGAACTGTGATGACTACTTCCATATTTTCGGGCTTGCCCGACTCAATCAGGCGACGCAAAAAATCAATAAAAAGCTGGCGCGCCTGGGCATCATTGCATTGGGTGATCAGCTCTTCGTATTGATCTACCAAGATGAGCGTTTTTTGTGCCAATAATTTCTCCACAATCTCATCGGGTACGCCCTTGCTCAGATCGGTATCTGGCTCCATGATTTTCGCTTCCGCTAAAACCGCCGATAAAGCCTGCAAAGGATACCTGGTGGGCCGGATGGTGGGTAAGATTCGGAAGCCTTTTTCCCGGACGATGGGAATAAGCCCGGCCTTGATCACCGAAGATTTACCCGTACCCGAAGCACCAGTTACCACTAAGAAGTTGGTGGTCTTTACTTTGGCCTGCAGAGCTTGAACTACTTCATCTCGTCCGTAAAACAAATCGGCATCTTCTTCCTCAAAGGATTTCAAGCCCATGTAAGGATTGCGCTTGGGGATGGGGTCAAGGTTTAGGGCGTGTTTGGGATGGAAGAAAATAAACTCTCCCTTGTCATGGCGCTCCAGGTTAAAAAGTTTGGGGGTTTGGCGCAGTTTCTCTGCCTCGCTAATGCTCTGGCTTTCTACTTTATCCCGCAGGTATATGTACAATTCAGAGGCGGTAATTACGCCATCGTTACCGTCGGCTGGCACGACGTCGGCGGCTCCGTCCAGTGCTTCAAAGAGGGAAAGGGCAAAGGGAGAGTGATTGCCGTTTTCTTCGCCGCGCTCTCCCACAGGTCTTTTGGTGAGTACATCGAGGGCTTTCTGATCGTGAGCCGAGGAGGTGATGACTTGCCAGGCGGGGTCTTTGATGTAGCGGTCAAAACGCTCTTTGAAAATCTTTTTGGGTAAGCGAGAGCCCAGCGAGCGGGTACGATTGGCCGCCCACTCAAAAGAGCCTGCAAAGCAACAATCTAGAATCAGTAGAACGTGGCGAGAGGGTAGGGCATTTAAATGTTGATTGAGTAAGTCCATCTTCACCATGCTATCCTCTTCTTGAGATTTGGCGTCTGTGGGTACGAGATAGCCTTGGGGCTTGCCTTCTTCTCCCTCGGGGGCATCGGAGGCAATGCCGTGTCCGGCAAAGTAGAAGATTACTCGGTCGTCTTTCTGCACGGTCAGCGTGAGCGTTTTTTTGATAAAAGCCTCCAACTGAATTTTGGTAGGATTGAGCAGTAAGTAGGTATGATAACCGTGCTTGCTTTCTAGCTCGGTGGCTAGGCGTTCCGCGTCATTAGTTGCGGTACGTAGGGGCGATACGTGTTGGTAATCATTGATGCCCACGATAAAGGCATGGCTTTGACGAAAATATTGATCGCCTGCGGTGGGTACGGTTACAGTTTGTGGTTTGTTTTCAGTCATTTTTTGTAGAGGTAAATCATAAGACTGAGCTAAGCTAGGAAAAAAAGGGAAGGATTCTCTACCTAGTTTAAAGTAAATAGTAGTTAAAGAAGTGGGAATATAAAAAAAGCCCGACCGAGGCCGGGCTTTCTGATCTGAACCAATGAAGGCTCTAGATAAGCAGTGGCTTATCTTCTTACAAGCTTTAGGGTAGTTTCTGGAAGTGCCTGACCCTTTAGACGGAGGTAATAAATACCTTGAAGCGCAGTATAGTTGCCAAAATCCAGGTTAATTTGAGATTGCTCTGTCTCCAGATAAAGAGAGCCTTCTGCCAATACATCCCCCTGAGTGTTGGTAAGTACATAGCTCACTTGACCACTGATGGTTTTGGATAATTTTACTCCAACTTGATCCTGAGACATGGGATTGGGATAAGCGCTTGCCTGCACCAAATTCATAGCTTCGGCGTTTTTCTGCTTGGCGTTGCTGTTGATTACGCTAAATTCAATCGTTTCACTCGTGATGACACTACCTGTACCGTTTTTACCTTTATAAGCAGTGGCAACCAGCGTGTAATCACCATTGAGGAAGACAAAAGGTCTGAAATCCTCTCCTTCGTTACCATTTAGGGCATAGGGCGCAAAGTTCTCTGTTTGTGTATTAGTCGTGGGGCCAGTGAGTTTGAATACAACACTTTCCACAGATTGCCCAGGTAGATAATCGATACTGAGAGCCGAACCTTCATTTGCCTGATTGATTACATCATTGCTGACCAGCCTGCGGATATTCACATCTGCGCTTGCATCTACAAGTATAAAGCTCGTTGGCTCTCCTCCTTGCTCAATCGTACCCGCTTCTATGATAACGGTAACTTGGTCGGTATCGCTCAGTACAGGATCACCGTCATCACTTACTGTCAGGGTGATGGTATGTGTACCCACAGGAAGGCTCACATTGGCATTCTTGCCCTTGGCAATTTGATTACCTCCCAGCGTCCAAACATAACTTTGGATGCTACCATCTGGGTCTTGGGAAGCAGAAGCATTTAAAGAAATGGTTTCTGAACCATCATTATCTTCATCTTTGAGCAATTGATTCAAACCAGCCTGTGCTACGGGAGTCTGATTAGGTTCTTGAGCAATCGTTTGGTCAGTTAGGGCAAAGTTGATGGTTTCTTGTGCCAGTACACTGCCTGACTTGTTCTTTCCGCTGTAAGCAGTAGCACTGAGGGTATAACTTCCACTAGGAAGGCTGAACGCATTGTAGTCTCCATTAGAATCTCCATCTAAAGCATAGGGAGAGATATTTTCGGTTTGCTCGTTTCCTTTCGCACCAGTCAGTTTCAGGAATACACTTCCAACCGATTGTGAGGGAACATAAATGATACTAAGGGCATTCCCTACCTCTGCTTTATTGACCACATCGTTGTTGGTCAAAGGGCTAATTTCAGTATTGGTATTGGCATTCACCAAAACAAAACTAGAAGTACCGCCACTACTTTGCCCTGCTTCTACCGTAATGGTTACTTGATCGGTATCCGTGAGTGCCGGGGTGGCATTATCGGTTACGGTAAGCGTAATCACGTGTGTACCCACGGGTAGTGTGGTGGTAGTTTTAGCACCACTGGCAATTGGATTGCCATCCAGCGTCCATACATAGCTGGTAATATTTCCATCTGAATCAGAAGAAGCTGCACCGTCCAGCGTAATGGTTTCTGTGCCATTGTTGTCTTGGTCAGTTACAGTTTGATCAGCACCTGCACGCGCGACTGGAGCTTGATTTTGCACTTGCTTGGGCGTGAAGCTCATTTTATCCAAGTTATGGAGGTAGCCATTAGGGCCCGAAAATACTAATTTGAGCACTTTGGTACCGGCACTCAGGGCAATGTCAGTAGATTGAATGCTGTAGTTATGCCACTGGCCGTTGACAGGTACGCTTACTTCTCCTACTTTATTATTATCTACAAAAATCTCGATGGTGCCACCAGAGCCAGCACTGGACACCGTGAAATTGGCCTGATAAGTACCACCTGCTGTTACTTCTACGGGGTAGTTGGCAAAGTCCCCATTTTTGATGAAACCTAGATTTTGACCATCCGAGTTGGGAGTGTTTTCTACCCGAATGCTGCCCACTAATTCATCCGCCGCTTCAGCTTCAATGTTGCCCGGAATAGAGAACACGGCAGGGTTGGGGTTAGGATCATTGGCCTTGACCGTAAAAGCGATCGTTTCCTCGACCGTGGCTCCTTCGTTATCTGTGGCTAGGGCGCGGATGGTATAGCTGCCTTCGGAGGCATTGCTCAGGGTGTAAGTATAAGGTGCTTGACTTTGTGTTTCTACCAGAGTTTGGCCGTTGAAGAATTCTACTTTGCTAATGCTTCCATCCGCATCGGTAGCATTTACGATGATTTCAATATTGCTTCCTGCGGCGAATTCGGCATTGTTGCTAGGAGAGGTGAAGCTAAGGGTAGGGGCTTGATTAGGATCGTTGCCGCCACCTGATTCTTTTTTCAAAATCAAAGCCACCCAGTCTTGGTTGTTGTTGGGAGCCTGTAAGTTATTGCCCAGTGTGCTGGGATTTTGCATATTACCCGTGATGGGGTTTAGCCATTGTACTTGATAGTTGCTATTAGCACCGGGCAAGCTCAAGCCAGTAGAACCTCCGTTGGGGCGATAGATGGCATAAACTTCTCCTTCTTTGGCAAATACATAGTCATCACCATCATTGGTGACTCCGTCTGCGCTAAGCATCTGCGTAGCGTAGGGCTCCAGATATTGATCAAAAAAGTCTTTGGCTACTTTGGCATCTCTCCATTTGGAGGCACGGCTACGGTGATCTTGGCAGTCTAGGTCATCACAACCTGTACTGTATCCATAGTAGTATTCTACGCCAGCTCCTCCGGCAAGCAGATTGCCCCAGAGTACCCTGTACCGTATGGCTTCGCGGTTATCTCCTTTTCCTCTATTTTCAGGAAGTTTACTATCAGGGAAAGAAGCATCTACTGAAACGCCAGTCTGGGCATCCCCTTGTTCGTCGTTGGCTACCACCCATTTTTTACCTGCATTGCGAGAGTTGTTGACCCAGGTTCTGGTATCATTGTGAACTGCATTCACACCACTCTGCAAAGAAGCACCTGTGTACTCAGATTTATTTCCGATAAGGCTGTTATAGCGGTTTTTTTGTCCGGGGTAAGTATGCATGACCCGATTGTGGTTGTAAGGGTCAATTGCTTCCAAGTAATCGGCCATGGCGATTTCTTGGGCACTGGTTTGGCTATTTTCTTCACCAGTGTTCCAATTCAGAGCCAAGTGGTGAGCAAAACGGGCGACGAGTTCGCGGTAGTAAAGCTTGCGTTCGCGGGCTACATTACCGCCGTCCATTCTTTGGTCATTCTCTGTTTCCTGCGTTTTGAAGTGCAAGTACATTCCTTTTTTGTCGGCATATTCAAAGATATGCTCCCATTGGTCTAGCTTAGACACATCAAAGCGATCGTGGTGAACGCCCTGGTTCCACTGGTCGGCATCGCCAAAGCTATTGTACTGGCTGATGGGTACTTTCAAAAGATGTGGGAATACATTTTCATCATCTCCAGATAAAGAAAAAGTAAGGAAGGAGAAAGCATTCATACCTTGATCGGAGAGATACTTGACCATACCGAGCATTTCGGTACCTTTACCGTTTTGCCAAGTGTAAGCAGAGGCATCGGCAGCACTGTAATCTTGCTGATGAGGTTGCCAGTTTTTGCGGCGACCTCGGCGGTTGGGTGTGTCGTCAAAGTCCTCGTAAGCGAGGGTGTTTTCAGGTGCATCGGCTCCTACTTTGAAGAAGTATTTACCTGTTTCACTGTATTGCAAATAATGCTCACCTACGTAAAGAAGGCGGCCTTGGGCACGATTGTCTAGGCCGGATTTGTCGCTGGCGCTTACTTGCAAAGTACCCGTAAAACCATCTACGGGAGACACAGCCGAGCCTCCACCGTTGATGGCTACATTGCTGCCTTGCTTGAAGGTTACGCTGTAATTCCAGGTGCCAGTTTCATCTGGTGCAAAGTGGACACGCCATTTGTTACCAGCAGTACAGCCATTTTCGGCGGCATTTCCACAAGCTGCAAAATAGCCAGGTACTCGGTAAGATTTGCTTCCTTTGCTAAAAGTTACTTCCAAACGGTAATCCGAAAAGGGATTAGGGCTGGCGGTTTCGCTGGTACTGGGGCCGTCAAAAGTCAAAGTAATTTTATGCCACTTTTTAAGCTCACCCGTGACATTGGGAGCTTGGGCACTAACTTGGCAACTGGCTCCTAAGAACCAGCAGATAGTCAGGGCGTAAAAGGCCAAGGGCAGCCTATAAACATTTCTCGATCTTTCCATAATGGGCAGTTGTTGAGTTTAGTTATTTTGAAATATTGGAAAAATAGACAGCGACTTACTATTTCCTCTGAGCGTTTTCTTCTTGATTTACCCGTCGTCATTAAAAATTATGATGTTTTCAGACGAGCAAGGGGCTGTTCTGATTCTCATTTTCGATGAAAATTAAATCCAGATATTCATAAGAAGAGAATGCTCAGGTGAGATGAGCTAGTAGCTGACTTGTACCACCAAAACGGAGGTTATATCCCGTAGTTGTACTCGGAGAAGGCTTACACAGGTGAGGAAAGAACTGATTATGAAAGATTAGGGAGCGTATTGTCGTGATTAACCAAGAAAACTCCTCTCGCCTGATTTTACACAAACTGATGAGCTTTTCTACAAATCGAGAAGGGTTAATACAAATCCAGACTTTCGTCTAAGCATAGTAGTATTTCACAGAAACGAACTGAGGTTCGCGTCTTCAGAGTGTGGAAGGACGTATCTACATCTATCAAGAAAATACCATTTATGATTCTATGTCATAAATACAGCAAAAACACTAGATAATATTTTTGCTAGGGGTTTTTACGCTGGCTAAATAGCCAATCGTATACAAAGGGATTTTCGTCAAAGGCATAGTCCCAACTGTTGTGCTTCACGCCTTCAAACTCCGTGTAAATGGGATGAGCCCCGAGCTTTTTCAAAGCCATGACCATCTGTCGTGATTGCTCGGGCGAAATCACGGGATCATCAGCCCCGTGGAAAATCCAACTGGGAATGTCTTTGATCTTGGCGGCTTGGCTGGGATCACCTGCCCCACAAATGGGAGCCAAGGCCGCGAAACGGTCGGGGTAGTGAGCGGCCATTTCCCAGGTACCAATCCCGCCCATAGATAAGCCCATGAGATAAATTCGGTCGGGATCAATATTTTTCTCCTTGACCAATTGATCTACTAACTCGATGATCGTTTTTTCTAGGGACGAAGGCGTTTCTGACCAAGCAAAGGAGCCATCATCTTGTCTTTGACCCGGTGTCCACCATGCATTTTTAGGGCATTGAGGAGCTAAGATGTAGCAGGGATATTGGTTACGCATTTTAATGCTCACAAAATTAGAAAGCACGTGAACTAATTGTGCCTGATTGTTATCGCCTCGTTCGCCGGCTCCGTGCAGGAAGATAATCAGAGGTAATACTTCGTCCTTCTGGACAGAAGGTTCTAAGAAGCGATACAATAGTGCTTCCTCATTTTCGCCCCGGTAAGTATCAGGACGGAATAGTTCGTAGAGTTGCGCCTGCGTCAGACTGGGCGCGCTTAAGATGAGTATCAAAAGGAAACCTCGTAGCGAATTTAAGTAGATGATTTTCATGTAAAATGATTTTAGGAATTCATTCGAAATTTTAAGATAAATAACCAGATAAGCTGATAATCAGCGTCATGGTGAGCATGGCCAGCAAAGTTTGGATGGTGATGATACTAGCGACCATTTCCTTATCTCCCCCCATTTGCGCGGCCAAAGTATAAGAAGAAACCGAGCAAGGTAGGGAAGCGTACAACACGGCCACCCATCTGGCTAAGCCCTCGATTTGGAATTGAATACAAATCCCGAGTACCAGCAAGGGCAAAAGCAATAATTTAAAAAAACTACTCAGCAGCAGAGGATATAGTCCTGAACCCAGAGTCTGAATAATTAAACCTGCCCCTACGGAAACCAAGCCCAAGGGCAGGGCGGCTCTTCCCACGATCTCGACCGTTTGAGCCAAGCTATGAGGTAATACGAGTCCACTAAAATTTAGCAACAAGCCCACTACACAAGCGATAATTAGGGGATTCCTGAGAATATTGATGAGAACAGCTTTAGTGCCTCTTTTGCCCGTGGGAATCAACTGCACAAAGGCAAACACGCTAATAATATTGACCAGTGGAATCACGCCCGCGATGGCGATTGCCGCCAGTGCTAATCCTTCCGAGCCATAAATGGCATTGGCTCCAGCCAAACCTACGTAAGTATTGGGGCGAATGCTGCCCTGTAGTAGAGAGGTAAAAGTCGCATTGGAGGTTTTCAGAAATGGCCTTAGTAAAGCCACTAACATAGAAACGATGATAATTGAAACCATCAGGATTAAAGTCATAGGAACCAGTTCGGGGCGATCCAAATTGGCCGTGCTGAGCTTATTGACCAGCAGCGAGGGAAAAAAAACATAGTAGGTAATCCGATCCGCCTGCGGCCAGAATGTCGCCTCTGGAAAGCCATATCTCTTCAGGAAAAAACCCAAAAGCACCACCCCAAACACGGGTAATAAAGCTCCAATGATCGCTTGCATATCTAGAAAACCTATTCAGGATCAACACAAAAATTGAACTTTGGATAATCGGGACAGCCTTCGTGATCAGTGGGAATTATCAAGTGAATCTGGCGAGATGCCTTTTTTAAAACATCCTGATACACAAAGTCAGTAATTTTATCCAAATGCTCCCAGAGCGGGGTGGCATTCCACTCGTGCGCTCCCCGACAGCCCGTTACCAAGTAATAGGGCATGCCGATTGCTTTCAGGCGTTCTGCTATGGAATAAGCACCGTGTAGTATCAAGTATCCCGGGGCGCCCAAATTACAATAATGGTGAGGTGCTTGGCCATAAGGAACTAGATTATCACAAGTCCCGTGAAAAAGCTGAGTAGGGACGGCCGAATCAACATCTACAAAATCCAAGGAAGCCAAAGCTCCGGCCATGCTGACCAAACCGCCGTAGCGAAACTGCTTGGATAGCATTACTTCCTCTCCATTTTCCCGTGTAGCGGGCCAGTAAACGGCATGCGCTACGGCTTCTGCCCCGGCACTGCTGCCCAACAACACGATCTGGGTAGTATCTATCCCAAACTCGGTTCTTTTTTCTATAAAAAAGCGAACCGCTCGAGAAATATCTCGAGCCGTCAGCAGAAAGGTTTCTATCTTCTCGTCGGCAGGACGATCGCAACTGAATGATTTGCCCTTCATGACCAAAGTGTAATCCATGGTAGCACTGACGTAGCCTTTTTTTGCCATCTTCTGGCAAAACTCCTGATGACGTGCCTGGTCTCGTTCTCCCCCGGCGAAGCCTCCCCCGTGGACATAAAGTAATAAAGGCCTTCGGGTTTCGGTATCGCCTTGGGGCTGGTAAACATCCACGAGCAAATCTTCATCGGGCTTGGAGAAATAAGGGTAGGTCTGCATTTCCACTTGCTCGAACACTTGATCTTGATAGCGTTCTTGTGCCCGCGAGCCAATGCCCAGAAACAGGAAGCCTAATATTAAGAAAAGTCTGTAGATCATTTTTTGTATTTCAAGCCTAATAGAATCAATACTTTGTAACATCTTTAGTATCCCTTGTTGATATAATCCCCAAAGCGATAGCGAATTGTCCGCTTGAGCGGAATCTGCATACCATCTGTATTTTCCAGCCAATCGTAAAGTTCTGTAACTAGCTCTTTAATTATCTCCTGATGCTGAGGACTTTCGATCAAATTGTTCATTTCCTCAGGGTCTTCTTGTAGATCATAGAACTCATTGGTGTCCCAGACTCCTTGATAGCGAATATACTTGTAGCGATCGGTACGCACCCCGTGGGTGGTGGGTGTTTGCGGAAAATCATGTTCCCAATAATACTCATAAAAAATCCGGTCTCGCCATCCCTCCACGGATTTTCCTGCTAATAAAGGCAGGAAAGAACGCCCGTTCATCTGTTCTGGTTTTTGAATGCCAGCCAAGGCCAAGATGGTAGGAGCAATGTCTATATTCTGAATCATCTCCTTGATTTTTTTGCCTCCTTCTACTAGGTCGGGTGCACGTACGAGCATAGGGACGCGAATGGACTCTTCATACATATGCCGTTTATCAATCAGGCCGTGTTCTCCGAAAGAAAATCCATTATCTCCCATGTAAATAATCAAGGTATTTTCGGCCAAGCCTTCTTCATCCAAGTAGTCCAAGAGGCGGTCAATTTGGCGATCCATACTCGTCAAGCTTTCGGTGTATCTCCAGACCACAGTGTCCATAGAGAGCTGACCGTGATAGGCATAGTCCACCCCGTGCCAGCTATGCCGCTGTCTTTTGACCCAGATCGGGATTTTCTCGTAATTCACGCCCTCGATCTTGGCCGCTTCCGGATCGGTGATTTTCATGGAAGTGGGGTAGGGGATTTCCTTGCCGTGATAATCATAGTGATCTTCTCCGGCGGGAGCAAACTCGGAATGTACTGATTTGTGGGATAAGTACAAGAAAAAAGGTTGCTCGGCATTTCTTTGGTCTATCCAGTCAATGGCGTAGTCTGTGAGTACATTGGCGATGTAGGCACTGTCCTGATGTTTGACTCGTTTTCCATTTACATTGATGGTCGGGTTATAATAAACGCCCTGACCCAGAAAGCTCACCCAATGATCAAAACCCGGGCGGGGGCTATCGTCCTTGCGCCCCATGTGCCATTTGCCGACAAAAGCAGTTTGGTAATTTTCTTTCTGTAAATATTGGGGAAAGTAAATCAAATCCTTGGGAGCAGGAGCACTATTATCTACCACGGTATGTACATGAGAGAATTGCCCCGTGAGAATAGAAGCCCGACTGGGCGAGCAAAGTGAAGTGGTCACGAAGGCATTCTCGCAGTGCGCCCCTTCCCGAGCCAAGCGATCCAAGGCAGGCGTTTCCAGCCAAGGAACCGTATTCATAAAACCCATATAATCATAGCGATGATCATCACTGAGGATAAAAATCACGTTTTTGGGTTGAGTATTGGGAATGGTTTCGTAAGTCAAATTGGCTTCCTGTGCTTGCAGCCTAAGCGAAATCGCCACGAAAAAGACAGAGAACAGCCGTGAAGCGATCCGCGAAGTTAGGAACCATGAGTTTGAAAATTGATCTCGAGAATATATCATTGTTTTTCAATTAATTTAAAACTTGCTTCTTGAACTTCCATGGAATTTCCCCCGATATACACTTTGAAATCACCGGGTTCGGCCTTGAATTCCATGTTTCTGGTGTAGAAAGCTAAGTCATCTGAGTTTAATGAAAAGCGAAGTGTTTTGCTTTCGCCTGATGCCAAATATATCTTTTGGAAACCTTTCAATTCTTTGACGGGTCGGGTTACACTGCCTACCAGGTCTTGCACATAGAGTTGTACGGTTTCTTCTCCGGCCACTGATCCAGTGTTTTTGACTTCTATTTTAATCTCTAGATTTTCATTAAAAGCAAGGGCATCTTGGCTAAGCTGTGGCTCGCTGTATTCAAAAGTCGTGTAACTCAATCCATAGCCAAAAGGATAAAGCGGCTCATTGGCTACATCCAAGTATTTACTGGTGTATTTGTTCTTGGCATCAAAGGGACGCCCCGTGTTTTTCATACCGTAGTAGATCGGGATTTGCCCTACTTTACGGGGAAAGGTAATTGTTAATTTACCCGAAGGATTGTAAGCTCCCGTGAGTACATCGGCGATGGCATGTCCGCCTTGGGTACCCAAGTGCCAAGCGTAGACAATGGCGGGGGTGTTTTCGGAAAGCCAAGGAATGGTCAAAGGACGACCTGCTAAAACGACAGCAATTACGGGCTTGCCTAATTTTTGAATTTCTTGTAAAAGCTCCAACTGCACTCCCGGCAGATCAATCTCGGCACGGCTGGCGGCCTCTCCACTCTGGCGATAATTTTCTCCAATGGCCATCACCACCACATCGGCTTGCTGAGCTTGATTGAGAGCTTCTTCAAAGCCACCGCGGTCTTCTCCTGTAAAATCACAGCCTTTAGCGTATTGGATACTGGCCTGAGGCATGGCTTCTTTTAGACCTGCTAGCACCGTGACCACGCTTTTCTCATCACCCGAGGCATGCCAAGTTCCGAGCATATCGATTTGATTATCTCCTAATGGCCCGATCAGAGCAATGTTTTGCTTGTCCTGGGAAAGAGGAAGTAATTTTTGACCTTGAAAGGCTTCATTCTTCAGCAGCACGATCGAGCGGCGGCCAATTTCACGAGAATGCTCCATCAATTCCTGAGAGAGAATCACTTCCTTTTCTCTTTGAGAATCTGAGTAGCGATAAGGGTCTTCAAACAGTCCTAATTGGTATTTGGCAATTAAGACACGCCTGACGAGTTGGTCAATCTCTTTTTCCTGCACCTTTCCTTCTTGCACCAATTCTTTCAAATGATGGTAATAAACGGCTCCCTGCATGTCCATGTCCACGCCTGCCTCAAAAGCCAAGGCTCCAGCTTCTTTTTCATTGGCGACCACGCCGTGCGGTATCATCTCGTTGATGGCGGTATAATCCGTCACGATAAAACCTTGAAAGCCCCATTCGTCCCTGAGGATTTGCTCCATCAAGAATTTGCTTCCCGTGGCGGGTACGCCGTCTACCTCGTTAAAGGCAGTCATGACCGTGGCCACTCCAGCCTCGATGGCGGCTCGGTAGGGAGGCAAATAGGTTTCTCTTAATACCCTTTCAGACATATCTACGGTGTGATAATCACGTCCTGCCTGAGCTGCCCCGTAAGCTGCGAAGTGTTTCACGCAGGCCAGCAAAGTGCTGGGATCACTCCAGTCCTCTCCTTGATAACCCTGTACCTTGGCTCGAGCAATCAGGCTCCCCAGGTAAGGGTCTTCCCCTGAACCCTCGGCGATACGTCCCCAACGAGGATCACGGGCTACATCTACCATGGGGTTAAAAGTCCAGTGTAGGCCAGCGGCGGCGGCTTCTTTTGCCGAAAGGCGAGCTGATTTTTTTATTAAATCCAAGTCCCAAGAGCAAGATTCGGCCAGAGGAATGGGAAAGATAGTTTTGTAACCGTGAATGACATCGTAGCCAAAGAGGAGCGGAATCTTCAGCCTCGTTTCTTCCACGGCGATTTTTTGGAGCTTGCGCGTGTACTCGGTGGTGTGGGCATTGAAAATATTTCCGGCACGGCCACTCTTGACATCCTGCAGATAATCATCTTTCAAGACAGGTCCCGTGACATCCCAACCACTGGTAAAAAGCGTCATTTGGCCAATTTTCTCATCTAAAGTCATGATTTCTAAAAGTGAATCGGCCAATTGATTGGCCTTGGGATCGTCCCAGTAGTTCTTGGAAGGGGATTGCGCCCGTATCGTGAGGGGAAGGAGTAAAAACCCCCAAAAAAGCAGTTTTTGTATCATGAGATAGTATTTTATAGATTCATTAATCAGATTTTCAATTTTTTAAATGTCTTGATTGGATGCAATTTGAGAGCAAATCACTTTTTGTAGGTAAATCCTAGTTTGTCCAAGCCCTGCTGTACTTCGGGACAGGACATGAATAAATCCCAAAGTAAACCCGAGCGGTGATTCTCCATCATGACCACGATGGGGCCTTGGTCGATAGCAAGATAGCGGGGCGTGTAATAACCTACTTTCTCACTGAAAGCATCATAAAAACCAAATTCTCCCCAGATTCGATCTCCCAGATCATAGTAAAAATGTTTCAAGGCTTTCATACAAGCTTCTGGCGCATAAGGAAAAGAAGAAAGGGCGGCTGTGGGAGAGATCACGCCTAGGTCGCGCTTCCCACCGGGTCGGTGCCCGGCATAGCCCCGGGGAGAATAGCTTGAGGTGAGGCCCCAGCAGTTTTCCCCGTAGCCCACGTGGTTTTTGGGATTTTCAATACAGTACTTCCAGTCGATGAGCACGTGGTTGCGGTTATGCTCCCAGTAGTCGGCGTATTGGTCTTTCAGATGACGAGGATCAAGGCCAAGATAAGAGTAATGTGCCCAAAAGAGTGGCCCCCCGTACTCTTCGGAGCCATTATGATTAAGAGCCAGCTTGTGGCCGTATTGCTCAGTTGTGCCCTTGATATCGCCACTTTTAGCCCAGCCCTCGTGATATACCTCGGGGGCAATGGTGTGAGTAGGAGAGGAGGCTGCCAACACGTACATAATCAAGCACTCATTGTAACCCCGCACATCAAAATCCATTTCCCAGCCGAAGTTGGGCGACCAATGCCAATAGAGTACATTTTGTCCACCTTGAGTATGCCAATCCCATTCTACCTCACGCCAGAGTTGGTCAATTTTTTTGGCTAGTGCTTTCTCTTCATCATTTCCTTCACGGAAGTATTGTCTCACGCAAAGCAAACCCTGCACGAGAAAAGCTGTTTCTACCAAATCACCTCCGTCATCTTTGCGGCTGAAGGGTTTTACTTTGCCCGTTTCACCATCAAGCCAATGCGGCCAAACTCCGTGGAAGCGGTCGGCTTTCTCCAGAAAAGAAACAATTTGCTGAAAGCGATTCAATCCTTCTTCTCGGGTGATAAAACCACGCTCTATTCCCACCAAAATCGCCATGAGGCCAAAGCCACCTCCCCCCGTCGTGATTACGTGTTTATCGTCTTGTGGGTAAATATCATCGGCGTGATAGCGTTCACGAGCCAGGCCCGAAACAGGCTCTGCTCCTCGCCAGAAGTATTGAAAAGTATGCTCCTGTACTTTGGTCAATAGATCTTCGTCAGAAAGTTGATTGGGACGTTGATAAATCGGTCGGTTTTCCTGAGCCAAGCCAAGGAAAGAAAGGCTCAGGAAAAGAAAGCAAATAAGTGAAATCAGAGGATATTTTTTTTTCATATTCATTTAATTTTGAGGAATATTAAAAGAAGTAAATCCCAGCTTGGTGAGTCCCGTCTGTACCTCAGGAGCCGACATGAATAAGTCCCAAAGCAATCCCGTGCGGTGATTTTCTATCATCACCACGATTGGCCCTTGGTCTATGGCCAGATAGGAATCTGCAAACCAAGCTTCCGAAGGGTTGAAAGCATCATAGAATCCATATTCTCCCCATAGGCGATCTCCCAAAATGTAATAGAAATACCGCATTGCTTCCATGGAAAACTCAGGCGTGTAAGGCATAGAAGCAAGGGCAGCCGTGGGCGTAATGACTCCTCGATCGTTACTGGGAGCGTGAGCCGAATAACCATCCTGATTATCACTGGCGGTAAGTCCCCAACTGTGCGCGTGGTAGCCCACATAATTTTGGGGATTATCCAGACAATAGGCACGGTTAATCAGCGTGTGATTCGTATTCTGTTCTTCGTAATCGGCATAGGCATCTATCAAATTTCGTGGGTCTAAGCCTAAGAAAGAATAATGGGCAAAGAAAAGTGGCCCACCACGCCCGTTTCCTAAGGGAAGGAAATTATTATAAAAGCTCAGGCCATTTTGCATGGCTCCACGGCTGGCCCATCCTTGGTGATAGACCGTGGCATCTACGCCGTGACTAGGAGAGGAGGCCGCCAAGACATACACGATTAAAGCTTCATTCCAACCTCGAATGGGCAGATTGATGGCCCATTCAAACTCTGGACTCCAGTGCCAGTAGAGTACGTTTTGCCCTTCTTGGGTGTACCAGTCCCATTCAATCTCTTCCCAAAGGGTATTGATTTGTTGAATCAGCACATTTTCACGGGTTTGAGTACTATCCAGATACTGCCGTACCGTCAATAAACCCTGAGTGAGGAAGGCAGTTTCTACCAAATCCCCACCATTATCTTGCGCACTAAAAGGAATCACATTTCCTGTGCTGCCACTAAGCCAGTGTGACCAAGCCCCGTGGAAGCGATCGGCTCGCGCCAAGAAAGGAATGATTTTTTCTAATCGCTCGATACCCTGCTCTCGGCTAATAAAGCCTCTTTCAATACCCACCAAGATCGCCATCAGCCCAAAACCCGAACCACCACTGGTTACCAAATCACCAGAGGTATTTCTTTCTCGGGCAAGACCACTATTAGGATGCCCAAAATCCCAGAAATAATCGAAGGTGCGTGCCTGTACGAGCGTAAGCAATTCTTCATCTGAAATTTGTGGAAATTTGAAAGTACTATCTAACTCCGTGATAAACTCCTGCTCAAAACCTGCAAAAGTAGCGGTTTGCGGATTAGCCAACGAGGGCTTGATCTCTAGCGTGTACTTTTGGTAATAGTCCAGAGAGTCAACACTGCGAATCGTTAACTGAGTGCTATCCGAGCTTAAATTAAAATTGAGTGTAATCGGAACTTCATTTTGCGAAACTTGAATATGTGTTTCGTTGACACGATCTGGATCGAGCGCTTGGGTAAAATTTACGACTATTTCTAAGTCTAAGCTCACGCCACTACGTCGCCCAGTTTTGAGTAAATCTATGGCTCCAGCTTGCGCGGCATTGATTTGTGTAGTTTGAAAATTAGGATTAACACGGCCTTGTCTCTCATCGCTTTCGCAAGCGAATAGACCAAGGCAAATAAGCAAGGAGAGCGTACTAATCAGTGGAGAGCGAGACATAGAAAATGATTTTTCCTGAAAAAGATAAAAAGAGAGGAAGCATCGATGAAGATGCTCCCTCTGTTTAGTTTTGTAAATTAATCGTAACCAGGATTCTGGGTGAGCCTTCCCTCCGTGATATCTATTTCAGCTTGGGGAATGGGTAGCAATTCGTGCTTACCTACCTGAAAGCCCAGAGGGCCTAGTATTTCAGAAGCTAATCCAGTTCGAACCAGGTCTAAATAGCGATGCCCTTCAAAGGAAAGCTCATAAGAGCGTTCATCGATAATGAGTCTTCTCAGAGTCGCTTGATCCGTTTCGGTAATATCTGGCAGTAGGTCGGGGTTGCCGCCTCGGGCTCTTTCACGTACCATATTCAGGAACATCAGGGCTTGGGTGGTATTGCCGTTTTGGTTAGAAGCTTCGGCGGCGATGAGTAAAACATCCGCGTAGCGAAGAATGTGGCGGTTAGAACCAAAGCTCACGTTAGGAATATCGCCTGCTACCCACATTTTTTCTACATAGGTTTCAATTTCTACGATTTCGCCGTCTACCATCGTGGTATCGGGCGTACCGTCGTCGCCAATGATTTCTTCACCATCGATGACATCATCCAAGAAAATCACGGTTTGATCCAGACGAGGATCGCCTTCTTCAAAAGAGTTAATAAAATCAAAGGTGGGACGCACGAAGCCCCAGCCCTTGCCGTTGGGCCCTCTCACGCCGAAGGTATTAGCGTATTGGTTCCCTCCGTCGTTGAAGTTGTCGGAGATAGAGCTAACCTCGAAGATGGCCTCAATGCCCTGCACATTGTTTTCAGCAAATACATTGCTAAAGTCTGGGTCTAGCGAGTACTCACCCGAGTTGATGACTTCTAAGGCGAAAGATTCGGCTTGGGCAAAATCATCTAAAAACAAGTAGACCTTGGCTAGCATCCCCGTAGCGGCTCCACGGGTGGCTCTGCCTAAATCGCCCGAAGCGTATTGGCTCTTCTCAGGTAAATTCTCACGGGCAAACATCAAGTCAGGAATGATGATCTCGTCATAGATTTCTTGGGCAGGGGAGCGGGTCAGACTTGGGTCAGGCTGAGTGGAGGTTACTTTGGGTAAATCTCCATAGGCACGAACCAGCTCGAAGTAGAAATAAGCACGAAGGAAGCGCGCTTCGGCAACGAGGCGATTACGCAGGTCAGGATTCATATCAATATCAGGCACATTTTGAATAACCGAGTTAGCGCGTCTGACTCCAATGTATAAATTAGACCACATTTGGTTGACCAGACCTTGACTGGGGGCAAAGGTAAATTGCTCGTATTCATTCAAGAAACTCGCATCCGTAGGGTTACTTCCTTTAGAAGCTTCGTCCGATAGAATATCCAAAATCGGGAAACCTCCTGTGATAAACCATCGGCGAAGTGAATTATAGACACCGTTGGTCGCCAATACCGCGTCTTCTTGGGTTTGAAAAAAGTTTACTTCCTGAATCTCACCCAAAGGAGGTCTGTCTAGGAAGTCATCACAACTCACGATACTAATCGCAAATAATAATAAGGAAATATTTCTGATTAATTTTTTCATATCTATTGGTATTTATGCATTTTCAAATTGATTTAAAAGGTCAAGTTGGCTCCCAACGTATATATCGAAGTTACAGGGTATACTCCTAGATCAATCCCGTTGGAAAGGACACTTTGTCCAGCAATTTCAGGAGTGTAACCTGTATAATCCGTGGAAGTGAAGACATTGGTGCCTCGCAAATAAATACGCGCTTGGGTTAGTTTTGCCTTTTCTATCCAGGCTTTGGGGAAGTTGTAGCCCAAGGTGAGCGTACGCAAGCGCAAGAAAGAACCATCCTCTACAAAGAATTCGGATTCTTCAAAATTGGGGCCTCCCGTACTGGCACGGGGTACGCTATTGCTGGGGTTATCGGGTGTCCAACGATCTAGCCAAAGGTCTTGATAGTTGTAAATCTCGGGACGGACGGCTCGCTTACCGTTGTAAATTTCATTACCCGCCTGCCCTTGAAAATCAAGGCTTAGATCAAAACCCTTGTAGGCTAAGTTGACATTAAAACCATAGATAAAATCAGGAATCGGTGAACCGATAAAGGTACGATCATCATCACTAATGACTCCGTCGCCATTTCTATCTACATAACGAAAATCACCTACGCCTTGATTAGCCAAGGTGGCAGCCGCCTCTAGCTCCTGTTCATTTTGGAAAACCCCGTCAATCTGGTAGCCATAGAAGCTACTGATAGGTTGGCCTGCTTCCGTACGGGTAACTAGCTGACCGTTATTTAAGCTTCCATCTTGACGGAACGAATTTCTTCCATCACTACCTCCAACGTCTTGTACCTCATTACTGATAGTAGTTCCCAAGACACCTAAGCCATAACTAAAATCTCCGATTTCGTCTTGCCAATTGATATTGAATTCAAACCCTTGGTTAACGACTTCGGCTGTATTAAAAGTTACACGACCAGTAGCTCCCGTATAAGCGGGGACATTTATATCGGTAAGAATATCATCTGAGTTACGGTAGTAGTAATCAATTTCTCCTCTCAGACGATTATCCAAGACTTGAAATTCTAATCCAATATCCCACTGGGTAGTTTCTTCCCATATCAAACCTGCAAAGGCAATATTTCCTAGTGCTACACCCGGAATCAAACTCTCATTGGGCCCAAACACTGCGTTGATTCCAGCATTTACCACAGAAAAACGAGATTCTCCATCGATTCGATCATTTCCTAAAATACCCCAGCTACCTCGGAGTTTAAGGAAATTGACAAAACTATTATCAGCTAAGAAATCTTCTTCGGAGATCACCCAGCCCAAACCGATAGCGGGGAAGAAACCATACTGATTATCTTGTGCAAATACCGAGGAACCATCTACCCGACTGGTGAACGTGAAGGTATATTTGTCCAACAAAGTATAATTCACCCGGAAGAGAAAAGAAGCAATGGTCTTTTCCACACCGTTGCTATTTACCTCGTCTAGCGTATCTACACCATTTGTGAAGAAACGTTGATCTAATTCTTCCCTGACCAATCCTTGGGTACGGCTAAACAAGAAATCGGTGTAATTCTCCTGCATGGTGAATCCTGCCACGGCATTGATCTGATGAGCACCAAAGCGTTTGAAATAGGTAACGGTATTCTCCCAAAACCAAGTAATATCTTGATTTCTGGTTACGGACAGGGAACTGATCTCATTTCTTTGCTGAGGAGAGACTTCAAATACTGGTACAAAGTTCTCATTGTTATTCAGAATTGCATTGACCCCGAAGCTAGAGCGCACTTTGATGTCTTTCAAGACGGTTAGTTCACCATAAACACTTCCGTTGCCTTGAAATCCTATGGTCTGATTGTCGCCAAAAGCTAAACTAGCCAAAGGATTCGCTGTGCCGGTTAGAGGTGAAAATTTTCCATCCGGCGTAAAAGGTGCCACCGCTGGGCTAGCCCGGAAGGCGGTTTGGGTGACATTAGGAGCAATATCATTGATAGTACGAGCTAGGGTAAAGTTATGTCCTACTTCCAGATTGTCATTCAGGTAATAAGAGTTATTCAGTCGCAGGGTATAACGTCGGAATTTAGAGGTAGGTACTACGCCTTCCTGCTCAAAATAGCCAAAACTCGCGTAGTATTTTACGCGATCGCTCGCTCCTGACACGGATAGATTAGCCTGTAGCAAGCCAGCGGGTTCGTCAAACACCAAATCTTGCCAATCGGTATTGGGTACGTTGTTGGGGTCAGCGAAGGTACCAGGCAGAGCCTCGTTTACTAGCTGTGCATACTGCGGGCCATTCAACAGATCAATTTTATTTTGCACATATTGAAGACCATAATTTACATCCACGTTAATCTTGGGTTTACCCGCCTTTCCTTGCTTAGTAGTGATGATGATGACGCCATTGGCTCCTCTGGCTCCGTAGATAGCCGCTGCCGAGGCATCTTTTAGAACCTCAATGGATTCTATGTCATTATTGTTAATGAAGTTAACGTCTGTTGGGTTCTGCAAGAGGGTGCCATCTACTACATAGAGAGGGTCTCCGCCACCAAACGTACCCACACCCCGAATCAAGACGCGGGGGGCAGCTCCTGGCTCACCCGATGCACTGGTTACTTGTACTCCCGTGACTTTGCCTTGCAAAGCCTGTAGAGGAGATTGTGAGGGCACAGCGGTCAGATCATCGCCTTTAAGTTGGGAGACCGAGCCTGTAAGGTCTTTTTTCTGTACGGTTCCGTAACCCACCACGACGACTTCTTCTAGGCTACCCACGTCTTCTTGCAGAACCACGTCGACTTGGCTGCGCCCGTCTACGGTGACTTCCTGCTCCAAGAAACCAATGTAGGAGAAAATAAGGGTATTTTTGCCATCAGGCACATCCAAAGAATATTTACCCTCGATATCCGTGATCGTCCCAATGGTCGTTTCTTTCACGGCGATATTAACTCCTGGTAAGGCTTCGCCTTCGGGTGTGGTCACGGTTCCACTTACTACCTGCGCGACCTGTGCTTGCAACTGCGCTTTTTCTAGCTTATTTTGCTGGAGACCTAGTCTCTGCTGTTTTTCTAATTGTTTTTTCTGTGTTTTTCTGTTTTTGGATTGATCCTTTTGGATTTCTTTTTGGAAAATAATGTAGTAGTCTTCGGCTAGTTTCTCAAAACCCAATTGAAGTGGATCAAGAATCTCTTTCAAGATGCTTTCTGCACTTTCAGTAATGTTCTCTGGGACTCGTGTGTTCACTTGTTTCCCAGCCACGGTTTCGTAATCGTAGTTGAGCGAGATTTTTAGCTTAGACTCCAGCTCAATTAATACACTTTTGAGCGTCTTGCTTTGTGCCGCGTAAACCTTGTTATTGTCTGGCTTCACGGCTTGACTCTGCTGACTGACCAAGAGAGTTTCCTGTGCTTGTAAGGCATGAGGGCTCAGACTCGCCAGCAAGAGTAAGAGGCAAATCGATTTAAGAACTTGTAGTTTGTACTTCATAATCATACTTTTGGTGTAAGACCATTGTGTTGATGCAGCTCCTGCCTGACCGCGTCCTAATTCAGTCGGCAGGGGCTTGCTTTATTTGATTGAGGTAAACTTGATTTCCCTTTCGGGTAATTTGTAAACCGTAAAGTTTCTCGAGAGCCGTAAAGAGCACCTCGATGTTATTGGCCGGTACAGAACCGACAAATTTCTTTTGTGCCAGTGTACTATCGGTGATGATAAGCGTCAGGCCATAATTTTCACGGAGTAGTTTGGCTACTTCTTGTAGGGAGACTTCATCAAAAACTAGCTTATTCTCCCGCCAAGTATTAGAGATACTGGTATCTATGGGTTGTTTAGTGAGCAAATTACCAGAAGGTTGAAAGATGACCATTTCGCCCGGTTGCATTGTGAGCACTTCGCTTCGGTCAGGGTGATTGAGATGAAGTCGGACACTCCCGTGATGGAGTACGACTTGGGTTTGTTCCTCACGTGTGTACACATTGAAACCAGTACCTAAGACTTCAATATCTAGCTCAGGCGTATGTACTACGAATTTTTGTTTGCGGGTAGAGTCTTCGGCAGACAAAATAGTTTTGATCTGAAAAAAAGCCTCACCTTCTAGCCAGACCTCTCTTTGGGTTGGATTAAATGCTTGAAAAGAGAGTTTGGAATTGGCATTCAGGATAATTTCGCTACCATCTGGAAGACTAACTGGACGGGTTTGACCATAATTTGTCTCAAATACCTGCTCTAGGTTTTGATCTGAGTTGATTTGACTGTAAATGATCCATGAAAGCAGCCCCAATACTACAGAGGCCGCCGCCACTCCATAAGAGAGCGAGCGATTGGTACGTTTTTTTAGAGAGGTTTGATTTTTTGAGTGAACACGTTTTTGGATGATCTCACGGGTTCGCGCGATGCGTTCTGGTTTGATTTCTTTCTCTTCGTAACCTAATAACAAAATAATTTCGCGAGCTTCTTCAATGGCGTCTTTCTGTTTAGGATGTTTGGCAATCCATTCCTGCCAGAAAAGTTGATCTTGCTCCTCGGTTTGGAGGACCCACTTTTGGAAAGATTCATCCATTACAAAACCTTCTACTTGGTACTTTTCGTAATCTGCCATTGATTGAGTTTATACAGAAAAGACAAGCGAGCCAGAAATTTCGTAGAGATTCTCTAAAAAAAGTTAAAAAAATTAAATATATAATGCTAAAATTTACTGCTTTTTCTTGATAAAATTATATTGAAATAGAAAATAAATATAAATAGCGAGGGTGGTTATAAGAAAAGGTAAATCCAGGAAATAATGATAAAAATCAGGTAAAAAGTTTTTTTAGGAAGAGATTTCTTGAGGGTTTTAATGGAGTGATAAATCAAATCGTAGACGGATTTGACGGGCAGAGACATCATTTCAGCGATTTCTTCGTAGTTAAGTTTATGATAAAATTTAAGTAAAGTAGCTGTTCTTTGTTTTTCGGAAAGGCTTTTGAGAGCTTCTTGCAGTTTAATTTTTTGATCTTCTGTGATTTGCAGGTCAATTAACTGCGATTCATAAGACTGGACTACTTCTAAGTTTTCTGGCACGAGGGCGTGGGGATTTTCCTTGGATTGGGAGAGCTTTCTAAGAATTTTACGACGGAGTGCTACGAAGAGATAAAATTTGATAGAAGAGGTCGGGTTGAGTTGATTTCTTTTCTCCCATAAATCTATAAAGAGTTCTTGGATACAATCATCTACCAGCGCGTGGTTTGGGCTGATTTTGTCTCCATAGTTATAAAGTAGGCGGATATGTTGCTCAAATATATAAGAGAAAGCCTCTTGTGATCCCTTCATAAAAGCTTTCCAGATTTCAGCATCACTCAGATTTTCATATGTAGGTTTGTTACGCATTAACTATCAATTCCACGATTTCAAGGCTTAAAAAATAAATCTTGAACTAAGATACCAAAAATATGAATTATTTGCTATTTTTTTTCATCATGTGAATATATTAGATGAAATTCAAAGTAAATCGTGAGCCTTTTTATAATCCAGAAGTGCCCGTTAGTGGCTTAGTTGAGTAATTAGGGGAGATTATCATTTAGAGAGTAGTTTTAAAATCTTGATATAAAGAGAATGATTTATTACCTTTGCACCACAAAAATAGTTAAGTTACATAAAGTACCTTCTATACTGGCCAAATTTCCTAGGAATTTGGCATTAAATCTAAATGGTCTCATAGCTCAACTGGATAGAGCAACTGCCTTCTAAGCAGTAGGTTCGGGGTTCGAGTCCCTGTGGGATCACCTGATAATCAAGCACTTATGGAAGATGATTCCTAAGTGCTTTTTTTGGATACATACCAGATACATACAGAGCAGCCTTGGAAGAAGATGAATTTGTTTCCTTCGCAACCTCCGGGCTCCCGCTTGGAAGACTGGGACGATCTCTGGATAAATCAACTTAGGATTTTTCCAAGCTTCGTTGCGGATGGTAAAACTTTACGCCTTCAATAAAAGACTTTTCTTTGCCATGCTTCTTCTCTGATTTGTTCGGCCGTGCGGTCGTCGTTTTCCCAGATTCCAGCGTAGGCGGAGGGCTTCTCATCGGGTAGAAAGCTCCCCGCTTCAAAGCTTCCCGAAAGGGGACTGCCCAGAAGCACTTGCAATAGCTCCTCTAGACTGAAAGCAGGAGGTAGTTGCTTCAAGCTCTCTAATATATTTTCTTTGGTATACATAGGCTCCATGTTTTGGCTTCAAGGATAAAATTACAAAAAAATCAAGAAGAGTGGCTCTGAAAATACCTATGGGTCTCAGTTGATGACTGCTGATAGTAATTGGAATGCCTCTCCCAAGTATGAGGGTTCTCTGTAACCTCCAAGCTCCCGCTTGGAAGGCTGGGCTAATCTATTCTACTCCCAAGCGGGAGCTTGGGGGTTACAGGACAAACGCAAACCAACATTGCCGCTACTACCCCTCGGTTGACCAGCGTTACGGCGAGCAACTCGGCAAAGCCTTGGGTATTGGTTCCAACTCCCACCACGTAGCATCCGGTAGGAGCCACCCGTAGGACCTAGAGGGTCTTTAGCGGGGCTTTTTTCGTAATAATCGTGGTCAAACCAGTCTTCGCACCACTCATCTACATTCCCACTCATATCGTAAAGGCCAAGGGCATTGGGGGCTTTCAGGCCAGAGGGCATGGTAGTTTCATATTGATGCTCGGCCTCCTCAAGATTACCATACCAAGCTACTTCTTCCAACTCACTGCTTCCTGCATATTCCAGAGTGTGGTCATCTTGGTGAAGGCCGCCCCGGGCGGCGTATTCCCACTGGGCTTCGGTGGGCAGGGCGTACTCGTAGGCTTTGCCTTGCGCTCGCAAGAGAGCATTGAGCTTCTCGATAAACTCCTGAGCATCCTCCCAAGATACCTGCTCCACGGGCAGGGCATCGCCTCGGAAGTAGGCGGGGTTCTCACCCATGACCGCCTTCCAAAGCCCCTGAGTAACAGGGTAGCGGGCGAGGTAGAAGTCGCTGAGTGTTTTTTGGTATTCTCCGCCCATCATAAAGCTACCGCCTTGGATGTAGATCATCTCGAAGGGGTAGTCGGCGAGGATTTTTTCGGTGTAGGATTGCTTTTTGGGTGTATTTTTCATAAAATGATTATCTCGATCTGAATATTTCATGTAGGGTGTGCAACCTCCAAGCTCCTGCTTGGAAGGGAAATTTTCTAAGGGGCATAGTCGGCATGTACATAATTCCATTTCCAGTCGGCGGGTTCGGTACATAAACCTGCCTTCACGGGATTGTCGAGTACGTATTGAATAATATTGCCTAGCTCCCGGTCATTTCTCACGAGGTGGTCATAGCTTTCTTCCTGCCAAAATTTTCCCTGTCGCTTCAGGATCGCGTTGCTCTGACGAGCCGAATAAGATTTGATGCTTTGTAATAATTTATAAAGGGGAATCGTCGGGTCAATTAGTTTCAACACGCAGTGAAAATGATTGGACATGATGGTGTAGCAGATTAGTTCTATTTTCTGACCATCCCAGAAGTGTAAGGCATCTTGCAAGACCCGGGCGATTTGATCTTGTTTTAGCCAGTGATTGCCCTTCTGGTTCTGGTCTAGGTGCTGATCTAGCCGGGCGAATTGTCTTTTTTGTGCTCGGTAAAGCTTCTCTTTGGTGATTAACTTGTCTTTGTGCTTTTTGATTTCTTGGTATTCAAGCTCATAGTCTTCACGGATTTTTTGTATGATCTCCGGGGAAAGCGAACCATAGAGACGAGCCGTGATAAAGAAGACCCCCAAACTTGGTTGTAAATGGGGAAGGTTATTTCGGTAGAAGGTTTTGAACTCGGACATATTTTTTTGATTTGTAGCCGCCAAGCTCCCGCTTGGAAGGTTGGGCTAATCTATTTTACTCCCAAGCTGGAGCTTGGGGGTTACAGGACAAACGCAAACCAAGGGGGTCGTACCTGCCCTCCGGGGGGATGCTGAAACGGAAAGCAACTCGACAATACTCCGAGTAGTCGTACCAACTCCCACCACGATACACCCGGTAGGAGCCATCTGCAGGCCCCGGAGGGTCTTTAGCGGGGCTACTTTCGTAGCTACCGTACCAATCAGCGCACCATTCAAATACATTCCCACTCATATCATAGAGGCCCAGGGCATTGGGGGCTTTCAGGCCAGGGGGCATGGTGGTCAGATCGTTGTTGTTCTCATACCAAGCCATCTCTGACAGTTCATCGCTGCCCGCGTATTCCAAAGTGTGGTCATCTTGGTGAAGGCCGCCCCGGGCGGCGTATTCCCACTGGGCTTCGGTGGGCAGAGCGTACTCGTAGGCTTTGCCCTGCGCTCGCAAGTCAGCATTAAGCTTCTGGATAAACTCTTGGGCGTCGCGCCAAGAAACACGCTCCACGGGCAGGGCATCGCCTCGGAAGTAGGCGGGGTTCTTGCCCATTACGGCCTTCCAAAGCCCCTGAGTAACAGGGTAGCGGGCGAGGTAGAAATCACTAAGCTCTATTGGGTGGATAGGTTTTTCATTACTGTATTTCTTGCCGCCCATCATAAAGCTACCGCCTTGGATGTAGATCATCTCGAAGGGGTAGTCGGCGAGGATTTTTTCGGTGTAGGATTGCTTTTTGGGTTCAGGCATAAGATCAAAGTGCTAACTTTTGAGGAATTGGTTTTGGTATTGCTCATACACTTCGGGCTTATCTTCCTGGAGCTTTTCCAGTAGTATCCCGATTTTCTCGTTCCGCTTGCAATAATCAAATAGAGCAAGGAGTTTTTTTTGTTTGTCCTGACTATCCCCGAAGTTGCGGTAGACCTCATCAAAGTAAAACATACAGAAACGACTTACATCTGAATCGTGGTAGGTCTGCTGGATGTAGTCATATATTTTGGGGAGATCGTGTTTTACCGATAGTTCAGCTTCCTTAACCTTTTTATCTTCAAATAAAAACCCAAAATCATCACAGCTAAAATTACTGCCCTCGTGGTGTACTCCACCGAATTTCTGATTTTTTAGAAGCTTCTCGATGGGAATGAAGGCTTGTTCATCACCAGAAATCTCGGTATTCTGATTTAGCTTTGGTTCAAACCAACCATATAATTTGCGTAAAGTATCTGGGTTCTTATCTTGAACGGCGATGCTTATTTTGCGTTCTTTGTAATCACAAGTGGCGTGAACTAACACGTTGTTTTCACCGTAAAAAAGCAGCCCATTTTTCCAGTATAAATAATCAATATGTTGGGAGCCGTAATGTGCTATGAAGCGAAGGAAAATGCTTTTGGGTAAGAATTTAGGGAAATAGAGTGTAAGGCAGTGCTGTGGGTTTGTACGCAAGTAAGATCTTAAGGCTTTTTGATTCTTGCATTCCTGCGGTAAATACTGGGGGGGTTACAAATAAGAGCTTACCTTCGTCTTCGTCTTTAATCCGAAAAATCAATTCAAATTTTTCCATTAAGTCGATCCATACCCCAGCCGATACCTGATTTTCCTGCATCTTGGTCGCCACGTGGGCTTCGTCAAATACGCCATTTTGTTCTTCCAGAATATTTTTGTCCAGAATCTGATAAATCGCTTTTGTTACCCATTGCGGATTGATAAATACATAATCTTTTAATTCTTCGGAGCAATTCTCTTGATAGCGATAACAAATCAAACTTCCTGTGTCTTGCAGGAACGTGGTCATGGTTTCCAGGCTGCTCGCATCGGTCAAAATGTTAGTACCAAGTGATTGCTCGATATCTGAGCAAAAAGATTCGTATTCTCCAAACCTTAGGAAAGGTCTTTGGTCATTTCTGAGGGCTTTTCTCACAACATCATAAAGCCTTGGAAATGGTTTGGCCAAATGATCTAAATTGGCTAAATGTTCAACGATCTTTGCTTTGAGTTTTTTAATGTCCAGTTCATACTCTGTAATACTGTCCTCCAAATCCTCGCTTCGCTTTACTACCTTGTATAAGCGTCTGTCACTATCTACCACCGCTCGTTCACCAGCTTTATTTTGGACAATAAGGGTGATATTCGGGTTTGCATAATAATTGATATTTTCTTTCCAATAATATTCGTAGTGATAATTTCCCGAATTTTCATCATTGTAGTTGGTCTCTTCGTCCCACAGCAATAGATACATGACATTACTATTCAAAAATAGGCGGTGTGTAGCGTGATAATATTCCTGACCGCCAAAATCCCATACGTGGAGCACAATATTTTCTGGAACGTCCGGAGTAAGAGCATCAGGGTAGTCTTTCTTTGCCTCCTTTATCGCCTCCTGAATTTTGGCTTGCAGATTATCAGGATAGTTTTCTTGGCTCACGATACTCCAAGAATTGATTAAAATGCCGTGTGTGGATTCAATCGTGGAGTCAAACTCTCCTTCTCTCAATTGATGAGAGATAGTCGTCTTACCCACGCTACTGTTTCCAAAGAAAATGCATTTTGCCTCGCTATTCAAAATCAACCCACTGCTAAGCTGAGCTTGTAAGAAGTTCTGCACGTCTTCAAACACGTTTTCATCCTTATCAAAAATTTCCTTGGGCAAGTTATCAATGGGGTTTCCTTTTAATTGGAGATCGCTTAGTTTGGAGAGTTTTGCCATCAAATTCGGTGGGAAGGATTTTAGTTGGAGGCCACTCAAATCCAGTCTTTCCATTCGCGGGCAATGCTCCAAATAAAGCTCTTGCAGCTCGCTTTTTCTAAGTTCCAGCACTTGCAGATTTGGCAGGTCTTGCTCGCTGGTGAAGCTTCGCAGGCCGCCACCGTAGGCATAGAAGTAGCCCAGCCTGGGAAGCTCGGAAGATAAATGAATCTCAAGCAGGTTATCATTATAGCTGAGGTCTACGATCTCCAGGGAGTTCATTGCTTCGCCTTGCAGCACGAAGGACTGGATTTGATTATGACGCAGGATGAGGGTTTTCAAGCGCTGGAAGCCCGCTCCCAAGGTAAAGGATTTCAGGCCACAGCCGCTCAAATCTATCAAGTCCAAGTGGGGCATATCCACCTCAAAGGTGATTTTGCTGAGGTCAGGCGATTTGATTTTGAGGAGCTGCAAATGCTGGAAAGGCTCGCCCAGCCTCAGCTCGCCTTGGATTGCTTCGCTCAGGTGGAGGCCGATTACATTTTCTTGTTCGTCCAGTAGGTAGTGATTCCGGTACTGGGGTCGGCGGAGCTGATGTTCATCAGGAGCGGTCCGCGTGAGCTTGATTCCCAGGGCGGCTTCCACGGCTGATAGGGATGAAGGAGTTGGCATGATAGTCCAGATGTTTATAAAGTTCTGTTTTGTGCTTAATATACGCAAAAAACGATACAAGATATATTCTAAGGAGGGAATTTGCCTTGTGATCTGCCAAGATTTTCAGTGATTGCTTATTTTTTGGTGTTTCGCGAAAAAGGAATGAAAATGGGAGAAGAAGAAATCCCACGAGCGAATATATCTTCTTAGGTGCTCATCTTTCTTTAGCTGGTAAATTGAGCAAAATCTATGGCTTCAAAAGAATGTCCAGGAAGATGCTTAGCAAAGGACCAGGTACGAGACCCGTGCGTACGGTGGGTTGAGAGGCGTGCTGGCGGTTCATTGATCGTCCCTTGTCTACTGTATTTTTAATTTTTCTAAGGTTTCAATTGCCACTTGATTTATGACTTTCCATTGCCAATTTCTGTCATTTTTATATGGCTGCCAACACCCCAATATACAATATTCCTCTATTTTCTATTTAGAAGGTTCGTATGTGATATGGATTTAATTTACCCATTCCTACCATCACCTCCAACACTTTAACCTTGCAAACCTCCCCAATTTTGTTCATTTTCCCGCGAGTACTTGGTACATCAACCTGACTCCCTTGTTTTAAGCATTGGATCAGCCTTTAATTTAATAGATAAGAATTCCTTTGCTTTGTTCTCATCTAGTGCCCCCTCATTCGTGATTGATTCTATTTCAAAGGAGGTTAATCCAATTGCATGAATGAATTCAACTTTTCCAATTTCTAAATCCAATTCCTTCAACACTGGATCTTTTGTGAAGAGCAATCCCTTTATATCCGAACCAAACCAATCTCCCATATCGCAAAAAACGATTTCATCTCGAGAAAAGTCTTTTTCTCCCCTAAGATGTTTGTTGGCTAAATTAGATAAAAGATTCACAAATTCTTCATTAAAAGTTGTATCATCTGATTCAATCCTAAAGGTGAGTTCATATCCAATCTTTGGCCCTAGAAAAAAAGTTACATAACAAACGTGATCGTGTCCTTTATAGCCAAGGACTGCATCTATTGGGCTGACACCAGCCATCGGAATCATAGAAAAAGTAGAGGCATTTGGTTCGAAATAACTTCCTACGGTACCATCGGGATAATAATTTGAAATATGCTTGGTCAAAGAATCAATGACTTCAATGGTTGTTTTGTCATCAATTTCAAGATTTTTAATAATTTCTGCTGCTTCTTTGTTCATGAGAGGAAGAATTAAACACCACACTCCAATATACAACATTCCTCTATTTTTTTGGAAAGTTTGCTGATAATGTGCAATTAATTTACTCCCTACCGCAAGTGTTGAGCGATAGCGATCACTTGTGGTAGAAAATGATTGTAAGTCTTCAGACTTGCAAACTTAATAAACGCCCCCCTACCTCGAACACAAAATAGGGGGGTACAAAACA
>CAZKBP010000048.1:20678-36386 GCA_964551015.1 uncultured Cytophagaceae bacterium | reverse complement strand
GACTAACTCTTATAAATTCCAGAATTAACTAAAATCTACAAACGGTTTACTGTCTTTCGTTAACTATTTCAAAGAACTTGATCGGATAGCATATCTATATGCTGTATGAAGATAACATATCCAAAAGTGAGATTCTTTTATCTCATTTACATTTCAACCCCTCTACCTATTCAGAAATTTTATTGGATAATTATTTATCGGAAACGGATTACAAAGTTAGTGTATTTGCAAGTAACCTCCAAAATTTGAAACACTTTTTTTTGCGGAAGTTCTTTTTTCTCCGCTTTATCTGAATTGGAGTGCAAATCTAGACTAGGCTTTCCAAATATCCAAACTAATATGTCTAAACTTGCCTTATTTTTTTATTTTGTGGAGTTTTAACCTAATTCCCTCCAAAAGGGATTGCAAAGCTAGAATCTATGCTCTTTATATGCAAGGGTTTTCCTCTTTAAATTTTAGCGATTACTTATATTTCAGATAAGCTATTGATAATCAACGCTTAGAATAAAAACCCGAAACGCAAGAAGAACAGGTTATCTTCTTCGGAAGCAGTGTAGGTAGCATTAAGTACCAGCGCTTGTGCAGGCGTGAACCAAATTCCACCTCCATATCCGTGGTGTAATTTGCTGGAGTCTTCTCCGTCAGCCCACACACGGCCAATGTCATTGAGAGCCAAGATTCCAAAATAACCATTAGAAAGGAAGGATCGAAGCTTGAAGAGTCTGATTCGTAGGTCGGTGTTTTGATAAAAACTGCTGCGTCCTGCAAAGCGAAAAGCTCGGTATCCTCTTAGGTTATTCTTTCCTCCTATGGTATTTGCCTGAAAGAACTCAAAATCACCGTAATGATGTGCCCCTCCGACGCGAGCAGCTATGATTACATTTTGGCCTAGACTTATGTAAGTGGATAAGCTGGAGCTTATTTGGAAGTAGTTGATATTATCGTCCGTATCATCATCAAGACCTCTTACATAGCGATTTTCTAGATTAAAGCGTAGTCCACGAGTTGGTATTAGTTCGTTATCGAGTTGTTGGTAGGCATACGATAGGCTGAGTCCACTAAAGGTTTTCCGGTCAAAAGTGGTTTGTGGGTTCAGACCATTCATATCGAAGTTATTAATAAAACGACCATCATTTTCTTCTACATCAATGTTCTGAATGAAGGTTCCGAAAGAAAGGCTATGCATTTCTCCATTCCATTGTTTTCTCAGCTCGGGTCTCAGGAGATATTGTCTGAAACGGACACGGTGAAAGTTAATTCCTTCCTCATCTACAAAGCTGTTCGTTTCGTTACCGAGGCCAAAAAAGTTGCGTACATAGTTGGGAGCGCGAATATCTGCTTCTAGTACCAGGTCTAGTGGCCCCACTAATTCTTTAAATTCTCCTTGATAAACGAAGTTATATGAATTGGAAGCGATTGCGTAGTTGCCTTTGATTACTTGCCTTGTGGCATAAGGTTCTTTGCGGAAACCGTGCGTGATGATATTGACTCCGCCTCCAATAAAGATTCCATCGTCGATATTATAGCCAAAGAATAAGGTAGGGCCTAGATAATTGTATTTGAAGCTTTCTCGGTTGTAGCTATTAACGCTAGATTTATTGGATATTCTATTCTTGGTTTCGGGGCCAGCTTGTAGATTTACGCCTTTTGGTTTGTCGTACACAACGGTCTTTTTGGACCATCCTCTCACTTGTGATTGGTCAGTGATTTTATCTTCTCCTCCTCCGGCAATGATACGCACTTTGATGCCTTGGTTGACCTTGCCAGTGATGAGAAATTCATCATCACCTTTTAGACCATAAAGGCGGATTTCATTAGTTTCGCTTCTTTTAAAAATTCTTTCGTAAATTTTTCGTTTCTTGACACGGCTGTTCTTCTTTACTTTATAGACACTTACTCGGGTTTCCTCATCGTTCACACGCTCGACTTCAAATAGTTCGTGTTTATCGCTGCCGAGTATAGTTACTTTTTTGGCAAGAAAAAGATAATATTCACGGGCATAACGGGACAAATCTGCTCGGCGTTGTTGAAGTTTTGTCTTGATTTCTTCATTCTTCATCTTCCCTACTTCGGGAGGAATTTGAGCCAAAGCTTTGTCAATTACTTCATCGGTGAGCACTTGCTGTAAGGTATCGGCAATGGCTAACCAATCTTCGAGAGAAGGTTCGGTCATGAAATAACGGTCGAAATATCTACCGTTGAAATTGAGTCCATTCACATCACGGATTTTATGGCGAAAGCCTTGAAGTTTGGGCAAGCCCCAACTGTGCGTACCTACGTCCATGATCCAACCATCTGAAAAAAAGAACACTTGGTCTCTGTCTCGGGGAATTGGTTGATAGGTTTTGTAGTCTTCTTCTTTGTTTTCGTGTTTTGCCCAGCGCCATTGGTCATCATGTCGATCCCAATCTCCGATCCAGATGTCGAAGAGGCGATGTTTGACCACAGAAAGCTGGTCTACTAGATCATCGTTATCTTCAATGGTTTCTTCTACTACTTTGGCTGTGCTCTCGATATCTTTGGAATTGCCAAAAAAATCGCTGTTACGCCAATCGTCATCAGGCCGTTCTTCGAAAAGATAAATTTGCCCTCCGAAAGTGTATTGGTAAGTACCGAGTCGGGGGTCTTTGGGAAGGTATACGTATCTGGGGTTGGTGTGATGCAGCCCGGCCGCCTCGGCCAATACGGGTACGGCTAGTGCTCCATAGGGATGTGCGGCAGAGGTTTGGTCTTGTACAATGTCAGCCACAATGGTTCCTTTGAATTCATCTCCTAGGGCTTTGTCTGCCTGCTTGTCTACGGAACGCAGATTGTATTGGCGACCGTCCTTGGCTTCTAGTCGGAGGGAGTTTGTGGCTTGTCCTCCTCCTCTTTTGACGATTTCGAGACCTCCTTTTTCCTTTCCGATATCGAAATAGGGGAATTCGACAGGGGTCGCCCATTCTTTTCGGTAGTTATCTCCAAAGTTGAAGCGACGGATTTTACCTGCTTTTTCATAATTGTACTTGCCCACTGGTCGTGTAATCGTGCTGTCGGCATAGTTTATATTAGTTAGTGGTTGCGCTTCCTCTTTTGCTTTTGCTTTGTGAGTTGTTAATTTTTGGCGATAGACACATCTACCTGCTTGATCTTCTCCTTCACTTGTCCAAAAAGCTAACCATACTTCACCATTTTCGTAGAAATCCAACCTTGCGAATCCTTGTTGGGCGTAAGCAAAAGTGGCTTTGGACTTGCGAGCGACATAGCTTTGTTTGCAACCAGCACCACTCACGATGTGATGTAGGCTATCTCGGTGATGATATTGAAGTGTATGCTCATGCCCAGCTGTGTAGATCAAGTCAGGACGTTGGGCGAAGATTTGAAAAAGATTATTTCTTAGTTGGCGATAGCGAGGATTGGGAATATCTTGAATATTACCAAACCACTTGCGCTGCGCTACATACAGGGAGCCAAAGACCGGTAAAGGAAGCATAAAGTGTTGGCGAGCGAAAGGAAAAATGTGCTCACGGAGCGGGAAATGCCCCCCGTGCGGTCCGTTACTGATGAGGGGATGATGTCCAGCCACAACAATTTGTTGATGAGGATGACGCTTGATGGCATCATCTAAGAGGGCAATAAAATCAGCATCACCCTTGGCGTCGCACTCGGATTCCTCGCCGGGTTTTTTCCATTGGTGGAGCCACCACTGCGTATCGATGAGAATTAGCACCAGGTTTTCGTCGAGTTCCAGTTCAACGGGGCCTGGGCAACCACCACTGGGTAAAAACGTATTTCCTTTTTGGAGATAATTTTCTACAAATTTTTCTTGTCTTCTGATTTGCTCCCAACCTTCTGAGCTTCCTTTGGCCCAATCGTGATTGCCGGGGATAAAGACTACACTACCTTCGAAATTTTCTACGATCTTCAATTGAGCCTCTAATCGGCGTTGTGCCAACTCTCGGACAGGTAATCGGCTGGAGTCAGGTAAGCCTCTGGGGTAGATGTTGTCTCCTAGAAATACGACCGATCCATCTGCGCCAGTTTGTTCTATTTGTTTTTTAAGAAGTTGGAGAGTAGGGTCAGGTTGCTCGATATCGGGGGCACCGACGTCGCCGATTAAAAATAGGGTGTGTTGTTTGGATTGGTCGGCACTGGGTTTTGATTTTTCCCATTGCGTGGGAACCTTTTTGGCATTGTAGTAAGGTTTCGTATTGACACAGGCGGTTGCCCAAAGACAAATCAAGGCGGAGGTAAGAATTACAAGAAAACGGGATTTTAGCATGCTCTTTGGTTATTTCTTGAAGCGGATTAATAAACTCATCCCCTAAATATGAGATGGGACTCACTTTCGGTAAATCAATAGAACTAAGGAGGGTATGGTAGATCTTTTGGAAAAGTATCTCAACCCAAGATGTCATAAAATAGAGGATTCAAATACTCCTCGATAGACAAATTTAGGGATTTCTCGGGTTTCCCCTGATGAACAAAATTAAGGATTTTCCAAATATTCCTTAATTGATAAATGCGAAGATTTTGTGAATATCCTCTTTATCCAAGGGCTTGATAAAATAATCTTTGACAATGGGGTAATTTTGAGATTTATCTCGGTCTATCTTGGCGATAGAAGAGGTAATAATGACTACATTCGTGGAGAGGTTAGAGGCTTTGAACTCTTGTAAAAAATCCCATCCGTTCATTCCGGGCATATTGATATCTAATAACAATAGCTTAGGAAGGGCATCGGTATTTTTTTTTAGATAGTCTAGGGCTTCACTGGCAGATTCATAAACTAGTATCCGCGCGTTTCCATCAAACTTGGAGATTTCTTTTTGGATAATCAGATTGTTGATGGGATCATCGTCAATAAGCATAAAGTCTACATTATTCATGTTTACAAACTTTTTTCGGAGGATGACTCACTAGTTAGGCTCTACTCCGTGATTTTTTATGTAGAAATTTTAATTAAAAAAAGTCTGGCTATGTTTCTGTACTCGGCTAACCTGAGATATGTATTATTTCACTTCTCAGATTGTTTTAAGTAATAAGACGTAAAAAACGCAAACTTGATTAAATCTTTGGATCGTTATCTCTTTACTTTTTGTCATGTGCGATAAAGATATCAAGTTTGCAGTTATTTGTTACTTATTTCCCAAAATTAAAGGAAGTCCTTTGTCTCCGCTACCTACCACGACGACCTTGCTATTTTGGGAGGAGGCCAGCTCGAGAGTAGCTTGTATCCCTTTTTCGGTTAAGATTCGGTCTGTCAAACTTTCACTGATAATCCGGTTGGCTTCGGCTTTTCCTTCGGCCTCGATTCTTTGACGCTTGGCTTCTTTCTCTGCCTTTTTGAGGAGAAATTCGTAGGCTAGATCTTCCTGTTCTTGCTTTAGTTTGTTTTCGATCGCAGATTTGATCGTAGGAGGCAACATAATAGAGCGGATCAGGACTTTATCTAGTACGACATTTTTCTCTGTTAATAATTTGGCCGTTTCTTTATAAATTCCGTCTTGAATAGCCTCTCGCTTCGTGGAGTAGATTTCTTCTGGAGTATAACGACCAATGATGGTACGGGCAGAGGAGCGAATACTGGGGATGACGATTCTCTCCGTGTAATTTTCTCCTATTTCCGCGTGGAGATACCCTAATTTATCTAAATTGGGATGAAACCAGACGGAAACATCAATCTTAATTTCTAGACCGTTGGAGGAAAGCATTTCCATTTTTTCGGTTACTTCTTGCTGCCTTACCTCGTAGTCAAACATGTCATTCCAGGGTGCGATAAAGTGAAACCCTTCCCCATAGGGGCGATCTTTCTGAATACCTCCGGCAAACTTGCGGAATAACACGCCTTTATGCCCCGCGGGGATATTAATCGTGATACTGCTCCAAGAGAGGATCAGGATAAAAAGTGCGACAAAAACCAAGATGAGTGGTCTATATTTTCTAAGATTTACTTCCATTTGAAATATAATTTATTAGAATACAGGGGATTTATTGTTCTTTTTATTTGAATTTACAAAAGATTTATGACTTCTACCTAGTGCTTGACCTGGAAGCGTAAGATATTAGCATCTTCTTCGTTTTTTTCGTTAGATATGTACAGGTTTCCGGCTGGATCGAAACAGATTCCCTCTGGTTGTCCGAAGTGATCTTTGTCTAACTCCTTTACATGAAGGATTGTTCCGTTGTTGTCTAAGACTACCAATTGTTGCCCCTTGCTGGCCAAGATATAGAGTTGCTGTCCGGATGGATGCCAAGCCAAGGCAGAGGGGTGAAAGTCTAGTTTTTCATCGGCAAAATCTTCTAATTTTTTTTCTTGAATGATGATACGAGCAGGTGCTTGTAATTCGTGTTGATTCAGGTCAAAGGTATAAATTGCTTTTCGATTCTTGTCTGAATTTTTATCGACGGCCTCTCCTTTGCAGGCAATCCAGAGCGTATTCTGTGCTGGATGATAAGCCAAACCTTCGGTATCATTGTCTTCATCCAAAAAAGTTCGCCATATTTGGGTAGACGGATTTCCTGCTTTAAAATTGCTTACTTCGAAAATAGTACCATCACTTCTGAGCACGTAAGCGGTATCTCCGACCATTTCAATCCCTTCATAATCACCATCCTCAGCAAACTTATATCTAGCTGTAATTTCCTTGTCTTTTAAGTCATAGATATAAATCTCGCCTTCTTCGTCTTGTACACAAGCGATAAGATTGGGAGCAAAATAGCTGAGCCCTGAAATCTCTTCCAATTCATCATCTAACTCAAAGTGCTGGTCTGGTTGATCTAATTGATAAGGAAAAGGGATGGCTTGTGCTGATGATTGTTGCGGCGTACAAGATACACAAGCTCCTATTAAATTTCCGAGGGCTAATATTTTGATGATCCATTGCATAAAATTAAACCTTTCTTTTTATTAGCTTATTAGCAAAGTCAGTGTGTTCATATTCAGTACTCAATTTGTGAACCACTTGGAGCAAACATGGAAATGGGACTTGCAGATTTAGGGACGTTTTTAATTTTGGATTTCTCTGGATTAAGAAAAGAAATTGAACTTTACACTGCGCTTTTTTTAGAATTTTGTGCTATTTAAGCTTTAAATTTGTGAATATCTAGGGCAGAATACAAATAATTCATGAGATTTCGTCTTCTCAGTTCCCTTACTTTGGTTGGAACTGCTGAAAATAACTAATTTGATAATTACAAAAATTAAGAGCAGGTTTCCTAACCTTTATCCCATAAAATTTAATTGATAGACCGTATTTATGACGATTCAGAGTGAAGTATTGACCCAAGTAAGAGATTATGCCACTCGTATCCTCAAAGAAGAGATGCCTCCTAATCTCCATTATCATAACTATAAACACACGCATTATGTAGCGAAGATGGCCGAGAAAATCGGGAAGCAAAGCAATCTCTCGGATGAGGAGCTGGAGACAGTTGTGATCGCAGCTTGGTTTCACGACTTGGGTTATCGGGAAAAAAGCATTGGACATGAGGACCTGAGTAAAGAAATTGCCCAAACTTATCTGGATGAGCATCAATTTCCCAAGAAGAGAACAAAACAGGTCCTCGCTTGTATTGATGCCACAAAAATCCCCCAATCTCCTACGATCCCAATGGCTGAGGTACTTTGCGATGCAGACTTACATCATTTGTCAGAAGAAGACTTTTTTACGATTTGTGATCCTTTGCGCAGGGAGTGGGAAGTGGATCGAGGTCATAAAATGAGTGATTTGGAGTGGCTTCAAATTAATTATGATTTTTTGAAGGGGCACCAGTATTTTACTGCTTACGGAAAAGCCGTACTAGAAGAGCGTAAGCAAAATAATATTAAGTCGGTGAAAAAAAAACTCAAGAAGCTTCAGAAAGAACAGAGTAAACAACTCTCCGAAGAAATGGGAATTGATGAGAAAGAGCTTAAGAAACTCCAAAAAAAGCTGGACAAGGTAGAAAACCGCTCAGAAAGAGGAGTAGAAACGGTCTTCCGAATTACCTCCCGAAATCACCTAGACCTTAGCTCCATGGCCGATAGCAAGGCGAACATCATGATCTCGGTCAATACTATCATTATCTCGGTCATTATTTCTATCCTACTCCAGCAAATAGACACGCATCCTCATCTAATTATACCCACTGCCATTTTGTTGTGTACCTGTGTCGCTACGATCGTATTTGCAGTACTGGCTACTCGCCCGAATGTGAGTAGTGGGCGTTTTACCCGAGATGATATAGAAAATCGGCGTACGAATCTGCTGTTCTTTGGCAATTTTCATAAAATGCGCCTTGAAGATTACGAATGGGGCATGCGAGAGATGCTTAATGATGGAGAATATTTGTACGGCAGCCTCATTCGGGATATTTATTTCCTAGGGCGTGTTTTGGGTGAAAAATACAAACTACTCCGTACGGCTTATACCATCTTTATGTTTGGATTGGTGATCTCGGTATTCGCTTTTATCATCTCCGTGGTATTTTTTCGCAATGAAATGCCCTAAGAATAGGTTCAGGACTTGCAGGCTATATTCAAATCACTCACTCAGCCATAAAATCTGCCACTAAAGAATCACTCCTCTCGGCGCTTCAGCATCACGACCATAATGAAAAGCCCTAAAACGGGCAAAATAACTAAAATCCCTCTCATCAGCCAGAGCGTCCCCCATTCTCCCAAAAACCAATGAAACCATCTGGTGTAGAGCACCAAAATGATCGCATCGAGATAAAGCGTAATGGCTCCCGGACACCAGGGGTTTTGCCAGTTCTCTTCGTGAAAAAGAATAATCAACATCAAAATGGAAATAGCAATTCCGTAGAGAATCGCATCGATCTCAATATCACCCGAAAACCCGTGATCAGGGGCTACTTGTAAGAAGCTTTGCTTGAGTACCATCACGTTGAAAATCAAAATCAACACCAAGACCAAGCCTTTGGTAAAGCTGGACATGAAAATATCCTGAGTGGCAGAGCTTGGCTGCTTTGGTTTCGTGGAAGGTTTTTTCTTCTTTTTGGCAGAAGTCTGTTCCGGTGAAATCATCTTTTAAAGTCTATTCTAGCAGATTTATTGTTTATTTTAGTTTAACATTGGCTAATACGAACAGCAGTCTAAGGGCTAAGTCACTGATTTTTAGTGAGCAAGCCTTGCTAAAATGAAATGTTATTGCTAATTTTGTTAACAAAGTTACGAAAAAATTTAGAACTGACAATATTATAAACAAGTAAAGGTATGTATTTGAGCAAAAATCTAAAGTACTTGCGTGAAAAAAACGGCAGACAAAGTCAAGAAAATCTAGCCAACTCACTGGGAATCACACGCAGTGCAATCTCTTCTTATGAAGATGGGCGTGCCGAACCCAAATTAGTCGTGATGAATAAAATAGCTCATTATTTTAACATTACGCTCGATCAGCTACTCAATGTGGACCTTGCCAATGCTGGTGATCTCCAGATGGAAAATCAAAAGGAGATGAAAAAATATGCCGCCGCGCAGAATCTTCGTATCCTTACCATCACCGTCGACCAAGATGACAATGAAAATATTGAGCTCGTGCCCGAAAAAGCTGCTGCTGGCTATACCACGGGCTACGCAGATGCCGAGTATCTGAGAGATTTACCCAAATATCAATTGCCTTTCTTGTCCAAAGGAAAAACGTACCGCGCTTTTGAAATCAGTGGCGATTCTATGCTCCCTCTGCTGCCTAGCTCCATTGTGATCGGTGAATACGTGGAAGATTGGAATACCCTTCGAGAAGGACAGGTTTGTGTAGTCGTGGCCAAAAACGAAGGAGTAGTACTTAAGAAAGTGTACAACAAAATCAGTGAGCGAGGTACTTTCTTGATGAAGTCTTCTAACATTGCCTACAGCCCTTATGAAATCTTTGCCGATGAGATTTTGGAGGTTTGGAAATTTGCCGCTTACATCAGCCGTGATATGCCCGAAGAAAGCAATACCGTCTCTGATTTGCGCAAAGCCTTTACCCGCCTAGAAGATGAATTTCGGGAAATCAAACTAGCTTATGACAATATGAAAGGGCAGAATTAAAGCGTCCCAATACACACCGATGACTAGCCTCCAAAACATATGCAATCGGATTGATGCTCTGGTGCATGATTTAGATCAGTATCGTCCATTAGATGCAGAAATCCAAGCGAAAGTTATGCAAAAATTTCGCTTGGACTGGAATTACCATTCCAACCATCTGGAAGGCAACAGTTTAGATTACGGTGAAACCAAGGCTTTGATTCTCTTCGGCCTGACAGCTCAGGGCAAACCTCTCAAAGATCACTTGGAGGTCAAAGGTCATCACGAGGCTTTGCAGTGGCTTGAGGAAGTCATCAGAGAAAAAAGACCTTTGACTGAAAATTTTATCCGACAATTGCACGAGCTAATTCTCAAAGAACCTTACGAAACACCCCCCATTACTCCCGAAGGCCAGCCTACCACCAAAAGGATCAAAATTGGTACGTACAAAACTACTCCTAATCACGTCCGTACCGTCACGGGGGAAATTTTTCGCTTTGCCGAACCCGAAGAAACCCCTGCCAAGATGACTGAGCTGATTGATTGGTTCCGAACTACCAAGGATCAAGCAGGCGTACATGCTTTAATCTTGGCTGCAGAATTTCATTATCGCTTCATTCGGATTCATCCCTTTGACGACGGAAACGGTCGCTTGGCGCGAATCCTGATGAATTTTATTCTCATGCAAAAGGGATTTCCTCCCGCCATTATCAAAACTGAAGAGAAGGAAAATTATTATCGTGTCTTACGCTTGGCTGATGCCAGAGATTTGGAGCCATTCTTTGTTTATATCGGAGAGCAACTCATCCATTCTCTGGAAATTATGCTCAGAGGAGCCCGAGGCGAAGCCATTGAAGACCCTGATGATTTGGATAAACGAATCGCACTCTTGAAGGCGAGCTTGGATAAGGAGAAAGAGGTTAAAGTAGAAAAGGATATAGTCGTACTAAGTAATATCGTGAAGGGTAGCATTAAAGATTTGGTTTCTCAAACTTCGGATATTATTTCTAAATTCCAGTCTCTCTTTCGAAAAAGAACACAAACGATTGGTTTTGATGGGAACTTATATCCTATTACAGAGAATCAAACCTTGCGTGAACTAGTTGATGAGAGATTCCCAGAAAAGGATTTCTCAGATTTTGAGTATGAAGACGAGCTGATTACTTTCAAAAAAGCGGGTGTCAACATTTTCAGTATCACATCTAGAATTAAGGTTCATTTCCATCATCATTACTTTGCCATTAGTTGGTCAGTGCCCAATAGCAACTCTCTTGAAAAATTGTATCATCAAACCCTTAGTGATGATGAAATCCAAAAAATTACCCAAGCCGTAGGTGAAAGTATATTCCAATAAATAGATGAAAAGCTAAAAAAACTCCAACCACCTCTGCTATAATCCCTCACCTGATTCTCTCCTAAATGCTGCCCCTCTCCTCTCCTTAACATACTATTAAGAAATCATACTGGAACAATCGTTCCGCTTTTTCTGTTCTCTCAATGCAACAAAAAAAGGAAAGTATGAAGATTTTAAAATATATATTACCAGTTTTTCTAAGTTTGGGAGCCTTGACTTCCGTTCTGAGTTTGACACACAAAGCAGAAGAGCCAGTTCCTCCGCTTTCCACCTACGAGCAGATTGATCCTGATCCAAATTTTGGAGATTATTGGTATCAAGGCCAAGCTGAGTTGGCAAGTTATCAATTAGAGCAGTCTCGCTATGGGGAAATTCATGCTGGACACGCGGTACTGGTGTTTGTAACGGAGCCCTTCTCCAAATCCAAGCAAGTAAAGCTAGACTATCCTGAGCGTGCTCAGGAAGGAGATCAGGTCAGTATCTTAAAACTGAACTTTGTCAAGAAATTCAACACGGGTATTTATCCTTATTCTATCATGAGTTCTGTCTTTACTCCCGTGGAGATTCAAGAAAACCCCCATAGTCTGAAAGTAACTACCACTACTCAGGAGTGGTGCGGCCATACTTTTACGCAGATCAACTTAGAAAATAATCAATTTCAGGCGCAAACGCGCTCCTACTTTGAATCCGAAGGGGATCAAAATTTCCAATTGGCACGAACGATTTTGGAGGATGAAATTTGGAACCGAATTCGTATTGCTCCTCAAAGTTTACCCACGGGAGATTTACAGGTGATCCCCAGTACTATGGTTTCTCGCCTGATTCATCGTCCATTGGCAGTAGAAAAAGCACAGGCTAGCTTGGATAAGACCCAAGCAGGTGAACAAATTTACACGCTTTATTATCCAGCTTTGGATCGTGAGTTAAAGATTCGTTTTGAGAGTCAATTTCCTTACAAGATTTTGGGATGGGAAGATACTTACGCAGGATTAGGTGGGAAAAAGCTGACCACCAAGGCTACTTTAAAAGAAACTTTGAAAACTGACTATTGGAACAAGCATCATCCAGCCGATACGATTCTGAGAAAAAAATTAGGCTTACAAGCCAAAGATCAGCTGTTGCCGTAGTTTTCCTGTTAGGCTATTTGAGTGTCAAAAACCCAGACTGCCCAGATGCAGTTTGGGTTTTGTTTTATACTTTTTGCAATTCCTCCAAAAAAACCGGACAAGTATCTACTTCGTGTAGGGTAAAAGCCTGTATTTGGCGAAATTCTACAAATACAGTATCCACATGAGGAGTTTGCACGCTAAGTCGCATACTTAGCATGCCATCCTCAAAAACCACGTGAATTACTTCGCCCTTGAGGATAGAGCCTTGGCCTAAAAAAATCGTCATCAAGGGAGTGTCCACGATTTCTTCGGTTCCGGCCAAAGACCAGGTGCGTACATAAGCCTCTAGTACTTGTTCTAAACTTTTTGGGATCAGTTTTTGTAATGTTTTTTCCATAAAAGGGCATTATTACTGGTAAAACTATAAATTCTAGGCAAGCTATTCATAGCACAAGACAAAATTTTTACGGTTGGGCTTTCTATTGAAGCGATTAATTACTCAATCCAAGCCCGCTTGTGCGCACAAGGCTCTGCTAAACCAGCATTAGACACGTCGTGGCTCAAACCATTTCCGTCTAACTAATTAAAGAGTTCATCGAATTTATCGTCTTCTATGCCAACTTGGAAGCCATTTTATTTTTTATTACGTAAAATAATAGAGGCCAACCATCTTGTTGTTTAGCCCAGCTATTTCTGTCTTATCTTAGTTTGGCACCTAAACTCAACCAACGCCCCGTTTTACCATCAACTTTGCAACACAGCCTTATTCACTGCATCCAGAACTCACTCATTCTTAAAACTTGATCTATATCTCAGGCTCAATACTTGATGATTAGATTGTATCTTCAGCTTTTCTTTTTCTTCTTCTTCAGGAACCCTCAGCTTTTTGCATAGGTCTTTTGCTCATATTCACAGTGAATGTACGCAAACTGATTATATCATTAAACCTATCAAATAACATAGCTACATGAGAAAGATTATAAATACGTGGTTAGTGCTAATTGCCATTAGTATGGCGATTCCAGCACTAGCACAGCCCGGTTTAGGCAAAAAAATCCTCTTTATACGAGGAGGTGCTGGCTCTGGAGGTTTCTTCGAGGGCGGCTCAGATGAACAATTGGCCGATATCACCAACTTCCAGACTTTTAATGGAAACCACGGTTGGGGAGAGCTTGCCAATCTGCTCGAGGCAGAAGGATACGAACTCACTCAGATTCTAGAAGGCCCGGGTGGCAATAGCCCAGTTCCTTTGGAGAATATGAACCTCAGCCAATACGCGGTCATCGTGTTTGGTTCTAATAATGCCCGTTATGGTCAAACCGCCGTGAACAAAGTCACTAGTTATATCAAAAATGGTGGCTCTGCGCTTTTTATCAGTGATGCTAATTTTGGCTCCGATTGGAATGATGCTTCGTTTTCGGATAATGATTTCTTATCCCGAATTGGGTGGGAAATGAATCAGGATAGAGGTACATACAACCTAACTAATTTCGAGCAACCCAATCATCCAATTTTGCAAAACGTAGGGGTGTTTGGCGGTGAAGGCGTTACTCCCATTACCGTGAAAAATTACAACATACTGGGTGTCAATACCAGTATTCTCGTCAAGGTGCCTTCTAACCAGAAGGTGGGGCGCTTATCTAGCAATGGAAACCGCGGTTCTTCTACCAATGCTACACCTGATGACGCCGTGCTAATTGTGGCTGAAGTAGATCAGGGAAGGGTAGCGGGGCATTTTGATAGAAATACTTTTTTTAATCAAAATGGAGCCGGAAATCGTGATCTGAATAAACTAGATCATAAGACTTACGCCCGTAATTTATTCAATTGGCTCGCCGATGCCAGCGAAGTCGTGGATAATCTTCCGCCTAGTATCAACATCTTGAGCCCTAACAATAATGCTACTTTCGAGTCCAACCAAAAAGTCAAGGTTACAGCTGAAATATCCGACGCAGATGGTAGTGTAAGTAACGCGGAACTACGCTTGAATGGAAATTTGGTGCGCCAGATCAATCAAGCTCCTTATGAATGGGGAAATGGTAGTGATGATCCCGTACTAGAAAATTTGAATCCGGGTAATTACTCCTTAGAAGTGATTGCTACTGATAATGAAGGAGCTACTAGCAATCGCAATATTTTTATTACCGTGATTGAGCCAGATGTGCCTAACTTCCCACCCACAGTCAATATCACCACGCTCAACGATGGAGATACTTTCGCAGAAGGAGTTTCGCTCTACATCGATGCCGAGGTCATTGACCCAGATGGGGAAGTAGATTTTGCTGAACTGTTTGTAAATGGGCAATTTGTCCGCAGGGAGAATTTCAAACCCTATGAGTGGGGCGATCCTGAGCAAATACTCGATGAGCCACTGGTCAATCTAAGCCCAGGCACTTACACGATTAAGGTAGAAGGTACAGATAATGATGGAGCAAAAGGCAATCAAGAAATTACGATTACGGTGCTAGCACAAGTACAAAATCAAGTTCCCAGCGTGAGCATCAGCAGTCCCAATGATGGAACAAGCTTTACCCAAGGAGATAATGCCAGCGTTACTGTCAATGCCAGCGACAGCGACGGCAGCATCACCAAAGTAGAATTATTCAATGGCAATACCAAACTAGGCGAAGACAGCAATGCTCCTTATACTTTTGCTTTGAATAATCTTCAGGAAGGCACTTTAAACTTAACAGCTCAGGCCACCGATGACGATGGGGCTACGGCTACTTCGTCCATAGTGCAGGTAAATGTCAGCTCAGGTGGTGGTGGCACTACCCCTCCTGCCGGAAATCAAGCTCCCACGGTCAATATCACCACTGTCAACGATGGAGATACTTTCGCAGAAGGAGTATCGATCTACATTGACGCTGAGGTCATTGACCCAGATGGAGAAGTAGATTTTACCGAATTGTTTGTAAATGGGCAATTTGTCCGCAGGGAGAATCTTGTACCCTACGAGTGGGGTAATCCCGGTGAAACACGCGATGGGCAACTAAGAAATCTAAGCCCAGGCACTTACACGATTAAGGTAGAAGGTACGGACAATGAAGGAGCGGTGGGTTCGCAAGAAATCACCATTACGGTAGTAACAGAATCACAAAATCAAGCTCCCAGCGTGAGCATCAGCAGTCCCAATGATGGGGCAAGCTTTACCGAGGGAGACAATGCTACCGTTACCGTCAATGCCAACGATAGCGATGGCAGCATCACCAAAGTAGAATTATTCAATGGCAATACCAAACTAGGCGAAGACA
>CAZKBP010000048.1:10180-20578 GCA_964551015.1 uncultured Cytophagaceae bacterium | reverse complement strand
GCAATGCTCCTTATACTTTTGCTTTGAATAATCTCCAAGCAGGCACCTTGAATTTGACGGCCCAAGCTACTGACAACGAAGGAGCCAGTTCCACATCCAGTACCGTTAGCATCAACATTTCCCAAAGCAATGAGCCAAAACCAGAGCCAGTCAGTATCTCTCGCCTCAATATCGGAGGAGAAAGTTATCAAGACTGGCAGGCCGATCAATTCTTTACTGCCAATGGAACCATGGGGGCTTTTATCAACAATACTACACCCATTGCCCAGACGACAGACGATGCTCTCTACCAAAGCGAAAGATACGGTGAATTCACCTACCAAATTCCTGTACCCCACAGTGGCACGTACCAAGTTGACCTGCACTTTGCTGAAATCTACTGGGGCGTTCGGGGAGGGCTGAGTAACCCCACGGGCAGACGAATTTTTAATGTCTTTATCGAAGAGCAAGAAGTCATTTCCAACTTGGACATTGTTGCCGAAGTAGGGCCAGCTACGGCCCTGGTCAAGTCTTTCCAAGTAACGGTGCAAGATGGTAACCTCACTATTCGCACTCAGGCCATCGTTGATAATCCCAAAATCTCTGCCATTGAAATTTTTGGCGAAGATAGTCAGGGAAGTGGCCAAGAAGATGGGACCTTGGCTTGGAATGCCCTTCCTGAGGCCATCGAGAGGAGAACCGAGCCTATTTCTTTGGTCATTGATAATAAGTATTATGTTTTTGCGGGGCTCAATGACTATATTGATTCCAACAATGATGGAAAGGATGACCTGCTCACCATCACGGGTAGCACCGAGGTCTATGATCCTGAGAGCAACACCTGGACGGCCTTAAGTGCTATGCCAACCCCTGTTACCCACACGGGAGGCGTTCTTTACCAAAACCAAGTCTGGTTTGCGGGTGGATTTGTGGGTGATAATCCCGGCTTTTCTACCGATAAAGTTCAAATCTACGATGTTGCGACCGATACTTGGAGCGAGGGGCCAAGTTTGCCCGAACCCGTGGCTTCTCACGGTATCACTCGGGTTGCTCAGTATCTACACGTATTTGGTGGGTTAATGCCAGACCGGAAAACCGACCGAGATGTACATTATGTACTTGATTTGGATAATCCGACCGCAGGCTGGAAAAATGCCGCTCCCCTTCCCATTGCTCGAAATCATTTATCGGCAGCGAGTGTTGGTGGTAAAATCTACGCCATTGGGGGGCAGTTCAATCATGACACTTTCAGCTTAGTTGAAGATTTATCTTACGTGCACGTCTATGATCCTGTCCTTGATAGTTGGGAGCAAACCACTGATTTGCCTTTTCAACGTTCGCACTTTGAGCCGGGCACTTTTGTAACGCCAGAGGGCAAAATCATCATCGTGGGAGGCCGCTCTGAGTACGGAGTTCCAGCCGATCAAAAGCGCAACAAACTCGAGAATATCACTCAATTTGACCCTGATACTCAAACTTGGGAAGATATTGGTGAAATTCCTGAGCCACTATTGGCTCCTGCGTCTAAGCTAGTCCAAGAGAATTTAATTGTTTCTCACGGAGCGACCGTATGGTTTAATCCAATCCGTAAAGCGCATATCAGTCCATTCTCACTCCCAATCCGCCGAGAGTTAGGCATCAACCCCGGGCAAATGAATATCACGCTCCAGCCGGGGGGCAGCCTCAGTCAATCCGTTTACATTTGGTCTTATGGTGAAACGGTAGACTTATCGGTTCAACAAGACAGCCTCAGCCAATCTTGGCTTACGCTGGCTCAGTTACCTACTAGTACCGACCCACTGAGCCGAGAAATGATCTTGGAAATCAATACCCAGGGATTGGCATCGGGAATCTACCAAACTACCCTGCTCTTCCAAGCGGATGGCTATCAGACAGTCAGCCTCCCCGTTGAAATAAATGTAGAAGCGGCTAGTGCAGATAGTTTGAGCGCGAGCGGGCAACGTGCCAGCGAAAGCTTGATTTCAGATTCTCAGTTGGATAAATATCTATTGTATCCAAATCCGGTTGTAGATTATCTAAGCATCGAGCCATTCAACCCAGAAAGTGAATTAGGAGTATATAACAAGCTCGGTCAGTTGCAGGCAGTACCTCGCCAAGGTCAAGTGTTGGAAGTATCTCAATTGAAACCTGGCCTGTATTTTTTAAGAATTGATGAGCAAACCTATCAATTTCTGAAAGAATAAATTTAGACTTTAAAGGCAAAACCAGCCAAGCAGTGTTCTTAATCTACATTTTGTTCATCTCAAAAACCTGATTTCCAGTAGGAAATCAGGTTTTTACTTTTTGATTACCAAGTAATTTTTTGATGATAAAACAACTCGATAACTGACTTTCTCTAAAAATCAGGGAATAAATTTTGTACTAATTAGAGTAAAATTAGCCCATTATAACCTATAAATTAGTACAACTATGGAATGGATTACAGGAAACTTCATTTTAATTGCCTCAGGAGCTAGTATACTTGCACTTGGCCTCACTTTATTTCTTTTAAAGAGAAAAAAGTCTAATATTCGGAAAAGTCATTTAGCTCAGCTCCACGGTTTGTCGCCCAAGCAAAATATTTTCAGTACTACCTTCAAAGACCTTTACGAAAATGGCGACCTCATGTACCGCCAAACTTCTTGGGAGGATTAGTGCATTTATTTTTTGTAAAAGTATCCTTCCAACCTAATTGATCGCTTACTAAACTCTTGCCTCCATTTCTCTCGATATGAATCAGCCCGAGAGCATTGGAGGTAAATTTTATCCCTGATTTGCTTCCGTCCTTTTTTCTAGAAAATTGAAGTTATCCAAAGTTGATCCTTGGCTGCAAAACTCCACTCTTGAAATCTGATTTCAAGAAATTTTCGCTTTTAAACCAAAACTCTAGACAACTTTTTTGTTTAAATCTGAAAGAATAAGGATTTTCCCCAAATTTTATCAGAATTTAAACCCAAAAAATACCATGACCCCATTAGACTGGAAGACTATAAAAGAATATCAGGACATTACCTACAAAAAATTAAACGGCGTATCTCGCATTGCCTTCAATCGCCCCGAAGTACGAAATGCGTTTCGCCCTCAGACCGTATCCGAGCTTTTGGAAGCTTTTGCACACGCGCACGAAGACCGTGAAACGGGCGTAATTTTGCTCACGGGCGAGGGGCCTTCTCCCAAAGATGGGAAGTATGCTTTTTGCTCGGGAGGCGACCAAAGTGTACGCGACAAGACAGGCTACCGAGGCACCGACGGGATAGCACGTCTTAACATCTTGGAAGTGCAACGCCTGATTCGGTTTATGAATAAGGTGGTGATTGCCGTGGTGCCGGGTTGGGCCGTAGGGGGTGGGCATAGCCTGCATGTGGTTTGTGATTTGACTTTGGCCAGTCAGGAGCATGCCATTTTTAAGCAAACTGACTTAGACGTGGCTAGCTTTGACGGAGGCTATGGTTCGGCTTATCTGGACAGACAAATCGGACAAAAACGTGCGCGAGAAATCTTTTTTCTTGGAAGAAACTATTCGGCCCAAGAAGCTTATGAAATGGGGATGGTGAATGCCGTGGTACCGCACGAAGAACTGGAACAGACAGCCTACGAATGGGCACAGGAAATTATGATGAAAAGCCCCACGGCCATCAAGATGATCAAATTTGCTTTCAACTTGGCAGACGACGGGATGGTAGGGCAACAAATTTTTGCGGGAGAAGCCACTCGCTTGGCTTACATGACCGATGAGGCGCAGGAAGGGAGAGATGCCTTTCTCGAGAAGCGTAAGCCTAAATTTGATCAATATCCGAAGTTTCCGTGAGTTTTGTGAGTTATTTGTTTCTTTTTAAAGGCTCAGGCAAGGATTTTTATGCCCAGCTACTCAAAAATTAGGAAGCAGCCAGATCTAGGAGGTCTGGCTGGTCTTCAATAAATTTCTAAAAATGCTGAGAAAACTTAGCAGCAAATCCTTTAAAACACTTCACCTCAGACAAGCCAAAAACACTTAATCTCTGCTTACACTACTGCCTCCTGAGGTATTGGTACTTAGATTCTCGGGTTGCCCCGAATAGCGCACCCGACTGGCGCCACTCGCTTCTATTCTGAGATCGTGATAAGCCCTGACTCGTGCCTGACTGGCTCCTGAGGCATCTATGCGCACGTCTTTGGCTTCCATTTCGAAGGCATGTAGCTGAGAAGCTCCCGAAAGGTCTAGATTTAGCTCACGTACTTGGCCTTCCATTCTCAGGTAGGAAGCTCCGCCCATTTCTATCTGCATCTCGTGCTGAGGAGCTTTAAAATCAATCAACTCTGCGTGGCAAGCTCCTCCGATTTCTAGAGATTCTAGTTCAGGCATCGTAATGATGGCCGTGATGCCTCCTTGCTGAGAGAAGTCCAATCCTCGCTTGTGTCCAATTTCTAGCGTAGAACCACTACGATCCAACCTTACTGACTCGATCGCTTCATCACTACCTAATAGCTCTACGTGATGCTTATTTCCTTGTCTAATTTTGACTTTAAAAGCTCCTCCCACCTCAATGCGGTCAAAGGGGCCGATGTTTTGACCATCATAGATGGCTTGACCTTCTCCTTCGTAATATTCATCATCTTCTCCTTCGTAGTATTCTTCTCCAAATTCAAAGTCGCTTTCTTCGCAATCCAGACAGGTCAGCCCTTCTTGGGTAAATTGCCAAGTATGCTCAGACGGGCTTCCATAAAAGTGTATTTGTTGAAAAGGGTTCCCTCTCAGGATCAAATCATCTGAAACTTTGAAAGGAGCTTCATAAGGCAAGAACAGCTCGATAGCAATCTTCTGATTACGATATTTGGCATCGGGTAAAAAGCTACTACGACGATCAAAGATCAAATGATTGCCTTGTTGCTCGATTTGGTAGGCGATCATTTGTGCATTTTTCGTAGCCTCTACTTCGTTGCGCCCGTCTGACTGAAAGTTCTTAATCACCTTAATATCTTCTCCTTCGTAGCCACCCTTCAAAGTAATGCGTGCCCGACGAAAATCTCCTCGGTCGGCCATATCCAAAAGGAAGGGATTGCTTCTGGTATTTTTGACTGAGAATTGTTCTTCTACAACAAAAACCGAGTGATTATTAAAATCATTGACAATCATGGCGATCGTAACCCCACTCCCAATCAAGCTAATAAACCACAAGCCCAGCAAAGACCAACCGTACTTGGGGCTCCAGATCGTATTTCGTCTGAGCATCATCACGCCAAACAAGCCCAGCAGAAAAGTAGGTATGAAAGCACTCAGGTACAGATTGGCAATCAACCAGCCACTAATATCAAAACTGTTGCGGATTACTTCGGCGGGAATATTATCAATATGAATGGCATTCTCCCAGCCCCACCCTAAAATGACAAAGATGGAAGCTACTAGCGCGGCGGTCATGGCCGTAGAAACCAAGATGAGCGTCAAACCTCCTCCGATTCTAATGGCCTCGGCAGCGAAAGAAACGAAGGGTCTGAGTAGATTAGCAAGTTTTTGAAAAATCATGGCTATGATGTGAAAAGGGAACAAAATAATTTTATGGACGGTACTTAGTTCGGCTTTAGCATTTTCAAAGGAAATGTTTTCTCGAATGGAATCCCGAATCGTACTTAGGTTAATGGGTTGGCCTTCCATCTGCATCCGTTCGGTCAGTGTTTTAGCCTCGGGGATAATCAGCCAAAGAATGCCGTAGATAAATAATCCAGAACCATAGGCCAGTGTAATGGCGATGAAGGCGATGCGGATATACATTTCATTCACTCCCAAGTAAGAAGCTAAACCCGCTGACACGCCTCCAAATACCGCCCTTTCTGGATCACGGAAGAGCTTTTTGATATGCGGATTCTCTACCAAATGATCGTTCTTAGGCACTACCAGCCAGAGCATCACATAAATAACAATCGCCGTTTGCGGAGCGGCAGGAATAAAGAGCAGTCCAGAGAGTAAAAAGATAAAAAATAAGCGCACCCAGATCGGGTCAATATTGATATAATGGGCTAAGCCCGCGGCTACCCCTCCTAGCACTTTGCGTTGGGTATCTCGGTACAGTTTTTTGGATTTCCGTTCTTGTCTTTGATAATCGTGGGTAGCTTCAGCGTAAATCTTTTCCGCTTCTTCGGATTCAAATTCTTCGTTATGTGGTTCATCTTCTCCCTCTCCTACCAAAGACTCCTGAGGGATGACTTTACGGCGACTCACTTGAACGGCGGTATTTCCGCCCAAGAAATCATCTTCGGTAGGAAGCTCCAGCTCCTCGTAAGTCGTATGGAAGGCAGGGTCTTGCTCTGCCTGTTGAAAATCATCAATACTCCCCAAGGTAGCGATGAGGTCTTTGACATCTTCTTGGACGATAATCTGCTTTTCTTTGGTGAGTTTGGCAAAAAAGATTTCAGCAACCCGACTTTCAATATCTTCTAAAATTTCTCGGCTGTCTTCATACTTAGAAAAATACTTATTAACGGCGTTCAGATAGGCTTTCAATTCTTCATAGCAATCTTCCTCGATGTAGAAGATCATCCCACTGATATTGATGCTGATGTTCTTTTTCATGTTCATGATTTCCGTCTTTTAACTTTAAGGGTTTCCAGCTCGACTTGGGGTAATGTATTAAAGCGTGCCACGCTATTTTTGGTGATAATTTTATTAGTAGATTCCACCAGCCCAATCCATGTTTCATTGAGTTTTTCTAAAAACTCTTCCCCCTTTTGGGTAAGCTGATAATGCTTTTGAGGGGGTCCTTTGGGAGATTCTTTCCAAGAGTAATCCAGTAGCTCTGCTTTGCGCAAACGCGTGAGCAAGGGATAAAGCGTACCATCTACCACTATAATTTCGGCTTCTCTCAGTTCACTGATGATATCAGAAGAATAAATTTCTCCCCTAGATACAATATGTAAGATACAAAACTCTAGGATGCCTTTGCGCATTTGTATCTGCGTGTTCTCTAAATTCATGGGCGGTACTTTATTAATTTAATTAATCACACTACAATAATAATATAAGGAACTTGGTATTGCAAGGTATTGTAAGTATTTTTTTCTTATTAAACCAATAAGGTTTAAAGTCAGCGAAGCTAACACAAGGTGAGAGTAGTACAGAAATAAAATATTCTTTATGCCTGAAGCCTTTCAACTTGGGTTTATCTTTTTGATAATCAACGGTCAGAAAGCCTAAGCCCAGCCTCTTCTAAATTGCACTTTTCCAAGTTAGCAGCATTCCCTATATTGCTCTTGCTTAAAACCATTCTCCAACCTTAGAGGTAAAATAAAGGCATACAAGCTATAAACTGAGTTTTTTTCTCATCTTCGGGAGAATCAGGCAGGAATATTGTTGCTTGCTTGTACAAACTTCTGCCACAAACATATAACTTTTTCTAGATTTTCTTCTCTGATCGTGCGGTTAAAACCCATGAATTTGCTATCTTTGTTTTCTCTGTCCACTAAAAATTGAAGCAATTGGCCGACTCTAAAAGTAATAGCCCTAAAGGTCGAGGCAACGTGAATACCCATATCTCACATCAACTAGGCAAGCTTCCGCCCCAAGCCCTAGAACTGGAAGAAGCTGTCTTAGGCGCACTGATGATTGAAAGCAACGCCCTCAACCAAGTCATTGATATTCTTCGCCCTGAAAGCTTTTATAAAACTGCGTATCAGGAAGTTTATCGGGCTATTTTTGAGCTATTTTCTGAATCTGAACCCATCGATATGCTCACCGTCACCCAGCAGCTTCGCAAGCGAGGAAAGTTAGAAATGGTGGGTGGTGCTTCTCAGATTATGCGCCTCACACAGAGCATCAACTCTGCCGCCAATATAGAGTACCACGCCCGAATCATTACTGAGCAAGCCATCAAGCGCGAAATGATCGCCATCGCTACTGAGGTACAACGCGATGCTTACGATGACGCAGTGGACGTTTTTGACCTGCTCGACGGCACAGAGCAGAAGATTTTCCAGATTTCTGAAACCAATATTCGCAAGAACTTCTCTACGATGTCGCCCCTCGTACAACAGGCCATCAAGGAGATCGAGGCACGCAAAGACATCAAAGACGGGCTCACGGGCATTCCCACGGGTTTCACGAGCTTAGATCGGATCACGGCCGGTTGGCAGAAGTCAGATTTGGTGATTTTAGCAGCTAGACCCGGAATGGGTAAAACGGCCTTCTCCCTCACGGCCGTACGCAATGCGGCCGTGGATTTCCAACATCCTGTGGCATTTTTCTCCTTGGAGATGTCTGAATTGCAATTGGTCAATCGCCTGATTGCAGCCGAAGCTGAGCTAGAAGGTAGCAAGATCAAGACTGGAAATCTGGCCGAGTACGAAATGCAGCAGCTTTACCAAAAAACGGCCAAAATCCAAGAAGCACCCATTTTTATTGATGATACGCCTGCCCTATCGGTGCTTGAGCTGAGAGCCAAATGCCGTCGCTTGAAGGCTCAACACGATATTCAACTCATCATCGTGGATTACCTACAGCTCATGACTGCTAATACGGGACGTGGCAATCAGGGTAATCGTGAGCAAGAGATTGCCATGATCTCCCGGAGCTTGAAAAACTTGGCCAAGGAACTGAATGTACCCGTGATTGCGCTCTCTCAGCTCAGCCGAGCCGTAGAAACAAGAGGAGGCGATAAGAGACCGCAGTTGTCGGATTTGAGGGAGTCGGGTTGTTTAACGGGTGACACGCTCATTTTGGATGCTGAAAGTGGACAACTCACGCCTATCCGACAATTAGCAGAAAGACAAAAACAACAAGAGATTAAATGCCTGGCTTTGAATCCTAATTATAAGCTTTCTGCACATGCTATGGTCAAAGTCTTCTATTCAGGCAAAAAGAAAGTGTATCGTCTTACTACACGCAGTGGAAGAAGCATCAAAGCCAGTGCGAATCATCCTTTCTTCAAATTATCTGGTTGGACTCGCTTAGATGAATTGCAAGTAGGCGATCGGATTGCTGTGCCCCGACAGATCAAAATACAAAACCCCAGTAATCCTCTCTCAGAATCAGAGCTGATCTTACTCGCTCATTTGATTGGGGATGGTTGTATCTTGCCTAGACAACCTTATCACTACACCAGTGCTGACCCTGCAAATATTGATATTGTTAATCAAAAGGCCAAAGCGTTATTTGGGATAGAAGCCAAAATCGTCAAACAAAAAAATTGGTGGCATACTTACCTGAAATGTCCTTACCACCTCACCCACGGCAGAAAACACCCAATTACCGAATGGTATGAAAAATTAGGCTTATTAAGGGTTCGCTCTTACGAAAAAAAGCTTCCCTCCGCTCTTTTCCAGTGTGATGAAGAACGTATTGCACTTTTTCTACATCATCTCTGGGCTACAGATGGAAACATCAGTTGGAAAAAAATAAAAGGGCGTAAAAATTCCGCAGCTATCTACTATGCCACTTCTAGTTTAGAACTGGCTAGACAAGTCCAACATCTTTTACTCAGACTGGGCATTATCAATTCTCTTAAAGAAAGCGTATCTAAAAAGGGGTACCGTTCTATGTATCATATTCATGTGATGGGTAGCGAAAATCAAATCAATTTTCTAAAAAAAATAAGCTCCTTCGGAGAAAGAGGGAAAGAAGCCAGTTTGATGATTGCTCAATTAGAAGAAATTAACTCAAATCTTAATTACGATGTAATTCCAAAGGAAGCTTGGCAAAGTCTGATAACTATTTGCAAAGAAGAAATGGGAATTAGTTGGAGAGAGTTTACAGATAAAATACAAATGGAATATTGCGGCTCTTCCTTATTCAAAAGTGGAATTTCTAGGGAAAGGATGCGGAGAATTTATCAGGCACTTCCCTTTGCTATACTCTCGAACTTAGCCAACTCGGATTTGCTGTGGGATGAAATTATCTCCATAGAAGAACTAGGAGTAGAAGATGTCTACGATGCTACTGTAAATGAAGTGCATAATTTTGTGGCAAATGATATAGTTGTTCATAATAGCATAGAGCAAGACGCCGACCTCGTGTTATTCTTATATCGTCCTGAGTACTACGGCATTACACAAGATATGGAAGGCAATGCTACGGCCGGGGTAGGCGAAGTAATCATTGCCAAACATAGAAACGGCTCACTGGCCGATGTGAAGCTGAAATTCATCGGTAAATACACCAAATTCGATAATCTCGAGAATGAAGCCTTCCAAGGTGGTGGCGAAGGCGATCAGCAAAAAGGCAAAATCATGACCTTCTCGAGCAAAGCTAACGAACCCAGTCAATTTCACAATCCCTCCTCCCAGAGACTAGACGATGATCCACCGTTTTAGGAGTCAGGAGTTAGCATCTAGGAGATAGAAGTCTCTCAGCTGTTTGCTCTGTGCCTCTGTGTTGAAAAACTATAAATCACTAGCTCTCGGCTGTTTGCTCTGTGCCTCTGTGTTGAAAAACTATAAATCACTAGCTCTCGGCTG
>CAZKBP010000048.1:0-10080 GCA_964551015.1 uncultured Cytophagaceae bacterium | reverse complement strand
TTTGCTCTGTGCCTCCGTGTCTCTGTGTTGAAAAATTACAAATCACTAGCTCTCAGCTGTGCCTTGGTGTTCAAAAAAAAGGAGCTAAGAGCAGGTATTCCCTACTCCTAGCTCCTCAATGCTAAGTCCTCAAAAACTTCTAGCTCTTATGCATTCGCCACTTCCTGCTCCACCAAACGGTCAATACGCTCCTCAATCTCACTTGTAGATTCATACAATTGCTTGAAAGAATCAATCACGAAGTAAGTTTCTTGATAGCGATCCTTGATATAAGGCGTATCCATGATGGTCTGCACGTCATAGGCTACACGCTTAGGCGCATCACTAAACAGGGAGTAATCGGTTTCTCCTTTAGAAGAAAGAATCCCCGCACCATAAATCCGCAAACCTTCCTCCTCTTGGATCAAGCCAAACTCCACGGTGTACCAGTAGAGACGAGCCACGGCCTCAATCGCGGCTTCACTGCCGATGTGCTTGAGGGCGATGTTACTCAGGTCAACCAAGAAATTACAAAGCGGCTGATTGGTGAGCAAAGGCACGTGCCCAAACACATCGTGAAACATATCTGGCTCTTCTAAATAATCCAACTCCTCCATTTTGCGAAGCCAAGTGGTGGCACAGAAATTCCCATCGCGCATCAATTCAAAAAACGCCTTATTAGGAATCAACCCTGGAACGACGTGTACACGCCAGCCGGTAATATTCTCCAGAATTTTATTCACTTCCTCAAACTTGGGAATACGATCCGATTGGAACTCCACCGTTTTGATTCCATCCAAATAAGCTTGGGTCGCCTTACCGGGAAGATTCTCCATTTGGCGGTCGTAAAGGATTTTCCAAACCTGATGATCTTCATCTGTGTAGTTTTCGTACTCTTGGCGCATTTCCATTTCGCGGGAGTACTTGTAATAGCCATTATCAAATTTGTCGAATCGATCTTTGGGACTATCAATCATATTAGTTGGGTTTTGTTGTTGGTTCATTCTTTTTTAATTTTTTGGTTTAAACAAAAAGCCTGATTCGGTAGGGAATCAGGCTTCGGTGTTTATTTTTCTTGCTTACTTCTAGTCAACGCTACTTAATAAAACACGAGCACAGATTCCCTCAAATGAAGGCAATAGTAATCATCATATTGATATTTGGCTCGTGCTTTATCCATATGTACAAATATAAAGATCGGCACGAGAACGCCAAATAAAAATTAAGTTTTTTTGACAAGATACTTTTATTACCTAGAAGAACTATATCTTATCAAACATTTACAAAATTTTTTAAGGTAATTTGAAGAATCACACGAATAATCAAAGGTTTTTACCCATAAGAAATGTTCTATTTTTAGAAGAAATATTTCAATTATTAATCCCTCCTAGGGGAAAACTATAATTATAAGAAGATGGTTCTGAAGGAGGAAAAAAATTAAATCACAGTGAGCTTTGGGCCACTGTCAAATACTGCAAACTGACCACTTAAAACACAGAAAATAAAAATATATGCCGTTCATTGATACCCATGCTCATATGTATGCCGAGCAGTTTGACCAAGACCGAGATGAAGCCATACAACGAGCGATTGAATCTGGTGTGGAAAGAATTTATTTACCCAATATAGATCACACCTCTATCGATGCCATGCTGGAGTTAGAAGCGAAGTATCCTGAGCATTGCTTCGCGATGATGGGTTTGCATCCTTGTTCGGTCAAAGAAGATTTTGAAAAAGAACTGCAAATCGTGGAAGATTGGCTTGGCAAGCGCAAATTTGTAGCCGTGGGCGAAATGGGCACTGATTTGTACTGGGATCAAACGCATTTTGAGCAGCAGCAAGAAGCTTTTCGCCTCCAAGTAGCTTGGGCCAAAAAATATGATCTGCCCATTGTCATTCATTGCCGAGATTCTTTTCAGGAAACAGTAGACTTATTAAAGCCCTTAAAAAAAGAAAATCCAAACCTCAAAGGAATTTTTCATTGCTTTACGGGTTCGGTGGCAGATGCCGAGCAAGTGATCGACCTGGGCTTTTTGATGGGCATCGGTGGGGTGGCTACTTTCAAGAAAGCGGGGATGGATCAGGTTTTACCTCAGGTAGATTTAAAGCATTTGGTCTTAGAAACGGATAGCCCCTACTTGGCTCCCGTACCGCATCGTGGCAAGCGCAACGAAAGTGCCTATATTCCCAAAATTGCCCAACGAGTGGCCGAAATCAAAGACCTTCCCCTAGAGCAAATCGCCAAGGCTACCACTGAGCAGGCTTTGCAATTATTTCATTAAGACATTTCCGAAAAAAACAAAGGAATCATCAGTATGCCGTTATGCATCGCGTGAAAAATGATACTGCTCAAAATGCCCTGCCGAATACGAACATAACCCAAAATTAGCCCCAGTGCCATTTGCGGTAAAACTAGCAAGGGAGCCAGAAGGAACAATCTGAGCACAGGCATTTCAAAATTAGTCAGATGTGCTAAACCAAAAATAACCGCAGAGGCATAATAAATCCAGTAGAAATGGCGAGTCCAAAATTGTTTTAATACTTGCTCAGCATTTTTCTGCCTCAGCCAAAAGATCGCTAAAAAGAGCAGAAGTAGCCCCAAGCCTCCGCCCAAGGCAATTTGAAGAACCAGACTAGGTAAGGAAGTAAAAAACATAATCAGCAAAGCAAGTGAAATCAAAACATTGACCGCGCTATATCTGAGATAAAGCCTACACGCCGCCTCTTCCAGCACCGGAGCGATGATCACGCCTAAGAAAAAAAACATAATCAGGGGAAATTGCTCTAGAAGTTCTTCTAATTTGTGCTGACCGATCAAGTCCATCTGCCCCAAGATGGTAATCGGAAGCATGGTCAGAAATAAAAGTCCAAAATCCAGCAACAGAAGTCTGAAAAGATGGATAGCGTAATCCTTAGCTGAGCCAGCGCGAGCATTCTCCATAGCAGGTCTTTTCAAAAACTCCCAAAAATCTTCAAGCGTATTTTTCATCCTATCTGGCTTTATTTCTTTTTTATCTTCAACAAAATATTCTTCAAGATTGATCTCAATTTTCAAGCAGATTTTCTCTTTACGCTTAAATTGCAATTTGAAACTTGCAACTCAGAAAAAATGCACAAAACCAAGATCAATATTGCCTCGCCCAAACCAGCCTTGCGCTCCATTCTGATCATCTATACGGGAGGCACGCTGGGTATGAGCTATGATAAAACAGGTAAGCACCTAATTCCCTTTGATTTCAATCATATCTTAGAAAATATACCGGAATTGAGACAGTTTGAATACGAATTAACGGTACTTTCTTTGCAAAATTTGATTGATTCCTCGAATATGCGTCCGAGCCTGTGGATAGAAATTGCCCAGTTAATTGGAGAAAATTATACTACACACGACGGCTTTGTGGTCTTGCACGGTACCGATACGATGGCTTACACGGCCTCGGCTTTGAGTTTTTTGTTAGAAAATTTGAATAAGCCCGTGATCTTGACTGGAGCGCAGCTACCCATTGGTTCGGTACGCACCGATGCTCATCGTAATTTAGTAACTTCTATTCAGATCGCGGCGGCGGAGAAAAACGGGCGCCCCTTGGTATCAGAAGTTTGTATTTTTTTTAATGATGTTTTGCTGAGAGGCAATCGTGCAAAGAAGGTGATTAGCTCTCGTTTTGATGCTTTTTATTCAGAAAATTACCCCGTCTTGGCGCGGGCGGGCATTCACGTTAATTACCAAGCGTCTGTTCTCCTGCCCCACCGAGCCGACAGGGAATTGAAAGTTTACGATCAAATGGATGAAAACGTAGCGATTCTAAAAATTTTCCCAGGCATTTCTAAGCAATTGAGTCAATGTGTCCTCGTCAATCCTCAGTTGAGGGGTTTGATATTAGAAACCTACGGATCGGGCAATGCCCCCACCGACGCTTGGTTCATAGAGATTTTGGAAGAAGCCCTTGCCAGAGGCGTGATGATTTTAAATGTCTCCCAATGTTTGGGGGGAAGAGTAGAACAGGGGCGCTACGCCACCAGCAGAGAGTTAGCGAGAATAGGGGTATTGAGTGGCGTCGATATGACCTTAGAAGCCGCTATCACCAAATTGATGTTTGTATTGGGTCAAGAAATCCCTTCTGAGGAAAAACAAAAATATCTCACTCGTTCTCTGCGGGGGGAATTGAGCGATTAACTTTTTTGTGGTGGTCAATTCCTTGCTTTTGATTGTAGTTTATGAGAGAAATGCCTATCTTTGCCCTCCGTTTTAAGTCAAACTGAGAGGTGGCCGAGCGGTTTAAGGCGCACGCCTGGAAAGCGTGTTGGCGCGAGAGTGCCTCGAGGGTTCGAATCCCTTCCTCTCAGCTTTTTAGAATTTGCTTTTGTTAAGAAGAGCACGCTATCAGCATCTACTCAGCCTTTCCCCAACTGCTTCAAACGCCTTTGATAGGCTTGCCAGTAATTTCTTTTGATTTTATCGCTCAGGAATGAGGTCGCGATCGTGTTTTCTACTGCCTTGGATTGTGATTGCACGAACAGCAGGGTGTCGCTGAAGATCTTTTCGCTAATTTCTGCCTCATGGGCAAGGATGGTGAATTGTTGGCTTATTTTTCCTCGCGCCAGATTTTTAGGCAAAAGCCCTTCTTCCAAGGCAAAATCTTGATCGTCTATATGAATCCGGCTGTTGAGCAGGTCGTAGGCCGGACTCAAACGAAAATCTCCCATGGGCGTTTCCAGGACGGAAAAGTTCTTGAAATGGGCATCTCCATTCGAGAAGAGGTAATTGAATAGCACAAGTTTTAGCAACTTGGGAGCTTCTATTTTGTAAATGGGCAGGTACTTTTTCAGGAGGTGAAATAATTCCAGGTAGTTGCCCAAGTATTTATAGTCTTCGCCGTGGGTTTGGGGAGTTCTTTGGGCAAGAGAGGCAAAATCCTCTTGGGCGAGTTTGGTGCCATCATCCTTGATGTCAAAGCGTTTGGTCAGATAAGCAGGTTCACCATTCTGGAAAAATATCAGAGCATTTTCTGCCGTCTCGATTTTATAAACCTGACGAGCCATTTGCATGGTTAAATGCTCATTAGCAGGCATTTGCTCGAGGTTTTTGCCCACACTAGGAATGGGTTTGAGCACATACTGCCCTTGTTCTCCTTCCTGAACGAGTCTGAGTTTGTTTTTCTCGAGCAATACCGAAAATTTTTCCTGCACGCCCGAGATGGATATGCGTTTTTGGTTGTCCTCGAAAAGTTCGTGGGTGGCTGGATTAGAGGTGGGTGAATCGTAGGGCAGTATATGATCTACTTTTTTACCTTGGAACATCTTTTTCAGACAGGTTCGGCTGTACGTATTGAAGCCTTCGGCCAAAGTACCGGGGCAATATTTTATCTCGGGTAGGCTCATTGGTTTTCTATTTTTAACACGGTAACCGCCCCGATGGTATCATTTTTCGCGGTCGTCAAGAGCAATCCAAAATAATCATCTTGGTCAATTCTATGGTATTTGCAGACCACTTGCTTGTTGGAGCCCTCGGGTAGCATATTGAAAAAAAATGGAAACAGAAACTCGGCGTGATACTCGGCTTGGGTTTTGGGCAAGGTAAGGCTGATGCTCGGCTTATTTTGATCTTGCCGCCAAGCCTGGTGATAAGAAAAGGTAAATGAACCATCATCGAGCTGGACTAACACGCCTGCTTCTTCTCCTTTGTATAGTATTGTGGCTTTTCTCACGGTTCAGTCCTTAGGTTTTTGAGCTTTAAGCAGATTTCAAGGCCGAGTACATCGGTCAGTCTTTGGAGGGTCTGCAAGGTGGGGTTTCCTTTTCCGCTTTCAAATTGCTTGAGGGTTCTTAGACTCACGCCTGATAATTCGGCTAAAGTTTCCTGGGTTACCTGCAAAGTTTCCCTTCGTTTTTTGATGACTTCTATTATTTGTTCCATACACCAGCAGGAGGTTCGATTTCGAGAGAAGGTGCAATGTTTTGCTCTTTCTTATGCATAATTAACAAAAATCAGCGCAAAAGCATAGCAAAGTGTGCTTAATTGCACTTTCTAGTACAAATAAAGATACTTTTTTCTAGGCTAAATCGCTAAAACTTGAAAATAGACTTTCAGGAGCTAAAAATTTCCGACCATTTTCTGCTCAGGCCAAATGAGGGGCAGACATTTAATTTGCGTTTAGTATACTTAGGACTCTTAGGAGCTTTGTTCCGATTCCCCGTAAAAATCCACAATATACCCCAGAATGCTCAGAATTTTATCCAGTTCTAGTTTTTCGTAGTAGGGAGCTTCATCTAGGATGAGGTTATTTTCTTCTAGTTTGAGGAATTGCCAATCACGCCCCGTAGTCACGCAACCGTAGATGCAGGGAAGTTTTTTTCCCTTTTGCTGGTTGAATTCACGAGCGGCAATCATTTGAGCGGCACACTGCCCGGCTCCTCTGTCCAAATCTTGTTTTTTAGCTTCTACTAAGGCAAAAACTGGGGCAGCAATTACTTGTTCTTCGGGTGCTAAACTCAGTAAAAAATCACATTCACCTGTAAGACCTTTTTTTTCATCCACATCAAATCGCTCTCCTGAAAAAATCGTGAAACGGTTTGGCTTCAAAACGGTCAATTCGGTCAGAATAGGAGAAACAATCCATTCGGAGCGGGATTTTTCGCTGCGGATGGGAAGCTTTTTGTTTCTTTCCAGAATAGTTTGAATCAATTCGCTGGGCTGAATGATCTCTATATCTTCAAAAAGTTTCGCGGAGATAATCTTTAGATCAAAAATGGCTTTGATTTTCTCTAAACTAAAATCTGTGTAGGTCATCGGGGTTTTATCAATAGAAATCGTATCTGATTGATCTTCAACTTGTTTTAGAATCTCGTTTTCTAAAGGAAATTCGTCTGCTTGTCTCAGTAGGCGCAGCAATATCCTAACCTCCTCTGCCGAGAGGCTAAGTTGCAGAGAATCTTCCGAGTTGGAGATTAAATTAGAAGCAATTTCAGATTGCATAAGCATTAGCAATTGATGGCACTCTACCAAAGATACTTTTTTCTAAGCTAAATCGCTAAAATTCGAGAATAGACTTCCAGAAGTTAAAAAAACCAAGATCATTCTGTCTGGGACAATGAATCCTCCATGAAGGTTCAGTGTGTGGATTAGATTTCATTCAAAACCTTACAAACCTTCATAACAGCTACTTGGGGTACTCATCAATAAAGGTCTTGACCGAGCGGCCAAGACCTTTTGGAGAAAATTGCGTTAAGCACTTTATTCTGTAATCATCATTCTTTTCATATCCACTTCCTGACCGTCCGCTACTAGCGAGTAAAGATACATACCCGCTCTGAGGCTGCCTGCTTGCAACTTGATTCCTCCCTCACCTCTTTGATTCAAATCTATTTTTTCAATCTGTGTTCCTTGCATATCGTAGATATAAAGCGTAGCTGATTGCACCGCTTCCGATAAGTTAAAACGGATGGTTGTTTCCTCACCAAAGGGATTGGGGTGATTTTGGTAGAGTCGAGTGACAGTGGCCGGAGCGGTGTTTGGTGTGTTGCCCAGTTGTGCTTCCAGCGTAGCCAAGCGTTTCTTGATCTCGGCTAGTTCCGCTTTTAGGTCTTGATTCTCCTCTGCTAGGTTTTCTCGCGAAGACGTAGCATTGCCTCGGGATATATTGCCGTTGGCATCAACGACGAGTGGTTGTCCACTACCGCTGGGCAAATTCTGGAAACGCACGGTTCCATCCACGTGTAATTTGGCCGTCGCATCATTGGCTAGGCGCTCAAAGCGAGAGCCAATCCCTACATTTCCGCTATTGTCAATAATCAAACGAGGAGTACTCGGACCAGACACGTTGGTTCCCCAGTCGGCGATCACAAATTTACCATTATCTCGTCCTTGGGCACGGGTATAAAAGTAGAAGCTTTTCCAAACATTGTTAAAGCCCTCATCATAACGTACAATGGCAAAGCCGGGGTCATCGCGATCGCGGTCAATGCGAAAAATGGCATTGCTGGCTCTCAGGTGGATGGGTCGCTCGGGATTTTGGATGCCCACGCCCAGAGAGCCATTTACGGTTACGACATCTCTTTGAAAATCACCATAGAGTAGCGGATCGGACACGTCGCTATTATCAATGAAAAGCTTGTTAGAAACTCCTCGGTCACGGCCCACGTTGTAGCCAATAAATACGTTACCAGAACCACCATCCCCAGAGGTCGCTCCCGCGCCAGAGCCAAGGTAGGTATTGCGCTCGCCCTGCACTAATACATCGCTAAAACCCGCACGAGAGCCTACAAAAGTATTATGATTGCCTTCGGTGCGGAAAAGCCCCGCATCCCAGCCTACATAAGTATTGGAGCTTCCCGTGGTGTTGACCCGACCAGCCGAGCGTCCTACAAAAGTATTAAAATTACCAGTCGTATTACTCAGTCCAGTTCCTTCACCCAAAAATACATTAGATTCGCCTGTGGTATTGTTCATGCCCGCCTTGAGACCCAAAAATGTATTCGTTCCGTCGCAATCACTCGGACAGGTGGAAGAAGGAGGAGGAGTTACTCCCGAGTCAAGTATCGTTACGTTGAAGCTGCAGGTGCTCGTGAGGCCAGCATTATCGGTCGCGGTGCAGGTAACGGTGGTCGTACCAACTTCAAAGAAACTCCCAGAAGCGGGCACACAAACCAGCGAGGCGATACCGCACTCGTCCTGAGCTTGGGGTGCGAAGCTGACGGTCGTACCAGAGGCTCCCGGGTCGGCCACGTCCTGAATATCTACACAGCCACTCAAAGTGGGCGGAATATCATCTACCAGTTCATCGGCCAGTATGCTGAGGCATTCGGCCAAGCTCTCGAAGCTCTCTAGGGCAATGTTGGCTCCATCCTGCAAGCGGGTCGCTGGGAAGAATACATCTCCAGAGATTTGCTGTAAATTCTCAATGGCCTGTGGGTTATCCTCGATGTCTACCCCGATACAAAACATATAAGTACCCGCGCACTTGATTTGATTGGCTACTGAGCGATAACTTGACTGGAGCTCATTATTGGGTTCTCCATCGGTGATGAAAAACACGTTGTCGGCCTCCGAGAGTTGATCGCGCACCAAAGTTAACGGTCTGGTAAAATTAGTTCCTCCAGCTGGCGAGTAGCCAGTAGCTAGATAATTGTCTATCACGGTGGAGATGCCCGCCCCATTGTTGAAAACATCCGTGAAATTCAAGGCTACCTGAGCAAAACTGGAGAACTCCACAATGGCTAATTCCAGTTGGCCATTGGCACTGGCACTCCCCTCTAGCGAACTGACAAAGCCTCGGACGGCCGTTTCCACGTCTCCTTCAGACCCCGAATTGGCAATCGAGCCAGACTCATCTAAGACCAAGACGATTTTGAAGGCATCGTTATTACCACCCCTCTGGCAACCCGGAAAGTCTGGATTGACGGTGAGCGTGTTCCCTTCGGGAGGGCAAGGCCCTTGCCCAAATGAGGGCATAAAACTGCAAAGCAAGAAAATGCTGGTGAGCATGTTTTTGAGTAAAGATGCACTACACTGCTTGGCAGAGGTTTGGAAGCTGAATAATGAATACAATTTTTTCATTTTTAATTGAATTTGAAAAAGTTTACAAATGGCCTACTCTCTTGAAGGCTTTTCGGCAAACGCCTGCTTGTAGAAGAAAATTTGGAAAGGCAAATCGGGCTTTCCGCTTTTAGTTGAAGAGAAGCCTATGGAAGCGCACTCCCTAGGTTTCGTGGAGTAAGACGGCATAGTTTTACTGAGGTAAACCCAAAAATCATGTAGCCATCGCAGCCACACTTTGCGAAAGTCTTTGAGTTAAAGCCTTTGTGATAAATGGTTGAAGTAATGATTGGTAAATTCAAGTATCTGGCACAAATTCTATTGTTATGATCCATAAACGTGCTTCAACTGAATTCACACTAGATATATTGTTAAAGGGAAATGAAGACTTGAAATGACACTTTATCCCAAGAATGTTTGATAAATAGATGCCTTATCCTAAAAGTACTTTACCCCCCCCCTTGCTACCCCACTACCCCTACCTCGAACACAGAATAGGGGGGTAGCAAAGGCGCGCATGGGGGGTTCAAAAGACAGAATTGGGGTATTAAAAAAAAGCGATGGGGGGT
>CAZKBP010000047.1:0-37863 GCA_964551015.1 uncultured Cytophagaceae bacterium | reverse complement strand
TGGGTTCTGGACTTAAGTTTTTAGGTGTGGGACCCCAAAGTTTCGGTTCTGGACTTAAATTTTTAGGTGTGGAACCCAAAAGCTTCGGTTCTGGACTCAAACTTTTAGGTGTGGAACCCAAAAGCTTCGGTTCTAAACCTAAAAATTAGGGCTTCCAACCGAAAAATAGCCATTCAGAACTTAATCCAATGCCTATTTGTGCAAATCTTTGAAAAAGCAACTCGCAACTAACAACTAATTAACATACACTTTTATCAAAAATGAATCATACCCAAACCCTTAAAGCAAATCTGACCCTGCCCGCGATCGTAGCACCTATGTTCCTGATCTCTGGCCCTAAATTGGTCACTGAATGCTGTAAAAATGGCCTTATTGGCACTTTCCCAGCCCTAAATCAACGCTCTACCGAAGGTTTTGACCAATGGCTACAAGAAATCAAGGCCGATTTGGCCGATTACCAAAGTCCCGAAGGTAAACCTGCTGCCCACTATGGCGTGAACCTCATTGTACACCATACCAACCCTCGTTTGCAGGCCGATTTAGAGGTTTGTGTCAAGCATCAAGTACCCATTATTATCACTTCCCTGGGAGCTGTATCCGAATTGGTAGACGCGGTACATAGCTACGGTGGACTGGTTTTTCATGACATCACCAATCGTCGCCACGCCGAGAAAGCCGCTGAGGCTGGCGTAGATGGTCTGATTCTCGTTTCGGCTGGGGCAGGTGGACACGCTGGTACCGTCAATCCTATGTCTTTGATCGCTGAAATTCGTAGTTTCTTTGACAAAACGATCATCCTCTCGGGCTGTATCAGCAACGGGCGGGATATTGCCAGTGCCATGCAAATGGGAGCCGACTTTGCCTACATGGGGACTCGCTTTATCAACACTTCGGAAAGCAAGGCAGACGAGGAATATCGCCAGATGATTATCGATAGTAATACCTCCGATATTGTCTACACGGCAGCCGTGTCAGGGGTGCCCGCCAACTTTATGAGAAAAAGCTTGGAAGCTATGGGCATCACCAAGGAACTCTGGGAAATGAAGAAAAAAGTAAACTTCGGGGAAGAATTAGACGCAGCGCAAGCTGAGGCTAAGGCCTGGAAAACCATCTGGTCGGCTGGGCACGGGGTAGTTTCTATCAAAGATTCTGTTCCCGTGAAAGAATTAACGGCTCGTCTCAAAGCCGAGTTCCGTGAAGCCATCCAAGCGCAAGCGCAACTCTTAGAGCAGTATTAAAACACTTCAAATGCTGAGGGTTGGCTCTCGAACCCAACCCTCAACTTGTAAACCTCAAACTTTAACTCATCGTATGCATACCCCTAGTTTAGAAGAATGGAAGGCTCAAGGCAAGTATTATGAAGTGAATGGGCATTCGCTTTTCGTGGTGGATCAAGGCGAAACCGCCGAAACGCTGGTGATTTTACACGGCTTCCCCTCTTGTTCTTATGATTATTATCAAATACTGCCCCTGCTCACGCAAAAATATCGAGTGATCGTACACGACCATTTGGGATTTGGGCTTTCGGGACGGCCTTTTAATTATTCTTATTCACTGATTGAACAGGCGGATATGGCCATGGGGCTTTGGCAGCAAATGGGCTTAGAAGAAGTTCATCTCTTGGCGCATGACTACGGCACGAGTGTGGCTACCGAAATTGTAGCACGTTATAACCTAGGCCATGAACCTGTAAAGCTCAAAACCATTACGCTGGGCAATGGCAGCATGCATATCGAGATGGCAAAGCTACTGATTACGCAAAAGCTACTCCGAGACAAATTTTTTGGACCTATTTTGGTACAAATACTCTCTCGCTGGAGCTTCAAGCGCAGTATGACTAAGATTTGGCACGATCCCCAAAAAGTAAATGAAGAAGAACTGGATATATTATGGGACATGCTACAGAGCGATCCCAATCATAAGAAAGTCTTCCCGATCGTTTCTCGTTACGTGCTGGAAAGGCAGAAGTTTTGGCACCGTTGGGTGGGGGGATTGCACCGCACCGATAAGCACATCAATTTAATTTGGGCCGATAAAGACCCCATTGCGATCGTGGAAATGGCCTATGCCCTCCATAAAAGTATTCCCAAGAATACCCTCAAAATTCTTCCCAACATTGGGCATTACCCTATGCTGGAAGCTCCCGAAGCTTACGCCCATGGCGTCATCGAGATGATTGAAGCAAGAAAGGTGGAGGCTTAATCAAGTGGTCTGTGGGCTATAAAAATGGAAAGACTCGAGGAGGTAGAGATTTGAATCTTTCCACCCTCGAGTTTTTTATTTCCTAAGAAGCCATGCCAGAGCTAGCCTCGTATCCTTGCTCAGCCTCTATGAGCCATTGACGGGCAAAGGCGGTTTCTTCGAAAAAAAACACGTGCAGATGACCGTTGGGATAGAGTCCTTTCAGGAATTGCTTCATCGCGTATTCTCCGTAAGGATTACTGGACAAAACAATAGCTAACTTGCTGTTAATCAGATATGGTTGGAATTGAGGAAACATTTTTTCCTTGAACCAATCAAAATCTTCTGGGAAAATCATCATACCTTTTTGATCCAACAACCAACGACTGGGCTGTCTTACCAGAGCCTCCTCCAAAATGGATTGACTAGCCTTCCGAAACTCTTTACTAGTAGAGGGACCAGACCAAGTGATTTCCATTAATTGATGAGATGCATTCCACTGTGCTCGAATGCTCTTTCCTTGAAAAATAGTTTGCATAGATGATTTTAGATTTAAAAAATGAGTAGTAAGGTAGGAACTCCCTACAAAAACGGGCTTTTATTTTACTTTATGACAATTGTCATTTGAATAATGTTTGCTTTGTTTTTAATTAGAAGCTATAAAATAAGAAGTCTACTAGAAATCTAACTGAATCAAAACTTACAACCTTATGAATAATTCTGAAGACATAAAACTATCGGTTTTCATCATTAGCTTGATGTTCTTATTTTGTATAACTATACTGATGACCATTGCCTTGGCGGCAGGTGCGCAAAGAATTGGCGTAGCCTTGTTGTGGGGTGGAGTGATTGCTTCCTTTGCTTTTAATCTGATTACGGGTTTCTTGGGAGGAAAAGGCGGTAGTATCCAAGACAAATAAGAAATGACCAGCATGGGTGCCTGCACTCAAATTTTTTTGACCGGAAAAGGATTGACCAATCTTTTTCCGGTCTACTGTTTGTTAATCAAACAAATCTTCATCTCGCTCCACCATGAGGATGGCTTGTTGCTGGACAATCAAATACTTTTCGCTTTCATATTGTACTTCAAAAGCTCCTTTCTGTAAAAAGATAGCCAAATCTCCTTCCTTCACTTGTAGAGGGATATATTTGACTTCATCCTCTGGTTCTTTCCAGGGCTCATCGTCATCGTTGGGCATCGGAATTGGATAGCCAGGGCCCACTTTGATGACATAGCCACTTTGGATTTTCTCTTTTTCTTGCACACCCACGGGCAAGTAAAGGCCACTTTTGGTCTGATCCTCAGGGGCTTTGGGTTTGATCAGTACTCGATCGCCAATAACGATCAATTTTTTGAGTTTATTATCTTGTGTCAAGATGGTGTTTCCGCTTTTCTTTTCTTCTTTCATAATAAGATATTGCTTAAAATCTTATGCCAATTTAGAATCGGTGTTGATATAACTAGATAAATTCTGGGAAAGTTTCTGATCAGGTGATGCGTGTTGCGCTGGTATGCTTACGTGGAAAGTCGCAGAAGAAGCACAGAGTGACGTGGAGGCTTTTTCAGGGCTATCCGAGCTATTCTTTGCATCCCTGTTTCACGCTACCTCCAGTACTAATCCTTTTAGGTACTCTCCTTCGGGATGATAAATATTAATCGGATGATCCAGCGGCTGGCTTAATTGGTGCAAAATCCTCACTTCTCGGCCTACTTCGGCGCAAGCCGTGAAAATGATTTTCCTAAATAAATCCCGATCAATACTGCCCGAGCAAGAAAAAGTAAAAAGTAAACCACCGGGTTTTAATCGTTTGATTCCCAACTCATTCAAGCTAATGTAGCCTCGTGAAGCATTGGGAACGGCACGTTTATTTTTGGCAAAGGCGGGCGGATCGAGTACCATCACGTCGTACATTTCTGAGGTTTGTTTGAGATAATCAAAGCAATCTTGGCAAATGCTCTGATGAGGAGCTTCGCTAAAATTCAAGGCCACACTCTGCTCCCCTGTATCTATCGCCTCTTGAGAAATATCCACAGAATGCACCTCCGAAGCACCTCCTGCCAAAGCGTAAACGGAGAAGCCACCCGTGTAGCTGAAGGCGTTGAGTACTTTTTGGCCCTGAGCATAGCTTTGAAGCAATTGGCGATTGGCTCTTTGATCTAAGAAAAAGCCTGTCTTTTGTCCCGTCTCGATATTAACGGGAAATTTTAGGCCATTTTCCTGAATCACCGTGGGAGTTTTGGGTTCATCTCCTAGCCAGCCCGAAGCCATACCCATTTTCTCCAAGCGACGCGAACTCTCTTTGGTTTTGACGTAGCAATATGGAAAGCCCAAGGTTTCTAATCCTTGCACGATTTCGGGCAGAATCTGCTCGGTGCCTTTGATAAGTATCTGCAAAACCGCCACCTGACCGTAAATGTCTACGATTAACCCGGGGAAAAAATCTCCCTCCGCGTGAATCAAGCGATAAGCATTCGTTTGTGGAGAAATGAGATGTTTCTGCCGAAGCTGAAAAGCATTTTGGATTTTATTTTTCCAATAATTTTCGTCAATAGTGACTTCCTTGCCCTTACGCGTGAACTCGAAAATACGCGCGGTAATTTGGCTATTCGCATCAAAAAAAGCATAGCCCAAGCGTTTCCCATCTTGGCTATGTACCTCCACGATCTCACCACTTTCAGCCTGAGGCAGTTGCTGGATGGCTCCCGAAAATAACCAAGGATGGCGATTAAATACAGATTTTTCTCTTCCTGATTTTAGAATTAATGGCATGGAATGGCAGATTACAAATTGAAAGACTCAGGGGTTACAGATCGTAAATTGAAAGACGCAAAAATTAAAGATCTAAAAAATGACATTGACGAAGCCTCTGCCTGACCATAATCTGCTAATTAACCATAAAGCAATGTAGCGATTCAACAATCAAGCACACGTCCCGTCGTTTTAAGGTAAATACTTATCTTAGTGCTTTATTGAGGCAAATTGTGCAAAGAGCATTTTTCAAAAATATGAAAAAATACGGGCTTTTTATCTTCATTTTCAGCTATTTCTTTTTGAATACTTGGGCATTGCAGGCGCAGCGTCTACGCAAAACCCGTGCTTTGCGGAGCCGTAGTGCCACCGAAGGCTATGTGAGTGTGGGCTTCCAGTTGAATGCCATGAATTACGTGGGGGACATTCCCAGTGATATTACCTTCACCCGTCCAGGATTGAGTATTTTTTTGGAGCGCAAGCTGGGGCCACGTACGCAGGCTCGCCTGAGTTATACTTGGGGGCGTATCTTGGGAGATGATTTTTCTGCTTCCGAAGAAAGTGGAACCTATGCTCGGAATCTACATTTTAGAAATGATATTCAAGAACTCGCTCTCCTACTTACCTATGATCTCGTGCCGAGCTTTGGGAAGTACGGAAGGCGCGCTTTATTCACGCCTTATTTCATCGGGGGTATTGCTCTTTTCCACCATAATCCACAGGCCAAAATCCCCGTGGAGCAGGGGAATGACTGGGTTTCACTCCAGCCTTTGGGTACAGAAGGACAGGGTAGACCGGGCTATGATGACCCTTACGGGAAAATTCAATTTGCCGTGCCTCTGGGGCTAGGTTTTCGCTTTGCGCTGACCGAGCGATTGGATTTCGGAATTGAATCTGCCGTGCGTTTTACCTTCTTTGATTATCTGGATGACGTGAGCAATGAATATCCTGAGTTGGATGAATTGGGCAACCCATTGGTCGCCGCTCTGGCTAATCGTACTTTGGAAGAAGTAGCTGCTCGTGCGGGAGAACCTCGTGATTTGGAAGCGGCCATTGCGCGTTTTGGTCAAGAAACCTACGTTGGATTTGATGGTCAGACTTATCGTACTTTGGGGTCGTTTCGGCGAGGGCAGAGCACACGAGGCAATCCCAACACCAAGGATATTTACATCGTGACGGGTTTTCACCTGAAATATATCATCAACGTAGGCTTAAAATGCCCTGATTTTTATAATCGTTGATAAAGTAAGGCCAACCATCCATTTTGTTGACTTCTTTGCTGTAGAATCAATCCTGAGGTTTCAGCAAGGGTGTGTATAACTGCCTCGTCTTTTTCCATGAAGCCACTCAGGAGAATCAGGCCATTGCCAGATAAATAAGCTGGATAATGGGAAAACTCCTGTCGGAAAACATCTGCGTTCAGATTGGCTAAGATCAAATCATAATGTGATTGAAGTTTTGCCTCAGACATATCGGCAATTTGCAAGTGAATTTTTTGACATTGATTCAAGGCGAGATTTTCCTGACTGACCGCGATGGCCCAAGGGTTATTATCAATGGCATCCACGTGTTTAGCTCCTCGCTGCTCGGCCAGAATGGATAAAATCGCCGAACCACAGCCAATGTCCAAGACGTACTTGTCCTGATGCTCGATCGCTAATTGCTGAGCGAGGCAGAGTGCGGTGGAGTCGTGCTGGCCTGAACCAAAAGCCAATCTGGCTTCCATGAGGATTTCATAAGGATAGCTTCGTTTGGCTTGGAAATCAGGGGGGCGAATCAAGCATTGCTCTTCAATGACCAAAAATTCTTGATGATCCTTTTGTGCCAAATCCCATTGTTGAGGATCGACGGACTGTATAGAATAGGAGGGAAGCGCGTATTTTGCTACAATCGTATTCAAGACTTTTTCCGAAAAAATTTCTTCTGGAATGTAAGCACGTAGTTCCTCGGGCATTTCCCAAAAAGATTCGTAGCCTTGTACGCTTAGCTCGGCCACGAGGAGATCAATCTGCTCTGAGGAGATAGAGGCAAAGCGTATTTCAAGATACTTCATGGCTAATGCTGAGATTTGTTTTTTGACTCGGAACAGAGATGCACCGAGCCATCCGTAACTATTTCCCAATCAACACGAAAGGAGACCAGTAATAAGGATGAGCATTCTCGCCATCTGCTTGGATCATGCGGAGTTTGGCGTGGCGTAGAGACTCGGCAAGGCTTTCCTCTTGGCTATCGATCAGATTTTGATAAAAATCAATCATCAATTGGGAAGTCGACTGGTCGGCCACTTGCCAGAGCGATACCATCACGTTTTTGGCACCTGCGTAGATAAAAGCACGCGTGAGGCCGATGGTTCCTTCTCCGGGGGAAATTTTACCCAGACCTGTTTCACAGGCGGAGAGGGCGACTAGTTCGGCGTTCATTTTCAGGTTATAGATTTCGCCCATGGACAAAAAGCCATCTTCTGTGCTGCTTGTATCGGGAAACATCAGCATACCCGAGAGCTTGGGCTGATCTTGATTCACGAAACCATGGGTAGCGAAGTGAATATACTTGAAATCCTGAAGTCTTTCTAGCTTGACTTTGACTTCGTCTGCTTTGTTGTTGGCGAAGATTTCGGCTTTTTTGCCAGCTCTCAAAAATAATTGTTGGATACGCTCTATCTCCGTTTTGGTGGCAGGAATCGCCGGAATGCGTCCGCTTCTGCCCAAAACACTACGGGTAGTACTCGAGGAGTCTGTTTCTGAGAAGAAGTCTCGAAAGCCCCGATCTAATTTGATATTCCCCTCAAATACAGGCGCGTAGGCTAGGAAGTCTTTGGGAGTAGTTAGGGGTTTTGCTTGCGTATTTTGGTAAAAAAGCACCGGAGAATAATCATAACTAATCTGATACTTTTTGATTAAATAAGGCAGGTCGGCTTGACTTTTTCCCTCTTTGGGAGCCTCGGTGAGTAAAACTTCAAAAGGAACAGAACTCAATTTAGCGTCTGGCAGAATTACTAACTTTTGGATATGCTTGGGTAAAGTTTTGGGGAAAAGCTTTTGGTATAAACGCTGAGCTGGAAGCTGAAAGAAATCAGCCCGATTGATGATGCCATTGCGTAGGCTTCGGATGTCTTGTGCTAATGTATAGTCAATAGATACGCTTTGCAAGTCATAGTCCTGCTGTGTGATGGTAAAAATATGGAGTAGACTGTCGCCCAGTACCAAATCTACGAGGGCCGTTTGTTGATCGAGGGCATTTTGCAATTTGGCGATGGAGATGACCTGCACCTCGTACTTGGATTGGTAGTATTTGGGAAAATCTTTTTCTAAGCGGTCTACAAAAGCCTGATAGTCTCGGTTGAATTCAAACAATTTGCGACGATAGTCAATTTCTCGTGTGCTGTCGGGTTTGAGGGCTAGTTGCTGCTCGTAGTAGGTAATTTCAGTTTTGAAATCTTTTTCTTTTTGGAGCAGTGAGTCAGGTATGCCCGCAAAAGACTTGGCATCGGCATCCGAGAGAGCCTCTAGTAAGATGTGCGATTTGCTTTTTTGGGCAAAGTCATAGGCTTTTTCCAGATAGCTGGGGTCATTGGTAGCGCGGTGGAGTTGCTGGCAAATGTCGATTCCATCTTGGGTAAGTTGCACGACATGTTCACTGAGGCGGAGCTTGTCGGCATTGGTTTTGACCTGTCCTCGGTTGCGGTCAATGAGTTGGTCGGCTAGGAGCAAGTATTCGTATGCTTCTTGCAGTGTGGCAGCTTTTTGGGGATTTTGGAGATAGATTTTTTCCAGTACATCGGCCTGAAGGAGGAGAGAAGTAAAGAGAATGTCATAGTTATAATAATTTTCTATACTCGGGCGCGTGCTTTGCTCATTGACTTCATAGTCTTGGAGATTGGCTTGGAAGGCTTTTTGAATTTCTGCCATAGACTGCGTGTAACGGCCTTGTTCGTAGTAGATTTGGGCGAGGTTGTTATGGAGGTTGGCTTTGAAAGGATGTTTGCCCTCAAATATTTTTTCTTCGATATCTAATGCGTTTTCTAGGAGTTGCAGAGCTTTATCATAATTTTCTTGTGCCTTGTATACTTGTGCCATGTTTAGGTATCGTAGAGCAACCTCTTTACGTTCAGAACCAAGTATAGTTTCCTCTATCTTTATTGCTGTATCAAAATTTTCTATGGCCTCCTTGTAACGTTCTTGTCGTGAATTGGTTTCTCCCAAATTGTCGTAAATGGCAGCTACTTCAATACTTTTCTTACCAAATACTTTTTCTCTAATGGATAAAGCTCTCTTATAGAAATTTAGGGCTCTGGTATATTCTTTTTGTTCTAAGTAAACATTAGCAATATCATTATAAGTGTCTGCCAAAAAAGCATCTGTATCACCCTCAACTGGTTTATAAATATCCAGAACTCTTTGAAAATAGTTAAGGGCCTGCGTATATTCCCCCCGATAATCGAGTAAGATTCCGAGATTGAGATAAACTTCTGCCATGTGTACAGTATCTTGATTAATTTCAAAGATTTCTAAGGCATTAAGATAATTCTTGAGAGCCTGCTCGTAGGCTCCTTTGATTTCTTGGATTAGCGCAATGTTGTTGTATGAAGCTGCAATGTAGAGATGTGTAGAATCTAGAACGCTTCTTCTATACTTAAACCCTTCTTCGTAGTATGATAATGCTTTCTCGTAATTGCCTATTAATTCGTAAGAAGCCCCTGCGCTAGTATAAAAATCACCCAATGCAAGTTCCTCTCCTGTTAATTCCTGAGCAATTTTAATGGCTAATAGTTTATATTTAAGAGCGTCTTGATAGTCTCCACGATCGTCATAGGCCAACCCTATTTTATCGTGTATGTCAGCAACTTTAATATGATTTTTCCCATATAAGTTCTCTCTTATTTCTAAGGTTCTTTGATAGTATGCTAGGGCAGAATCTGGTTCATATTGAAGGTAATAAGCATATCCAGTATAATAGAGATTTTCTGAAAAGTGTTCCCCTGTCTCAGGTATTTCCCGATTCTTGCGAGCCTCATTTAATAAGTTGAGTGCTTCTGCTATTTGACCGTATTCTAAACAGGCTAGGGCAGCCGCATTATAAGAAGAGGTAAAGGATTTCCAATTCTTTACCTCTTTGTAAAAACTAGCCGCTTCTAGGAAATGTATTTTCGCGCTATCGAGAATTTCTTTTGCTAAAAAACTTTCGGCTTGTTGCATAGCCAATGTAGCTTTCTCTGAATAAGACTGTGCTACGGTAACCTCCCATTTAATTAATGTAGACGCTATGACAATGAGCGAAAAAAATTTGAACTTCACGGTGCTATAAATAATTTTCTTTTAACGTAGAGCCACTCTGACCATCCGCACTCTGGCCTTTCTAGTCTCATCCCCTCTCGAGGGTGGCTTAAACTCAATTTCGAGATCACCCTCTGTATACTCAACCACATTCTGGTCAGGTTCGGCCTCTATTTGTTCATTAAAGACGAGATTCAGGTAAAATACAGCTGCATTGATGTGCTCTACTTCTCCCATGGCAAGAGAAATTTCGGGGTCTTCTATGTCTTCAATATGGTCGTAGTGATAGACATTGAGTTCCAGCTTTTTGGCCTGTGCATCGGCAAGCCCTTCCACCGTAAAACTTACTTTGACGGGAGCTCCGCTTTTATTGATGATTCTGACCAGATTTTCTGGCTTATCGTCTTGCAGGCGTTTTTTGAGAGCTTTTTTGAAAATATCACGAATTTTTTTTCTAACCTTTGGCATGTTCAGATGAGTTTAAGTAAGTGAATTTATGGGTTTGAAGATAGTAGACACCTGTTGCAAAAACAATCCTTGGTTTTGAGGAGATTTTCCTGCCTAAATTTGATGAGGATAGGAGAAAATCCCTACTATTTTGCTACAAAGTACGGCAAGAATTTAACAAAATCAATACCACTTCGGATAAGAAATCGGAAGGAAATCTGGAGAAGGAATAAAAATTAAAAAAAGAAGCACCACCCGTATCTTAGGTAGTGCCTTGGTGGAATTATTTTCCGATGAGTACAAAAGGCGCCCAGTGGTAAGGGTGGGCATAATCTCCACCCCGAGCAATCATGGCTAACTTGGCCTGACGAAGGGCAGGCGTGATTTTACCTTGCTCTGAATCTAATAATTGCTCGTAAAAATCAATCATCAGTTGGGAAGGTATTTGAAAAGAGGTGATGACCCAGGCTTGGCCAAGGAAAAAATGTATTCGTGCCAGTAAATCTTCTAAGAAATACGCAAGCTCTATTTACAGAAGGCATTGGCAGAGGATAGAAGCCTTGGCTTCTACTCTTTTTCTGATTGAATGGCTTTGTAATACTGGGCAATATGCTGGTTAAGCTTTTTTTGGTCTTTGCTGTCAATCATCCGGTAAAAAATCGTGGTGCTACTCGAGCAACGTAGCTTAAACAAATCCCATAGCTCAAACGCTTTTTCTGATCCAAATATCTGAACGAACTCGTGTTGTACTACGTTGGCCTCAAACTCCATCAGGGCTTTCATAAAATCGGCTAACTGCTCTTGCATGATTTTCTCACTTGTTTTGGTTAGATTAAATATCTGTAAATTTCTCGGAAAAACATAGTGAGCATGGGCTATCTTCTGGCTCAGAGACAAAAGTTTACTGGGCAAACCGCGTAGAACGATGCCTTGTAAACTTTTCTAAACTTGTGTGATTGATTGGTGCTCAGGCCTTAGTCAAATCCTTGTAGTTTTCTTTGACTACCGTGTGGTCATTGGCGGCTCGGGCGGCAACAGCTTGCCAGGTGGTACCTTGCATGTCTTTGACTGCTCTTAATACATCTGAGCGACTGATTTGCCCCACGAGTTTACCGTCTCGGTCTACCACGGGAAAACGCTTGAAGCTTACTTTCAAGAAGGCACTCGCTACTTCCACGATACTTTTTTCATGACTAATAGAAGTGACCGTATGGCTCATGTATTCACTGACTTTTCCGGCGGGCAGATTGTGATAAACACTATCTACCATCACTTTGAGGCAGTCCTTTTCAGAAATCATACCGACTAATTCGCCTTGGGGATTCACCACGGGCGCACCAGAGATTTTTTTACGTACGAGCACACGAATAACATCGTGGATGCTTTGATCGGGACGAAAAGTAATGGGCTTTTTCGTCATATATTTGGTAACAGGGATGAAATTGTGCATAGAATTCTCTTTATTTTGGTTTAGGTTTCTTAAGTTAAGAAAAACTTTATGAAAATTAAAATATAAGAAGACTAATTATGCTTTTTTCTAACTACTCAAAATATTATCTTAGTTTTTGAGAGCCTTTCTCCTGCTATTCATAACCGGAATAAGACCATTGGAAAGATGAGAGATGACTTTGGGCAATACATTGACCCGTGTAATCCTAGCAAGTATTATTTTTTGAGTGCTTCATTACTCACTTGTTTTTCTTTGGGGATTCTTTCGTGAATTTTGGTCTGCTGGCGAAGCTTTTTGAGTAATGATACATTGTATTGATGTAAGAAAGAGCGAAAATAACGAGCCAGCCACCAAGCCGAGCGAGCGTGCCCGGGGAATACAATCACGTCTTTATTTTTGGCGACTCCTTTCAAGATAATTTGTACGGCCTTTTTCAAATCAAAGAGTTTATAGGGCATGATCTTCATCGCCTCTTCCTGGTTCAGCTCGAACATTTCTGTCGCGTTGAGGATATTCGTATCCACGTAGCCCGGGCAAATGGCCGTTACCTTGACCCCGAATGCTTTCCCCTCGAGGCGAAGGGAGCGTGAAAGTCCATAAACGGCGTGTTTGGTCGTGGCGTAGGCCGTGGAGAGCGGCCCCGGAATCAGTCCCAGCATGGAAGCCGTGTTGACAATATGACCGTGCCCCTGCCTGACCATGATTTGATAAGCCGAATGAGTACCCTGTATCACGCTCAGTAAGTTGATATCCAGAATCCTTTGCCAGTCTTCCATCGTCATGGCAAAAGTTTCACCGCCCATACCAATGCCGGCATTATTGAAGATATAATCCAGCCGTCCGTACTGGGTGGTCTGATTTTCAATCAGTTCCCTGATAGCTTCCCTGTCTCTCACGTCCAAATAGTTTGCCTCGGCTTTACCCCCTTTGGCTTGGATTTGCTGGGCAACTTTTTCCAGACCTTCTTGATTAATGTCAGCTAAAACCAATCTAGCACCGTATGCTCCCAGTCTTTCGGCCAGTTCTCGGCCAATTCCCGAAGCAGCTCCCGTGATAATGATGATTTTGTCTTGGTAGATTTTCATAATTTGAGGTTTAAAGCTCGAGGCATTGAGGATTATAGGTTGATCGGTGCGCGTTTCTCACCTATCCTTACTCTAGGGCACCGGCGGCCACCATGCCCCGAATGAGATACTCCGCCGTACCGGGGTTCGTAGCCAAGGGGATATTATAAAGATCACAAATACGCATGAGCATTTGCACATCTGGCTCGTGGGGATGCTTACCCAAAGGGTCTCGGAAGAAAATTACCGCACAAAGCTTTTGCTCGGCGGCCATGGCGGCAATCTGCGCGTCTCCACCCCTGGGGCCAGATAGCTTGGCGTCCACTTCTAAGCCTGCCTGTTTGACGTGTTGACCCGTGGTTCCCGTGGCTACCAAGGAGGCGTGCTTGAGGATATTTTCGTTCTTTTGTAGGAAATGCACCATTTCTGGCTTACGCCCGTCGTGGGCAATCACAGCGATGATTTTGCTCATGAGTCTCGTGATTCAAATTTTACTCAATCTAAGCATCAATTTTGGATTTCTAAAAAAAAAGTGCCTGCTTTCGTCAAGAGCAGCGAGCCGCAATCGCTTCGGCAAAGCTTTGATGCGCTTGGGGGTGATGCATCAAAAATAATTCTGGCTCTACCAATTCTAATTCCATCAAGTGAAATTTTTCATTCAAAACCACCCCGTCTACTCGGGCGTAGAGCAAGCGATTTTGGTAGAATTGAACGAATGCTCGGGCTTCCTCGATGACGTGAGGAGGAGGAGACTGGCTCACACTACGCCCGCCGTGTTCTTCCTGCACGCGGAAATCTCCCGTCTTGGGCTGCTTAAGAACAGCGTGGGAGTAGTTGCCATTGAAAAAAATCAAAGACCATTCGCCTTGCTCGGCCACGGCTTCCGTGTAGGGCTGGATCAAAACGTCCGTTTTGGCTAACAGGGAGCGTAGAGGAGAATCTGCTTGCTCTAGCTGATCTCTAGAGAGTATTCTTGTATCCATGGCTCCCGCGGAAATAGCCGGCTTAATCACGACCTGCGGCCAAGGCTGGGCTTTGATCTTTTCCCAATCGGGGTTTTGGCTTCGGGTGAGGCAGAGGGTAGGGATGGTATGGAGCCCGGCCTCGGCCAAAGTTTGCAAATAAAACTTATGACTATTCTCACGAAGCACTTCCACGGGATTCCAGACCGGGATGGCCAAGTTTTCTAAGTGAACCAGCCAAGCCAAGAAAAAGGAATATTGTAAGTGATAATCCCAAACGGAGCGGATAATAATCCCATCGTAGTTTGACCAATCTACTTGGATGTCATTCCAGACGCGTGGCTCGGCTTGAATGCCTAGATCTGCCAACAAGGGCAATAGTTTTTGTTCACTATCCGTGAGTTGAGGAAGGGTTTGACAAGTAACAAGGGCAATTCTGGACATACTTTGTATTTCAGGTTAGGAGCTACAGGTTTCAGGCTATTTGCTTAACTGGAAAATGAGCAAAACCTGTAACATTTTCAGACCCAAAAATACTTCACAACTTGCACGACACCAATCAGAATGAAGATAGAACCAATGATTTTATTCATGTACGTGCTGAGGGTCTGGATGCGCTTGGCCACGGCTAGGCTGAGCAGGCCATACATCAGGAGTGCCAAGAATTTGCCCACGGAAACACCAATCAGGAGCGCGATCACGTGCCAAAGCTGATAATCAATCCAGTGGGACATTTGGAAGTAGGTAAACACGAAAACCCAAAAAGGAATCGCTTGGGGATTGAGCAAACCCACGATCGCTCCCTTGGTGAAATTAGAAGCCTTGAGTTTGGATTTCTTTTCTTCTACATTGCTTTCCGTCTTTTTGAAGAAAAAAAGGAAACCAATCAGGATAAAAAGGCTGAATACAATGATCTTGACCACAGGGTAATGCTCGATGCTCATGGTTACCAGAAGCCCACAGTGCAAAGCGATAAAAGATTGCAGAATCTCTACCAAGGCGGCCGCGATGGACATACTAACGGCTGCCTTTAAGCTTTGCTTAAGGGTAGCATCCACCACCGATAAGTTAATGGGGCCGAAGGGAATCGTACCGACAAAACTGGCGACCACGCCCAAGAAAAAATGAACCACGTGTGCAAAAACCATAATTTTTCAGGATAGTTAGGTAATTCAATCGTAAATTTCTGAAATAAAAGCAAGAGCATTTGTCGTGTGGGCAACATACCCGCATTTTTTTGAAAAATAGAAGGTTTGGGTACAAATCTTGGCCAAACATAGTTTCAATGAGCTTTGGTCTGGAGAGATCAATGGTAAAGAATACAGTCATAGCCGCGTTTATAAAATTTCGGGAGATCAATTTTATGCTTTATTATCTGGACAAGAGGACGCTTTTTTCCAGTTATACCAAGTTTTGCCCCGAGCCATTGCAGACTTCCTTTCCTCGGCCAGTGGTGATACACGGAGGGCAACTAGCTCTGCCGTGGAGGAAATTACCAAGCAAGCCAAGCAAAACCAGCGGGATATTCTTGACCAAATGACTCTCGATAATTTTGGCTATTACTTGGGATTCAAGGACATGTAATACTTGTTAAGGAATTTGATCACGGAGTAACCCATTTCTTTGCCTAAATTCACGGGAACGGCATTACCAATCTGCTTGTATTGTTGAGCAACAGAGCCGGCAAATTGCCAATCGTCGGGAAAGGTCTGAATACGCGCGTATTCCCTGACCGTGAAAGGACGAGTCTCGTCGGGGTGGCATCTTTCAGTTTGTTTCTGGGCTGGGCTACAAGTGAGGGTAAGGCAAGGTTCATCCCAGCCAATTCTCCGGGCCATGCCCGTTTTACCACCTCCCAAGTAAAAACTCCCTCCCATGTATTCTTTTTGGATATTCACGGGCAAGTCTCGCCAGTAACCTTTGGGGGGGACTAATTCCAAAACTTCTTTTTTACTTTGAGGGTAGTGGGAACCTGCTGATTCGGGGACATCACGATCGTACAAATCGCCCTTTTTCAGCGCGTCAGAGAGATTATATATTCTCTTGTAGGGTTTGGGATATTCGTAAGCTACCTCTATATCTTCACGTATGCCCACTAGGAAGAGGCGCTCACGCTTTTGAGGTACTTTATAGTGAATGGCTTTCAGGATTTTCACGGGAATCACGCGATACCCGATTTCATTGAGCACAGAAATCATTCCTTGCAAGGTCTTTCCTTTTTGGTGGCTAATCAATCCCCTCACGTTTTCGCCAATACAAATGGGGGGATTGACTTCTTGAACTACCCGGGCAAACTCGTAGAAGAGGGTACCACGAGCATCCTCCAGACCCAATTTCTTACCGGCGTAGCTAAATGCCTGACAAGGAAAACCACCCGTGACTACTTCCACTTGGTCGCGATACTCGGAAAAACTAAAGTTCTTGACATCTCCTTCCAAGACCTTCCAATGGGGACGATTCTCGCGCAGGGTTTGGCAAGCCCATTTATCGATTTCATTGAGCGCGAGACACTCGAGGCCAGCTTTTTCTAGGCCAATGGCTAGTCCTCCTGCCCCAGCGAATAGCTCTATGGCACGATAATTCTTGTCTGGTTTGACATAGTTATTGATTTCCTCGTCAATGTCTAGGCTGAACAAATCCCCCATAAGATTTTGAATATCTTTCTTTTTATAAACCCTGTAATTCGATACAGGCTCTCTGATGGCTTTTAGCTTCCCTTCTCTATCCCACCTTCGGAGCGTTTCCTTGCTTTTGCCGATGAGTTGGGATGCCTCTGCCAGAGAAATGTAATCTTTTATAACCATATTAGTTAACCTTACACAATGGTTACAAAAATACGTAGATAATTCAAATTAGCAATTGCTAAGCTTGGATATTTTTCTTGATAAACTTGAAGAATCTTGATACGACTACCTTTGGGCTTTCATTCCCTCGTTTTATCACTTATTTTTGTGGCTTGATAAGCTCAGCATCTATGCAAATTAAGATTAAAAGAATCAAAGCACCATTTCATCTGCAAGCAGAAAATGAAGCCGGAAACACCGTACTCACGGATGCTTCCCCCAAAATTGGAGGCGAGGGACAAGGCATGCGCCCCATGGAACTGCTTCTGAGTGGGATTGGCAGCTGTAGTGCGATTGATATCATCGAGATTTCGCGTAAGCAAAAACAAGATTTAGCAGATATTCAAGTGCAGGTACAAGCCGAACGACAAGCCGATCAAGTACCTAGTTTATTTAGCAAAATTCACTTACACTATCAGCTTTTTGGAGAAAACCTAGACGAGGAAAAAGCCCAAAAAGCTATTCAACTCTCCGTGGAAAAATACTGCTCCGTGGCACGTATCCTCGAGAAAACGGCTCAAATCACCTATTCTTTTGAACTTAATCCCTGAAAAGAACACCTAAGCCATGCAAGAAAAAACCTCCCCATCCAACCATTTCGAGACCCAGGCCATCCGTACCCAAGCGGAAAGAACCGCCCAAAGAGAACACTCCGTGCCGATTTATGCTACTTCTAGCTTTGTCTTCGAGGAAGCCGAGCAGGCACGAGCCTTGTTTGCGAATGAAGTGCCGGGGAATATCTATTCTCGTTTTTCTAACCCCAACAATGATGAATTTATCGAGAAGCTTTGCCTCTTGGAAGGAACCGAAGACGGGGTAGCCACGGCCACGGGGATGGCGGCTATGTTTACCAGTATGGCGGCTTTTCTGAAAGCAGGTGATCATTTGTTGGCCTCTCGCTCGGTTTTTGGCTCCACGCATCAGATTATCACGGGGTTATTTCCACGCTGGGGGATTGAATATTCCTATGTTTCTATTCACGACCCAGCCAGTTGGGAAAAAGCCATCCGTCCTAATACCAAGATGATTTTTGCCGAGACGCCTTCCAACCCAGCACTGGATCTGATTGATCTGGAATGGCTCAGTGCCTTGGCAAAAAAGCACGATTTACTTCTGAACATCGACAATTGTTTTTGCACGCCTTACTTGCAAAATCCAGTACGCTTTGGGGCGGATCTTATCACGCACTCGGCCACCAAATTCATAGACGGGCAGGGTAGGGTAGTAGGAGGGGCGGTCTTGGGACGCGAGGAGTTGGTCAAAGAAGTCCGCTTCTTGGCCAGGCACACGGGGCCAGCCATGTCGCCTTTTCACGGTTGGCTCTTGTCCAAAAGCTTGGAAACCTTGGCGGTAAGAATGGATCGGCATTGCCAGAATGCCCTCGAGTTGGCTCGTTATCTGGAATTGCATCAGGAAGTGGAAGCGGTCAAATATCCTTTCTTAGAATCCCATCCGCAGTATCAACTGGCGCGTCGGCAGATGCGGGCGGGTGGAGGCTTGGTCAGCTTCGTGATCAAAGGCGGTTTAGAACGAGGAAGACGCTTTCTGGATGCCTTGCAGATGATCTCTTTCACGGCCAACTTGGGAGATACTCGGACCATTGCCACCCATCCGGCTTCTACCACCCATTCCAAGCTTTCTCCCAAAGAACAGCAAGTAGTAGGCATTCAGCCCGGCCTGATTCGTATCTCGGTAGGTTTGGAAAATATCCAAGATATAATCGCTGATCTGGAGCAAGCCATCACGCATAGCAAGTAAAAATATGCACACTGGCCTGAATGAATTCTACTAATGTGTAGAATTTCTTCAACTGTTCTCGAGAGAAACAAGTTTTCTTATTCTTGTAAAATGCTTATTTTGAGAATGTTAGCGTTTTTGCTGAAATTTGGAGCGAGTTTTTCAATATAATATACATAACCAATAAACATTTGAAAAACTATGCATACAGATAAGAATCAAAAACAAATTAAATTACTCAACGAGCTACTTACCAAAAATTATGATGCCGAGAAAGGCTACGAGAAAGCTCAGGAAAACGTAGACCACGTAGACCTCAAAAATTTTTTCGAGGAATATGTAAATCAGCGTTATCGTTTTGGTCACGAACTCAAAGACGAAATCCACAAATTAGGTGGAAAGCCCGACAAAGGAGCTAGCACCGTTTCCAGTTTACATCGTACTTGGATTGATATAAAAGGATTTTTCACAGGTAAAGATGAATCAGCTATTCTAGAAGAGTGTGAAAAAGGAGAGAAAGCCACACTGGAAGACTACGCAAAGGCAATCAAAGAGGGCTATTTTACTCAAGAAACGGAGAAAGTATTACTAGCACAACACCAGCAAGTCAAAGATGCTATCGATAGAATCGAGAACATTAAGACTGTTTTTAAGACCGTCTAAGCCAACACATCCTCACAAGATTCAGCAGAAAAGCACTCTGCTGAATCTATTTCCTCCCCCAAAACCAATGGATATGACCAAAGAAGAAAGAAAAGAATATCTAGAAAAAATGCAGGCCAAACTACAGGGCTGGAACAAAATCATGGGAACCTACAATGCTTCCATTGACCAAGCGGAAGCCAAAAACAATCCCGAGTTTGAGGATTTTCGTCGCCAGCAGGAAGAAGTAAAAGATCTGTTTGAGAAAATGCACCAAATAGACGAAAATGATTGGCAAAATTACCAGAGCGAATTAGACCGCCGCGCCAATGATTTAGATCTGAAATTTGCTCAAATCAGTGCGCAAAGCCAAGCCTAAGCACAGAGATACAATCACTAGGAAATAAAGCCAAAGGGACGATCATCATCCCTTTGGCTTCAATTTTTAAATTCCCAAATCTTTCTTAATCGCTTCGATTTTCTCTTCCAGAGAAGCTTTTACTTGGTCAAATTCCTCCTTGGAGTTAAGTTCGCCTTTTACACTAAAGTAAAATTTGATCTTTGGCTCTGTACCCGAAGGACGAGCGGAGATTTTGCTGCCATCTTCGGTAAAGAATTGCAATACATTAGATTTCACCAGAGAAATTGGTGTTTCTTCGCCCGTTTTCACATTTTTGGCCACACTGGCTTGATAATCCCTGATTTCTACCACGGGGCTACCGCCGAGTGAGGTTGGAGGCTCGGCACGGAATTTTTCCATCATGGCTTTGATTTCGTCGGCTCCGGCTTTCCCTTCTCTTTTCAGAGAAACCAAATTTTCAAAATAAAAGCCATATTCTTTATAAATCTCGATCAAAGTATCCATAAGGCTTCTCCCTTGATCTTTGGCGTAAGCAGCCATCTCAGCGATTAAGCCACAGGCCATAATGGCATCTTTATCGCGCACGAATTCGCCTGCCAAATAGCCATAACTTTCTTCACCACCGCCAATAAAAGTTTTTTTGCCTTCTTCTTCGCGCATTACTTCGGCGATGTATTTGAAGCCCGTGAGCGTATTATACACTTCCACACCGTTTTTCTTGGCCATGTTGTCCAGCAAGTCACTGGTTACGATGGTTTTGGCGATGTATTCTTTGCCCGTAAGCTTGTCGTTGCGCTTCCAAGCTTCTACCAGGTAGTGAATCAATAGAGCCCCGGTTTGGTTTCCGTTGAGTAACTGCCATTCGCCGTGATGGTTTTTGATGGCAATGCCCACGCGGTCAGCGTCGGGGTCAGTACCCATTAGCAAGTCCGCGTCCAGCTCCTTGGCTTTTTGTAAACCAATACTAAGTGCCTCGGCTTCTTCGGGATTGGGATACACGACGGTAGGGAAGTTTCCGTTAGGTTCGGCTTGCTCCTCTACGGTATGCACATTGGCAAAGCCTAATTTTTCTAATAATTGTGGTACAAGCGTGATGGAGGTTCCGTGGATAGGCGTGAAGACAATTTTCAAGTCCTTTTGACGCTCAATGGCCTCGGGAGAAAGCGAAAGTTCCTTGATTTTTTCTAGGTAAACCTCGTCGATTTTGGTTCCTATTTTCTCGATGTTATCGGCCTTGCCCTCAAATTGAATATCTTCCAAGCCTACTTTTTTCACTTCGGCGATGATATTCTTGTCGTGAGGAGCTACTACTTGCGCTCCATCTTCCCAGTAAGCTTTGTAGCCGTTGTATTCCTTGGGGTTGTGAGAAGCGGTCATGACCACGCCACTTTTGCAACCTAGTTCACGGATAGCAAACGATAGCTCAGGAGTAGGACGTAATTCTTCGAAAAGATAAACATAGATATCATTGGCGGAGAAAACGTCGGCTACGATCTGAGCAAATTCAGTACTATTGTTACGGCTATCGTAGGCAATGGCGACCTTGATTTTTTCATTAGGAAAGCTTTCTTTGAGATAATTGGCTAATCCCTGCGTGGCTTGGCCTACGGTGTATTTATTCATGCGGTTGGAGCCTACACCCATGATGCCACGTAAGCCTCCCGTTCCAAATTCTAAATCTTTGTAAAAAGCATCGGTGAGTTCGGTGCTCTTGTTTTCATCTAGCATTTTTTGGATTTCGGCCTTGGTGTCGGCGTCGTAGTTGCCAGATAGCCAGTGTTCTACTTTTTCTTTTACCTCGGAGGATAAGTTTGCTGTCATAATTAAGGATGGTTAAGTGATTTTCAATGATGAATTACAAATTGCTAATTACTAATTACAAATGCTTGATTTGCCATCTGTAATTTGTAACTTTTATAAAAAACTTCATTCCCTCGTGTAGGGTTACAATTTATTTAGTTTCTTTTCTTGATGACATTGTAGGCGAAGTTGGGAGCCAAACGCAACATCGCTCGCAGGAGCTTGACTGGCCCTGCGTAGGTTTCATAGCGATCTTTTCGGAAATCACGGATAAAGCCTTCTACCAATTGCTCAGGTGACATTTTCTTTTTGCCTCTACCCAGGGTCATCGCTGTGTCTACCATCGGGGGGAGGAGTTCAAATACTTTAATTGGAGTATTTTCCAGTTGGTAGCGCAAACCCTTGGAAAAGGAATGCAAGCCTGCCTTACTGCTACAATAAATAGGCGCATTGCCCTTGGGAGCCAAGGCTAGCCCAGAAGATACATTGACGATTGCCGCCTCGGGTTGCTTGACTAAAATTGGTAACAGACGAACGATCAAGCGAATCGGAGCCAGCAGATTGATTTGCATTTCTTGCTCGACTTTGGATAAGGCTTTGGCATCTTCCAAAAAAGTGTAGCGGAATTGAATGCCGGCATTATTGACCAGTACATTCAGGTCAGGGTGTTTGATTTGGATTAATTTCACGAGGCTTTCTACTTGATTTTCATCACTTACATCGCATACATAAGGAATCAATTGGGGAAACGCTGCCTGAGCCTGTTGAAGTTTTTGTTCATCTCGACCAATAATCAATACTTGATTTTGAAGAGATAGGAATTTTTTAGCCATCGCCAAGCCAATACCAGCGGAGCCACCTGTAATTAGAATTTTATTTTGATGGAGCCTCATATGATTATCAACGGAAAGTGGATACAAGTGCCCTTTTTCGGATATTCATCATTTCATCGTAGTTTTGCGGTTCAAACATCCAAAAGATTATGAAAAAGTCTCACATCAATATAGAGGTTAATTTAGACAATCAAAATGTTCCTGAGAAAATTAACTGGGAAGCCAATGATAGCCCCACTGGCGGTAAGAGTGAAGCCAAGGCGTTGAGCCTCGCCATCTGGGATATGCAGGAGCGAGGTACTCTCAAGATTGACCTTTGGAACAAAGACATGGAAGTCCACGAAATGAAACAATTCGTCATTGAGACTATTTCTGGTATGGCCGATACCATTCGCAAGGCTACCTCTGACGAGGTGATGGCGATGGAAATTGATAACCTTTGCGAAAGCTTAGGTAAGCGTTTAGAAGAAGAATTAAAGCAAGGGGGAAAGGAGTAAATTAAAGGAACAAAATCACGCATTGGCCTGTTTTAGAATAGCTTAAAAATGGATGAGGCAAGCATACATCAAATTGTAAAGCAGATCTTGAATCCTTCCACAGGAGCTTCTCAAGAAATCAAAGCCAAAGACAGTGAGGCCAAACTCGCGACTTTAGCCAAGGCTATTCAAGTGGCCGAAATGATGCAATCGCAAGATTTAGATTTCGAGATGGCTTGGAAGCTTTACCAAGAAAATCGGTCTGATGGAATCTAACTAAGAATGCCCTGCTCTATTTTTAAGTGGCTTATAATCGAGTGATTTAATAATTAAAAAAATGAGCAAAAGAGGAAGAGTATTGGTAGCCATGAGTGGCGGTATAGACAGCTCCTTAGCCGCCGTCATGCTCCACGAACAAGGATACGAGATAGTAGGCATGACCATGAAGACCTGGGACTATGCTTCTTCGGGAGGAAGTGGGAAAGAAACGGGCTGTTGTAGCCTAGACTCTATCAACGACGCTCGTAATATTGCCGTGCAGTTAGGCTTCCCTCATTTTATTCTGGATATCCGTGAAGAGTTTGGAGATTACGTGATTAATCACTTTACCGATGAGTATCTCAGTGGGCGTACTCCCAATCCTTGTGTGCTCTGCAATACGCATATCAAATGGGATGCTTTGCTCCGTAGAGCCGATAAACTCGACTGTGAATACATCGTAACGGGACACTACGCCAATGTGCGCCAAGAGGAGGGAAGATATGTGATCTCCAAAGGAATTGATACTTACAAGGATCAGTCTTATGCACTCTGGGGGGTTTCTCAGGAGAGCCTGAGCCGTACCATGCTACCCCTGGGGCAATTACACAAGCCACAAATCCGAGAAATGGCCATGGAAAGAGGCTTTGTAGACCTCGTGAAAAAATCCGAATCTTACGAGATATGTTTTGTACCTGATAATGACTACCGGGGCTTTCTAAAAAGACGTGTAGAAGGTCTAGAAGCAGAAGTAGCCGGAGGAGATTTCGTGCTAGAAGACGGAACCGTGGTGGGTCAGCACGAGGGCTATCCTTTTTATACCATCGGTCAACGCAAGGGACTGGGTATCGCCTTGGGTTATCCCGTTTACGTGACAGCCATCGATAAGAAAAATAACCGCGTGGTATTAGGTACGAAATCACATCTTTCCAAAGACGGCATGACGGTAAACCAGTTGAATATGCAAAAATATCCCAACTTGCTCGGCCAGTCTAAAGAAACCATCACCAAGGTTCGCTACAATGATGAGGGAACCCCCGCCCGGATTGAGCAAACGGGTGTGGACGAAATGAGCGTTTACTTCCACGAAGGAGTATCCGCAATTGCACCGGGGCAGGCGGCTGTCTTTTATGAAAATGAGGATGTAATCGGTGGAGGTTGGATACAAAGCAGTTTTCAACAATAAATCGCACATCTTTTCTAAGAAATGATCGTTTGAAAAATCAGTTACAAGCTGTGGGTTGCGAGTTCCTAGCTAGGAAATTTTAATAAAAATGCTCATCAGAGAAGCACGAACCCAACTGCAGCTTGTAACCTGTAACCTGCAACTTTCTATGAGAAAACTTAACTCGAGGATATTTTTGTGGCTGAATTGGGGATTAATCGGCTTACTCACTACCTGTGACACGGCTCCTCTCGACCCTCAGCCCGCATTGCTCGGTTTCCAATATTATCCTCTCGTAACGGGTCAATTTATAGATTACGAAGTAGAAGAAGTCTTCTATTCCTTAACCGAAGCCCCACAAGTAACCCAGTATTTACTCAGAGAGGAAGTATTAGAATCTTTTGTAGACATACAAGGAGATACTGCTTATCGACTAAGAAGGTCTCGCCGAGATAACATTAATCAGCCCTGGCAAACAGATTCCATCTGGTCTACTAAGATTACAGCCGCTCAGGCACTCAAGACGGAGAATAACATCACGTTTGTGAAACTCGTTTTTCCCACCGAAGAAGGCAAAACCTGGAATGGCAACAACTTCAATGCACTCAGTAGAGAAGAATACCGTATGGCCAATGTTGGTACTTCTTTTGCCATTGATACAATAAACTTCTCCAATACGCTGAGAGTTTTTCAAAGTAATGCCTGCAGTCTGGTAGATTTGGATCGTCGGGATGAGGTCTACGCCCAGGGAGTCGGGCTGATTTATCAAGCAGATTGGCAGTTGCGATTTGACGTAAACACGGCCTGTATTGACTTGGTAAATGCTTTTTGTGAAGACAGCTTAGGCTTAGCACTCCCCCCTCTACCCGAAGCGGGCTGTGTAGAGTCTGGAAATACCTATACCCAAAAAATCATTTCTTATGGTAAAATTCAATAAAGGAATCCCCACGTTGGGAATCATTTTGCTATTTTTGATCTCCTCTGCCGTTCAGGCACAAAAAAATAATCGCTATTTAATTTATTTAAAAGATAAGGCAAACACTCCTTACACACTTGACCATCCTGAGGCTTTTCTATCCCCCCGTGCCATTGAAAGACGCAAAAAACAAGGCATTCCCTTCAAAACCAGTGATTTACCCGTAGACTCTAGCTACATCCAGCGCGTGAGTGAGTTGGGCATCAAAGTTTGGTATGCTTCTAAATGGATGAACGCCTTGGTCGTAGAAACAGATGACGCAACGCTGGCCAAACTGGAAGCAAGCGATTTTGTCATCCCTGAATCTACACTTTTATCTGATAAAAAACCACGCCTCAGAGAGGGGAGTTTTGGAGGAGAAATCTTACTGCACAGTACATCCCCCAATCCTGAAAGCAAACCTCTTGAAATAGAAGAAAAAGACTATGGGCCTTCTTTTAATCAAATGAAGATGATTGGGGCTGATGAAATGCATCGCCAAGGTTATCGGGGGCAAGGCATGATTATAGCCGTCTTTGATTCTGGCTTCCGAAACGCAGATCAGGTTACTTATTTTAAGCACATCTTTGAAGATAATCGCCTCTTGGGCACTTATGATTTTGTAGAGAATGACCCAGAGGTGTTTGATCAAGGAGGACACGGATTTGGTGTGCTTTCTACCATCGCGGCCTACGAGAAAGGAAGCATCATTGGCACCGCTCCTGAGGCAAGCTTTTTTCTGTTTCGTACCGAAGACGCCTCTTCGGAGTACCGAGTAGAAGAAGCAAATTGGCTGATTGCCGCAGAAAAAGCCGATAGTGCCGGAGTAGATGTGATTAACTCTTCCCTTGGCTATAATACTTTTGACAATTATGGGATGGATTACAGTTATCAAGATCTTGACGGAAAAACTGCAATTATTACCAAAGCCGCGGACTGGGCCGCATCTACGGGGATGCTGGTGGTGACGAGTGCTGGAAATGAAGGTGGCGACCCCTGGCGATATATTTCCGCACCCGCAGATGCTGACTCTGTACTCACGATTGGTGCCGTGGCTCCAGACGGGCGTTATATATACTTCAGCTCGAAAGGGCCAACCGTGGACGGACGAATCAAGCCAGATGTCTGTGCGCAGGGAGCCGGAACCGTGGTAGGAAGCCCCAATAATCGCCTGTCTACCACCAATGGCACTTCTTTTTCTAGCCCTTTGGTGGCAGGTCTAGTGGCTTCCTTCTGGAAAGCCCATCCCGAACTAAGCAATATGGAAGTAATCGAGATCATCAGAGCTTCTGGCGACCAAGCCAAGAAACCTGACACCTTGGTCGGTTATGGGATAGTGAATTTTATACGTGCACACGAAATTGCTAATAAGCGTAAGGAGAAATCTAAAAGCGGTTTTCAGATTTATCCAAATCCTCTCCCCGAAAATCAACCCTTGCAAATCTTCCTGAGCGAAGAATACAGCGGCCAAAATATAGAAGTAGAAATTTATAATCCCTCAGGAAAATTACTCAGCAGAGAGAGTATCGTGGAGGCCTCAAGCAAATACACCCTGCCTAAGTTCCATCATCTCCAAGCTGGCACCTACATTGTCAAGCTGAAAGCCTTGGGTAAAACAAACTCTATGAAGATAGTGAAGCTCTGAAGAGGCATCTCATTGTTTTATAGCAATATGGTTTAATTGTTATTTGAAATATAAAATTCAACAATTATTTGCATATTAGCATATCAAGTAATTAATCAACGAACATTTTGCAACCGGAAGAACTCAAAAGTATTCTCTCTAAAATCCGTAACTACGAGATTCGCATCCGAAAAGCAGTCAATTCTCAGCTTAAAGGTAGTTTTGACTCTATTTTCAAAGGCTCAGGTCTGGAGTTTGACGACGTACGGGCTTACCAGTATGGAGATGATGTGCGCCGGATTGACTGGCACGTGAGTGCCAAGGGGGAAGATACTTACGTGAAAGTCTTCAAGGAAGAAAAAGAACAAACCGTTTTCTTTTTGTTGGATGTGAGTAGCTCCCAAACTATCGGGCAGAAAGAATCCCGAAAAATAGACGTGGGGCGAGAAATTTGCAGTGTATTGGCACTTTCTGCCGTGAAAGAAGCCAGCGAAGTAGGGCTGATCTGTTTTAGCGACCAAAGAGAAAAATATATCAAACCCGACAAAGGTTTGAAAAAAGCTTATGAGATTATGCTCAATCTTTTCAAGCTCCAGCCTTCTTCTCGCAAAACTGACCTGACCGGTATGATTCACTTCGCCCTGAATCTGATCAAAAGAAGAAGTATCGTGATTTTTGTCTCTGATTTCATTGATGAAAACTACGAAGACGCACTCCGGGCATTAGCCAAACGCCACGATCTGATTCTAGTTCATTTAATAGATGATTTGGAAGTCAATGTGCCCAAGCTAGGCATTATTCCCCTCTTTGATAAAGAAACCCAAACTACGCACTGGGTAAATTCCTCCTCTCGTTCCTTTCAGAAGAAGCGGAAAAATAATTTCCGACAGCACCAGCAGGGACTAGAAGAACTCTGCCAAAAATTTCAGGCAAACTATCTACCCGTGCGTACACACGAGGATTTTGTCCCCAAACTCATCAAGCTGTTTAAAGTCAGAAATCGTAGAAATAAAGGTGTGTAGATATTTGACTTGTTTTCTCTGTATTTTCCTGCTAGTCCAGTACTCGGGCCAGGCACAGCCTAATCCTAATTGGTCCAACCTCAAGCCCGTGGGTTATTTTTTAGAAGATAGTATTTCCGTTGGTCTGCCCGTACATTATTCTCTGAGTCTGCGGCATGCCTCGGAGCTCGAGTTGGTTTTCCCCGCCGAAAAATTTGATTATGCTCCCTTTGAGCTACAAGAGCGCATTTATTTTGAAACCAAAACCAACGAAAAAGGCAGTTTGGACAGTGTAGTCTATCGTTTGACTACCTTCGAGGTAGACCCTCTGTTGACCTTTAGTTTGCCGATTTATTTGATCTTGGATCAAGATTGTACGGCCATTCGTCCGAATAAGGATTCACTTTTTTTAAGAGAGATGATTCAGGGTCGTGTCGAACAGCAAAACCCCAAGGCCGAAACAGATTTTCAAGCCACTCCTACCTATTTTGATTATCCTTACCTGATTAGTTTCGTTTTGGTTTTGTTAATTTTTTTCCTGTTAATCTGGGGAATATTCGGAAAAGGGGTACTCAAAGCTTACGGTTCTTTTCAATTAAAAACCAGACAAGCCGTTTTTTTGAGTGAATTCTCCCGCGTTTCTCAAAGAATTATGCAAACCCAATCCGTGGAACTGGTCGAGAAAGCCATTACGCTCTGGAAAAAACACCTCGAGTACCTAGAAGACCAACCCTACAGTACTTATACCTCCAAAGAAATTATCAAAACTTTGCCTGACGAACGTCTGGCTAAGTCTCTCAAAAACGTAGATCGCGCCATTTACGGTCAGGAATTTCCCGAAGAAATAGAAGAGGCTCTTCGGGTTTTGAAGGATTTTGCCATTAGAAGATTTTCACTAAAACAGGAGGCTCTGCAAAATGACTGATAGCTTAGATCAAGAGCTTTGGGATTGGTTTTCTGGGCAATGGTTTTCGCCCGAAACCCTCTTGCAGTTTAACTGGGAGAATTATCCTTATCTCTACCTGTTATTGGCGGTGCCCTTGATTTTTGTTTTCAGAAAAATTGCACGCTGGCGAAGTCAACAAAAATTAGAAGTAGCCTTTCGCCCCAAAGAATTAAAATGGTCTCCCCAGAGTTTACTGCGTTTTGTGCCAGATATTATGCTGAGTCTTTGCCTGATTTGCTTAGTCCTGGCCGTGGCACGCCCTCAAAGAGCAGAGGTAAAAGTAGAGCGCTCTTCCGAAGGGATTGATATTTTACTCATTTTAGATGTATCCGAATCCATGCGCATCGAGGATTTTCGTCCTAATCGCTTAGAAGCCTCCAAACAGGTAGCGATTGATTTCTTGAAAGGACGAGATTTTGATCGGATTGGCTTGGTGGTTTTTTCGGGAAAAGCCTACTCACTTTCGCCACTTACGACAGATTATGATATGCTGGAAGCTTATGTTTCGGAGATCAATCATCAGATGATTCCTGAGAGTGGTACGGCCATTGGAAGTGCCTTGGGCGTAGCCACGAATCGTTTGCGTGAGTCCCAAATCAAGTCTAAGGTAATCATTCTCATCAGTGATGGAGATAATACCGCTGGAAGCCTAGATCCGCTCACTGCCAGTCAGTTAGCTGCGTATTATGGTATTAAAATCTACACGATCTTAGTTGGTAAGGACGGAAAAGTACCTCTGCCCCAAGTGGGCAACGAACGAAAATTTGTAGAAAATACCATCGACGAAAGCACGCTAAGAGAGATTGCCAAGATAGGAGAGGGGCAATTCTTTAGAGCCTCTAACAACGAAACGCTCAATGAAGTGTTCGAGCAAATTGACGCTCTTGAAAAAACCGAAATCACCGAAACGCGCTTCAAGACCACCCGTGATTATTACCGCATCTATGTGATTTGGGGAATCCTTTTCTGGTTAATCTGGATGTTTCTCAAGAGTACTTTTATTCAGAATGTATTGGAGGATTGAAGGTGAGATATCCTCGAATCTTCAATCTACTCAGAATTCGCATTTCAACTTTATTTCCTAAATTTACGCCCTTAACAGGTACTAGTAGAGACGATCATGAAAAAATACGAGATATTAGGTACAAAAGACACAAGATCTGGCTTTGGTGATGGATTATTGGAATTAGGAGAAAAAAATGGGCAAGTCGTGGCGCTGTGTGCTGACCTGACGGGCTCCTTAAAGATGACGGCTTTTAAAGAAAAATTTCCTGAGAGATTTTTTCAGGTAGGAATTGCCGAGGCGAATATGATGGGCATCGCTGCCGGTCTGACGATTGGAGGTAAAATCCCTTTTACAGGCACTTTTGCCAATTTTTCTACGGGTAGAGTCTACGACCAGCTGCGCCAATCCATTGCCTATTCCGAAAAGAATGTAAAAGTTTGTGCCTCTCACGCGGGGGTTACCTTAGGAGAAGACGGAGCCACCCACCAAATCCTAGAAGACCTCGGGATGATGAAAATGCTCCCTCATTTCACGGTGATTAATACCTGTGATTACAACCAGACCAAAGCCGCTACCTTGGCGATTGCTGCGCACGAAGGGCCGGTTTATTTGCGTTTTGGCCGACCCAAGGTTCCCATTTTCATTCCTGAGGATCAGCCTTTTGAGATTGGCAAAGCTTTACTTCTACAAGAGGGGAAAGATGTTTCTATTTTCGCCACGGGGCATCTCGTCTGGAAAGCTTTGGAAGCCTGCGAACAACTGGCCGAGATGGGTATTGAAGCCGAAGTGATTAATCTCCACACCATCAAACCGCTGGACGAAGAGGCGATTCTCAACTCCGTCCGCAAAACTGGAGTGGCGGTTTCTGCCGAAGAACACCAAATCAACGGAGGATTGGGTGAAAGCATCGCTCAGGTCTTAGCACACCATTACCCTGTACCCATGGAAATGGTGGCCGTAAGAGATCAATTTGGAGAAAGTGGGAAGCCCGAAGAATTGATGGAGAAATATGGCCTCTCTACTTCTCATATCGTAGAAGCGGTGCAAAAAGTCATCGCACGAAAGTCAGCTTCTTGAACAATTTTTAGAGAATATCCAAACGCTCCATAAATTGGTTTTTGTAAGAGCGACCGATGGGAATATTTTTGCCCTTGACGATTACGTTCACATCCTGAATGGACTCGATATGTGCCACGTTAACGATGTAAGAGCGGTGTACCCGGACAAATTTCTCGAAGGGTTCTAATTTTTTCTCGATGCCTTTCATCGTGGAGTGCACTACGAGCTTTTGTTGATCACTGTAGATAACAATATAATCAGAAAGTGCCTCGATGTGGCTAATTTCTGTGGGATCAATTTTGACGATTTTATGATTAGCACGAACGAAGAGAAAATCAGGGTTGTTGCGAGCCTCGCGCTCTTCCTCTCTTTTTTCTAGTACGCGGTCAGTGGCTTTGAGAAATCGAACATAATTGATGGGTTTGACCAAGTAATCAATCACGCTGTACTCGAAAGCCTCCACGGCGTATTTTTCACGACTGGTAATCAGGATGATATCCAATTTTTGGCTACTCAGGCTTTGGATTAATTCCAAACCAGACATTTCGGGCATTTCTATATCTAAGAACAGAACCTCGGTTTGATCGTCTTTTTTGAGAATGTTACGTGCTTCCACGGCTCCTTCGCAGGAATGTACCAACTCTAGGTACTCTGTTTTCTCGACAAAGTGTCCAATGATACTGCGGGAAACTCTATCATCATCCACAACCATGCATTTGATTATACTAGGATTCGTTTTCATATTTTTTGCTTTATCTGGATACGTCTAAGAGGGACGGGGTAACATGGATAGGTATTTTTGCACATATTTACCAAGAATATCAAACTCTAGATTCACGGGGTCATTCACTTTTACATCTTTAAAATTGGTGTGCTCGTAGGTGTAAGGAATAATTGCCACTGAGAAACGGTCAGTTTGTGAATTAACCACCGTCAAACTCACCCCGTTTACACAAATAGAACCCTTCTCCACCGTAATATCCTGCGTTGAGGCGTCATAGGAAAAGGTAAAAATCCAGCTTCCATCCCGGTCTTCACGCTCCTGACAAATACCCACCCGATCTACATGTCCTTGTACGATATGTCCGTCAATGCGACCGTTCATCTGCATACTACGCTCCAAATTAATACTATGGCCGATTTGGAGGGAGCCTAGATTTGTCTTTTGTAAAGTCTCTTCTACCGCGATTACCTCATAAGTATCATCGTGAATAGCCGTGACCGTAAGACAAGCTCCATTGTGTGAAACACTTTGATCTACCTTCAGTGCTGAGGTAAAGGGACTCTCAATCGTGAAAATAAAATTGCTTCCTTCCTGACGAATCTGTTGTAAGATACCCACTGCCTCGATAATTCCTGTAAACATAGCTTTTAATGATATTTAGAACAAATTGGCTAAAACTCGAATAGATAATTTGGCTTACTCGGTTAACTTACAAAGTTTACAATTTAAAACGAAAAATACCCAATTTGTCTGCTTTTATTTGTATCCGATAAAAGCGTGCTAAAATCGAGAATTCATAGAGAATGCCTAAGTAAGTTTCTAATCTCTAGATCGCCTGACTGCTGTAGATAAACAATCCTAGTCCAAGTAGGGTCAGTAAAAGGGGAATAAGAAACTCGAGACCGAACGGGTAATCTTGAGCCTCCTGCTTCAAAATAGCCTCGGTAGGCTCATCGGGTAGATACAAAACCTGCGTTTCTCGGCCAAAAGCCGCCAAATTTTTGTAGAGGTCATATTCCATTACTTGAAAACGGGCGCGGATGGTCTTTTTTTGAGTATCCTCGAAGGAGACCGTCAGGTAATAAGTGGGCTGGGTATCACTGCCATCTTGCCCTTCTACTTCCCAGGCAATAACTCGGGCCGAGGCTTCCCTCCCTTGTTCCAGAAATTGGCTCATCTTAGGAAACATATACAACAAAAAATAGCATAACCACAGTAGACCGAAAACGCCAGTGATATAAGCCCAGGTTCGAAAACCTCGTCTTTGAGGGTGTACTTTTATTAATTTCATCTTTTTATCAGTTTTCTCCAAAAAGAAAAACGAGCTAAGAAAAGAGAAAGCGTAGTGTTGTGGCTTTATGTATATCAACAACAATTTTTGGTACTCATACGGTATCTGAGCGTGGTTTTTAATCTAATGCTGTGTAATAATATTTGCCCTCCTTCTGTTCTTCCTGAATTTTTCCTTCATAAACCAGCAAATCTACATAACCCATTGCCATGGCAAAACCAGGAAAATTAAAGGGTTTAAAAGTGCCCGGATAAAGCTCTTGCGCTAAATCCATCATCGTGTGATGTCCTTGGCGAATGAGTTCGTAGCACTGCCGGGCGCGGCTCTCAATGCGTTGCTTTTGGCCATGAATGAGGCTACGGTGGTCTTGAAAGGGTTCGCCGTGACCGGGATAAACCCAATCAATATCCATTTCATAAATTTTATCAAAAGAATCGAGCATTTGGATTAATCCACGGATGCGCGTTTGGGGTTGGTCAGGATCGCGCTCGGTGACTACCACGGGCGTACGCGCTAGGAGCATATCGGCGGCAAGAAAGTCCTGAGTTTTTGGGGCGTAAAAACAAGTCTGATTCACACAATGTCCAGGCGCATAGATCGTTTGCCAAGTTTGTCCTCCCATTTCTAAGGTTCCATCTATAGGAAAACGCCTAGCTTGTGTGGCTGGTACGCTTTCCCAGTATTCCAAAAATTTGCGCATAAACTGCACTACTCCCTGATGAATCTGCGTAGGAACGCCATATTGCGCAAAATTACGGTGAATAAACTCCAAACGACCACGCCATTTCTCTTCGGTATTGACTGCCCAATCATAAACTAAGTCGGACACCCAGACTTCGGCTCCGCTTGCTCTGGCGATGCGTCCCGCCTGACCAATATGATCGAGGTGAGCGTGCGTAATCACCACTTTTTGTATATCTGAAATGTTCAGGCCGTGCTCAGCAAGACCAGCCTCCAGCGCTTTTTGTGTATCGGGTGTGTTTTCTCCACAATCTACCAATATGACCTCTGGTTCTGTAAAAAGATAAGCATTCACAGTTCTCATCTCGAACATAGTAGGTAGCTCGATACGAATAGGATGTTGCATGAAATTTTAAATTAAAAGTTAAAGCTCGCAAGTTACAGGTTAGAAGTACTTGCAGAAAAGAGCATTTCAAATGGATGATAAAAACATTTGCAACTTGTAACCTACCACTCATTTGATAAAACCAAACAAATGCCCGGCTACCTTGCGCATCTGAATTTCTTCGGAGCCTTCCGTGATTCGGTAGCGACGATGGTGGCGATAATGATGCTCAAATTGCTTATGACGAGAATAGCCCATTCCCCCGTGTACCTGAATGGCTCGGTCGGCGGCTTCGCAAGCGAGGCGATTGGCGCGGTAATTACACATGGCTACTTTGTCGGAGAGCTTTTGGGCAACTTCAACTTTGGACATTTGATCCATCTGCCAAGCCGTTTGTAAGATCAAGCTTTTGAGCATTTCGTACTCAGTGTAGAGCTCTACCAGCGGAAATTGAATGCCTTGATTGGTAGCGAGCGCTTTGCCGAAAGGCTTCCTTTCCTGAGCATATTGCACGCTTTCCTGAATACAATAACGCGCTGTACCGATACTGGACGCCGCCTGACGAATGCGATTCTCGTGCACGAAATGCTGTGCTACCGCCAGCCCTGCGCCTTCTTTGCCCAGTATATGGTCGGCAGGAAGCCAAACGTCTTTGAGGGAAACTCTGGGGTGGTCGGTGGGCATATTATAAGTCCACAAGTATTCTTCTATCTGATAACCAAGGGAATCTGAGGGCATGATAAAACAGGTAATGCCTCGGGCTTCACCGTCTTGGCCACTCGTACGCGCGAAGATAAACACGTGCGTGGCAATGTGTGCTCCCGTTGTCCACATTTTTTCACCATTTATGAGCCAACCATCTTGGCCCTGGCGTTTTTCGGGAATGGCTTTAGTCTCCATCCACGTAGCATCTGAACCGTGATTGGGTTCGGTAAGTCCAAAGGAAATCAGGATACGATCCTGCATTATGCCGAGGATAAATTGTTCTTTTTGTGCTTCTGTGCCAAAGTCCCGAAACATCAGTACCTGAGGGAAATTGCCCACGATGGAATGCTCGTTTTGTAGATCATTGTGCAGACCGATGCCTTTGGCTGCCAAGTGTTCACGAATCACGGCCATGGCCAGATTAGAACCATCTTTACCTCCAAATTCTGTGGGCAAAGCATAATAAAGATGACCAGCCTGTCGGGCGGTGTGGCGCGCTTGTTGGAGCAAGGCTTCCCATTCTTTGCGGGGAAGTCCACCGCGCTCCCAGTCGGTGCGGGCGTGTTCGCGGCGATGGTCGAAAAAACGGATGTTGTCATCCTGCTCCTCTAAGGGCTTAATTTCTTTTTGGATAAAATCATCCAATTCCAGAAGATAAGCCCGAATATTTTCGGGTAAATCAAAATTCATATTCCTCAAATTGAAAGACCGTGTATGTCGATTTAGCAATCAGTTTTTGTCTGCTTAAATCTGCGCAAGACAATACCGCATACTTTTGAGCAATTTACTAAAAAAACAGAGAAGCTGGGGAATATTCATTGAGTCCAAATCGCTTCAGGGTTGGTCAAATAGTTGGTAGTCAGATAAATCAGGCAGGAATTTCCGGGAGCGATTTTTTTCATAGTCATAAATCAGTTTTCCCAAATTTTTCAAAAAAGGAAAGCCAATAGACTCATATTCAAAATGATAGTCAAAGCGTTGATTTTCATTGACATAAATCACCGCGGAGAGGAAGAATTCTATCTTCTTCTCAAAATCTACAAAATAAGCCACATCCGTCAGATAACCATCCCACCAGCCCACAATGTTAAAAATTCTGAGATGGGGATTGACCTGCTGAGATTTTCTTCCATAATAGAGATACTTCTTATAAGTATCAAAATAGCCTTTTGTGGGGGGATAATTAGTCCAGTAGGCTTCTCGGGGGTAAGAAGCCAAGCATTTTCTCAGAAAGCGATAATCTTCGGGGTTCAGATGGAATCTCTGATTTTTAGAAATACCTTCTGGTAACATAATACTGACGAGCATCTGGTGAATATCGTGTAGAGAAAGATAGTTGCTGTAAGTATAGTCTTTGGGTTTGGAAATCACTTGCCATTCGTCGGTGAGGTAAGATTTTCCTTTTTTGACAATTCCCAAGGGAGGCAAGTAGGGCTGAGCATGGTAAGCAGCTTCCTGTTGATAAATGACTTTGCCGTCTTGATTATAAAATAGAACCGGGTTTGTGTAGCGATTCTCAGTAGAGTCGCAATCAGCGAAGCGACGGACAATACGGGCTTGCTGATAATTTTTGCTCTTTAATTTTTGTTGAATATAACCCTGCCCCAAGAATTCATAGAGACGAGAGTAGGCATCATTATCACTTACCAAAAGCATTTTCTCGATAAAAGCCGCCACACAAGGATAAGATTGAGCAAGGGGAAAGCGAACTTTGGTTTTTGTCTGACAAGCATGACTAGAATCGTAGGCGATGGGGGCAAATTTGTTGACCCCCGGTACGATGATTTCGTTCAATTTTTCCAGAGCCAAAGCGGCGGTAGGGAGTTTGACCAAGCTTGCCGGATTGTAATAGCGGTCAGGACGGAGGTGGTACGTGTATTCCGTGAGGGTAGCTTGATTAGCTGGGCCGCGATTGATTTGGGAGTAAATAATCTGCACTTCATACTGCTCAGGATTAGACAAAATCCTCTGGAAATGAGCAGGTTGACTAGCCATTAAGCTATCTAATAGAGGAGGAGATGCACTACTTTGTGCTACGGTGTTTTTTTCACAAAGCAGAAAGAAATGTAGGATCAGAAGGAAACGGCGCATAGAGGTTCTTACTTTGAAGTTAAGAACTAATCTAAGGCGAAATTTCCTCCTGTCCAACTTTTACAGAAATTCCTGATCAAAGCTCAAAGGTTGTAATGGATCGCTGAGCAGTTTTTTCTAATTTGCTAAGAATTTCGTCTTTTTGTTCCATCGTGGCTTGGTAGCCAATCTCGAACATCTTTTCGGCCTTATCGATACGATGTGGACCGTAGTTTTCCAGTTGCATGGGTTCTATGACCACATCAAACTTAGGAAAGCTAAAACGAGCGTTGGCGTGTACAGACAGCTTCAAGCACCGTGTAAGCAGGTCAGAGCGAGACTTGATCTTTTGATTGAGATTAAACGGATTCGTATGTACCCCAATGACGAAATCACATTCTTGCCGGAGTGGTTCTGAAATCATAGTGCTAATCACTCCGCCGTCTACCAGCGTACGTCCCTGATAGCTCACTGGATCAAAAACGAGGGGAAGACTAGCCGAAGCCAGCACAGGACGGATGAGTTCACCTTCTGAGAAATAGATTAATTCTCCGGTGTGAATATCTGTGGCCGAGACGATAAACGGTCTTTGTAGTTCCTCAAAAGAATTATGGGGAATGTACTTGAGGAGTAGATTTTCCAGCCCTTTGAGGCTAAAGAAGCCATAGCGACTGTTAAAAAAGTCTGGCTTGACGATAGAAAAAAGACGGAGTTGTGAGCTAATTTTGAGGATACGCTGGGGGCTATTGCCATTGGCGTATAGTGCGCCCAAGATAGCACCCGAACTCACACCTGCCACCAGGTAAGGTTTAATTCCACATTCTTCTAAAGCTTGCAACACACCGAGGTGGGCAATTCCTCGTGCGGCACTTCCCGATAAACTGATTCCAATTTTCATTTTAGTTAATAGGCTTGTGTACAAATAATGGTTAATATGTAGTTTATTGAACGAAAAATCATTTGTATAAGATTTAGTTTCCGAAAAAATAAGAATTTTTTTGGAAAGTAGCAGTAAATTTGTTCATATCGAAAAGATTCTTTTTATTTGCAATCCTGTATTCGGGGGATTAGCTCAGTTGGCTAGAGCGCTTGCATGGCATGCAAGAGGCCGCCGGTTCGAATCCGGCATTCTCCACAAAAAAGCCCTAAAATGCTTGAAATCAGCATTTTAGGG
>CAZKBP010000046.1:0-37952 GCA_964551015.1 uncultured Cytophagaceae bacterium | reverse complement strand
AAAGTAAACCTATTTAAAATTGCCCTGCCCAGGCTGGCTTTTGTCATAATAAACTCTTTCTTTGCCCCCCCCCCCGTGCTTATCGAGTTAAATGATAGTATTCCCTCATTTCGTAAGTTTAATAATTTTAAGGAGTTAATTTCACATCCTTCAATGTACACCGCATTGTCCTTATGAACGGTGATTTTAAGCATGATCTTCTTTATGTTACTCTGGCTTATAACTACCTGATGATGGATAAAGCCCTTAATCACTAATTGATCAATATAGTCGTTTTTGTCAATTTGCCTTATTCTTATCAGATTGAACTTTCCATCTAGAATGTACAGTTTTTCCTGAAACTCGCCTCCCCGTATCTCGAGGTTTTTTGCCACGTTAACATTTATGATCTTGACTTCTTCTGTGAAAGTTCCCCCCTTGATGACTAGATTCCCCCCAAAGGACTGTCCAGAAATTTCCAATCCTTTGAATGTTCCTTGCTCAATATGGAAATCACCTTTGAAAATCACATTATCCTTGATGATTATATTTCTGTTAGGATTTCCTTCCTCAATTGTGAAATCATTCTCAAACACGCACCCATCAATAATAAGTTTTGTTATGTCATTGGGAATCTCTGGATAGAGTTTGGATAGCTCAAAAGGCTTTCTAAATGACCGATTTTGTATCTTAGCCTCCTTAGAATCAGAATCAATGCTAACACTCCTACCAAAAAGGCTGGATGCGTATTTCTTCACTTTTGTATGTATTGATTGATTTGCCATAACTCCTTATTTTTCAAGCGTCTTAGTGTTTTTTTTTGCAAGATTTTCAATCTCTGTAATTAAATCACTGATATCGCTTGTCCTTATAAAATAGGATGGTTCCTGTTCTTTAGTTTTTTCTGTAAGAGTTGCTGCATCGCTGTCCCTATCCACAATAAAGATAAAGCCTTTTATAACAGGACTGCCTTTTATCTGATCGAATTTGCTTATCAATTCTATACACATCAGAACTATAAACTCACCCTTGTCTTCTTCTGTGCCCATTATTTCCTCTTTGGCCGCCTCTATGTCCGAGGCTCTATCTGATATTTGGTACTCTGAGTTGCTTATTTCTTTCCTCAGCTTTCTTATTAGCTCCTGATTTTTTATTAACTTATGATTGTCTGTATTTTCCTTGGGAACTAAGCATAGTATGCACAATTTTGGTTTAGAGCCTCCTGAGTGCCCGGGACGCTTCGCACAATACCGAGAAATAACGCAAATTATCACTACTGCTACTGCTGCGACAAAAAAAAATCTAGCCACAAATGAGGGCTCACGCTTGGTTGCGTAACGTATTGAAGCTCTGACTCAGTGGGATCTTTTATCTTAGTAACCCATCTATTTTTGATGGCTGATCTTACTGTACAGATTCGTGTTGTGTCTTTTATTCGAAACTTTATGGGAATTTCCCTTTCTTTTTTCATTGCCTCAGTAATGCAGAGTGTAAATTTGCCCTTGTCATCTGTGATTACTTTCTGTTCAAATTCAAATCCATAACTGATTTCTACATCTTTAACTCCAAGGTAACCTTCATTGCTTTTTATCTTGAGATGGCAACTTATGCTATCTGTACAAGATGGTTGGGCATATGTTGTAGTAAATAGAAAAATTCTCAGAATAATTACAATATAAAAGATTTGCGTGTACTTTAACATTTTTTTAATTTTGTTTATCCAAGGTTTTAACGACAACGAGTTAGTTTAATTATACTGTTTGATTAGTTACATCTTTAGTATTATTCGTCAAATATTTAGTTATCTAAGCTAAGTGAGTAGCCATTCGATTCAGGGTCAGTAAAATATTCTTCTTCAAAATACTTCTCGATTTTATCTTCAAGAATAATAACTACTCTCCTAGGAAGGGTTGTCTCTTCTGCACCATACTCATATAGTTTGATTTCCGCTGTTTTTTTGCACCTTTTACAGAAATCCTTAATCCAATTATTACTTGTCGTGTCATTCTCGAGAGTAGCAATTGCGATTGGGCAATCATTGTCTTTTGAAAGCTTAGAAATATGGCCAATAAACTTTTCTATCTCTTTGGAATCGATCGGGTGTTTTGAAATACTATCACAACTTATATCCAAGTACGAATTCACGCCAGTGGTATTTCCATTTGGTAGTGGTGGTGGTGGTGGTTCAGTATGACATTCACAATCTTTATTCTTTTCTACCATAATAAGCTCAGTGCTATCCAGAACAATGGTAATGGATTCGAGACACGCGGTGTCACAAGGATAAGGATAATACGTGATATCTGCCTTTAGATTAGTTGTGTCGCCTTTTTCATACTCTTCTCGAAGTTTTTCAGGGATAGAAAAAGAAAAGTAACCGTCGCTACTTGACGATAGCCCATCTATTATATTTGTTATGGTGATTTTTGCTCCACGAACCGGAGTACTATCGGCATCAGAGAAGATTAGTCTTTTGGTGATGGTAGGGAGGGGACACTGGGGTACGAGTATGGTGTCTTCCTGCTTACCTTCGCGTTTTGCATCATCAGTAATTTTGACGCTACTATGTTGTGTACTACCACAGTTGACATACTCAATCTCCAAATCTTGATTTTGTGAGGATACAGGGAGCGTAATCTGAAATTTCCCTTCTCCATCAGTAACTTTATAGATGGTATCTATGCTGACCCGTACTCCAGGGCGAGGCTCTTTTTTTTCCTTACTGAGCAATTTACCACAGATGCTTACTTGAAGCTGCTCACAGTTTCTCCTGATAGGAATAGGAACCTTATAGTCTTCTTTATCGCTTAAATCTATTGACACTGGTCCGTCCCAAGCATCTTCATCCCAGCAGCGATCAAACAGAATGTTTATCCTGTCGTCTTCTATTAGTGTTTGAGGAACGTTTAAAGTAAAAACGCCTTCACAATCAGTTGTTGCCTTGATCTCCAAACGATTGCTTAGTGCCACAACCGTCCCCACCAAGGGCTCGTTTGTTCTCTCATCCACCAATTTCCTTTTTACCAATCTTTTCAAGGGTAAGCTCTGCGAACTTGATGTATTTGATAAGTAGCCTAAAAAACTGATCAACCATATTTTTATGAGAATTCTAGCCATGCGTACTCATTATTTTGTTTCAAACTCAACCTTTCTTGATCCTAGCCTGATGTATTTATTCTTCATAAACCTATCATATCGCTTGTCGGAGAGGATGGCGATCCATCTAATCGACTCTTTCTTGCTATACACTATATCGTACTTGATTGACTTTCTAGGAATACCAGGTTGATCTTCGGAGCAAACCAATTTTTTGACCAGTTCGTCAATCCGTTTTTTTGTTTCTTTTCTGTCCTTTTCTGGTATGACTGCCAAGATATGTAAAGTTCCGCCAAAGCCTTCCCTTAAGGCATCTATCACGGATTCTTCATCTTTCTCGGCAAGTGCCTCAGGGGCGTCTTTTTGAGAATTAATCTGATTAAAATTGAGATCATATTGTAGAACAAGGTAAGGATTTTGCAGGTAACCTGGGCTTTGAGCAGCTGCTGGTCTATCACATCTATTTTTACTGGGCATTCTGAGACTCAATCCAAGCTCAAGGGTCTGGGTAGAATTCCTACCGAAGTCGACCGCAAGTCCCCAACTAGCAGAAAAGCGTAGGTTTTTTACCGGTAAGCTTGCTGTTACAAACGCACTGTTGGAGTTTTTATCACTAAGTGCTCCATCTTGTACGTCTGCCCCACTTAGCCACTCCCATCCAGTTCCCACCAAAGCTCGTTTCTCAGGATTTTCCCCTCTTCCTAATCTCATAAAGAAACCGGGGCGCAGTATCCAGGCTTTGCCTCTTGTAATTGCTCTTAGGCTAGGCAGGTAACTTACATTCCACCTGAGACTGTGTATTTCGGAGCCTAAAAATAAGTTATACTGTCTGAGCTGATCCTTACCGGAGATCAATCCTTTAACAGCCGTTTGGTTGTAGGAAAACCCTAACTCGATTGCAGTAGGTGTTCGGGCTGAAGTAGTATCTTTTTTTGGAAGGTGATATTTGATTAGAGTCCCCAGTCCATAGCCCACTGTGAGATTTAGCGGTTCAAGGTCTCGGATAGGTTCGGGGGCAATACTAGGGTCTAGAAACCCACTAGAGATTTGGTTTCCAAATAAATAGCTTGGTGTTCCGGCTATGGTATTCGTTAAAATTGCTTTGACACCAAGTGAGATAGATAAATGCTTGAACTCAAATCGAGAGGCGGCGGCAGGGTTAATGCCTGTGGTTTTAATAAAACCTGGTTGTTCATCAAAGAAGAAAAGCCCACCTAACCACGTTCCTTTATAGAAGGTACTGTCTTTTCCCCTCAAGAAAGGAGGCGAAATATATGAAAATGTAAAAGTGTTGAATGCCCCTTCATCCGTTTCAATATTCTGCAAACGGTTAAATACAGAAAATGTATGTGTACTTGTATTAGTTAGAGCCGCAGGATGATCTATAATCCGAGTGAGGTGATACTGGTAGAAGTTTACATCTTGTGCTCGAGCTATACCCATAATACTGAACGTAATTAGAATGGTCAGGGTGATATCTCTCAACTTTGCTATTAAAACCATTTATTTAGTAATTCTGATCTTTTCTATTTTTCTTTTCTCCTCACAATTAAAATACTTCAGCCTTACATCATAGAAATAAACCCCAGTCCTCTGATTACCACCATCCCAACCCACATTAATCGCATCGTTTACCTGATTGGTAAAGTAAACTATATTTCCATTGCGATTTTTGATGGTGATCTCCGCGTATTCAATCTCCCTTAGATCTCGTTGACTGGGATAGATTAAGAATCTATCGTTCTTACCATCCCCATTCGGAGTGAACGCCTCTGGTATAGCAAAGGTGCGTGGTATCACCTTAACTGCCTGAGAAGATATTTGAGTGCAAGGAAGTTGATCTGCTACAACATAATACTCATGAGGAACATCGTCAAGCTCGATATCCAAGAAGGCGGAGTCAGAACCAAAGGGTTCATCGTCTCTGAACCATTGGTATCTTACTCCTGGAAACTGAGAAGTTGTACTCAGGGTTAATGATTCACCCATACAACCAAATACTTCGTTCTCTCCCTCAATCCTAATTTCTTCAGGGTACTCTTGAGGTCTGATCTTAATTCTATCAATTTCACTGCAACCGCCACCCACGAGTGCTACTCGTACTGCCAGAACCCTAGAAGTGGTATCAGGCCAAGTCTGTTCTATTGAGAATAAACCTGGATTAGTAGCGACTGTGTCTATTTCACCTGTGTTTTTGGTGATGGTCCAAGTGTACATAAAGTCTGAGCCTAGGCTATCTACACGATATTCAATTGCTTGATTCAGGCAGGCTCTTCCATCTTGGCTAGGAATAATCACAGGGGTAGGTCTGTCAAATACATCAATTGTAAAATCTTGTGTATTACTACATCCTGTAATCGTGTCTTCTTTTGTGACGGTAATCAGATTTTGAAATGAATTTGTCCAAAGAATAATCACCTGATTTCCTGTGCTTGCTGGATCTAGAAGTTCTCCACCAGTTATTTCCCAGTGGTAACGATAGTTATTAAAATTATCTTCTGGTAAACTATAAACCTCTTGGTCTCTACCGCCGTCAATAAGACAAACCCGCGAATTACCCATTAAATCAGGAATAATAGGCAAGGAATTCACGTCTACTGTAATTGTATCAGTTAACTGACACTCCGATTGATTAATTTCAGTTAGAACTAAACTTGCTTTTCCTGGTTGAGCCCAACGCACCCTTACTTCGCTTTTGGTATTATCTCCGAGAATTTCACCTTCATCATTCAATACTTCCCATTGGTAAGAGCTTTGAGGTTGCCCCAAAGGAATGATGTCCGTCTTGTATTCTTCATCTTCACCAACGCAGACGTTGGCATCTCCATTGATATTTGGAGATGGAGATCGATTCACAGTAATATTTGTCTCTAAGGTATCATCGCGGCATTCTCCTCTTTTGACCAAGGTTATTTTTCTATCTTCCCCCAAAGACCAGATGACTCTCACGACTCTATTGTCGCATCTCCCTTGGACATCTCCTCCCGTCACTTCCCACTTATAACTGAACCCTGGAGCCTTCGGAGTACGATAAGTGATAGGTTCTTCTTCGCAAGGATTTTTATCACCTATAATTCCAAGAGATTCTGGATTATCTTGAATATAAAATGAAATTTGTCCATTGGCGATGGAGCTTGCCACAAGGTCCATATCTCTATCTCCATCTAGGTCGGCAGCATAGATTGTTTCGGCTTCTTTCAATGAACTAACAACCTCACATCCTTCTTGGAAAATACTACTCGAGGAAGGGTTGTTTTCGTACAGAATGATAACCTTATCTCCTGTACTTTGTGTAGCAGCGATAATATCTAGTTGTTTGCTACCATTCAAGTCGGCAGCATGCACAAACGAGGCATTCACTGCATCTGGCACCAGTTCTGTACCGTTAGGGGGGAATGCTGGGTCTCCGTTATTCCTGTAAAACCTAACTTTGCCATCTCGCAAGGCTGAAGTGATGATAGCTACCTTTGCATCTGTGAACCTAGCTGCAAACACGGAACTAGTGAAGTTTTCATTTGTGCTTATAGTTTCTGGTGATGAAAACTGAACACTATTATCCAAAAACGATGGATCATACCATTTCACTTCGCCAGTGGGGCTTCTCTGAGAGACGGCGATTACCTCTAAATTTCCATCGTCCGCATCTAAATCTCCTACAATGACCTGCTCGGCACTCACTAAATTGTTGTCTATAATTCCTTCGGCAAAAGAGCTACCGAGGTTTTGGTTCTCGAACCACACGACTCTGTTGTCATAAGTAGCCAAAACATCTATATCCCCATCCAAGTCCATATCAGTCGTAAAAACCGAACGAGCTTGAACAGGATTACCAGGAACATAAATTTCTTCTCGCTCGAAATCTATATCCCCATCCTCGTTGATAGTTCCCAGGTTGCGGTAGTAGACAAAGCCAACTCCATCAATCGAGGCGACGATATCCATCCAAGCGTCCCCGTCAATATCCGCGGCACTGATGAAGTTAATCCCCGCGGCTGGTTCATCAGACACGATTCTTTTGAAGTTAAGACTACCCTCGTTGAGGTATACTCCTACATCACCAGCCTCGCCATCCCGAATACCGAAAGCGATATCTATCCTCCCGTCGTTGTTAAAATCCGCGGGATAGAAGCTATCTACTCGCCTACTCGTAGGGCCAGCACAAGTAGGCAGCTCCTGAAATTCAATATCACAGGTATTTGTCTCTGTTTTTTTAGTCTCAATAGTAAAGAGAAAGGTGTAAGGTGTGAGTGAGTCTCCTTCTATGCTTCTAAGTCCTTGAGTAAGTACTACATAGATGGTTTCTCCTGCCAAAAAGGGATCGCTTGGCTCAAATATTATTCTTCTGTCTTCAATAATAGGAGAAGAAGGCGAGAACCTGATTTCTGCCCGATAATTACTCCTTATGATTACATTTCCTTCAATACTAGCTGGATCAATCTCTTCTGAGAAACTGATCTCTACGCGCTGGTCTCTTGGGACAGAAATCTCGTTTTCGCTCGGTATTACATTGCTTACTTCAAAGCCATTGGAGATGGTTCTTGCTTTGCAAAAGTCAATAGAGTGGAAAATAAATAGTATTACCACTACGCAGATTTTTCCACCGATTAATATTCGTGTCATTATTAATTTATCAGTATAAACCTTGCTAATAAAGTTGGTATTTTTAACCAAACAAACTTCAAAACCGTATCAAAAGAATCAATTACCAAATCCTGAATCGATAATAATAGAATAATGTAGTACAAACTATCTCATTTGTAATGTAATAGATCGAGGATATTTAGCTATAGAACTAAATGAGAAGGCCAAAATGACACTTATCAGGTGTTACCTCAGACATTTTCTGTACTAATTTAAAATGATTGATTTCTGCAAAGAATTTCAGATGTAGAATGGCCATAGCAGCGAGAACATCAAATATTCTTATTGAGATTTCTGCAAGATTGGAAAAAGTTTTTAATTTTTCAATTTTTTGGAAAAAATACACTGAGTAATGCGTAGCTAATAAGCTATTGTTGAAAGCATTGATGTTTCAAAATACAGTTCAAGTTCTGTCTCCCTCGATCTCCCCATTTTCCTTTTCATACTCCTTGATTTCTTGGATCAAAAGCATCCGGATGAAGGCACTCATGGAAAGGCCTTTGCTCTCGGCCACGACACGGAGCTTTTCTATTTCCGTTTTTTTGAGGACAGTCTGGATGGTGCGTTTATCTTCGGGAAGAGCCATAGAATTTTCTGCTTGTTCTCGGGCAAAGATAAAAGTAAATTAACTTTTGAGCATTTTTTAATGGAGCAGAGATTGCAATTCGCAATTAAGTTACGTAACTTTGACGTTAAATAAATTCATACACCCTAACCCAACTACGATGACCAACTCTAATCATCCTCTGATTCAGGTGAGCTACGAGGATTTGAAGAATCTCCTGGCCGAACATCAAGCTTTGCTCTACCAAGTCGGGCTGCTCATTAAAACAAAATTGCCAGAATTACATCCGGCTTGGCTAGAAGCGACTTCGGCCAGGGAAGTCTTTGCTCAATTCTCGATGCAAGACGCCAAGCAGGGAAGTCCTAGTCCTAAGGAAGCCACCAAACTTTTGCAGAGCATCTACGAGGAGAAACGCGAAGCCCTCTGGCAAGCCTTGGATGCAAATCGCTGAAATGCAAAAACCCGATTTAAGTAGCTGAATCGGGTTTTTCTTTCTTTGAGTCAGAGATTCTTTCAACTTTCACTTGGCCTCGGGATTGATCTTCTTTTGCGACTGAGAATCAACTTCTGGCACTTGAAGATATTTTTGCAGCTTGATTAGTTCTTGTTGGAGTAACTGAAAATGCTGCTTATTGCTACTCTGACTGAGTAAGTTAATCACATTCGTGAGGGTAGGAGCAAGTGCGATCAACCAATCTTCCTGTGTGCGTCGCTGGGCATCGCGGATGATCTCTTTAAAATCCGCTTGCGCCTCACTCAATTCTTCTCTTAGATTTTTGATCTCCCGTTTTTGCTCAGCGATAAGCTTTTTGTGCTCCTCTATTTCCCTTTGTCTCTGATCGAGTTCCCATTGTAGCTTTTTGGAAAGCATACTTTGGCTGATGATCCCTTCCTTGTAATGGATGAGCTCTTCTTGTTTTTGTAGGAGAGCTTTTTCTTTTTGTTCAATCGCTTGCTGGCGGTTTTGTAGATTTCTTTGCCAGCGTGTCAATTCATTTTCCAGAGAAGAAAGGTACTTGCTGGATGCAGGAAGATAGGTTTCAGGAGGAGCAGTTTCCTGTTCAAAATCTTGATCAGAATTCTGTTCACTTCCCAATTTAGCCCATTCTAGTAAAATACTAGCGAGAGCAGGCTTGCGGCCTGTCTCTTTGTAGCGTCTCTGCTGCTCTTGCTCAATGAGACTGTATAAGTCATTGGGAACAGCTACTCGAATGTTGGTGGTATCTTCTCTCATTTTTTAGACTGGTTTTTAAGCGTGGCCAAAACGTTTCTTTTGAGATAATAAACCTTTCTACCCATCCGGCGCGGTCTGAGAATCCCTTTCTGACGCCAAGCGTTGAGCGTGGGTAAAGAAATCCCGAGTAAATCGGCGGTTTCTTGACGAGTCATCAAGACTTCTTCTTTTGCTTCTTGGGCAAAAGAGGCTTTCAAATCTTCCTGATACTCATCGAGCACTTCTCTGAAAATCCCCTTGAGCACTTCCCTAGGAATGCTCAGAGTTTGTTTGTTTTCTAGAATTAAATCTTTCTTGATTGTATTCATAGCTGAATTTTGTTTTTGGTTATGGCTCAAAGATGCAAAACAGGAGAAGCCTTATCGGGTGAGACAGGGGGTTAAAACTTTTATGAGGAGGGGAAAATCAGGTTTGCAAGGACATTTTTCTTAGAAAAATAAAATTTTGTAGTATTTTCACGAGACATATTCAATCCTATACCCTACCCATATGAGTAAGTTAATTAAGTTTACAGAAGATGATATTATGATAGAGGTAGACGAGAGAACTCCGGTTGAGTCTACCTCACAAGGAATGCAACCTGTCTCCAGCCGTGGTGTTAACGAAATAGCTGGAAGGTTTGAAAACTCCATGAACACGCTGAAAAAGGTCGCTAGTGCCGTGATAAATAAAGTCAAAGATATCCCCAGTAGCCCAGATCAAGTTCAAGTAAAATTAGGGCTGAAATTTAATGTGCAGGCCGGGGTAATTATCGCCAGCACCAGTACCGAGGGGAACCTTGAAGTGACCCTCACTTGGAATAAAGAAAAGCCTGAGGAAAAACCAGAATCATCTTCTTCTAACGCCTAAGCTTAATGGAGCACCTAGATAATTTGAAGTTCTCTATCGCTCGCATCGAGAGTGGAGGAGAAAGGGGAACTGGCTTTGTTATTGATGGCGAGGTACACGTGCTGACTTGCGCCCACGTGCTAAGCAATCCAGAGCAGATTCAGGTGGTTTTGGCTAACGCTACAGGTGCGTTTAAGCTATCTTTTGAGGCGAAACAAATTTTCCGTTTGGATCGAGGAGAGGGCGATATTGCTCTTATTAAATTGGATACTGCTTTACCTAATCATATTGCACCGCTGAGAATAATCCCTAGCCAATATAGTAAAGGAAACCCATTTGAAACCTTTGGTTTTCCAGATCACTCTGCTATTAATGGATTTCCGATTCAGGGTAAAATCTTAGACACAAGGGCTTTGGATGATTTCAATCGCCCAAGAATCGTACTAGATCAGGCAAATGCCGTGACCTATGGAGTGAGTGGAGGGCCAATCTTTGATATAAAACTGGGAGGAGTCATTGGTATGATTACCGATGTGCCTCAGCCCGATGGCTTAGGAAGTGGAGAGAATATCGCGGTGGGTGTTGCCACTGAATTTATAGATGGGCAGCTAACTCAAATCTCCCTCGACTCTATAGAACAAGCGGTAAGAGCAAGAAAAGTAATTGATCAAATTTCTGATCAAAAAAATGATCTTCAAGATTTAAAGCCAAAAATCACACAAAATGACTCTCTAAGGCCGCTATATGAGAGTAGATTAAAAGGTTTGGAGCAAAATTTTGAGCAACTATCCGATATCATCTCTACTTTGGAAGGGAATCTGAACTTACTGAACCCCATCACCCAATTAATGGAGCGCAAACAGGCTGAATTCATCATTGCCTCCAAAGAAAGTGATCTGGAAAGATTAAAGCAAAAGATAGAAGAAATACGATCTAAGTTAAAGACCTAATTCATGAGCCTTTTGAAAACTGTATCCATGACCCCAGAACAAATCCAAAACCTCATCCAACAGAAAGACGAGCTTATCCAGAAGCTCAATGAATCCTTGGGAATGCTAAATCCTGTCACGCAGTCTTTGGAACGCAATCAAATCGAATTTCAAATCGACACGCTGGAAAAAGACCGAGAAGATTTAGTGAAAAAGCTAGCAGCCGCTCAGTCTTCTGCAACCACTCCTTCTGGGGAAACAACTCTGCCCTCTGCCAAAGCAACCCTGGATGAAATTGAAAACCTCGCCTCTTCTGAAAATCTAAAAAAAGCAATCAAGCAGTTTATTTCTTTTCTGGAAGCACAAAACGATGAAGACTTAATTACCAAGCTCCGACTGGTGAAGGGCAATCTTGCCGGACTGGAAGACGAAGTAGACCAGTCCCTAATTACGAACGAAGAAGCCAATACACGTCGCAGTCGTATCCGTCGTGCTATTCTGAATTATGTAGAGAAGGCAAGAGATTTGTACGAGGCTTAATGTTTACTTTTCCAAATCTTGACAAATCCTTATTTTACGGGATAGAAATATCCTCTAACACGTATTTAATTTGTAGTTAGGCTCAAGTCAGACAAATCTTTCCAAATCTCAGTATGGAATCTAGCTCCCTAGAAAAAATAAAAGCCCGTATCAACGAACTCAAAACGCTCATCCAAGAGAAGAATGAGAATATTGGAGCTATCGAGGAAGCCAAGAGTCATATCAACCCAATTACGCAGGTTTTGGAGAAGCGGCAATTAGAAAAACTCTTGAAGCAAGAAGAGCAAGACAGAGATGAAATGACAACGGAACTCCAAGAAAAGAAAAAACAACTCGTTCGCTACGATTTAGGACGAGCCTTAGAAGGCTTGAATTTCCAGAAGCAAAAGCGTTACCTGAATGGCTATCTGCAAAACAATCGCGTCGGCGCTTTTTTTATCCACGGCAACGCGGGCTACGGGCAGCGTTGGTTGCATAAGCTACTGTGCCGTTCTGAAGTGCTGAGTGGTCAGAAAAAAATGATCCCTCTCGATTTTAGCATTCCTAGTTTTTCTCAAGATTTTCGGGGTGTGATGGACTGGCTGTGTAGAGAAGTAGAGCGCTCGGACGATTTCCCTGATTATAATCTCGACGAAAAGCAAGCTGTCATTATCCAGAAGGTTTGCCAAATACTTGCTAACCAACACGTTGTCATTACCTTTTATAGCCCCAAAGTCTTTCTGCGGTCGAGCGAGTTTGAGAATTTTGCCCAGCAATTCTGGTCAAAGCTGTATGCCGAGGCCAAATCAGTCGACTCTCAATACAAGCTATTACTTTTTCTGAGTGAAGAAGAAAAAATCACCCTCGAGGCCAAGCCACACTTTGTACCCTGTGAGCGGTTTGAGCCGAAAGCCTATCCACGCCCTTGCTTTATTGACCTCTCGCCCATTCAGGCACTTTCTGCCCAGTTGCTCAGTACTTGGGTAGATTTTAATATCGGGAATCTAGTGGGGAATCATTTGATGAATCAAGACTTTGAAGCTTGGGTAGCGCATTGTGCTGGCTCGCCCGCGCTTCTGATTGATAAAATCTGCCAAGAATTTCAATTTCAAAGCATACGCGAATTACTCTAAAATTATGAGCGATCTAATCCAATATTCAGGCGATCAATTAGCGCAGGCCATCATGCTGTACGCCGGAACTCCCCACGAGCGAACCATCGAGTCCTACCTTCCCTCCCCCGATTTGGTGGAAGCCGTCAATTTAGCTATTTGGCTGCGTCGCCCTCTGCTCCTGATGGGCGAACCCGGCTGTGGTAAAACTCGCTTGGCCGAAGCGGTAGCTTACGAACTGCATAAGGAGCAAATGAATAAACACTATTTTCGTTGGGATATCAAGTCTACTTCCCAAGCGAAGGAAGGGCTTTACCGCTACGATGCTATTCGTCGCCTTCGAGATGCCCAAGTTCAACAAGATCAGGATTTAAACCCTAAGAAATACGTCCGTTTAGGCGAATTGGGCAAGGCCTTCCTCAGACAAGCCAATGGTGAAGTTCCTAACGTGGTTTTGATTGATGAGATTGATAAAGCGGACATTGACTTTCCCAATGACTTACTTCTGGAGCTAGATAAGCAAGAGTTTGTCATTGAAGAAACCCGCCAAAGACTTCGTGCCAAGAGCAAGCCCATTGTTTTGATCACCAGTAACCGAGAGAAAGAATTACCTCCTGCTTTCCTGAGACGTTGCCTATTCCACGAAATCAAATTTCCTGAAAAAGATCGTCTGGCCGAGATTGTAAGCAGTCATTTTGACCAAGTAGATGATGAACTGCTGAATAAAGTAGTGGCCTCTTTCCTCAGCATTCGGGAACGATTAGAGCAAGAACTCGCCACGGGAGAGAAAAAACCATCAACCAGTGAACTGATTCAGTGGTTTCAGATCATTCAAAAATACAGCAACTTAAAAAAAGAACTAGCCGAAAATCAACGCCAACCGAGTAAACTAGAACAACAATTCCTAGATCAACTAGACTTGCTAGACCACAAAGGCGTACCCTATCGCCAAGTTTTACTTAAAACTTGGGAAGCCAATCAATTTTTTGCCGATGCCGAATAATTTACCCCTATATCGTTTTTTTGAAAGCTTAAAAGCCGAGGGATTTCCCTTGGGGATAGAAGAGTACTTCACCTTCCTACGGGCTTTGCAAAGACCTTTGCCATTGCAAGATACCGAGCGTTTGTTTTTCCTATGCCAAACCCTTTGGCTCAAGCCCAACCAAAACCCTACTTTATTCAGGGATTTATTCGAGCAAGCTATCACGGAAGAATGGCAAAGCAAGGAACTCCAAACCCAGAATCCCGATGCAAAGCCGCCCGCCCCAGAGCCATCTACTGACCCTAAAACGGGTCAACCAAAGGATAAAAAAGAAGAATCCAAACCACCCGAAGAGAAGGAGGAAGCAACCGAGGCTTGGGAATCCGAGCAAATCAATATCAGTCTGGGCAATGTAGCAGATAATCCTTCCGCCCCTGTGATGGGCAAATCCTCAGAAGCCGAGCAATATAATTTTCTATTTACCCAAAATTACTGGTCGCTCAATGAGCGTCAAATGAAGCAAAACTGGCGTTTCTTTCTAGAAATGCAAGCCGAGCAAAAAAGCCAAGAAATCGACCTCCCGGCCACGATTCAGGCTGTAGCCGAGCAGGGCTTTTTTGACCAACCTATTTACAAAAAGAAATTTATCAATACCTCTCAACTGGTCACGTTGATTGACCACCACGGCTCCATGACTCCTTTCCACCGCCTAAGTCAGAGCTTACTCCAAGTGGTGGAGCAGACTCTGAAAAGATATGAGAAAGAAACCCGCTTGCATCAATATTTTTATTTTGAAAATGTGGTGGAGCAATCCCTCTTCCGAGATGTAGCCCATACCAAGTCCGTGTCTTTGGAGCAGTTTTATCAAGCATTTGCCCGCCAAAATGTGTCCGTCCTCATCATCAGCGACGCGGGTGCCGCCCGGGGCCGAATGCAACCCGAACGAATCGACACTACCCGAGCTTGGCTCCATAGCCTCCGTAAGCAGGTAAGCACCAAAGTGGCTTGGCTGAACCCTGTCCCCAAGTCTCGCTGGGCGAATACCTCGGCGGAATACGTTCGCCAGATGATCCCGATGTTTGAGGTCAGCCCCTTGGGTCTGAATCGTGCTGTTCAGGTACTGCGGGGCAAAATCACCAATCCCAAACAGCTCATCCAACAAAAGAAAAACCAAGGCCGCAGCAAAGCCGAAGTACAAGATCTCATTGCAAACATTTTAGGAAATGCAGGAAACAACCCGAAATAGAATTGAAGCCTACCGCGAACGCTTCCAAAAAATTTACCCGGGCGAAGGGCATTACATCTTTGCCCTCCACGCCGCCCTACCTGTACTTTTTACCCCAGACCTACTCTATCAGCTTTGGCTGAATTTCAAGACTTATCCCAAGTCCGAAAACCAGCTCGCGCATATCCCCCAAATGGCCGTGCCCGATTTACTCCTTTCCACGCTCTGCCGAGAGGTAGGCCATGAGCTTTATGACATGGAAAAGGATATTCGGGACGAGCTACTCCGCCAGTTTGACGCACGCTTTACGATCTTAGCTCCCAAACGCAAGCTCAAATTGGCTAATTTCCTTCATCAATACGCCGATCAGCACCTTCGCTTACCTCGCCAGAAAAACATCAAGAGTGCCATTCAACTCACGGCTCTGGCGATCATCAATCCCCAGGAGATGAAAAAAGAGATTGTCCAATCGCTACAAAACACCCAACGCCAAGGCGAGATCATCCGCCAGTTGATGCTCTATCATACCCTAGCTCCTTCCGAGGAGCAGGATAATCTCTTGCAAATCAGCCAGGGGGTCGTCAATCAATACCAGGGTGAAAGCCTAGCCCCCGTTATCGTTAGCGAAGCGGAGGGCGACCGAGCCAACATTGTAAGCATTCCGATGCCGGAGGTTTTGAGGGGGAAGATTAAGAAGGTTAGGATTGAGCCTGTTTTATCAGATGGATACCAAGAGGCTTTGAGGAGAATTCAGGAAGCCAAAGAGAAAGAACTTAGGAGTCTAGATTTAGGCAATTTAGGAATTACCGAAGTTCCGCCAGAAGTATTTGAATTGACGCAACTAACAGTATTAAAGCTTGGAGAAGAGTATAATGACGACGATAAAATTACCGAAACTGTCGTTAACAAAATATCTATAATTCCCAAAGAAATAGGAAATCTAATTAATCTGGAAAAACTTATCCTCAACGCTAATGCTATCTCAGCTTTGCCTCCTGAAATTGGGAATCTAAACAAACTTGAGGTTCTTGCCCTTAAAGACAACCATCTTACGTCTCTTCCCGATGAGTTCACAAATCTGACTAATCTTAAAAGATTACATCTAAACCGAAATGAGCTTCGTGAATTTCCTCCATTTTTACTCTCTCTAAAAAAATTAGAATTACTCAGTATTGTTGAGAACAAAATCACTCATTTTCCAACTGAACTATTAAATCATAAACACCTAAAGGCATTGTATCTAGTAGGCAACGATATAGAGAATCTTTCTGGTGAACTTTTCAATTGGCCTTATTTCAACAGTTTACCTTCAATCAAGAACTATTTTTACAAGGCCTCTTCCTCCCAAGAAATGTCTTTGAGAAATTTGGTAATTGAGCATAAATTCCAAGAAGCCTTTGACCAATTATTACTACTTACAGATGAGAAAATGGAGGAAGGTTCAAGTAACCTAATAGAGGCAGCTAGAAAACTAAGAGATCAATTTGAACAAGTTCAAAATCTCCATAAAGACCGCAAGGATAAAGACATAGAGATTGCAGGGATTACTGAGGCGTTTTTGCAAATTATTTCTTCGGTCATAAAGATGCTTTCTTCTCGTGAAAAGGATGGTACTTACTGGAGTGCCCTCCAAGAAATCCAATCCGCCCTAGACCACCAAGCTAGAGAACTAGATCTAAGTAATATGGGCTTAAACGTCTTGCCAGATAGCTTTAACGAACTAACTCAAGTCCGATGTCTCATTCTTGGCCGCAGGGGAGACCAAAAACCTAATCAAATAGAAAAATTTGCCGATCAGCTTCTGGCTCTACCGCAATTAGAGGAGCTTTGGCTCAGTGGTTTACACCTATCCGAAATACCTGCGCCTGTCTTCCAATTAGAAAGTCTTAAGTCTTTAAGGGTCAATGACAACCAGCTAAAAAGCATATCCAATGAAATCACTAATCTGACCAATTTGGAAGAACTCTGGCTTACCTACAACCAGATAGGGGAAATACCTCCTGCTATCTTCCAAATGACGCAACTCAAAAAACTATACTTAGGCTACAATGAAATAAGCGAACTTCCTGACGAAGTTGCCAACCTGACCCAACTACAAGTATTAGATTTAGAAGATAACCATATTCAAACTCTCCCTGCCTCTTTTACTCAACTATCTAGCCTTAAAGAAATATTAATCACCAGAAATCCTCTTATATATCCTCCTCGTGAAGTGGCCGAACAGGGAATAGAAGCCGTCCGTGATTATTTTACTAAGCAATCCCAAACTTCAAAAAAGGATTCTGGCATATACACACTGCAAGGAGTACAGGAGGCACTCCAAGATAACAACATCAGCAAAGCCATTGACTTTCTGGAAGAGCATGCTTATCAATCTGGTAAAAAAAGCAGTCAGGTGGAAAGTGAAGCTTCCAACTTTCGTCGCCGCCTTATTAATCATCAGCAACGCTTAGAGCAAGGGGTCATAGATCAGACCACTTTTGAACAAAAGATGAAGGTGTTGACTCAGGATATTCAAGAGGTGATAGGGCGCTTTGGAGGTGCTTCTCATCCTAATAATTCTAGCAAACTATCATATGATTCTGTGAAGCAAAGAATCAAAGAAGCATCTGAAAGAGACAACGTCTATCTGGATTTAGGTAATTTGGGATTGCGTGAAATTCCAGATGAAGTATTTGATTTGATTGAATTGGAAAGCCTACTATTGGGAGGTGTTAATTCTTTGGCTTATCCTGACCGAAATCAAATATCCGAGTTACCTCCAGAGATTTCACGTTTACAAAATCTGAAACATTTAGAGATTTCCTATGCTAATTTAAAAACCATTCCTGATGAGATTGGACAATTAAGAAATTTAGAAAGTCTTATTTTGCGTAGCAATCAAATTACATTTTTGCCCGAATCTTTGGGAAATCTCTCAAGATTGACTCTACTAAATGTTCGTGGCAATCATTTGAAGCATCTTCCTAATAGTATTGGGAGTTTAAACTCTCTAAAAGAATTAAAAATATATGATAATCTGATTGAGTATCTTTCTGATACAATCGCCAATCTCAATAAATTAGAAACGATTGCGGCTCAGAGGAATCGTTTAAAGGAGCTTCCTTTAAAATTTGGAGAATTGTCTTCTTTAAGAAGATTATATCTCTCTGAAAATCAGATTACACAATTACCTCCCTCCTTTGCTTATCTAACAAAACTAAGAGCCTTGGAACTAGACTTAAATCCGCTTTCTGAACCACCTATTTCTGTTGTAGAGCAGGGGATTGAGGCAATTAAAGCCTACTTCCGCAACTCGAACTCAAAACTGAAGCTTGATTACCCAAAAATTACTAAATACCTGTTTGACTCCGTCAAGGGACAATACAAAGATCTAGAACATGGACATATAGAAGACATCATAAAGGAAGTTCTTGCAAAATCAGTAGAACAATGTTCCGAGCTGCACCGAGCAGAGAATTATTTTTTTCTGGTTACCCTACTGAAATATGCCACAGAACAAGAAGCTAGGAATATCTCAGGAGAGGGCATCTCACCAAGTCCCGACACTTTTGATCAACGTGGTGTTGAGATTAGCATAACGATGCGCCTTCTGTCGGCTTATCTACTAGGTAAAAGTGAATCGTACTTTTATCAAAAATTTCTTGAAAAGTTGCAATCTTTCAACCAAGATTACCCAAAATATGTATATGTATTCAATAAGTACTGCGAATTAGAATCTATAGATGGCTTAAGTCACGCTGAAATAGTGTCTGAAATTCAGGAAGAGTACACCAAGCAATTCGGGTCGGAACTATCCGTTGATAGGTATCGTAAGCTGAAAGCGCGAGCCATTAGAAGCCTGAATAAGTTCTTCTCTAATCTTAGTGAGATGGATGCCATCAAAACACAACTTAAGTTTACTAAGAGTGAAATTAGTATACTTTCTCTAATTGTAAAAGGGCTTAACACTTCTGAAATAGCTTCTAGACTTCATATAGCCATGACGACTGTTTATACTCATAGACGTAATCTGATGGATAAGATAGGGGTGAAAGACATAAAAGGACTAATCAAATTTGCAAGAGAGAATGGTTTTACGTAATCAATATTTACTTATCGAGATAAAAGCTAAGTTTTTTTCTCAAATTTCTCAATCATCCTCTCCAACAACTCCGCCACCCGTTTTGAATGCTTACCATCGTCTATTTTCTTGATCGCAGGGAATTCGCAAAAACCTTTTTGGTAAATAGAATACGAAGAGCTTGAGTAGTAGACTCGATATAAAATAAGCGGACTATGCTTGCCAAGACTTCGCCACCTTTTTGATCTCCTCGTGGGAGCGTGTCTTACCTTCGTCTAGGTCTCGCAGACCTCTCTCTACTTTCTCGATGAAGATGAGTTTCTCAATTAAATCTTCCAGGGCGAACTCATCGGGGAATTCACGGATGGTTTCTAATACTTTTTCCTTAGTCATTATCAGTTTATTTTTAAAGGGGGGCATATTTATCCTAAAGAATTTCCGCCATCTTCACTTTTTGGAATAGTTTAGTTTCAGTAAAGAGAAGAAAAATAGCCCCGCCAGGAATCGAACCTGGATCAAGCGTTTAGGAAACGCCTATTCTATCCGTTGAACTACGGGGCCGAAAATAGCCCTCAGGGATTAATCTGATTGGGTTTGTAATTGGGGTACAAGGCATAATATTTCTCAATCGCCAGGTCGTAAATGCGCTCTCGCAGTTCGTCTATATGTTGTTGTTGGGTAGCCGAAATACGGATCACATTCCCATTAGATTGCCCATTGGGTAGCAGGCGGACGGTTGGGTCTTCTACCAAGTCTATTTTGTTGAGAATGAGCAGCGTTGGCTTGTCGGCTGCGCCGATTTCTACCAGGGTTTGATTGACCACTTGAATCTGCTCTTCACACTGAGGGGAGGAAATATCCGCCACGTGTAAAAGAATGTCGGCCTCTTTGATCTCATCCAAAGTAGATTTGAAGCTCTCGATAAGTAAAGTAGGCAGCTTGCGTATAAACCCAACGGTATCGGTGAGCAGAAAGGGCAAGGTGTTGATGACCACTTTCCGCACGGTCGAGTCTACCGTGGCAAAGAGCTTATCTTCGGCAAACACATCCGACTTGGAGAGCAAACGCATAATCGTGGACTTACCCACATTCGTATAACCCACCAAAGCCAAACGCACCATTCGCCCCCGCCGCTTGCGACGGGTTACACTTTGCTGGTCAATTTTATCCAGTTTTTTCTTGAGTAGTGCAATTTTATCATTAACAATACGTCGGTCAGTTTCTAGTTCGGTTTCACCCGGACCACGCATTCCAATCCCTCCTTTTTGTTTAGACAAGTGCGTCCACATACGGGTCAGGCGGGGCAAGAGGTATTGGTATTGCGCTAGTTCCACCTGCGTTTTAGCTTGTATGGTTTTGGCACGGCTCGAGAAGATATCCAGAATCAAAAGGCTGCGGTCTAGGATTTTGCATTCGGCCTTGTCTATCACCGAACCATTGATCTCACGCTCGATGTTTCTTACCTGAGAAGGGCTCAGATCATCATCAAAGATGACCATATCCACTTGGTGCTCTTTTACGAAAGTGTTGATTTGGGATAATTTTCCTTTACCGATATACGTTCTAAAATCTGGTTTGGAAAGTTTTTGAGTAAAGGCAGTCAACACCTCAATCTGGAGGGTTTCTGCCAAAAAAGCTAATTCATCAAGATAAGTCCGTGTGGTCTCTTCGTTTTGTTGTTCTGTGATGAGTGCCACCATAATGGCTTTCTCTTTTGCTTTGGTCGTGTTGTAAGGTTTGTTCATACAGGAGTAAGGGTGGTTCTATTGGTTAGTCTGCCTTATCATTTATTTAATATAGGATTAATTTACCTGACATCTCTCTTTTCAAAGAATCCTTAAATTTGCGAAAAAAGAAAACAAAAAACAATTTCATGTCGTCCCTACAAAGGCAGATAGAAATATCTCAAACAAAACTCAATCTTCAACCGAGGTACGTGCGTCTGGGATCAGTGATGAATATTTTATGTAACGTAATGATGTTTCATCCTAAAAAACCCTAACAATTATGCGTATAGCTATTGTATTGAATACCTCTTGGAATATTTACAATTTTCGCAGAGGGCTTACAAAATCCTTGATTGACAAAGGGCATCAAGTGATCGCAATTGCTCCACCCGATAAGTATTCTGATTACCTTACCGAGATGGGCTGTGAATTCTACCCCGTACACATGGAGCGCAAAGGCTCTAATCCTCTACAGGACTTGAAATATATGCGACAGTTGTACCAAATCTATCGCGAAGCCAAGCCTGATGCTTTATTACAATTCACTATCAAGCCCAACATTTATGGCACCCTAGCGGCACTTCCTTTTCGCAAATTGGTAATCAATAATGTTTGTGGTTTGGGAACCGTGTTTTTAAGGGATGACTTGACCTCCAAAGTAGCCAAGATGCTCTACAAGCTTTCCTTTCGCTTTCCCAAGAGAGTCTTTTTTCAAAATGAAGACGACTTACAATTATTTTTAGATGAAGGGCTCATCCGCCGTAAGGTGAGCGATTTGGTGCCGGGCTCAGGCATTCCCTTGGATCAGTTTCAGCCTCGGCATTTTCAGCGAAATCGGGTATTCAAGTTCTTAATGATTGCACGCTTATTGTACGACAAAGGCATTCTAGAGTACGTAGAAGCTGCTCGTCAGTTGAGGCAACAAGGAATACAAGCGCGTTTTCAGGTATTAGGTTTTTTAGATGAAGATCGTAATTTGGGCGTGTCGCAAACTCAGTTAAATAGCTGGATAGAAGAAGGCGTCATTGATTACTTGGGTACGACCGATCAAGTAGCAGAGGTCATTGCGCAGGCCGATTGCGTGGTCTTACCTTCTTACCGAGAAGGCACCCCTCGCTCACTTCTGGAAGCTGCTAGCATGGCTAAGCCTTTGATTGCTACTGATATCGCGGGCTGTCGTCAGACGATTGATGAGGGGCATAATGGATTTCTTTGTCAAGTCAAGAGTGCCTCAGATCTAGCTGATAAAATGGCAAGAATGTATCGCTTAGATGATCTCACCCTCCAAGCTATGGGACTTGCCAGCCGTGCCAAGGTAGAACAAGAATTTGACGAACAACTCGTTATCCAGAAATATCTACATCTCATTGATTGCTATGAAGTGCTCTTGAAAAGGAATCGTTTGAGAAAAAGGAAGTTGATTGCTTAGGCATTGGTTCAGTTTTGGGCTGATAAATTGTAAAATCCTATTCTTCAAATTACCTTTGGTGCTAATCAATTGACTAGCAACACCCTGTGTGCGTACGTGCTGTTATAACCGTAGAATTATGAGAAACCTGCTCGCCCTTCTGATTATGGGAGCTAGCCTCAGTGCCTGTGGGGTTTATAATCAAAATATCATGTTCAAAACCAAGGAGAGTATCATTCAGAATACTCCCGAGATCAATCAGGCGGTCAAACGTGCTGAAAAAAACTACCTGATTCAAAAAAATGACCTCCTTGAAATCCGAATTTTTACAGATAGTGGTGAATTTATCGTCGAGCCTTTCGTGCCAGCTACCATTGATGGTAATAACCTCAATCAGAACCGTAATCTGAATCAGAATCCAAATTTTGGTAACTTTAACAATATCAACAATCCCAATCAAATAGGGCAGGCGGGAGGAAATATTTTTCCATTGACAGCACCTATTTTCTTGGTCAGGGAAGATGGAAAAGCCAAAATACCTATGATCGGCGAGGTAACTCTCGAGGGGCTTACGCTCAATCAGGCCGATAGTTTGCTAGAAATTAAATTTTCTGACATCTATACCGACCCTTATGTACGTACTCGATACAATAATAAGCGTGTAATCGTGTTTAAAGGAACAGAAGGGATTATCTTTCCCCTGAGGAATGAAAAAATTAATCTGGTGGAAGTGCTGGCACAAACGGGTGGGATGGGGAACAATTTGAGGGCTTCTAACATTCGTCTCATTAGAGGAAACCTATCCAATCCAGATGTATACGTGATCAACCTCAGAACTTTGGAGGGATTACGCAAATATGATCTTACGGTAGAACCCAATGATATCATCTACGTAGAACCTGTTAGAAAAACCTTCATCGAGACGCTTAGGGATATTGGGCCTATATTTGGTTTTATTACTTCCTTAGCCTCAGTGATTACGGTGATTATCACCGTAACAAATTAACAACTGAGATCCAAACCAGTAATTCTAAAAAATCTTGAATAACTTCAGTGATGCACATAATTATATAAGGTCCGATGAGGAGAGTGATTTTCTATCTGAAATAGACTTCTCAAAGATTCTACTCGTCTTCAGGAAAAGTTTTTTTTGGATTCTCTTGATTCTCGCCACCGTATTCACGGGTGCATATTTATACCTCCGCTATACGAAGCCGCTCTACGAGTCTACTTCCAGAATGAAGCTAGATGCCAACGAGTACCAAAAGAATATTCAAAATGCCTATGAAGGCTTTCTCAACGTGAATAATGATGCCCTCAAGCAATTACTGGGAGAGTTGGAATTTATCCAATCTGAGGTGATTAGTCAAATGGTGATCAAGAAGTTAGATCTTCAAGTTAGCTATTTCACACAAGGTAATTTCCTAGATAGTGAGCTCTACAGAAGTTCTCCTTTCAGGGTAGAAGTCCAATCCCTTGCACAAAACCTGTACAATCAACCGCTGAATCTTCGGATTCTTAACCAAAAACAGTACGAACTGAGCTATACTCAGGGTAAAACGGAAATACGAAAAACTTATCGCTTCGGCCAAACGGCTCAATCACCTGACCTCAGGCTAAAAATAAGCCTCAGTCGTCCTTATGACCCTTCGCTCGAAATCAGTTCTTATTACTTCGTGGTCAATCGTGAGCAAAATTTGATCAACTACCTACGCAAGAATTTGAGCGTAGGCATTTCTAACAAGGAAGCACGCATCATAGAGATTAGTTTTACGGACTATAATCCGGTAAAAGCCAGAGATATCGTGGCTACAACTGACTCTGTCTACATGACCAAGAGCGTGGAAGTAAAAAATAAATCCAATAAACAACAGATCGCCTATATCGATATCATGCTCCGGGATTATGAGGACTCGCTCATTACCTACGAATCAGAGATTCAAGGCTTCTTTTTAGAAAATAAAACCAAAAATGTGGATGAAAAACTCAGCAAATCTATTAACCAGTTAGAAGGACTATTTACCAAAAAAAGAGAAATCACCAGAGAAATCTCCTTGCTACGTGAGCTAGAAGACTTGGTAGATCAAGAAGGAGACTTAAAAGATTTTCTTCCTTCCTTGGGTTTGCTGGACAATGAAAGCATCAGTCGGGAAATTCGCGAAATGCACAAACTTCTCGAGCAGAGAGAAAGACTCGAGCTGAGCAAAAATGTAGAAAGAACCTACGCTGGTAAGGACCTAAGTAAACGAGTACAAATCGCCAAGGATGATATCAAAATACTCATAGGCGCCTCTCAAGAAATTCTACTCGACCAGTTGCGCAATATCAATGCTGAAATCATAGAGATCGAGAGCTCTTTTGCCGATCTACCCTCCAAAGGAAGAGAGATCAGCCGTATTCAACGCCAATATGATCAACTCGAGGAGTACCAAAGTGCCCTCCTGAGTAAAAGGACGGAGCTACAGATAAAGAGCGCGGGGATTGTGCCCGAATTTTCTATCCTATCTCCAGCCAATATTCCCCGAGATCCTATTTATCCTGACCAATTAATCATTTATCTAATGGCGGGGAGCTTGGGCGTCTTTCTGAGTCTGAGCTTAGTGGGAGCACGTTATTTTGTACACAATACTTTCACCAGCCAACAAGAACTAGAAAAAAATGCACCCGTTCCAGTATTAGGCTCCTTGCCCGAGTATCGTCGCCTCAAAAATACGAGACTGGTGGTGACTCGTAACCCCAAAGCTTCTATCAATGAAGCGCTGCGCTCTATCCGTACAAACTTAGATTTTGTTCTGCCTTCTGGTAAAGGCATCTTTGATACGAACTCTTGTACCACCATGCTCATTACCTCGACCATCAGTGGTGAAGGGAAAACCTTTGTGGCGGCCAATCTAGCAGGAATCATCGCCATGTCAGATTTGAAAGTAATCTTACTAGATTTTGATATGCGCAAGCCTAAACTACATCTGACCTTTGACGCAGAAAATCTACACGGTGTCAGTAGCATCCTGATTGGTAGGCAAAAGACCCAAGATTGTATACAAGGGAGCGAGATCAAAAACCTGGATTTCATTTCCTCTGGTCCTACTCCTCCGAATCCAGCCGAGCTTATTCTCAGAGAGGATTTTGATCTGATGATGGAAGAGCTAAAAAAGACGTATGATTTGATTATCATTGATACGCCACCCGTGGGGCTGGTTACCGATGCGATTCTTATTATGAAAAAGGTAGATGTTTCGCTTTATGTCACCCGTGCTGACTATTCAAAGAAGCATTTTGTACGTAATATCAAAAGGCTCATTCAAAACAACAACTTATCCAACATGGCAGTCGTACTCAACTCGGTTAGAAAAGGAGGAGGCTACGGCTATGGCTACGGAGGTTATTACACGGGGGGCTACTATGAAGAGAGTCCCGATCAACTCAGTCTATGGCAAAATATTATTCGCAGAATCACCTTTAAGAAAGAAGACAAATGATCCAGTTTTTATTTAAAAAAATCCCAGCCAATTTTCAAAAGAAAAAAATAGATACGCACCCGCCCGCTGCCCAACTGCCTTCCACCTTGAAGACAGATATTCACTCTCATCTTTTACCCGGCATAGACGATGGAGTCAAAACACTGAGTGAGGCAGCCGAAGTAATTCGAGCTCTCAAAGCCTTGGGCTATCAAAAATTAATCACGACTCCACACGTGATCCAAGATTTTTACCCGAATACTTCTGAGCAAATCTTGGCCAAACTGGCAGAGCTAAAAGCATATCTGCCCACCCAAGGTATCGAGATAGAAATAGAGGCTGCCGCTGAGTATTATCTAGATGAGTGCTTTTTGAGGCAATTGGAGCAAGACCAACCACTGTTGACTTTTGGGGAGTCCTATGTGCTCTTCGAGACTGGTTTTATCAATCCACCCGCTTTGTTGATGGAGGCAATCTTTATGATGCAATCCTCAGGATATCGTCCGGTATTAGCACACCCTGAAAGATATACCTACCTCCACGAAAAAAAACACTTACTGGATGAATTATTAGAAAAGGGAGTACTGTTGCAGGTAAATCTAAACTCGCTGACTGGGCATTATTCCCGTGCTTCCAAAGAAATGGCTGAAAAACTGCTTCGAGAAGATAAGGTCGCCCTGTTAGGCTCAGACTGCCACGGAATGCGCCACCACCAGCTGCTACAAAAGCTCATGCGGGAGAAGCGTTGGGCAGGTTTTTCATCTGCTAGCTTATTGAATGCCCAGCTTTGAAGACAAAGCTTCGCAAGTAGCTTGAATTTATCATAAATAATGGCCAGCTTTGACCGATCAAATCAATAATTTATGGTTTTTTTGACGGGAATCGAGAGTTTAGCGGGTCGTTTTTTGGCACAAAAATTTTTAGAAAAAGGATATCCAATCAAGGCTTTGGTTTCGGGAGAAATACATCCTGAAATTCCTCCTTCCTTAGAAGCTAACTTGACTTACATACCGGGGAACCTCTTGGATATACCGCTACTCGAGCAGCATCTCCCCGGCTCTGAATACGTCATACACTGTGCCTACCTCGATACGCTATCTCATCGCGAGCAGGATGCACTGTATACCTGGAATGTACAGGGGACAGCCAACCTCCTCCACGTGTGTTCGCAGCTTCCTATCCAAAAATTTTGTCATATGAGCTCGGCTTTGGCCTTGGGTTTATCCCAAAACAATCCCGTGATAGACGAAAATACCAAGTGGCAGGATACCGACCTCAATACCTTCTACGCTAAAACACGGTACCTCGCCGAGCTAGAAGTCTGGAGAGCCAGCGTAGAAGGACTCCCTACACTCATTATGAACCCCTCTACTTTGCTTGGCCCTGGTGATTGGGAGCAGCCCTGCACTTCTATATTCAAAGAAATATGGCAGGGTCTTTGGAAAGCCCCATCTGGGAATCTTCATTGCGTAGACGTGAGAGATCTAAGCGAAATTACTTATCGACTACTCTTGTCTGAAACGCAAAATGAACGTTTCCTAATCAATGCAGGTTATATTTCGTGTCAAGACTTGCTAGAACACACGAAGCGAATATTTGCAGAAGTCTCACAAGAATCGTCAATGGCACCGACAAGGGCTCCTAATAGGTTCAGTCTTGAGTATTGGCGCCAATTGATTTTTGGTAAGAAGACCGTTCCGGCAAGCCATTGTTGGCTTGGTCAAGGGTTTTCTTATCAAAGCCAAAAGTTAGATCAAGTGCTGTCTTTTGAGTTCAGAGAACCCGCCCAAACCGTAGAATGGACTTGTCGGGAACTTATAAAAAAGTATAGACTTAATGCAAAAAGATAACTAAATTGTAGTTTTATGATGAACCCTTCTGAAACCCTGAGCTTGCATTGATCAGTTTAATCTGGGCAGGGTTCATTAAGCAATTGAAGCACATTACACCCAAAAAGTAGCTAAACCTTGGCTTAGACAGGACGCTCGGTTTTGGATTTGATGAATAAACCATTAAAGAGGATGAAAGAAGATTATCAACACGAAGGTGCCCCCAAACTATTAGTGAAAAAATTTGAGCAGATGTTGGAAGAAGAAGCTCATCTGTTTTTTGATGTAGAAGAGTACGAAACCATTATCAGTTATTATAAACATCAGGAAGAATTATCCAAAGCACTGGAAGCTTGCAATTTAGGTCTCACGCAATTCCCCTTATCTTCTGAACTCAGTTTTCAAAAAGCTTCCGTGCTTACTCAAATGAATTACCTAGACGAGGCATTAGAGATTACCGACTATCTCGAGAATATTCACCCGCACGACATAGACCTGATCTTACTGAAAGAGACCATCTTTAGCCAGCAGGGTAACTACGAAGATGCCCTAGACTTGCTCCAAAACTCACTGCTGCTCTCAGATAATCCAGACGAAGTTTATTACCGAATGGCTTTTGCCTACCAAAATATGGGGCAATACCGTGAAGCTGTACAACACTACAAGGAGGCCATTAGCCTCAATCCCGCGCAAGAGCACGCGGTTTATGAACTCAATTACTGTCTTGATATCTTGGGAGAGTTGGAAGAAAATCTGCTCTTTTACCAAAACTTTACCGATCAAGACCCTTACTCACATCTGGCCTGGTATAATTTGGGATTGACCTATATCAAGCTGGATCAGTATGATAATGCCATACAAGCACTCGAGTATGCCACACTCAGCGAAGAGGAATTTGCTCCTGCTTATTACGAAATCGGTAATGTCTACATGAATTTAGGTCGCTACAAAGAAGCACAGAGATATTACACGGATGCACTCGAGCAGGGAGATGCCAACCCCGAATTACTCTGCTGCCTAGGAGCTGCTTATGAAAAAATGGAGGACTACAACGCCGCCCTCATCAATTACAAGGAAGCCATTCGCCTAAATCGCAATTGGGACGAAGGCTGGTATGGGGTGGGAGTCTGCTTACACGCGCTAAAACGCTGGTACGAAGCATTGCATTTCCTCAAAAAAGCGATCCAAATCAATGCGCACAATGATGATTATTGGCTGGTCGTAGCCGATACGGAATATCAATTAGGCAATATTTTTAATAGCTTGGAAGCCTTTCAGAATGCCATGGAAATTTACCCTGGCAATCCTGAGCTATGGCTCAAATGGTCTTATCTTTTCCACGAACAAGGAGATGAGCAACGGGCCATTGAGTTGATTATGGAAGGGATAGAAGAATGCCCCATCGAAGCTCGGTTGTACTATCGTGCCGTTGCTTATTTGATCACCGCTGGGCGTTACCAAGAGGCCTTCCATCTATTAGATCAAGCTCTGATGCTTAATTTTGAAGAACATACTTCTTTGTATGATTTTTTTCCTGAATTAGACACACAAAAAGCACTTTTTAAGATTATAGAACAATTCAGATCTGACCAAGAATGAAAAACTATTTTTTGAACAACATCCCCGAGCGAACTAAGAAAGTTCGAGACTACGGCCTAACGATGGTGATGGACAAAGGATTGAGCCTAAGAGAAGCAGAAGACATGATCGAGGCTTCGGGGCCTTACATTGACATCATCAAATTAGGCTGGGCTACCTCGTACGTAACCCCTCATTTGCAAGATAAACTGAATCTCTACCAAGAGGCCAATATCCCTTTCTATTTTGGAGGAACCCTTTTCGAGGCTTTTATTGTCCGAGGACAATTTGACGATTACCGTAAGGTGCTTGATAAATACCAAATGCCTTTGGCCGAAGTTTCGGATGGTTCTATCGAAATTCCGCACGAAGAAAAATGCAAATATATCACCGCCCTCGCTCAACAGGTCAAAGTACTTTCTGAGGTGGGTTCTAAGGACATAGAAAAAATTATTCCCCCTTACCAATGGATAGAATTAATGCAGGCCGAACTAGATGCAGGTGCTTGGAAAGTAATCGGAGAGGCACGTGAAAGCGGTACTGTGGGTTTATTCCGCTCTTCGGGTGAGGTGCGTTCTGGTCTGGTACAAGAAATTCTGACGAAAATCCCCTTTGAGAAAATTATCTGGGAAGCACCGCTCAAACCCCAGCAAGTTTGGTTTATCAAACTACTCGGAGCCAATGTAAACCTCGGAAATATCGCCACCAATGATGTGATTCCGCTGGAAACCCTGCGCTTAGGTCTGCGTGGAGATACTTTCAATCATTTTTTGGCAAAGGAATAAAATATTTATTCCTTTCCTAATCCCGTTATTGCTTCCTTGCGTAGACGCAAAAGGGGCTGGTGTCATACAACCCCCAGTCAACTTTTGATACAAAATTATGAAGACCACCAAAGATTATTTATTACTCTATTTGAAAGGAATCGCGATGGGTTCGGCAGATGCAGTTCCTGGAGTTTCGGGCGGAACCATTGCTTTTATCTCGGGTATCTACGAAGAGCTTATCAATTCCTTAAAATCTTTCAATCTACAAGCATTACGCTTGCTCTTAGGGCTGAAAATCAAAGCCTTTTGGCAATATATTAACGCGAGCTTTCTATTGGTACTTTTTCTGGGCATCGGCACGGCCATCGTGAGTTTATCGCGCATTCTCCTCTACTTATTGGATCACCATCCCATCTTACTTTGGGCTTTTTTCTTTGGTTTAATCATTGCGTCTGCCTTGGTGGTAGGGCGCAAAATAACGGCTTGGTCAACAGGGGTTGGGTTGAGTCTGGTGGCTGGGGTAATCTTTGGCTACCTGATTACAGTTGCTACGCGTACGGAGACTCCTGAAAATCTGGGCTTTGTGTTTTTATCAGGAGCGATTGCCATTTGCGCCATGATTCTACCGGGAATTTCGGGGAGTTTTATCCTCATTTTACTTAGTAAATATAAGTTTATCTTTGGTACACTGAAAGACTTGAGCTTATCTTCCATACTCAGTTTTGACCAGAACTTTCGTGTATTGCTAGCTTTTGGGCTGGGCTGTGTGGTGGGTATTCTTTCTTTTTCCCACGCGATCAACTGGATGCTCAAGCGCTATCACGACCTGACCATCGCTTTCCTCACGGGCATCATGCTGGGCTCACTCAATAAAGTTTGGCCCTGGAAAATTACCCTAGAAACTTATGAAGATCGTCATGGGGAAATACAGCCGCTCCTGCAAAAAAGCGTATTACCCTGGGCTTACACTCAAGAAACAGGCGAACCTTCCTTCTGGATTTGGGCCGGTTTGTTGGCTATTTTTGGCTTTTTGCTAGTTTACTTGCTAGAAAAACTATCTCGACCCACTTCATCATCTGGGCAGCATTAGGAAAATATTTTTTAGCTAAAACTGGGCTTAGGCAAATAAATAATGGTTTAATTCTTTGCTTAATCCCTTTTTCTTTCTTACTTACCATAGGGTACTGCAAGTCTCTGACTTAGCAGGAATTGATGAGTGGTTCATAATTAGTAAGTAGCTTATTGTCAACTCTTTTCTTTTATAAAAAAACTTTGTAGTCAAATTAAAACATAAAAACCTGCCCTCTAACTGTTACATCATAAACTCCTTCCTGCACTAAACCAAAAGTGGAAGCACTAAATATCAAAAATTCCTACCTTCTAAAAACTTAATTATGAAAACATATGGACTGATTGGATACCCTTTGTCTCATTCCTTTTCCAAAAAATATTTTACCGAAAAATTTGAGAAAGAAAATATCCCCGAGGCCCAATACGAACTCTTCGAGATAGAAAATATTGAAGATTTCCCAACATTGCTCAAGCGGAGTGCTCCTTTACACGGATTGAATGTGACCATTCCTTACAAAGAATCAGTCATCCGTTATTTAGACCGTCTTTCCGAATCAGCCCAGCGAGTCGGAGCAGTGAATGTCATCAAGTTTGACCAAAGCAAAGGGCTGGTTGGTTATAATTCTGATTATTATGGCTTTTTACAATCTTTAAGTAGAGAACTGAGCGTACACAAAAATTTACACAGTTTGGAAGGCTACAAAGCCATTGTGCTAGGCACAGGTGGGGCGTCTAAGGCGGTGCAGGCGGCACTCCAGGAGCTTAAGATTCCTTTTAAGCTGGTTTCGCGGAGTAAGCGAAGTGCAGATTTTTTGCTTTACGAGAATCTTGACCAAAAAGTGATGAGAGAGCACCAACTCATTGTCAATACAACGCCCTTAGGCATGCAGCCTCACGTTGATACTTGCCCTGATATTCCATACGAATGTCTGACTAAGGAGCATCTGTTGTATGACTTAGTTTATAACCCCTTGGAAACCAAATTTATGAAAGAAGGGAAAACGCGCGGAGCCAAGGTGAAAAACGGCCTAGAAATGCTGCATCTACAAGCAGAAAGAGCTTGGGAAATCTGGAATGGTTAAGTTTTTTCGTAATTTTCAGAACCCTTTTGGACAAAAATCAGTATGATGTAAGTAAACAGCAAAATTTACAGAAAACTTATTAATCTATCAGCAAGTATTGATTGCTGAGAAAAGACATATACACAGCCCAAGGTTTATGTATATCGCTGCTTAAACTTACTCTTCAAACTTTCATACATCTTCAAACAGATACAATAAAACTGAACGGCTGATTAGTTTTTCGAGTTTTTTGCATGAGTCTAAGAATTATTTTTATTTTTGTGAACCATCACGATAAAAAATAATGCCGAGACTCGTCGTCACTAAAAAATAGGATACTCATCACACATCAAAATTAAATTCTTTCGGCGCTATGAAAAAGAAATATGTTTTATATTACACGGGATTCATATCTGCGCTTTTATTCTGTCTGGATCTACACGCACAGACTGCTCAAAGCCATTTAGAAGATGGAATTGCCAAAAATGATAGAGGAGTGTATGCAGAGGCAATTGCTGACTTTAGCAAAGCTCTCGATATCAATGCCTACCTCGAGGAAGCTTACTATCAGAGAGGGCTATCTTATTGGTATCTAGGTCTGTACAGGGAAGCACTAGCGGATTTTAGCAAAGCAATCGACCTGGACCCCAAAGAATCCATGAATTATTACAAGCGGGGGCAAATCTATGAGGCATTGGGAGAACAGAACCTAGCCATCCAAGATTATTCTCAATCCATCCGAATGTCTCCTAACTTCGAACTTCCCTATACCGACCGGGCCGACCTCTATCGGAAGCAAAAGAAATACAGTCGCGCCCTCAGAGATTGCGACGAAGCACTGAGGCTAAATCCTACTTATGCCCGTGTGTTGAGTATCCGAGGTTTGATCAAAATGGATCAGGGGCAAAGTGCTGAATCCTACGCTGACCTTAAGAGAGCAGTGCAAATTGCTCCCCGAGAAGCAGAGCTACGTAGCAACCTAGCCGATTACTATCGTAAAAATCACGAAAATGAAAAAGCTGTTGAAGAATACTCAGCGGCCATTAATCTAAGTCCTAACAATGCACAGACTTATTGCCGTCGCGCTTCTCTCAAACTTTCTTTAGGCAATAACACCGATGCGCTCAAAGATGCTAATCGTGCTATCTACAACGACCGTCGCTACTGGCCAGCGTACATCATACGTGGAATTGCTTATTACAATTTGGATCAAAAACAAAAGAGCGAGCAAGATATTAATCGCTACCTCAGCCAAGCCCGTCGCGCAGAGGATTACTACGAACTGTCTTCACAAATTCTAGAGTACGCCGAGGAAAAGCCTTTGCAAATCCAAGGTAACGAAATTCTCGAGAAAGCAGAAGGCTGGGCGCAAAAAGCGATTCAACTGCAAGATTCTTATGAAAATAATCTACTCTTAGCACATATTTTATTCAAATTAAATCGTACCACACTCGCTCGTTCCGTGGCTCAAAGAGCCAAAGACATTGCTAGAAGCTTCAAGGAAGATGCCTCCGAAGTTGAGCTTTTGATCAGCAAGATAGACCGAGAATACGCCGATAATACGCCCCCCGTGATCGCGATTACTTCACCTCTGGCCAAAGCACGGGGCGTGATTGTAGTAGAAGCAGCCAACAAAATTACAGTCATCGGACAAGCACAGGACGAGAGTGGCGTAGTGAGAGTCTTGATTAACGGAAATCCAGCTCGCTTGAAACCAGACGGCCATTTTGATGGTGAAACCATGCTCACGGGAGAAAGTAATTTAATCACGGTTCGCGCCTACGATACCCGAGGGAATGAAGCTCAGGAGCGCTTTACAGTCAAACGGCAACCCGCCGTAGCGGCCGTGGCTCCTCCACCCGCCAGCAATGCCATGGGAAGACAAATTGCGCTTCTCTTCGCCACCAATCAGTATGACGAATGGGGGCCGCTCATCAATCCAATTTATGATGCGCGCGCCATCGCTCAGGATCTCAGAGATCTTTATGGTTTCGAGGTCGACCTACAAGAGAATCTGAAAAAAGATGCGGTCATGCTCAAAATCAAAGAGTACGCTCGCAAACAATACAACAGCAATGACCAACTTTTTATATTCTTCGCAGGGCACGGACAATTCGACGAAATTTTCAAGGAAGGCTACGTGGTAGCCAGAGATTCACGTTTTGAAGAAGATTCTAAATCCTCTTATATCTCTCATTCTAACTTGAAAACTTATATTAACAGCATTCCCTGCAAACATATTTTGTTAGTCATGGATGTTTGTTTTGGTGGAACCTTTGATCGTACGCTGGCGATGCGAGGAGCACAAAGTAATATCACCTCAGATCGTCAAGAGTTGATCAACCGCAAATTGCGTTATAGTACACGTCGTTACCTGACCTCTGGGGGCAAAGAATATGTGCCGGATGGACGCCCAGGGCAGCACTCTCCTTTTGCCAGAATGCTTTTGGAAGCACTCAGGAGTGAAGGAGGCATGGATCGTATTCTGACCCTGCCCGAGCTACTGGCTTACGTGTCGCAAGCACAGCCTAAGCCTCACTCTGGTGAATTTGGTACGAATGAGCCTGGCAGTGATTTCTTATTTATTGCCCGTTGATATAACCCATTGACTAAATTTAGCGTTTACACCCTGACCGAGAGAGCTGATTCAAAATCAATATTCTGAATGATGAGCTACCTGAAAAACTTCCTTGTACAAACTCTCTGCCTGATAAGCTTCTTATCCGTCGGGAGTTCGCTGAGTTGGGCACAAGAATTTCGTACAGGCTGTGTGCTAGACCCAGTTTTATACGAACAGGTTCCCCTGTCCGCGCCTTTGATGCGAGGAGACTATCGGCAGCTCCCTCATCGGGTTTCACTTCGCCCGTATGCTCCTATTCCTCAAAATCAAGGCTCTTACGGAACTTGTGTGGGCTGGTCTACTGCCTACGCGGCACGTACCATTATGATGGCACACGAGCAAAACTGGACGAACACGATGCTTATCACCGAGAATGCCTTTTCTCCTTTCTTTATCTATGAGCAAGCAAAATCTATCAGTGATATTTATTGCCAAGAAGGGACGAGCTTATACAATGCCTTAGAAATTATCAAGGAAATCGGAGCCGTCAAAATCTCCGAATTTGGTAGCCAATGTGGACAAACCGTTACCACTCGCTTAGAAGAGAAAGCCAAAAAATTCAAAATACAAAACTACAAGAGAATTTTTGATAGCAGTGCCCCCGACAAGGTAACACTGGCCAAGAAAAGCTTGGCCGAAAACAAACCCATCATCATCGGGATGCAGTGTTGTACCGAGTCTTTTCTAAATGCCAAAGGCAAAACTTTCTGGGAATTGCAGCCCAGCGATAATCCCAATCCCAACGGTGGACACGCCTTGACGGTCATTGGTTATGATGATGAAAAATTTGGAGGGGCTTTTGAACTCATGAATAGCTGGGGAACCACTTGGGGCAAAGAGGGTTTTATCTGGTTTTCTTATGATGATTTTGAACGTTATTGTTTCGAGGCCTACGAAATGACCGCAGGCGTTACCGAAATGAACCAACTCGCGGGCGAAGTGCATCTCAACCTCTCGGCGGGTGAGGAAATGAAAACCTACTACAAAGGACGAGGCACGTATGAAACCGTCAATCCTTATCACTCTGGTACGCTCTTCCGTATGTATATCAGCAACGAAGCGCCTGCCTATGTGTATGCTTTTGGCTCTGATTTAAGTAAACAAAATTACAAAGTTTTTCCCCATCACGACGGAATTAGTGCTTATCTGGGTTATAAAGCTAATAACATTGCGATCCCCAACGAGGATTATTTTGTGCAATTGGATAACCGCGTGGGAACCGACTATTTTTGCGTGCTTTATTCAGCAGAAAGGCTCAACTTGGATCAAATTTTCCTAAAAATGGAGCAAGCTGAGGGCGACTTTCGTGAAAGATTAGACCAAGCTCTAGGCAGTAAATTGGTAACTGCTCAAGAAGTGAGTTACGATATTAATGGTCAAATCAGCTTCAAAGGCATCAGTCGCACCCGCAGTGTAGTACCGCTGATTATTTCCATCAATCATATTGAGTAGCCAGATCGGCTATTTATTTCATTTTTTAATCAATTTTTCAAACCCATGGCATCTCATAAAGAAACCATCTGCGTGCATCATCATCGAGATGACCAAGGCGTGAATACTCCAATCTACGTTTCTTCTTCTAACAAATATATCGGCTACGATGAAAATATCTACCCCAGATATTTCAATACCGAAAATCAAGCTGTCATCGTCCAAAAGCTTTGCGAATTAGAAAAGACCGAAGCAGGTCTGATTTTTAGCTCAGGGATGGCCGCTATTTCTACGACTTTACTTTCTCTGCTAAAACCAAATGATCATATTTTACTCTCTCGAGAGATTTACGGGGGAACCCATAAATTGGCTCTGGAAGAATTTAGCAAATTTGGCATCGAGTATGATTTTGTTTCTAATCAAGAAATAGAATCCTTGGAAAATAAAATCAAGCCTAACACCCGACTCATTTACACGGAAACCCCCTCTAATCCTTTGCTCAGTGTGATAGATTTGAAAATGATCGCGGAGTTTGCCCAAGCGCGTCAATTGATCTCCGTAGTAGATAATACTTTTGCCACGCCCATCAATCAACGCCCCATCGAGCTAGGCATTGATGTGGTTTTGCACAGTGGTACGAAATATTTAGGAGGGCATAGTGATTTATGCTTTGGGGCAATGTTGAGTTCTCAGGCCATTCAGCAGCGTGTTTACCAAAGTGCCCTGAGTTTTGGGGGGAGCCTCAATGCCTTGGATTGTTACTTGATTGAGCGAAGCCTGAAAACCTTAGCCGTTCGAGTAGACAAACACAATCAGAATGCGCTACAAATTGCCGAATTTCTCAATCAACAAGGGGAAGTAGCTCAGGTATTTTATCCTGGCTTAAGCGCACATCCCGGACACGAGGTAGCCAAAGCACAAATGAACGGTGCCTACGGTGGAATGCTTGCTTTTGAGCTTACTCAGCCTGATAAAACCGAGGCTTTTCTCCGATCTTTGCAACTGATTACGCCCTCGCTTAGCTTAGGTGGGGTAGAAACCATTATTTGCCAACCTTCCAAAACTTCTCATATCAAAGTACCCGAAGCTGACCGCTTAAAATTAGGGATTACAGACGGTTTATTGCGCCTTTCTGTAGGCATCGAGCACGCTGAGGATTTGATGCACGATCTGAAAGTGGCTTTGGAAAAAGCGGTCAGACTAGAGGCCAAGGTTTGATGGAAATAAAACTCACACTTGGCTCCAACCTTTTGGTTAGTGGGTTATAAAGCCGACCTGACCAGCAAGTTACCCTTTAATGTCAGTTTTCTAAGTCTTTCATTTGTATTTCTAAGCGTAGAAGATTGACGTGAGCCACGAGGCTTTCTGCCTCAGCTTTATATTGCTTGGGAATAATTACTTTAGATGTCCCTCGGTGTACACGTCCACGAAAGTCCTCGAGTAGGGATGGCTTTTGAGGTCTTAGAGCTAAAATAGTCTGGAAGAACTCCTTTTTCACCTGTATCTCTGCAATTCCTTCCAAAGCGATCTCAAACTTCTCTTTGTGATCGTTAAATTCATAGATTAATGTTTGTTTTTCCAGTCTAAAAGAGCCGCTTAAACTTATTAAGCTGGCCTTTCTAAGTGTGGTACGGAAAGGAATACTGTTGAGCATTTAAATGTTGGTTAGTGAAAGGCTATACTAATCCATATTCACCGCGCGTGCATCTGAATGGCTTATTCAAACACGGAGGCACAGAGACACGGAGACACCGAGGGCTTTCGGGGTATTCAAACCGCGCGTGCATCTGAATGGCTTATTCAAACACAGAGGCACAGAGACACGGAGA
>CAZKBP010000045.1:0-39163 GCA_964551015.1 uncultured Cytophagaceae bacterium | reverse complement strand
TGGGTAAAATGGAGGCCAACCAAGCGGCACGCGTTACAAACGCGCGCCAGTTTGGCAAAAAACGGTGGCAGAGCCAGAAGCTTGGGTAAAATGGAGGCCAACCAAGCGGCACGCGTTACAAACGCGCGCCAGTTTGGGCAATGGGAAGATGATCCGAAAAGGACTCAATTTTTGATGTCAGCCTTTATTTTTCAGAAAACCTAACAAATCTTTTTTGTACAAAGGCCCGACCGGTAGCTCAATTTCTCCTTTTAGATTTAATTTTTCGGTGTAATGACTGATAAATTCGGTATTTACTAAGTAAGAACGATGCACCCGTAAAAACCCCTGGCCTTGTAAAGAGCCCTCCACGTTTTTCATCGTTTCGGTAGCCAATAGCATCTCCGAGGTGGTGTAGACTTTGATATAATTCCCAAAACCTTGGATATATTTGATACGAGCCGGGTCTATGGTTTTTTCCCTACCATCAATTTTTAATGCAAATTGAGCCATTGTACGCATATCTCCCCGGAAGTCTTTACCAATGTAGCGAAAAGCTTTTCGGATAGCCGTCAAAAAACGTCCTAACGGAATGGGTTTAACCAAATAATCTATAGCCCCAGCACCGAAGCTTTCTAAGGCATAGTTTGAATAAGCGGTGGTAAAAATAATCGCGGTCTTCTCCGAAATACTCCGGGAAAGCTCAAGACCGGATAGCTGGGGCATATTAATATCTAGTAAAACGATATCTACCGGGTTTTTAAGCAAAAAGTTAAAAGCTTTCAGCGGATCGGCAAAGGAGCTTGCCAGTCTCAGGGAAGTAATTTCTTCTACATATTGCTCAAGCAGTGCGCGGGCGGCTGGTTCGTCATCTACGATAAGAGTAGTTGCGTTCATGTATGTTGCAGGTTTATTTGTAGTTCAACTTGATAGGTAAGGTCCATCGATTTTATGTTCAAATAATGCTCCGGGTAGAGTAGGGCCAATCTTTTTTTTACATTACGAAGACCGATTTTTAGTGAACCCGATCCGGTTTTTGAGCTAGGATTAAAGCTATTCTCTACGTGCAAGAGTAGTACGTGCCCTTTCATATTAATCCGAATCTCAATCCAAGAATTTTGCTCTCCTACGTTTCCGTGTTTGAAAGCATTTTCAATAAAAGGAATTAACACGAAAGAAAAAATGTGTTTTCCCTCTACATCACCCTCCACGGAAAAATCAATCCCTGAGGGGTCATTAAGGCGATGCTCCTGTAAGTAAATATAGCTGGTTATAAAATTTACCTCCGTTTCTAGGGGAACTACTTCCGTATTTTTGCTCAAATGATAACGCAGCAAACCGGAAAATTGCTCGATCATAAAGGTAGCTTGGGGGCCTCGCGCTTTCACTTCATTATAAATCAGATTAAGGCAATTAAATATAAAATGTTGATCAAGCTGGGATTTAAGGTACTTGAGTTCAGCATCTCGGTTGAGCAAGACCCTTTCGTTTTCCTCTTGTCTCATTTGAAAGTAGCGATAGGTAAAAAATACACTCGCTCCGGTTACTAAATCTAGACTATGCCCCAATACATAGCGAAAAAACGGAGCGATGCTTTCCTCCTGGCGTATGAAGCTGGAGTAATAAAGCCGAACCCAGACACTGCCCCCAATCAGTAAGAGAATTGAGGCATAGTAAAGCCAATACTGGCGTTTTTGCAGTAAATAAGGAAATAAAAACAGGTTATGAACGAAAACCAGAAATGCAAAGGTGCTTATTTTTTCTACATACAAAGTCCAGAAGCGGTAGGTAGGCATTTCCAAACGTAAATGATATACCGTACCGTAGAGGTATAATGCGTAGATGATCAGACCAAATAGGTTTACGATGAAGCTATGTTTCCAAGCGTGTTTTTTCATGTCTGGCAAAATAAAGGATTAATAGCGTTGGATAAATTCGCTTCGTCATAAATATACAGCTTTGGTCATTTATAGTTGGTACCGTTGATTTGGTAACCTTAATTTTGAAAGACGGATTGCTTAGCTGAGTACGAGTTTATCCTTTATTTTCAAAAATTCAGGAGCATTGTAAAACATACAACCATGAAAAAAATCATATTTCTATTCCTACTATTTTTGCCGTTAATTTGCGGTTTTGATCACCTATTGGCTCAAGAACCCTTACTTTACCTGGGTAAACATTACGGCGATCACCCTACTTGGGAGTATTTTGCCCAGGTAAATACGTACCGGAAAGGTGATACATTAGTTTATGAAGAGAAACGCTACAATCGCAACGTGATTCGAGAAGAAAACCCGCCCATTCATCAGCATTGGGTAAAACTTCTTCTGAAAAATGATCAGATCATTACCCTTCACGATAGTGCTCGTTACGGTTGGGGTTATGGCTTTGCTTTCTATGAAAAAGAAGGCCGGATATCTTTTCGCCCGGTATCTTCTCCCCAAGTAAACAACATACAGAAAGGAAAGCTACCCTACTTCAGCACGCTGGAAAGTTTATCTCTCTACCTCCGTTATACTGATCTTCACTTAAACTATGAAGAAACCATTGCTTATGGCGTTAATTCCACAAACGATGCCCCCCGGCCTTTCAAGGTTAAAGTAATTGACCAACTCACGCTACTCACCGATGAAAATACCCGGATAGACTGCTATGACATTGCCTTTTTTTCTTTGGATAGCTCCAACGTTGGAGATGCCCGTATTTATTTAGATAAACAAAATGGAGTAATGGTTAAGAAAGAGTACACCGTTCACGAGCAGTCCTTTCCTAGGGGGGGGCTCAAAAGCATAGCGAACGAGCGCCTAATCTCCGCTGATTACCGCATTGACCTTGCCCACATTGCTTTTCCTAGTGCACACAACTTTATGGAAGCCGCTTTTAGTAACTTACAAAACAAGGAGTATGTACCCTCGGATGCGCAATCAGCCTTGCTGATGATGGACAAAGCTTTAGTAAAAAAAACCTCCTACCAAACCATAGAGGCCAAATTGAGAATGATGTTATTTCTTAAACAAGAAGAAAGTACCCTCCGCACTTTTTTAAATGATATCTTAGGGCACCCTGACCTATCCGTCATGGATGTGCATCAAGTGGGGCGATGGCTTATGGATCAGGAGCAACTTAACCTGGCCCAAACAACTTTTGAGAAAAATGCGGCCAAACACCCCGATCACTTTGTGCCTATGGTTGGACTGGCCCGTTTTTATAATGCCCAAAAAAACTTCACCGAAGCCCTCCACTACCTCAGAAAAAGTCTTACCCTAAACCCAGATGAAGGCAACCGGGGCCGTATCCAAGAGAATATTCAACGGCTCGAAAAAGGAGAAGCGATGCTGTAAAAGTATCTTGTTATTTTCCATCCTAAAAAATATATCCTCTCTTTTCCTATCTTATAAAAAAGTGCGTTTAATGAAAATTTTATATTTATTCAGTTTACTACTTTTTCTATCAAAAAGTCTACTCTCTGCGCAGGATTCTTGGGAGCTAATCTTTGAAAATGATGCAGATGGAAAGGTAATCCGGGGGGCTTTACCTACCCTGATATCAGCAATTCAGAACGGTGAGCCCATTCGCATTTCCTGGAAGATGTGGCATCAAGGATCGGATAGTCTATACGTCGAGCATAGTGCTCCCGCAAAATTTACTACGATATTACATAGCCCAAACGGAATCGTGGTTACCGCCCAGATTGATCCGATTGTCGGTCAGGTGCCGTACATTGAAGAAGCATCCGTCTTGCTCAAGGAAAATCTTGAATGGTCTATGATTGCCGCTACCAATGGTAAAAATGATCAAATGATTCAAAACATTCATAACGGAAAAATTCAAGAACATTCGGTTCGTCGTTGGGGTACTCGGTGGTTCACCAAAGCTAAGTACCCCAAGGAAGAATCTGAGGATGAACTTACCTGGACATTTACTTATCTCAAAGCAAAAAAAGATCAACGCTCCCGTTTAAAAGAGTACATCGAGAAAAACTGGTTTAGGATGGATAGCTTAGCCGTATTGCAGGGTTTATTTAAAAAATATGAACTTTACGAAAATCAGGCTCATACAGCCCGCGACTGGGACTTTATCGTGGCGGTTGCCTATTTTGATGAAACTACTTACGCAGGTGTCCAAGAAGAATTTGAGAAGATAAGAAAAAATCACGCAATCGTACTTATTGATGAATTTTCTTTCCCGGATTTGGGTGAAGTCATTAAAACCGAAGTTATACAGAAAGAGAGTCCCTACTTAAAATCTCATTAAAGAGATGACCGAGCCGCTTGGGCCTATTCCCCCTCGCTGGCCTCGGCTCGCTGCACAGTCGCCGCAATATGCCCCGAAAGCATCGTCTCCACATTCATCTGGGGATGGGAAAAAAGACCGGCCACGGTCTGGCGAAAACTCGGACCCATGACCTGAGAAAAAGACAAACCCGCTTGCTCCTGTAAAAGCCGTGCCGCCCGGTCCAGACTTTTTTTACCTGTGGACGAAAATGAACTAAATCACTAAATTCACTCATAGATTTTCTTTTTTTTCTAAGCTAACCATTTTTATCCAAATTTCCTCCTCAATAAACCCCTACAAGATTAGCCCCCTACTTCGGATACCCCCCTATTCTGTGTTTTCTACCCCCTATTCTGTGTTCGAGGTAGGGGGGCGGTTATTAAGTTATGCAAGTCTGAAGACTTAAAGTCTTTTCTACCACAAGTGATCGCTATCGCTCAACACTTGCGGTAGGGGGTGAAGTAAGCAACCATGGACAGCTACCTATGGTTGTATATCGTTTTAGTTTATCCAGTTGTGTACATAATTTGTAACTTCTTGCCAGTTTTCTGATCCAACGAGGAAGTGATCTTTGCCTTCAAAGATTTTATGTTCTCGGATGCTGTTATTGTCTTTGTATCGTTTGAAGTTTGTCGAGTTTAGCGATGCAGGAATGATATGGTCTTCTTTACCAGAAATAAAAAGCATAGGAACGTGCGGCTTTTTGAAATCAATTTTTCCAGCTTTTTTCAAGGTTTCACGAGGAATATTTCTACTTTCGGGTACCGCATATTGCTCAAAGATGCGGTCTGATGCTTCCCTTGATAGCGTGTTGGCGAAAGCATAGTGGAACCACTTTTTGGTCGGGTAATGGACAGAATTGCCCTTCAAAGGATTTAGTAAACCCAAGTTAGATTTTGCAAAGCTCAGCTTTGTTGTCATGACTCCCTTGGGAGGCGCACTACTGATGATTACCGCAGCTTCGGCTAAATTTTTTTCTACTAATTTCTGAGCGACTAATGCCCCCATTGAATGACCAATCAGGATTGGTTTTTCGGGTAGGGTTTGAAGGAACTCTTCCATTTGATTTACTACATCCGAGAAAGTTAACTGACCTAAATTTTCTGGTGCATTTTCCCTTAATTTTGCTGGATCACCCTCGTGGCCGGGATAAGATGGGGCGTAAGTAGTATATCCTTTTTCTTCAAAGAAAGACTTCCATCCTGCCCAACTTTCTGAATTTAAAAAGAGGCCGTGGATAAATACGATTGATTTTGACTTGATTGACTTTTTCATTTTATCATCAGGTTTAGTTTGCGAAATTATCTGTGAGCGTGGCCACAGACTTACCATCAAAGAAAGACTCACTGTTTTCATTTTGCTTTCTTTATTAATTACAATGCAAAGATGAAGGAGATGATGGTCAATTTCTTTAACCCAAGTTAAAATCAGTCCTTACCCGCGATTCTTTTTCTTATTCTGCTAAGGGATGGGCCTTGTATTCCTAAGTAAGATGAAATATGGTAAAGGGGCACTTTTTCGTGAAGTTCAGGGTGGGCTTCGATAAGATCAAGGTATCGCTCTTCTGGCGACTTTAATAAAAAACTTTCAACTCTATCAATGACAATATTTGCGGCCATTTCAGCCGTCAAGCGACCAAAGCATTCCCACTCGTGAGATTCTTGATATAGCTTTCTGAGATCTAAGATATTGATGCAAACTATCTGAGCATCGGTCAATGCTTCTGTATAATAATTACACGGGATTTGTCTCACAAAACTTTTGTAAGCCGTGACAAATTTATTTTTGGAGAAGAAGAATATGTTCTTCTCATCTCCGGACTTTTGGTCTATGATGTAAGAGCGAAAAGTACCTTTTATCACGAAGCCTAACTCTTTGCACACATTTTTATAGTCGTTGAAGCGTTCCCCTTTTTTGAAAGATTTTTCATACCAGAAATTCGAGGATAAAGCGAATGCTTCTTCGGACATGCCAGAGAATGCTTTTAATGCTGCTTTTAGTATTTCGAGGTTTGTCATTGAAGAGTGATGATTAGTATATGCCTAGTATGACCGTTTAGGGAGCATTATTGCCTATACAGTGTTGTATGTGGTTTTTACTATGCCATTACAGCAATCATATCAAATATTTTTTCACCAAGTCTTTTATTTCCGATAATCTCCGATGATTCAATAGCTTTTTCCCTCGTCATTCCTTTGGTGAATATTTTCCAAGCATATTCGTCTCTGATTCTAACTTCACTCTTTGGTTCAGCATTTATAGAGGTTAAAAGTTCCCAACCATTTTCATAGTATAGAAACCAACTTTTTTCTGTTACCCCCAAGAAAGTAAATTTTATCAAATCTTTAGCTTCTCCGTCTACATCTCTATAGTGATAGGAAAGTGCCCTCACTGACGTGTCCAAGTATGGATAGTACCATTCTTCTTTCAATAACTCTTTTTCTTCACCCACTGCAAGCCTAATTTGTTGTTGATGATGCCATTTTTCAGTGTATTCCCTTGCTATGTGAAACCAATTCTTTGATTCATTTTCACCTGCCCAAGCAACAGAAAATTCGGCTTTATCGTCAGGATTTAAAGTAGCTAAGAAATCGCTGTATTCTTTTCCTGATGACTTTAATAAATCTATAATAACTTTTGGGCTAAGCCTTTTAGTTGCTTTAACCCAATCAGCGTTTAAATTATTTAAGAAGTCTAATAAATCTGCATAAGAATTTATAGCCTCTGGTTTCTCACCATAATAATTATCACGCAACATTGAAAGGGTTCTTAAATTGCCGTCCAACAAGTGGACAGCAATATCTTTAACCTTCCATTTTGGAGCAATTGTTTGTTTCTCCCAATCACCCGAAGATAATCCTTCCAACAACTTGAAAAGCATCTTGTCAAGTTCTGGAATTAGGTCTATCACATCTATTTTATCTGGTTTCTTCATTTTTGTTTAAATCACACACAACACCCCAATATACGACATTCGTTTATTTTTTCTTTAGAAGTTTCGTTGATCCATTCTCTTATTTTTTCTTAATAAGCTCTATCTTGTTCACCGTCAGTGATATACACACGATCACTAAGCATCAGCAGAAAGCAGAAAACGAATGTCGCATACGGTTAGCCTAGCTTAATCTACCCATCCCCACCATCATCTCCAAAATTTTAACCTTGCAAAGTGCTGCAACTTTGTGCTTTTCCATGTAAGTAATGGGCTTAACGGGTTTTTTTTGAAAGATTATTCTTTGTTTCATACCTCATTCCTACCTAGCTCGTGCCCTCCACCATGGCAATCTCCTCCTCACTCAGCCCGTAGAGCTGATAGACCAACTGATCTATCTCGGCTTCCAAGGCGCTGGTATCGGCGGCGGGATCGGCTTTTTTGAGAGTGAGGATTTTAAGATTGATTGCCATCTCTCGAGCTGGCAGACAATTCTATATAAATCACTTCTAGATGTTCTTTTATCACCTTCATCACCTCTTGAAAAGAGGGTTTATCTTCCAATTTCCATTCCTTTAAGAGATCCTGCCACTCAGAAATCCGTTTTATATCATTGGCAAAGTCTTCCCCGAAAACAGGATGATTTTCGGGAGTGGCGGTCTCCCTTCTTCTAAATGTCTGAGCGATTGCTTCTTCTAGGGTGGGGCGATCATAGGCTCTCTTGAGTAGCAGTTTATATACATCATAGAAATCCTTGATGCGGCTATTATATTCAGCTCGATTAATCATGGCCTCGAATTTCTCGGCTATAATTGTCTCATTATGATAAGCCTTTATCTTCGGAATTCCTAAATCATCCAACAATGTAGGATATTCTAGTTCTTGTGGCTCAGGTATGACTGCATCCCCGAAGCCAATATCAATCCAAATGACTTTCTTCATCTTACCTAGCAGAGCTTCTATCCTCAAGTTTAGGCCTGGGTATTTCCCGTGTTTGTTGATTGTTTCGTGATCAATATCTTCGAGATTGAAGATCACCCCGTCTTGCTCACAAGGAATTTTGCAAATATTGCTAAAAATTACTTTCAACTCCTCAGGGTCAGATCTTATCCCACGGCCCAGAAAATCAATGTCATTGGTAGGGCGACTTTTCTCTCGTTCTATGGCGTAGATTAAAGCTCCTCCCTTCAAATAAAGCTTTTCCCGGTAATCAGAAATAGAGATGCGGTACAAAAGCCGCTCGTGGAAGTATCGGATTTCAAAATGATGAGGAGTTATCCCTCTGGATTCGTATTCTTTATCAAAAACTTTTTTGAGTCTGGCTCTTACCGAGGCAGCATAATTTTTCATAGTAGCACGGTTAAATAAGTGGAAAGTTTATCTTTAATGCCAAGTTCATCGGCATACTGGCTGATTTTCACGAGGTTTCTTTTTCTGCGATTTAAATAGTTTTTGAGGACTTCCAGGGCTAAGTCTTCTCCTACTACTTTGCGATGCTTTATCATATCACAAACTGTTTTCTCGATATCATACATCTTCACCGCCTCTTCCTCTATCTCTACGTTGATCATTCCGAGGCTATGGTCTATTTCTTTCCAATAAAATAGTTCAATGGGCGGGTACTCAGGCAAAGCGGCTCGTGATTTCTCGGGTATGGCCACGTAATATCCAGATGGGATAAAGGTCGTGAGGTCATAATGAAAGGCTGCGGTCAATAAACAAAATACGCCTTGGGGTATTTTTGTTTGTATATCCTTATATGCATTAGGCCATTCCTGAGGAGAGGGGTTGTCTGCAAGCAGGTGCAGGCTGTTTTTTAGGAGTTCTATCTTCTCTAGTTCTATTTGTTTTTCTATAAAATCTCTGTACCCCTCTGTCTCTTTATCATTCGGGTTAATGAACAGGATGTAGTTTGCCACACCTAGCAAATGTTGCAGATAATTATTTTTTTGGCAATTGATTTTCCTGAGATGGTCTTTCAGGCCATACTTTCGGATATAATAGATGCTTTGGCGTAGCTCTTTCCTGACAAGCTTAGGAACTTGTATTTTGTCATTGACCGTAATACCTGTAACTACCTGTCTCTGACCCTTTTTCATTATGCTAGTTTTAGAGGAGTTGAGTCTGAGGTTCTCGTTTGAAAGATTCTTTTTTACCAAATTGATTAGCTCTTTTTCGTCGAAATTTTTTCCCGAGAAAGTCAAATCATCTGCATATCTAGTATATCGAATCTTTTGCTCCTGGCAATACGCGGCAATACCTTCATCAAAATCACGCAAAATTAAATTGGATAGATAAGGGCTCGTGGGGGCACCCTCGGGCAGATAGCCCTCCAGAGTGCAAAGTTTAGCCATTAGATTTGCTAATATAGGTGAGTAGCCTAGGCTTTTAAATAGCTCTTCTACTCTTTCTCTGCTAATGGAAGGAAAGAAGCTTTCTATATCTAGGGTAACTACTTTTGCTCTGTTCTCGTGTTGTTTCACGTTGTCAAGCAGATTCCTATGTGGTATGTATGCTTTCGCGAATTTACTCACGGGCACCTTGTACAGGATGTTTTTCAGTATCCACTGCTGGATTCCTTTCAGGCTAGGTAGCGGTTCGTATATAGTGCGGGATTTACCGTTTTTCTTGGGGATGGTGAATGTACGGTAAAAAAAAGGGGTGTAAATAGAGGCTCTTTTGAGATAGCTTTTGGTGTAGCCTACCAGAGCGGACAAGTGTGATGTGTTGTATATGACCGGAAGTTCTTTCTCTATAAGCGGAATGGCATAATCAAGGCAGGCTTTTATTTCTTCTTCGGAGTACCTTCTTTCTAGTGCTTTTTTTCGGAATTCCTTTTCGTAGGCCTCGATACTTTCTTGTACTTGATTATTTTTCATACATCTTCCAGTCAAGATTCTTGCCTCGATCATTAAGGGTTTAGAGACCAATATTCCCTAAACCCAATGAACAGCACGGGGAAGGGCATTAAATGTCGAAGCTTGCGAAGCATTTAATGCCCTTCCCCGTGCAAGCTTGATAATCTGTGCTCTTACAGAGCAGGTGACTCACCTCTCCGTCATCAACCCAAGGATTGATAAAATACAGCAGAATGTCTTTGTGCTAATTTCGTAGCAAAAATAGTAATTTTTGTCGAATAAATGTTTTGACCTTTTGTATTTTAAGTTATCTAGCTAATCTAAGAATGAAAACTCATCTTTGCTAGGAACATATACCTGATTCTTGCTTATCGGTTGACACTTGCTTTCATCTTCTGGTTTTATCCAGAGGTCACCTCCATTTTGCCGAGAGAAGATTGCTATTTCAGATTTTCCAGCTTCCGTCAGAGATATTTGATCGTATTCATCAACTTTTACCAAACCTTCCTCCATCAGGTTATTGATCACTAAATCTAATTCCTCCTTTTTTATCTCTAATTGAGGTAAGTCAGCGATCTTAGGTTCATTTATCAGGAGTTTTAGAATAACTAGCTTTGATTCTCTGTGACTCAACATATAATTCGTTTCTATTCTGTACCTAAGATACTTAATTTTCTAACAAAATCATAAATGAAATTTACACTTTACTTACGCGTGGTAATGGATCGATATCGGCCTTGGTATTGATGTGGTGCTCGTCCTTGTAGAAAGCATCTTTAAGAAAATCCGACATCAGGTTTTTGATGTTCTCCTCACTTTCGCTCTCGTCAATTTCGGCCAATAGCTTCTGGAGGGCTTGCCGAAAGTCCTGAAAATCCTGAGCCGCGATGGGGTCTTTACGGTAAGCCTGATTGAGGGCTTTTGGGGGTTTGATCGTAGGGAGTGCCATAGCCTTACTTTAAAATTCTGTCTGACAAAATGTAATAAATACTAATATCGGAACAAACTACAAAACGGGCAACTTCGTAGAATTTTTTCCTAACAAAACCAAAGCCCGCCAATCTCTACCAAGCCTCAGAATCACAGGGATTTGAGGCGGAAATTTTGTAATTTTTACGTGTAAATAACTGCAAGCGATCTGCAAGCCCAAGCGTAAGAAACGCAAGCCGATCCGCGCGCATTCAATTTGATAAAGAAAGACCGCTATCCCATCCCGAAAGGTATAGCCGTGCAGCTTGCCCCCGTTCTGCCTCTGCGTCCAGGCCAGAGACTGCTCCCCGTGCTCTGGTGAGGTAAAACTAGCATCTCCTTGAAATTTCTGGGTAGAAATACCCTGTCTTTCAATCTCTTGGAGAATTGTTTCTAAATCATTCAAATTAATAATCAACACGAACCGTTCAAGCACTCCCGCATCCTGACCCAAAGGAAACCAATGCAGGAGTATGTTTATTTAGACTAATTACAAATATACGGCAAAAATTTAAACCAAGATTTTCGTTTTAGAAGTTATTTAGAGTTCAGAATCTAGATTCCTTGGTGAAATCCTATGCCAAAAAAAGATCACAAGACCAATCGCAGCCCGAAAATTAGCTTTGGACAACTTCTACCCGTCACCTTATGGCATAGAAAGCTCTCTCACTCAGGCTTATTTAGACTAAGTCCAAATTTAAAACAAAGTAAGTGAGAAGTTAGGAATCATCTTTGTGGAATCAGACATTTCTTTTTGCGGAATCAGACAGAATTGGAAGCACTCTGGTCAGTAAAAGTGCTACTTGCTCGCGCACCTGCCTTCTCTGACGGGTTCACTGCGGGGCTAAAATTTATTTAAAATCAACCCACATACAAATTCTTAAAATTAAATAGGGAATATTAACAAATGCACTTCTATAATATTTTGTATATAAAATGAAAATATCATGGCGACCCGTTTATCTTCCAATTGTACGAACTGCACAAACTTATTCACTCCTTTGATGCGCGAGATTCATCAGGTAAAAGTGAGCGAAAGTTACACCTGCGACCAATTCAAGATCAAAGAGCACTTGAGCCTGAATTCTGACTCTACCTCTGACTGAACACCTCAAAGATTGACACACTTTTCTGAACACTTCCTTTTACGATTCTTCCCCAAAAATCCCTAGCTTCGCTTTCAACACAAGAACAAGTGCCTATGCCCATTCAAATATCCAAAGACACCCTCTGGAAAGGAATCTTGGAAGACCTTTTTGAGGATTTCCTGCATTATTTTTTCCCCGAATTTGCTCAAAATGAAGTAGACTTTGCCAGGCCCTTTGAGTTTCTGGACAAAGAGCTGGAGCAAATCAGCCGGGAAATGTCTGAGCAAAAACGCAAAGTAGACAAACTGGTCAAAGTCTTCACGCGGAGCGGAGGGGAAAAATGGTGCCTCGTGCATGTGGAAGTGCAGGGCTATGAGGATCAAAACTTTGCCGAGCGGATGTTTGATTATTTTATCCGCATCCGCCATCGCTACCAGCAAAACGTAACCGCGCTGGTGATCTACACTGACAAGAAACCAGATTTCCAGCCCGAGCGTTATGAGTATGAGTTCTTGGGCACGGAGCTAAACTTTCGTTTCAACACTTACAAATTACTTAGCAAAGAAGCCCGGGAACTGGAGATCAAGGGCAATCCCTTTTCGCTGGTGATGCTCACGGCTCACCAGGCTTTGCAGAAGGGAGCCGAGGCCGATGCAGCACAATTGGAATGGAAATTCCAGCTCACCAAGCAGCTCTTGGAAGCAGGTTATTCCAGCGAAAAAATCCGGCGAATCTTTCAATTTATCCGCTATTATGTTAGTTTTAAGGAGGAGACCAACAGGGTCGCCTATGAGCAAAAATTATCTACCATCATTCAAACAAGAAAAAATATGGGCATTGAAGAAGCTATTTTAGCCGAGGTTAAAGAGCAAGGTTCACTGGAAACCAAAATTGAGAGCATTCAAATGTTTCTTAAAAATGGCAAATTGACCCTAGAAGAAATTGCTGAGGGTTTTAATGTTTCCCTAGATTTTGTTGAAAAAGTCAAAAGCGGAGAAATCAAGTAGACATGGGCATTGAAGAAGCTATTTTAGCGGATGTTAAAGAACAAGGTATAGAGGAGGGCGTTGAGAAGGGAATGGAACAAGGTTCTCTGAAAACCAAAATCGAGAGTATTCAGAGAGCTTTACAAAAAGATAAATATTCTCTGGAAGAAATCGCGGAATTCCTAGATGTTTCCCTTGATTTTGTGCAAAAAGTTAAGAGCGGAGAAATCAAGCTATGAGCTGATCTTCTCCAAGATTAGCAATTTCAGCTTTCTAAGTTGCTACGGTACTTCTCCTAACCCAAAAGCCTGAGTAAATCAAGCTTCTGGGTTAAAGGATTTTGTTGTTACCGTATAGAGATTAGTAAAGAAGAAATCGTTCACTTCTTTCCACTGCTTTTTCGTAGTAGCAACGTAAAGACGAGGGACAGATCGCATACCGAGAACGCTTGGCGAAGTTAATAATGATGTTCAATTCGTGAGAACCGTGAGTGACGAAGCGTAGGTCAGATAAGGTCAAATCATAACTGTAGCCGATCTGTATACCGAGCATACGGTCTCGATCTAGCTTCATTTGCCGTAGGCCCACGTGAAAAATCAAAGCATCCACCGTCCCCCCCAATAAAGCAGCCTTTTCACTTCGGTAGCTCAAGCCTCCATAAATATGGTAATAAGTACTGGGAATTTTCCTTTTTTGATTAACCAAAGAGACATTCGAAGAAGGATCGTGTGTAAACATACCCAAAGCTCCCACATGGAAGGTGTTTAGTCCCCCTTGATGCTCCCATAGACCAATGGGGACCAGTGTCCATAAGGAGCGAGGGCGATCTTGAAGGGGGATCGATGCAGTAAAGTTAGTCGTATAACGAAGTGGGATGGGCGTATCGCGATTGATAAATGATACCTGCCGACGGAATAAGTTGTTAACCGCGAAACCTAAGCTATAAATATCACTGCCTCTATCCCACCAGAGACCCATTCCAGCGTTCATCGTAGGTACCCAAGATTCATTAGCATCAAAAGAAGGCTGAGCCGCCGAGGGATTCCCTGTGAAACCAAGCACCTCGTCTAATTGATCTCCGAATATCAAATCCGCCTGATCTAAGTTTTGATGTACCACGCCTCCTTGTAAGCCAAAAGAGAGTATAACCTCTTCATCGAAGCAACGTTCTCCCCCGTAGATTTTCAAGAATTTAGTCAGGCTTAATAGAGCCTGAGAAGTAACCAAAGTTTGTTCCCCTTCGCGGTCTTGGTTCAGCACTAGTCCCATACCAAGACCGTATTTCTGAATACCAAAATCAGCCGAGAAATTAAAGTTCCTTAATTCTCCTGGTAGGTAAGACCACTGTTCTCGATAGCTACCACTCATCCTGGTTCCAAATACAGACCCCGTGTAGGCTGGATTCAAGTAAAGTTTGTTATTGTAAAATTGAGAATAGGTAGCATCTTGTGCTTTGAGTGTACCTAAGATCAAGATGCCAAATAGGCAAAGAATAGTATTTTTATACATGAGTTAAATGATTTAATAAAATATGATTGAAGTACTATCTGATGAGCGTGACCATGCCTCCACGGCGTTTTGATCCGTGGTGGTTTTTGAGATTTTGCCCTTGCCAAGGCGTCCCGTCCAGAAAGATGGCTTCTATTTTCCAGACATAAACACCCTGTGCGAAATCAGCACCATCCCAACATTCGGCAGGACTGCCATTCTCATCCAAAGCGGTAGACTCCCAGACTACATTTCCCCAGGTGTCAAAGATTTTGAGAGAATATTCTCTCAAGTTTACCCCCTTCGGCTTAAAGCAGGATACGTCTGCCTGGGCATTGCCCGGCATGAAAGCATTGGGTACGTGCAAACCCGAAAAGAACTTTAGTTCTATCTCCTCGGTAAAAGGCTCTGAAAAACAGCCTAATTCATTTTCTGTAATGAGTGTTGCAGTAAAAGTACCCGCCCGTGGGTAGCGGTGAGAGGGATTTGCCACGGTCGAGCTATCGCCATCTCCAAAAGACCAAAGATAACGGACGGCTCCGGCTGAGGTATTGCTAAACTCGACCACGCCAAAGAACTCGGGATCTTCCAAACAACGATAGGTAAAGGATGCCTCCGGTCGCGGGTTTACCCGAATGAGAACTTCCTGAACGTTTTGCTGTTCACATTCGCCCTGGTTGAAAGCCGTCAGGATTACCCGATACTCACCAGGGTTCTCATAGATGTGCGCAGGCTCAAACACACCAGAGGTAGTACCATCGCCAAAATCCCATAAGTACTCGGTGGCGTTCTGGCTCGCGTTAGAAAAGATAATTCTCTCACCTACACAAACCACCCCAGAATCTATGACAATTTCTACCCTTGGCACATCTAATACCCGATACTCAAAGCTAGAAATCGCACTACAGCCTAACTCCGAAAAAGCAGTCAAAGTGATTTCATACACGCCAGCACTGTCAAAGTCCAGCGTAATATCGCGGCTGTCCCCTTGCAGTTCTCCCTCCACACGCCACTCGAAGCGAATCGCGCCCGTGGACTGATTGCTGAGAGTGAGTTGCGCTGGAAAACCACAATTGAACTCTGCGGAAGGACTAAAGGCACTCACGGGTTTAGGGGCTACCTCTATCGATTTGATGAGGGTATCCCTACATCCTTGGGCATTCTCGGTGATGAGTTCTACTTGATATGCTCCGGCTTGGGCGTAGGTGTAGCTAGGGTTAGGCTCTATGGAGCCGCCTTCGCTGGCACCAAATCGCCATTGGAATGTGGTCGCGTCAGGCGTGTTGTGCGTGAAAGTAACCGGGTCTCCTTCACAGATAGGACTGCTGGTAGAAAAATCGGCTTCTGGTGTATCTATTACTTCCACCATTTTAGTAATGGTATCCGTACAACGTGTGTCGGGGTCGGTAACGGTAAGCGAAATGGTATAAACGCCTGTACTGTCATAGAACTTGGGGGCGGGGTTTTCTACCTGTACCGTGGAGCCATCACCCAGATTCCAAGTGCTACCAAAGGTCGTACTGGACTGATTGCTCAAAGCAAGTGCCTCATTGAGACATAAAGTTTCGGTACTGAGGTCAAAATCTGCCTGAGGGCTTTCAAACACGGTAATTTGACGGCTGAAAGTATCCAAATCACAACCGTTTTGCACTACTAGCGTCACGTTGTATACTCCCGGTTCATTGTAAGTTTGTGTAATCATCAGTGAATCGGGCACTGTGCTTTCATTATCAAAAAACCAATTCAGGCGATTGAGGCCAGATTGATTACTCTCGAAACTGACTCGGAAAGGAGCACAACCCATGGTGTCTGGTTCGGCTCGGAAGAGCGCGTTGATTTGCTTAGGGAGTACCCAGATTTCTCTCTCCAGCGTATCTGTTCCGCACTCATTGATGGCGTAGAGCTTCGTGGTATAAGTAGTGTCGGTTGCGCCTTCGTATACATAAACGTGTTCACGAGGCCCCATTTCATCGGTCGTATCCAGAGGGCTGCCATCCCCGTAATCCCAGACAAAGTAATCGGGATTACCTGTGGAGAAATTATCCAAAATCAAAGGAAAATTAGAGCAAGTAGGATCGAGCGCGGGTAAGAACCTTGCCGTGGGAATGGGCTTGACGGTGATAGACCGGGTTTCGGAATCGCGGGTGCATCCGCCACTGATGCCGTTTTGGGTAATCGTCAAGGTGATGTTGTAAGTTGTGTCTTGGGTAACCGCGGGCAGGAAAGTGATGGAGTCAGGGTTCTGTTCTATGCTTTGTATTCCATTGCCAAAGTCCCACTCATAACTCAGGTTGGTTCCTTGGCTGGTACTTTGAAAATTAAGCGTAATCGGCCCACAAAAAGGAGCGTTACTGAGAGAAGAATCTGCCACAAAACTAGCCCTTGGTGGCTCTACAACCAAGATAGTATCAATATGCCTATCGATACAGCCCCCCGGTATGGCCTGCGCTTCTAAGGTCACTGCGTAAGTCCCTGGCGTGTTATAAGTATTTATGCCATCTTCTCCTGTAGTTTGAATATTTCCATCTCCAAAAATCCATCGGTAGCTTACACTATGTTCTGAAATCAGGGGAGTTTGATTGATAAAAACGATCTCTTCTCCGATACAATAAACGGAATCTACCTGAAAGGCTGGGCTTGGTACGGGGTTGACACGTATGACCAGACTGTCGGTTTCACTACAATTAGTGGTAGTATCAGTGAAAGTGTAGGTCAACACTTTGCTACCGATTCCTGCTATTTCAGGATCAAATAGTCCCTCAGGACTGACGCCATCCCCGTCCCAGATAAACGTGCCTCCGCTTTGCAAAGATTGCGCCTGAAGGACAAAAGCAGTCGTATCCACACACACAGATAAATCTGGCCCTGCATCTACCAGAGGTGGCGTCAATACGGCTATTTGTATACTATCCCGATTCTCACAGGAGCCTTGCCCCACGGTATAAATCAGCGTGTAAGTATCCGAGGCATAGCGCATAGGGTCAAAAATAGGATCATTGAGAGCTTCTTCTTGTCCATTAATCACAATTGTCCAGATACCTCCGTTGGGAGTTCCATTGAGGGGATAGGGCAAGTCGTTCTGACAAAATACGGTATCTACGCCCGCGCTGGCCACGGTTGGGTTTTCTATGGAAATCTCGATAGAATCTGTATTGGAGCAGCCCGTAGCGCCATCGGTGTAAGTGTAGAAATAGCGATAGTCGCCTACACCCCCTGCGTTAACTGGATTAAAGGTGCCCGCCAGCGAATCCACCAGACCCGGGCCTTGCCAGAATCCTTCCGTAGGACTAGCCGCGGGTAAGTTTAGCTCCTCATTGACATTACAAAAGGGTAAGGTATTAGTGGCAAAGGAAATATCTGGTAATGAAATCGTATCAATCGTGATCGCGTTAGAAATGCTTTCGCAGGAGCCTTCTCTAAGAATAAGGCGATAGGTTCCAATCTGTGTGGCGGTGTAGGTAGCGCCCGTGGCTAGGTCGTTTCCATCCAATTGCCAGCGATAATCTAGGCTGTCTGGAGCATTCAACACTTCCAGTAATGCGCTAATGGCTTGATTTGCACAAAAACGGGTCGAATCTTCGGTACGAATCTCAATAGCTTGGGCTTCCAGTACGCTTACTTGCACCCCAGCCGAGGTACTATTGCAAGAGCCTCTGCTCACGATCACCTGATAAAGACCCGCTTCTGAGGCATAAACTGATCTGGTGGTATCTATCTCTGTTCCATCTTTGATCCATTGGTATCTCAAATCACTGCCCTCGGGTGCGGATAGTAATATACTATCTCCGACACAAATATTTAAGCTACCACTCGGGGTGATGCTTGCATTTGGCGGGGGTAAAATCTCAAAGCTCAGAGAATCGGTGGCATCTCCACAGGCATTGGTCGCTGTCAAAAAGACTTGATAAGTCCCCTCGGGCAAGCCTGATAAGGGTAGTGAAACCTGCTCGGTATTATCAAAGCTACGATTGGCTGGCCCTTGGATTGACCAGTCATAAGTATCCACGAGTGCATCTGTATTCGTGCTGAGTACCAGGGTATCGGTATTGCAAAAAGTGGGGTTTTCTAATCCTAGGATGCTTGGTGTAGGAGGTGGGTCTTTGACCAGGACTCGGAGGCAGCTACTTTCTGTTCCACAAGTATTGGTCACCTCTTGAATAATGGTATAGACACCTCCTGATGTAAAAGTGATGGCTTCGTTGGTTTCGTTAGAAGTAAAACTGCCATTGCTGAAACTGTATCCACTACCAGAATGAGAGACGCTCCATCGATAGCTATTAGGGCAATTTCCATTAGGTACAGAATTATCATTGAGTGAGAGTGTAAGAGGAGCACAGTCGCTGCCTGGCAAGGAAACTTCTACAATATCGTTGTTACAATCACCAGAAGAAGTAGGGATAGAGCCAATCCTAAAAGAAGATCTAGGTCTTCCTTCACAAATTTCCACAGTTTGCTCAAAGACCGTTGGTCCACAGCTATTTTCAGCTGTGAGTTTAATCGTGTAAGTGTCTGCTGAGTTATATATGTGTGTTTGGGAAGCAGTATTAAGCACCGTATCTATTGTTCCGTCTCCATAGTCCCAAATATACCGAGCTCCCTCTGCACAATCAGTTTTACCGAATCCTCCTTCTGTTAAATTGATAAATCTGACACTATTACCGACACAATTAAGATTGTTATCTAATTCAAAATTAGCTTGTGGTCGGTTAAAAACCTTGATAGAAGGGATTCTGAGAATACTAGGTTCACAACCATTACTTGCTCTGATACTGAAGGTAAAAATACCATCTGGTTCAGGGCAGGAGGTTTTGGTGTAAGTGTAAGTGAATGTACTAGGAGGGGGGTGGTTAAAGGTAATCTCATCAGAACCATCTCCTGGATCTACAATGTATAGAGTACTAGGGTCATTACCTGAAAAACCATCGATTGTAAATTCTAGTGTCAATGGCTCACAATCAACACTATTACCTTTGAATTCCAAGCCAAGTTGTGGATTGGAAATGTTCAGTACTCGAAATGTCCTGAAATTTTCGCATCCATTTGCCTGAGTGACTTTGTAGGAAATTGTGTAGATACCTAACTGATTATAGGTGTGACCGTTTGGCGGAGCATTGGCTTGATAAATATCACCGTCCCCCCAGTTCACCTCATAGAGAGGATTTCCTCCTACCTGAGAATCGTCATTGAAACTGATGGTTAATGATGGATCAGAGGCACTAGCTTCTCCACAATTAGCAAACTCATTAATGGGATTACCAAAATTATCTCTCAAAATAATTTCTGGAATTTCCTTGATAGCAACCTCCATTGTATCAGAATCCATGCAATTATTGACCGTATCAGTCACTATCAAAATAACTTCATAGACTCTTGGGGTACTGCCTTGACCTAGTGCACGAAAGGTATGAAGAGGGTCTCTTGCTGTGCTGGTTTCGTTGTCACCAAAACTCCACTCATAAATGAGCCCTACACGACTAGGAGATGCATTGAATTGAATCGCCTCAGATGCACAAGGCGGATTAGTATTATTTGAACTAAAATTAAAACCTGCCTCAATAGGACACTGCGCTAAACCCTTAACAGAAAAAACACAAAGAAGAAATATCCCGAGACAAATGGCTCGGATAGCGTATAGTTTGTACATAGTTGATAGTTGTCTTGATAATCTTTTTTTGAATTATATGATAGCTTGAGAAAGCATAAGAAATCATTCATTTCAAAAGGCTTCCTCGTGAATTTGAGTTGATAAATGCTTAGAACTGTATTACAAAATTTGCTTGGTTGACGTTAAATAGATTGAATTCTACGGTAAATCATCAGACTGCAATATAGTATATTAGAAAATAATCCGCTGAGGTTTGCAAGGTTGTTTTTAGTTAAATGATTGTAAGAGACTGCCCGACTCCTTCTTGGATAAAACTCGGGCAGCCTCCCGAATTAGGACAGATGATACCTCAATGTTCGAGAGAATAGAAGCCAAAACGAGACTTCCCATCTGAGTTGGTAATTAATTTCAGTCCGCCTACACGATGTTTAAAGGATGTTTTTTGGTCTCGGCGGGTTAGGGTATTTCGTAATTATATAAGGGCTTCTTTCATCAAGGTTATGGGGTTTTGATAAGATTTTGAACTAACAGGGGATTCATTTAATTTTTGTCCTATTTCTTCGAGATATTCCTCACTGCCACATAGTAATCAGGCATGCCCGGCGCACCCCTGCGGCTAGGAAGAGGCAATCTTTCTTTTTCATTTCTTAGGCTGGGATGATCTTGCAGAACATCCCTCACTACGGGGTATTAAAAAATCTGCCCCAGAAAGTGGCACAATTTAAATTACCGTCTCCATGTTCTTAGCGGGATTCGACAAGTTCTTAACGGGATTCGACAGATTTGAAATTCATCCTTGATTCATCTCCCAAAGGGCTTTACATTTGTGAGCGAGTTATTAGGAATTAGTCTAAATTAAAATATAAACTGCAGTTCGTAACAGGGAGCCATCATAGGCTCCCTGCTGTGGTACCAATATCAGAACCCAATGTATACATGTTCCATCATTTCCTCGCTTGGCTCGGTGCTCTGTCTTTATGCAGTGGCTCGGAAGGTAGAAATCCCAAAAACGGGGAGCATTCGGTATTTATCTGGGCGAATCTACCTGGCTCGGGTGCTCTCTTTCTTTTTGTTTGTATCGAGTACAGCCGCGTTGGTACCGAAAATAGGGCTGGCCTCGAGCCTGATAGGAGCCACAATACTTTGGGTACTGGTCGCGAGCGCGGTTTTATTGATAGCACCTGCTGGCCGGGTAAAAGGGAAACACCTGCTTCTGGGTTCTCTTTTGGTGCTTATGTTAGAATTTTCACTAAACTATATAAACTAAGATATGCCTGCTCATAAAAAGTATCTGCTCCGCTCCCCCTGGGCAAAATTCGGGAAAATCTCGGCTGCTATTGTGGGAGGCTTTTTTGCTTCCGTTTTCCTGCATCTCGCTTTGGCGTTGTGGTCAAATCTGCATATTGTACTCGTCACCTCTACTTTCTCTGTCTTTATCGTTTGGGTGCTTTTGATGCTGATGGTTTATTGGATCAGAAGCACCTGGAGAGCCTGGGGTGTCCTGTCTCTAATGATAGCCCTGAGTAGTTTGATGATTTACTGGGGAAAATGACGGTCTAACTGAAAATACTATAAAATGAATAAGCTTAAATCTGTGCCCAAGGATCGTAGAGATTACAACGTATTTTTTAATACCCACACCGTGAGTGGTATTGTAATTAGCTTGGGATTGTTCGTATGCTTTTTTGCCGGGGCTTTTGCCCTGTTTGTGGATGAGATCAACCACTGGGAGGCCAACCAGAAAAGGGCGATTTTCCGTAAGGAAATAGACTACGAAAAGGTGCTGGCTCTGGTCGAGGCCGAAGGCTACGTGATGGAAGGGCGAAACTTCTCCATCCGCCGACGGAGCGAACCCCGAAATGTAATTCAGGTCAGATCTCAGGCTTTGGAGATAGAGACTCCGGCGAAAAACGAAGCTACTCCGGCCAAGCAGGAGGAAGCCAAGACCACAGGTGCTATCTTCTTAGAAATCGACCCCAAAACGTATCAACTCTTGGTCAAAGAGAGAGGTAAGCAGGAAACCCAATTGGGAAGTTACCTTTATCGCCTACATTATTTTGAGCAAATTCCTCGGGTGGGCATCTACCTGTCGGGCTTGGTCGCGGTGTTTTTCTTATTTGCTATCATCACGGGGCTGATCATCCATTGGCAAAAGATTTGGTCAAATTTCTTCACTTTTCGCCTCCGAGCTTCGGTCAAAAACCTCTGAACAGATGCGCATACGGCACTGGGGGTGATTGGTTTGCCTTTTCAATTCATGTATGCCGTTACGGGGGCTTTTTATGGGCTGTCGGCCATTATTCTCCTGCCGACCTTGCTGGTGCTCTTCGAGGGGGATCGGGACAAGCTGGTGGGCGAAGTGTATCCTGCCTTCAAAGTTTATGAAAGGAGTGGCAAGCCGCTCGAGCAAAGCGTGAGCGTCAATGAGCTAGTAAATCAGACTTTCGCACGGACAGACCGCAATGATTACAAGTATACTACGGTAGAGCTTCAAAACTACCAAGATCAAAACGCGTACCTGACGGTCTATATGCTCTTTGAAGCCGAAAAAGAGTTTTATGGCAATGCCTACACGACCTATCGTCTGGCCGACGGCAAGATGGTGGCACACAAGAGCTTTGCCGACAATACTTACCAGAATAGCGTGCTACGTACCTTAGGCAAGCTCCATTTTGCGCAGTACGGAGGTTATTTTACCAAATTAGTCTATTTTGGTCTGGCGATGCTGACCTGCTTCGTGATCCTGTCGGGCGTAATGATCTGGCTCACGGCTCGCCAGAAGAAAATCTATGCTCCTCGGCAAAAATTTAATACCAACGTAGCTGCCATTTATCTGGGGGCTTGTCTGGGGCTGTATCCGGCGATTGCCTTTTTCTTCTGCCTCACCAAAATATTTCCTCTGGAAATGGCGCATCGCTTTGACACCATGGCTTATCTCTTCTTTGGCTTCTGGCTGGGCTACACGGTCTATGCATATTTCCATCAGAACTTTTTCAAGATCAACCAACACGCCCTATTCTTGGCGGGAGCCATGGGCTTGCTGATTCCTGTTTTGAATGGCTGGCATTCGGGGCTGTGGTTTTGGCGTTCGTTTTCGCTGGGTTACGCGGATTCCTTTTGGGTAGATCTGGCCTGGCTTTGCTTGGGGGGAATTACGCTTTATGCTGCCCTGAGGGCTAAACCCACCGGGCAACTCAGTCGGGTAGTAGAGAATGTAGAAAAAGACAAAAAAACCGTAGCCGCCTGATTTTAAGTAGGGTAGCTGTATTTTGAACCAAGTCGGGCAGCGTTTCCATCATTTTCTCTCAATGTCGACAAGTCATGAAACTGAATCGTAGAGCCTTCTTTCGAGTGCATAGCTGGATTGGGATCAAGCTTAGTATCTTGTTTTTTATCGTGTGTTTTTCGGGTACGCTGGCTACGCTGAGCAACGAAATGGACTGGTTGTTTTTCCCCGCAATGCGGGTATCTGGCGAAGGTTCGCTTGCTTCGCCAAATGAAATCGTCGGGAACATTCAGGCCTATTACCCTGGGGGGAAAATTGAATATTGGAAAAAAAGCGAGACCCCCTATCTCTGTGATTTAGTGTATGTACAAGACCGGGGGCAGCGCTATTATGTATTCGCCAATCCCTACACGGGTCAAGTTCAAGGGGCACAGACTTTGACTTTTCAGCGTTTTTTCAGGGATTTGCATTATTTCCTCTTCATTCCTTTCCAGATTGGGCATTTTACCGTGCTGATTTTTGGCTTTATGCTTTTTATATCTACCATTACGGCGCTGATTTTTTACAAAAGGTGGTGGCGAAAACTCTTCGATCTCAGAATAGGCAAAGGAAAAACCGCGCTGTTTCGCAACCTCCATCGCTTGGTAGGAGTCTGGTCGGTGCCTTTTACCATCCTATTTTCCATCACGGGGATTTGGTACTTCGTAGAGCGTAGCAATTTGGGCGGGGTGTCTACATTGGCCAACCCGGCGGCACCTGTATTGCAGGAAGCCTTTATAGACTCGAGCAATTTCGTCAATTTTACTTACCTCCTGGATTACGACCGAGCTGTGTCCAGGGCAAGGGCGGTCATTCCCGGCCTGGAGGTGAAAGAAATAGTGCCCCCCGACCGCCCTGATCGTCCTCTTTACTTCACCGGAAAAAGCGAGGTGCCGCTGGTCAGAAACCGAGCCAACCGGGTCTATCTTCATCCGCTGAGCTATGAAGTAATTAAAGTACAAAAAGCCGAGGAAAGTAGCACTGTGATGTGGCTCAACGATATTGCCGACCCTCTTCATTTCGGCTACTGGGGCGGGTTGCTTACCAAAATCCTTTGGTTCTTAGGAGGATTGGGTATTTCTGGATTGGTACTCACGGGCATCTGGATTAGCTTAAAATGAAAGATCAGAAATTCAAACCAAGCAAAACAACAAAGACTAGGCAGGTGGAAGTATGCCAATTGGGGCGTGATAGCGATGATGCTCTTTTTTATGTACTATTTTCTCATCTTCCGCTATGCGGCTTCTCTCCGGGTATTACTCATCATCAGCAGCGTGCTTATTTTCTTGTTAGTATTGATCTGGTATGTGTTTGTATTCCGTTTGGAAAAGGTGGTTTACCGATAGGTCGAGCCCTTCTTAGTGCCTGTCTTTACAGGCAGAGGCCAATGCGTGTAATTAGTTAAACAAGAAAAATCAGCACAGGAAGAATAGTGGCGTTGAGATCATCTTTCTAATTTCGCTATTTGAGCAGTTTTTAGCTTAAAATCACGGAAGGAAGGGGGGATGATTTAGCTTCGATACAATTGATAATTAGTCTAAATAAAAATAAAATCACCATTTACTTTTGCTCTCTCCATGTGCTCTCGCCCGAATGCAATGATAACCCTCAGGGTTCAGATGATCTTTTCGGAGGTAAGTCAAGAATGGATAGTGCGTTTATGAACCAAAGTCGCTTCAAGTGAGCTTGTGCTGACGATTGGAGAAAAAAGCCAAACTACTGTCCAGAGGAAAGGTATACCCCAAAACGAACGCAGATGGATGGCCTGAGATGAGTCCAAAGCAAGGTGTTTTTTTTTTGCGAGTTTTATAGGTTTTTATTTTTTACATAATCTCTACTGTCATGAACTACAAGTACATACTATGCAGATATATTTCTGCAATTGTTTTATTACTCCTTAGTACATCTGTCTTTGCCCAGAAGGGCACGATTTTCGGCACAGTTACCGATCAGCAAGGAGAGCCACTTCCTGGGGTTAATCTCCGCGTAGAACGTAGCACTCTGGGTACGGCTACCGACAAGGACGGTGCCTTCAGTTTGACCTCCGTACCCGCAGGTTTACAGACGATTGTTTTCACACTCATTGGTTATCAGCGTGTCGAGCAGCAGGTTTCAGTCCCAATTGGAGGGGAAGTCCGCCTCGATGTATCACTTCCTGATGATGTGCTTCGGCTGGGTGAAGTTGCCGTTACGGCTACACGCCGTGAAGCAGATATTTTACAGACACCGAGAGCGATTGACGTTGTCCAGCAGGAGACCATTGATTTTTACACTAGCCAAAGTTCAGACCTATCGGCCACTCTCGGTAAGTTCGTGCCCAACTTTACCTCTCCCTCTATTGGTAATGATGTATTCACGGCCACACTGCGCGGACGTGCGCCACTATACCTCCTCGATGGGGTACCACTCCAAACCAACGAAGGACTCCGAGGAGCTGTACTTGGTAATATTGATCCCTCTATGATTGAGCGCGTTGAGGTTCTTTATGGTGCTTCTACGATCTACGGTGGAGGTGCGCCCGGGGGGGTTATTCAGTTTTTTACCAAGGAAGCTGGCGAAAAACCAATCAACATTGACCTCCGACTTTTTACGCGCAATTATCTGGTGGAAGGCACTTTTCTGGATGGTGAAGCACTTGATTATCGTGCTGCTGCTACGATTTCGGGTACGCTGGGCAAGTTTCGATATTTAGCCAATGGGTCGTTCGAGACGACCAACGGCCAGTTCCGACCCGACGGTGAGCGCATTGCCCCCAACGGGACTTCCAATTATGACGATTTTTCCGTATTCGCAAAGGTAGGCTATGATCTTACTTCTACCCAATCAATTGATCTATCATTTACCAGATCCTACCGAGAGCCAAACGACCTTTTCTTCGAGCCCATCCTCCTAGAGGAAGATCTATTAGCCGATCCAGAAGGGGCAGCGGCGGTAGCTCAGCGGACTGAGATGGCATTCAGCTACGACAACCCCATCAGTCAGGAGTACCTAGCCCTCAATGCACAGTACGAGCACAACTCACTCTTGGGCGGTGTATTTCGGCTACAAGGATATTACTTTGATCTTAATTTCCAACAGGGAGGCTCAGATATCCGCCCCTTTCTCATACAGAATGGGGGGACATTTCCAGACACTTGGCCGGGCTTGTTCCAAACAAGTACGGCGGCTTCTCAGTATGGCATGCGTACAGAGTATGTTCGCCCATTGGGTGATCGTATCCTACTTACCCTTGGGGGTGGTTTGCTCTGGGCTGACGACTCAACACCCGTTACGATCTCGACTGATGACCCATTTGATGCTGAGAACCGTTTCGATGGGGCTGGCGGAACACAGGATCAGGGTGCTCCCACCGAACTGTTCAACGGAGGTATATTTCTTCAGGCTGATTTTGATTTAACTGATGTGCTTCATATTTCAGGTGGTGCTCGTTTTGATGTCATTTCTTTTGATGTTCTTCCATTTATCCCGACGTTTACGACGGTGGCGCCAGGACAGGAGCGGCTTGGTGGCTCGGGTACGAACTCAGGACTATCACTTAATCTTGGCGTATCTTACGAGGTCGTGGAGAACACGAACCTCTATGCTAATTTCGCGCAGGGCTTCTCGATTCCGAGCCTGGCCTTTCTTGTAGTCAACGTAGCACCAGGGGTTGAGATCGACGGCGACGAGATCGTATCACCACAGATTGTCAGCAGCGTTGACTTTGGCGTACGCGGTAAGATTGGGGGCAATTTTGCCTATGGACTCGCTGGATTCTATGCTTTCTCGGAAGACGGTTCGCAAATTCAGTTTGACGCAGCAACTGGTGCTGGCTCGCGTGTGCAGGCTCCACAACGGAATTACGGATTTGAGGCAACCCTGGAAGCTGCTCCGATTGAGGGTTTTCGCATTAGTGCCAGTCTTTCTATTACAGAGACGGATGTCGATCCGCAAGACGATGGCACTTTCCAACCAGCCTCTACAGTTGAGACGATTCCGCTTACGACCTCGCTACGTGCCTCCTATGAGTTACCCTCACTGCCAGGACTCTCATTTAGTGCTGAATTATTTTCAGTTGGCAATCGCGACCGGGCGTTTCGACATCTGGTTGACTCTGATGATGACGGCGAAATTGATCTGGACGGCAACGGTGATCCGATCCGAGCAGATGGCTATCGACTTCGTGGATTCTCAACGATTGATGTGGGTGTGAGCTACCAGTTTCCGAAGGAATGGTTAGGCAAGGTAGGGGGATATTTATCGGTTCAGGTGCTCAATTTGCTCAACGAAACCTACGTGCCGCCAATCAGTCAGCGGCAGTTTGGCGAAGTCTTCGCTATCCGCCGCCGCAACGGTTTTGGCCGGAACTTCACGATGACGCTTGGGGTCAATTTTTAGAAATTTGCTTGCAATGGGCATCTAACATTTATCCATAGTTACATAAGAGATCACCTTATACGGTGATCTTTTGTATTTAGGTCGGAGGCTAGCTCAAAATCATGCTTGGTTCACACTTAGAATCCATCATCCGATAAGTGATATATATCCACCACAATTTCGCCCGATTCCACAAAAGAAAAGTCGCTTTCCGTTAAGCCTATCCCTGAGAGAATCTCTTGCTTTGCAACATATTTAGAATAAGTCTTGATAAAATTAACCTTAGCTACCCTAAACTTCTTTTTATATGCACAAACGATTACTTTCCCTGTTATTTTTGGTCTTGACGGTCGCCTGCTCAGATTTTGATGAGAAAGACTTCACGGTCTTATTACCGGAGGCGGGCGAAGATTTGGTATTTTTTACCGCAGAATCCGGCAATGTGATCACTCTGAATGGCTCGCAATCATCGGATGTTAATGATCTGGGATTTGATTTCCAGTGGGAAGTTACTGCTTTTCCAGAGGGTTTTGAGCCTAGTCTACAGGAGGCAAATACTGCCCATCCTACCTTAATCGTAAACGAAAATGCCTCTGGGCGCTACACCCTCTCGCTTACCATCTTTCGGGGCGCGCAACGAGCCAGAGATTTTATCAATGTGGATGTAAACCCCTTAATTGCTCAGGTCTTGTTGGTTAATGCTATCGCCGGAGAAAACAGTGCCATTCTCAGCATACCTTCGCTTGGGATTACCAGCAACCCGACCGCAGCCCTCTCTGCCGACCAAACTTATCACGCCCTTAATCTCAATGAAGCGCAAGACAGTGAAGGGAATGTCCTCTTAGAGGTCACTTTCCAAGAAAACATACTCCCTTTGGAGGCAGCTCTGGAAGCACTGGGTAGCTATACTTTATATTTGGTAGGAACCGAAGCAAATCCTGAACTACTGCTCATTGAAAAGCAATTCAACCAAAACACCATTCCTCCCGGGTTAGTCGGCCTGGATGCAGTCAACCTAGTGCCCGAGTTGGAAAATATGGTTCTCTTCATTGACGCTACCGCGGCGGGCTTTGGTGTACTGCCAGTAGATGTGCTTTTTCAGGGCCTGGGCATTACTCAGACTTTCGGATCGCTGAGCTTTGGGGAGAGTGGAGAACTGCTTTTTCCGGCCAGTAATTTGTTGCCACTCCCTATTTGGGCGACGGTCAACGGTGAGCGCGTGAGTAATGATGCTAACATCCTGCTGCCCCTGGATGTGGACGGAAACTTTGGCACGTTCGTACTCTTTGCCGACCCTAGTTCTGAATTCGGAAACCGACTCACCTTTATCACAAACAGTAATTTACTCCCTACCGAATAGACTTATGAAAAAATTATTTACCATCTTATTTTTAGGGGTGCTGACCGCTCCCAGCCTTCTGGCTCAAACAGGTTCCCTAGAAGGTAAAGTGATAGACCAACCCACCCAAGAGCCCATAGCTGGTGCAAACGTGTTCATTGAGGCACTCAACCGAGGAGCTTCTACCGATGCCGAAGGCCGCTATAAAATCAATAATGTGAGCGCGGGTGAGTACACCCTGAGGGTGAGCTACGTGGGTTATGAGCTGAAGGAAGCTAAAATCACGGTGCAGGCTGGCCAAACCGCGACCTTGAATTTTGAATTGGAAGTCTCTCTCTACGAACTGCAAGACCTAGAAATCGTAGGGAGAAAAGCCACCGACTACAAACCCGATATAACCTTTGCAGGCACTAAAACAGGCACCAACCTCAAACTTGTGCCTCAGAGTATCTCTATTCTCAACAAGGAACTGCTCCTGGATCAACAGATTTTTCGGATTGGAGAAATCTCGGAAAACGTGGCAGGTCTGACCCGAATTTTTTCTCAGGACAACTTTTCCTCCCGCGGTTTTCGCATTAACCACAATTACATCAATGGAAATCGCGCCCTGATTACCACCGATTTTGCTTCTTCTACCATTACGACCCACTACGAGCGGATAGAAGTAGTCAAAGGGCCAGCGGCGGCACTGTTTGGCAATGGTTCTCCGGGTGGCATTATCAATACAGTTACTAAAAAACCGCTTCCCGAAAGGCGTGCTTTGGCCTCTTTTTCGGCAGGGAGCTTTGAGACCTACCGGGCTACCTTTGATATCACGGGCCCGCTCAACGAAAGCAAAAAACTCTTGTACCGCCTGAACGCAGGCTGGGAAAATGCAGAGTCCTTCCGAGATTTTCAGCAGTTTAGAACGCTCTTGCTGGCTCCTTCGGTTTCTTTTATACCCAACGACAAAACTCGTTTCAATCTGGATGTGGTGAGTTCCTTTGCCAATGACGTAGCGGGTGTAGACCGGGGAATGCCCGTCTTACAAGGCGATTTGTTTGCCTTGCCCATTAGCTTCAATACGGCCGAGCCTTATGACAATCGCCAGAATACTTCGGTGCTCCTCACCTTCTCGGCCAACCATCGATTTGCCGACTGGCTTTCTTTGAATCTCTCCTATACCCGCTCGGATTTTGATCAGAATTTCCTAGAAACCCGCTCCGCTAATCTCTTCACAGATGATGGCGCAGAACTCATTCGCACCATCAATGATCGAATCACAGACGCTCATTCCAATTTTCTGACGACTTATTTGGTGGGAAAATTTAACACCGGAAACCTCAGCCACGAAGCAGTACTGGGCTTTGACTTCTTCGAGACCCTCCAGGACTCCCGAACCCGCTCTGCCTCGGGCGAAGTGAACGGCGTGCCCAATCTTTCTTTTAGCGACCGGGTGATTTTTGACAATCTGGAAGACCTGCAAGTTACATTCAATCCAGCTCAATTTACCCTTACCACTGAAAATAGATACCGGGGCTTTTACTTTCAGGATTTGATCAAATGGAAAAAGCTCAATGTGCTCCTGGGATTACGCTACGAAGATTTAGACCAAAACAACCTGACCGGAAGCGGGGTAGACCTCACGGAGGCCATTGACGACGACGTGCTCCTGCCTCGCTTAGGCATTACGTACGAACTCAATAAATCCATTAATCTCTTTGTCAGCTACACCGAATCCTATGACTTGCAAAATGTGCCCTCAGGTACCAATGCCCTGGAGCCGGGTGTAGCCTTCGACCCGCTGGCAAGCGATCAGATTGAGTTTGGTACTAAAACCACTTTCTTTGAGGATAGATTACTGGCTACGGTTTCTATCTATTTTATCAACCGCAATGGTCGCCTGATCGAAGACCCCGAGAGCGTCGGCGGGCTGATCCAGCTCATCCAGATTGGCGACGAGACCAGCCGAGGGATTGAGCTAGACTTTACAGGAAGTATCACCGAGAATCTGTCGCTCACGGCCAACTATGCCTACAACGACGTGGAGGTGCTAGACAATCAGCTGGAGATAGAAGAACTAGACCTGGAGGCCAACAATCCAGAGCATACCTGGGGCTTCTGGGGGAAATACAGCTTTACCGATACTTTTCTAAAAAACCTGAGTCTGGCTCTAGGGGGGCGTTATGTGAGTGGTAGCCAAGTGGTTGATCCGGCGGATAATTTGATAAACAACGTGATCAAGTTTCCGGGTTATTTTACTGCAAGGGCGGCTATTTATTATACTTATAAAAATGCGAAGCTTTCTTTCAACTTGAATAATATTTTTGACGAGCGCTACTTCGTAGGAGGTTTGAACGCGGGGCGGGTCTTTCCGGGAGCACCTCGGAATTATTTAGCTACCATTTCTTATGCCTTTTGAGAATGCCGAGAAAAGTGCTTCGTCAAGCTGCGAAGCACTTTCAAACCAACCTCTGCTCAGTTTCCCAACTTCGCACGTAAAAGAGCTAAAATCCCTAGCTTGATGCGATGTGAGATGGGAATCTCACCGATCGGACGGGCTGAGATGGGAATCTCAGCAGAGTGGGAAATCAGTACTTTAAACTCCAAAAATCCAACCTGACCAAAGAGCGTACCAACAAATTACAGGGTGGGAAATTTTGGCACGGGGGATTCGAACTTGGCGATGTTCTAAGAAATAGGTAAAACTCAGCATCTCGAGTACCCGAGACAAGGAAAGACCAAGGACTTTTCTATTCAAATTTTACGGCTTCAAGCGTGAGTCGATCAGTGTTCAATTTTTTCCCTTTGAAAAAGTCTAAGACCAGTTCCCCGATAAACGGCGATTGCATGTATAGATCGTGTCCTGCGTTCTCGATAATCACGTGCTGCCCGTTCTTGAATTTTTTGGCGATCTCCACTCCATCCTCCAAATAGGTTCGCCCGTCCAGAGTACCGTTCAGAAGCAAAGCATCTACCTGATTGGTTTTCATTTCTCTAAATTCATCGGGTAGCTTCGGAAAATCCAGCTTAGTCATCCACTCGAAGAGCAGAAAGTTGATGCAGCTACCCAAAATAGCATTATCTATCTGCTTACTTACGATCTCTTGGCGATTAGTAGATATCCCGCTTTGCATATCCATCGCGAATGACATCGGTCTTATGCCATTAAGAACGTAGCGTTTCATCACCATCACCTGTGGAGCAATCGCGGAAAAGTCCCCTTGGTACATCTGATCGTAGACCTTGGGTAATTTTTTAGAGTCACTGGGATTTTTCAGGTAAAAAGTAGCCACGGCAGACTGTAGCTCGAAATTGGAAATGCCAACCGTATCAATGCCACCCGATCTATTAGGGTAAGAACTGGTGACCGGATTTTCCTTTAATCGCTCGTGAACGGCGATTATTTTCTCTTTTAGGTTGGGATAAGTTACCTCTGAACCGTAGTTATCACTCGCTTTTTGAGCCAGATGAAACAAGAATTTTTCCGTGGTTCGCGGAAGCTTGATCGTTTCATTGGGACCTTCCAAGCTGGCTAAAACAACTTTTTCTAAGTTACTCTCAAAGAGTCTAATATACTCAAAGGCCAAGTGCGAGCCGTAGCTGATTCCCCAGAGAGAGATTTGATCGGTTCCCAGTACTTTTCTCAAATCCTCGAGATCCTTAGCACTTTCAGTGGTGTTGTAAGCCTTGAGATTGATCCCTTCTTCCCTCCAAAATTCTAGACATCTCGAGATATTACGAGTGGTTTTGTCGATATACTCTGGTTTGTCAATTGCTTTTTGAAGCTCGAATTCAGCACGGTAGGGACAGTTGGGGAGGTTTTCGGACAGACCTGTGCCGCGTTGATCAAAGGCAATCACGTCTGCCACTTCACGAAGCTTCATGAAAAGTTCAAACCTTGACCCTTTGGCTGTCCCCGTGGCTGAGCCGCCCGGTCCGCCCGAGAGATAAACGATGGGAGAACTAGGATGGGGATTGGTACTTTTGAAGCGAACAAAGGAAAGTTGTATAGAATCCGATTTTTCGTTTTTTCGGTCTTCCAAGACCTGGAAGGTTCCTAATTCGGCTTGCACCGTATCTTTTGATCTGGAAACAAACTCGTAGGGCTTCAGGCTTAGGCTTTGCCCAATAACTTCTGTACAGCAAGCCAAGAGTAGAAAGGTGGAAATGATTTTTAATTGCATCATTTGAGTTTTTGTTTTTCTATATATAAATAGGGACAGATTTTAAATTAGCGAGAATTAACGATTTAAAATTAATCTACACGGCTTTTGAAACCTTACCCATAAGCCCTTCTAAAAAATAGAAGAGCCTACGAAGGATAAAGTTTGGTTTTGATCGGCTCAGACCTGTCATAGTCATCAATTACATGCTCTGTGGTACATTTGCACTCCAAATTCCCGATGCGGCTGTTCTGGCAGCAAACTTTTTAAAATCAGTAGCTTTTCTACCCAATATCTTTTCCACGTCCTTGGAAACCTCTTGATTATCAGGATTTCCTAGTACCTCTTTAAACAAATATCCAAAGAGCCAAACATAGGAATCGGGTAAACCTGCTGCTTTCATTCCTGCTTTGAACTCCTCGATAGAAATGGGTTGATATTGAATGTCTCTTCCGGCTTCTTTAGAAATAATTTCTACCGCTTCCTTAAAGGTCATTTTTCTGGGGCCGGTGACCGTTATAGTCTGACCGTTGTAGGAGTCATCAAGTAGTACTTTTATTACTACATCAGCGATGTCATTCACATCCACGAAAGGGATTTCTGCCTCGGGCATGGGTAAGGCAGCGTGCCCAGCCAGTACAAAATCCAGAAAAGCTCCTTCACTAAAATTTTGGTTAAACCACGAAGCCCTGACCAGGGTGGAGTTCAGTCCTGAATTCGCGACAATTTGCTCACAAGCTTCGGCTTCGGTTTCTCCCTTTCCAGATAATAGGACTACTTTCTCCAATCCTTCTTTCAAGGCTGCCTCGGTCAAGGCTGTAATGGCTTCTCTGGCTCCCGGTACGGCCAAGTCTGGATAGTACACGATGTAGGCCCTGTCCATACCCTTCAGGGCGGGTGCAAAGGTGGAGTGGTCTTCCCAATTAAAGGCAGGAGAGCCTGTTCTTGAACCTACTTTTACGTTGTGAGCTAACTCGGTTAGCCCTTCTACTACTCGGCGGCCAGTCTTACCAGTTCCGCCAATGACTAAGATGTTGTGTTTCATTTTATGCGTTGATTTAAGTTTAATATTTGATTTGGTTTAGAATTTTCTAGTTTGAGTAAAGAGTGCTAGCACCGCGAGCAAAAAGGAGAACACCGTGCACAGAGTCCTGATTTGGTGCAGCCAGTTCCAGTTGGACTCGTAATATTTTCTAAAAGCGGCGATTTTCTCGGGACTGATTTCTACAATTTTCAATGCTTCCAATTGATCGTTTAAAGGCACGTTTCCCAGCCCAGTTACGCCTATCGTTCCGATGAGATAGATCATAGCCGAGGCAAGCATACATCTCGAGACCCAGAGATGGGTATGGAACGAATAAACACTGGAGATACTCAGGCAAACCACACTACCGAAAAAAACCAAGAAAAAAGCAGGATTGAGAATTGCCCGGTTGATGGATTGCATGGTTTCCAGATAGCTAAGGTCTGGCACTTTCCTAGTACCCGGAATAACCGACACGCTCCAAGCATAAAATAGACCTGCTGATAATCCGGTCAGAACCACGGCACCAAACAGGCTCACTGATTTGATTGATATGTCCATCATGAAAATATGAATTGGGTGAAAAACTAATTTTTGAATTTTGGCCTAACCTAGTTCCCAAAGCCTCCATCGCCTTCGGTTCGGGGGCAAGACAGCTTCAACCATTTACTACTTGATTGATTACAAGTGTAAAATTAAAGGTTAGGGCTAGGCTATGCTTGACACTTCAAGCCAATGATTTGATACTTTAAGCCAAGCAATCAGGAAGGTTTCATTTTTCGGAATTCAGCTGGTGAAAATCCAGTCCATCGTTTAAAGGCACGGTTAAAGGCACTTTGTTCGGAGAAGCCAGTTTCAAAAGCAATTTCCACGATGCTTTGCGAGGAATCATTGAGCAAATTTCTGGCAACTTGCTCTTGGGTCTTTTGGATAAGATCTCGAAAGGTAAAGCCTGCTTCTGATAACCTACGAGTGAGGGTTCTTTTACTCATCCCCATGTGTTCACCTATTTGTTGTATACTCGGTATGCCGCTGGGAAGCGCGTCTTTGATGAGTCGCTCCACATCGCTCGCTACTCGGTTGGCTGCAATCTCCAGTCCTTTGGTTTCTTCTTCCACCCGTTCCACCAGGAAAGCATTAATACTTAGGTCTGCCTTAGCAGTGCGAGTTTTTAGGTCAGTAGTCTTGTAGGTAATGATGTAATCAGCTTGATTGAATAACACAGGGCATTTAAAAGCCGCCTCATGACTGCTAAGGTCGCTCGGGGCACTATGTTTAAAGGTAACCTGAATAGGGGAAATATCGGTATCTGTCATCGCTTTCAGTACAACGACCGTGGCTGAAAGGGTAGCTTCATTGGAAAGTTCCAATCCTTTTCGGTAAGGCTCTCGGTATAAATATATATCAGAGAAATCTTCCTTTTCATCTACCTTGAATACGTACGTATTAGAAAGTAGCTTAAAATAGCGCTCACTACGTGCAAAAATTTCTCCTGCCCAAGAACAAGTTCGCCACGAAAGACCTAGGACGCCATAATCATCAATTTTCATTTGTTGGCCTACTCGGACAGAAAAACCCGGGCCTAGTTTTTCATCTAACATTTCGTGAAGTTCAAAGAAGTGCTCGGCAGGTACTGCTCGTAAACTATCGATGGTGTTGATGGGAGTGGGAAGCCCTAAGAAATCATCACGAGTCATACCTTCGGAGATGGCACAAGCAAGCATTTTACGATAAAGGTGGATAGAAATATATTTCATATCGCTTTTAGAGGGGCTATACGCAGAATAATTTCAGGAAAGTTCTCTAAATTATCGCAAAGGTCAAAGACTAAACACGCTCTTTACCAATGCCGCCATCCCTTATTTTGGACAATTTGATTGGAAAGCATGAAGTTCATTTTAACACTATAAAATGAAGATAGCTCCACAGCAATTTCACAATACATTGAAAACCAAATTTCTACCCTCCAAAAATTCAATCTAACCAAAGAGCATACTAACAAACCACAGGGTAGAAAATTTTGGCACGGGGGGACTCGAACGATCATAACCCCGAAGCGGACAGGGTTAAGCCTATACGGCTCACCCATCTGATTTCGGGGCGGTGTGAGAGGTGCTCTGGCGGTCATGGAGTTGTTAGCCGACTACTTGATTGGGCGTTCGTTATATTTCAATTACTTTCAGCGTCCGCCAATTTTTTTGTATCCACATATTGCTGAAAGGCAGTAATTTTTCCTTCATCATTAAGTGTCCATAGATGAGCAGCTTGTGCATTATAACTCTTTCCGGTTGCTTTTACTTTGGCATCATATCTTAGAGTGGCTAAGACCATATTTCCACTCATACCATAGGTTTTAACATCCTGTAAACCAAAATGATCATGGTTGGCTCCAAGGCGTGCAAATACACCCTCTAAAACGGTATTTGGCCCAATATAGGGGTTACCATCGGCAAGCGAATTGCTTTCGGCTTCGTTCCATTCGATTTGGGGATGCATTAATCCCAAAACAGTTGGCATATCACCAGTTGAAAAAGCGTTGTACAGAGAGTCAATAACTCGAACATTTTCTTCAATTGTCATAATTTTAGATTTTATTTTTTAGTGCCTACCTTGTTCGGTTTTCGGCTATCCCGTTTTTAATATCAATTTCATTTTTCAGTATGAAGCAAAACACCTCAATATACAAAATTCGTTTATTTTTCCTTAGAATTTTCGTTTACCGACCTCTGCGAAGTTTCCCAACTTCGCACGTAAAAGAGCCAAAATCCCTAGCTTGATGCGATGTGAGATGGGAATCTCACCGATCGGGCGGGCTGAGATAGGAATCTCAGCAGAGTAGGTAGGAATCTCAGCAGAGTGGGTTTTCTTTTTTTTCTAAGCTAATCAGCCGTCTGCTCTTGTAGCCAGTTTTTCCCTGTATTTCGTCACTAAAATATCCGCGAAAGCGGCTTTATCGTTCCTCAAAAATTCCATTTCTTTTCCATTCACAATAGTTGGATTCATCTCCCTAAGATGCTTATCGCTCCAAATTGCAAGCTCTAAAAGTATAGGTGTCAATGCCAATCCCTTATCAGTCAGAAGATAAAGGTTGGTCTTTTTATTACCCGGTTGCTTTGTTTTTATGATAATTCCGACTTCCTCCAAAAACTTGAGTTTGGCGGAAAGGATATTGGTCGCAATTGCTTCATCACTTTCTGTAAAGTCTTTGAAAGTCTCTTTGCCTTCAACGAGCATTTGCTTTACAATAACCAACATCCATTTGTCACCCAAAACATCCAAGGCCGAAGTAAAGGGGCAGTCACACCTGAAATCTTGTCGCATTTGTTAAGTGAACATTAAATATTACTTGCAAAATGAAATTTATTTTCAAAATCACTTGCATATTGAAAGTTATTCTGTAATTTAGCTTGCAAATCAAAAGTAATGATTATTTACCAAAAGACGAAATCAGTGAGAATGGTATGAACAGTTTTAACACTATCAGGTATTCTGGCTTCCTGTGGTGTAAATCAAACGAGATCAACAAGCGAGATGAATCAATCAACAATTTCAAAAATGAATAACAAAGAAATCGTAGGCACATTCTTAGGAGCCCTTGCCAAACAAGACGTTGAAACTATGCGCAAATTTGCCAATGTCGATTACACTCAACATAATCCATTTGTGCCAACTGGTTTAGAACCTTTTATAGGTTTATTACCCGTTTTAAAAGAACACGGAACTTATGCCGAAAACGTGAGAATGTTTCAAGATGGCAACTTTGTGTTTATGCACAACATTTGGAAAAACGCCAAACCTTTTGGGACGGATGAAATGGTGGCCTTTGATATTATTCGTGTCGATCAAAACGGAAAAGTAGCCGAGCACTGGGATGCTATGATGCCTCAAACCTCGCCAAATACTTCAGGCAGGTCCTTAACTGATGGTGTAACAGAAGTCAAAGATTTGGACAAAACAGAAGAAAACAAAGCTCAGGTAAAGTCACTATTTGAGGTTCTAATCAATGGCACACAAGAGGAAGCAGGGTCGGCAGTAATGGCTAATTTCGCACCTGATTATAAACAACATAATCCAAAAGCTGGCGATGGCATAGAAGGCTTTATGGCAGCTATGCCAACAGAACAATGGACGTTTACTAAACAGCATAAAGTTTTGGGTGAAGGTAATTTTGTCCTCTCCATCTCAGAAGGTACGCACAAAGGCATTCATTCAGCTTTCTATGATTTGCTTCGTTTTGAAAATGGAAAAATCGTAGAACATTGGGATGTGATTCAAGAAATACCTACCGAAGGTTTGGCTCACAATAACGGAATGTTTGGTGGTTTTTAATTAAAATAGTTCATTAATTTTTGAATATAATAAAATGAAGAATGTAATCATTACGGGAAGCAGCAACGGTTTCGGCCTAAAAGCTGCCAAAGACTTTGCCGATCAAGGGCATAAAGTATTTGCAACCATGCGAAAACCTGATGGAAAGAATGCAGAAAAGAAAGCCGAACTGGAAGATTATTCTCCAAATATCAAAGTGTGGGAGATGGATGTAATCGATGATACCTCTGTAAAAAATGCTATCAATGATATTCTTGCAGAAACAGGCAATATTGATATTCTCATTAACAATGCCGGGATTATGTACTTGGGAATTACCGAAGCATTCAGCGTTGAGCAAGCAAAGCTTCAAATGGAAACCAATTATTTTGGTGCTATACGGGTAATGCAAGCTGTTTTACCGTCTATGCGTAAGGCCTGTTCTGGTTTAATTATCAATACTTCATCGTTGGTTGGCCGCATGTCGCCACCATTTTTTGGAACATACACCGCAACTAAGCACGCCTTAGAGGGCTACTCTCAAGC
>CAZKBP010000044.1:0-40810 GCA_964551015.1 uncultured Cytophagaceae bacterium | reverse complement strand
TTGGACAATCCGCCGGACTTCCCAATACCACGTGACGCTATAATTCCTTTTCTGGACAATTAGCCGGACTCAATAATACCACTTGAAACTATAATTCCTTTTATGGACAAGACGCCGGACTCCGCAATACCACGGGAAGCAATAATTCCTTTTTTGGACAAGACGCCGGAGCCAACAATACCACAGGTGACTTTAATTCCTTTTTTGGACAACGTGCCGGACAAGGCAATACCACGGGCTTCTCTAATTCCTTTTTTGGAGCAGGCGCCGGACTCAGCAATACTACAGGCAGATATAATTCTTTCTTTGGACGAGTTGCTGGACAAAACAATACCACAGGAGGCTTTAACGCCTTTTTTGGACAAGCCACTGGACTCAGCAATACCACGGGTGGCTCGAATTCCTTCTTTGGAACAAGCACCGGAACTAACAATACCACGGGTGAATCTAATTCCTTTTTTGGAGAAGGAGCCGGATTTAACAATAAAACGGGTTCCCGGAATACTTATATCGGAAGGGGCGCCGGACGTGGAGGTGCCGGTTTTTCCCCCGCCCCCGGCGGCTCGGGCAATGTCTTTCTCGGCTATCAGGCGGGATTCAACGAACTTGGCTCCAACAAGCTCTACATCGCCAATGATAGCACTTCCAATCCGCTCATCTACGGTGAGTTTGACAACAATCTCCTCAGAATCAATGGTAATCTGGAAGTTACAGGTTCTGTCAATTTTGATGCTGAAATAGAGGGTATTGAGATTGATGGAAGTAATACTTTTGTGGGGCAAGATGCGGGAAGCGGCAATACCACGGGCTTCTCTAATTCCTTCTTTGGACGATCCGCCGGACTCAGCAATACTACGGGCTTCTCTAATTCCTTCTTTGGCTTAGAATCAGGACGGATGAACACCACGGGCCGTTTTAATACTTTCATCGGTATAGCCGCGGGGCGCAACCATACCACCGGAGATAGAAATACCTACGTGGGTCGCCGTGCGGGTGCCAACAATCCCTCGGGTTCAGGCAATGTGTTCATAGGCGATCTGGCGGGACAAAATGCCACAGGCTCCAACCAGCTCTACATCGCCAACAGTGAGACCGAAAGTCCACTAATCTACGGCGAATTTGATAATCAAATCGTCAACATCAACGGCTCTCTGGGCGTGGGCATCCAGAATCCCGAACGCCCCATCCACCTGCGGGCGACTAATGCCATTTTTCGTATTGACCGCGACCGTGATGATCCGGGCTTTGCCATCGTGCGCTACGATCAGAATTTCCAGAATGTCTGGAAAAGCTTCTATTTCTACACCCGAGGACAAGGGCCAAACAATGGCAAATTCGTCATTGCCGATTGGGGAACCAATGTAGCTGGCCCCAGCAGTGCCCGCTTGGTGATCGCCAATAACGGGAATATCGGCATTGGAGATTTCTTAATCAATAATCCCAGCCAGAAACTGACTGTACAGGGAAATGCGCTAGTAAATGGCACTTTTATTAATTCTGATAAACGCTTCAAACGGAACATCCGAACCTTGCCTGAGACGCTAAGTAGCTTAGCACAACTTCGTGGAGTACGCTATGAATTTGAAAAGGAAAAGTTTGCCGACCGTCAATTTTCCGAAGGTTCGGCCATTGGTTTGATCGCCCAGGAGGTAGAAAAAGTTTTTCCAGAACTCGTGGTCGAGGATGCCCAAGGCTACAAGGCCGTCAACTATGATGGCCTTATTCCCGTGCTCATCGAGGCTCTCAAAGCACAAAGGCAAGAATACCAAAGCGAGATTGAAGCCCTCAAAACAGAAGTGGCCAGTTTGAAAGCAGCTTCAGCTACCGAAAATGGAGAAAATCTTACCCAAGACCTTCGCCCCGCCCAACTCTACCAAAACCAGCCTAACCCTTTTGATCAAAACACTCAAATCAAGATGTTTCTTCCAGAAAATATACAAAACGCAACTTTGTACATTTATAATATGCAGGGGCAAACCCTAAGAGAAATCCAGATCAGCGAGCGGGGCGATGCCCAAGTAGCAATTGCTGGGAATAGCCTCGCCTCGGGCATGTACCTTTATGCCTTGATTGCTGATAATCAAGAAATAGATGTCAAAAGAATGATTCTGCGCTAAGCAATTTTTCGGAAAACGCTTTTTCTTCTTAAAAAGGAAAAGCGTTTTTTCTGACCTGTATGCCATTATTCATTTTATCTACATATTTTCCTACTCTGTAAGCCAAAGTAGTACTTCGGTCTAAAAAAGTGGGCAATCAGATGCTCAGGCATTATTTTTTCTACATAGTAAGTTACCTTAGAACATTCTGCACACAAGCCTTCTTAAGATAATACCCTGTTTCTGTTTACCTCTAGATTGTAATATCTTAATTGTACTCCTTAATTGACAATTTTTGTTAGCAGGCACTCCACATATCATCTATGAGACGCTTAACACGGGGCTCCGTGCCGATCTATCTCGCCACGAGGCGAGGAGAATCAAGTTGGTTAATGGGGTGAATACACTCATTTTTGTCTTGGCTCTTCCAGTGGCACTTATCAATTTATACTATAGTTATCTGCATTGCTTGATCTGTTTTACGGCCATTTTTTTCCTTTCACTTCCTGTTTATTTATTAAACCACCACCAAAAGCACGGACAAGCTCGTTTGTACTTTGGGATGGCCTTGTTTATCAGCTTGGTATTCGCCATTATTTTTGCTGAACGGGATGGAGAGATGGAAAATTTGATGTTGGCCTATTCCATTATCAGTATCGTGCTGTATAACCGCTGGGTGAGATACCTCACAGGACTATTGGCTCTGGTTAGCTTTCTGGCTTTGAAAGCTTGGAAATTTCAGGTTTTTGGCTTGTCTGTGGAGGAGAATCAAATTTTAATTTTGATTAATAGCACGCTCAACTTTATCGTTGTGTATGCGACCGCTCACTTAATTATAGAAGCACTCACCCGAGCGGAAAAACATCTAGAAGATTCTTATGAAGCTTTGTACCAGCAGAATCATTCTATCTTTTTACAAAAAGAAGGATTAAAAGAGCAGAAACAAGCACTCCAATACCAAAGGCATTTGCTACGCTCTACCTTGGATGCCCTGCCCCTGATGGTAGCGATGCTAGACCAGGAGGGTAGATATATTGTCGTGAATGAACGATACGCGGAAGCACTCCAACTAACCCGCACTTCTATCGAAGGGCGGCCGTATCAGGAGGTTCTTCCACCTGATTTATTGCAAAGTCAGTGTTTACTTTTAGAAAGGGGACTTCAGGGAGAAAACATCGTTTTCGAGAAGAAGATATCCTGCCCCAATGGCGCACAATTTCCAGCTTACGGTAAATACACGCCCATATTAAACGCTCAGGGTCAGGTTCAATTTCTGAGTGTATTTCTCTTGGATATTACCGTGCTCAAGGAAAAAGAAGAGGCTTTAGAAAAGCTAAATCAAACCAAAAATCGGCTTTTCTCTATCATTTCGCACGATCTCAGAAACCCGATTAGCTCTATTTTGACCCTATTCCGTTTGGCCGAACAAGGCGACATGAGCAACCAAGAGATTCGGGAATTCATGCCTCGTATGTCCCAAGATTTGAACGCTACTGCGCATTTACTAGAAAATTTACTTTCGTGGGCAAGAAACCAATTAGGAGGGGAAGTGATCTCGCCCGAGGCTTTTTCTATTGGAGTTTTACTAGAAGAGAATCTAGCACTCATTAGCAAAAGAGCCGAACTTAAGCGCATCAAGCTCCAAACCGATACAGTGGATGACCTAAAAGTATGGGCAGATCGTGTGATGATTGATTTGGTGGTGCGTAACCTGCTTTCCAACGCGGTGAAATTCACGCCAGCCGGAGGAAACATTCAGATTACTTACGAGATGATCGATGAAACCGAGTTGCGTGTAGCCATCTGCGACAGTGGAGTTGGCATTTCACCAGAGAATTTGGAAAAGATTTTCAAACAAGAAGCTTTTACCACGCGAGGTACGGCTCGTGAAAAAGGCACAGGTTTGGGGCTTAGTCTTTGTTGGGAATATGTTCGCAAAAATGGCGGGCAACTGTCTGTCACCAGCACACCGAGCCAAGGCAGTTGTTTCTGCTTTACCATCCCCATTTCTCAGGCAAAACGATTGCTTCCAGTTCACCAGAAGGCTCTGGGCAAGCCATCTACGTGATACTTACCTCTCTTTGGCTTACAAGAAAAAAATCACAAAACCGGATTTGAATTTGAATTGCGAATAAGAAAATTTAGCCCAGCCGATTCGCCTTTTCTTCTTTTTCGGGGTCTAAGTCCCGATCAATACTCCCACGGCTTACACTCAGGATAATTCCCAGAGAAATCCCCGTGAATAAAAGCGAAGTTCCTCCCATACTGACCAAGGGTAAGGGCAAACCCGTAATGGGCACCAAACCGACCGCTACGGCCATATTGACAAGTGCCTGAATTACCAGGCTAAAAGTCAGCCCCGCCGAAAGTAAACCTCCGAAGGGCTCACTCGTAGAAGCCACCACCACAACTCCTCGGTAGAGTAGCCACAAATACAGCCCCAGCGTACCGATTCCTCCCAAGAGCAATCCGTATTCCTCCACGATGATTGCGTAAATAAAATCTGAGTAAGGGTTGGGTAAAAAATTTCTTTGATCGCTATTACCTGGTCCTTTTCCCAGCAAGCCTCCACTACTGATGGCAATATAAGATTGCTCGGCCTGAAAAGCAGTTTGATCACTACTCAGATATTTGTCTAATCGGCTCTGAAAGGTTTCCATGCGTTGCCCCAGAGAGAGCGATAAGGCCGTGGAGATAAAACCTACCAAGACCAGCAGAAAGATCTGACTCACGGCCACCCGCCCAATAAAAAGTAACAACAAACTTGTAAAAAAAAGCAAAATAGCACTAGACACATCGGAGAGGCCAATCAGAGTACAAATCACCCCCGTCCAGATTAGAATCGGCAGTACGGATTCCTGAAAATCGTCTATCTTTCCCTGTCTACGCGAGAGCATACTAGCAATGCTAGCGATCAAAGCCAATTTGGCAAAATCAGAGGGCTGAAAAGATTGATTGATGAAAGGGATCGTAATCCAACGATTTGCTTCGTTGACGTTCACCCCAAATTTCCAGACAATCAACAACAGCGGCACAGAAATCAGTAAAGCCAGTCTGGAGATGCGAGAATAATAACGATAGTCAATCCGATGGCAGACCCAAACTGCCGCCAGAGAGAGTAGCACGAGAGAGGCATGTTTGATCAGGTAATATTCCGTATTACCCTCCATCATACGGTAAGCCAGTGTACCCGTGGCACTGTATACCACGAGAATACTAATGAGTGCTAAGGCAACGATAATGAGCCAGATCTGTCTGTCGCCTTTTAGTAACTGTTCAGGCCAGGGGTAATTAAGAAAACCGGAATTCGTTTGGGGTTGAACGGTATTTTCCCGAGTCTCTTTTTCGCTCATAGTTTAGGTCTTTTTACGCAGGTTCGCCAAGCGATCCAGCTTAGCTACGGCTTTCTTGAATTTCTTGCCGCGATCTTCATAATTTTCAAATAAATCAAAACTCGCACAAGCCGGAGAGAGCAGTACGATATCACCCGGACGCGCCAGCTCGAAGGCTTGCTCTACGGCATCGCGCATACTATCCGTTTGGAAGATGATTTGTAACACATCTCGGAAAGTATCAAAGAGTTTTTGATTATCTACCCCCAAACATATCAAATATTTCACTTTTTGCTTTACTGTTTCCTTGATTTTTTCGTAGTCATTCCCTTTATCCACCCCTCCCGCAATCCAGATAATGGGTTCATCAAAGCTATCTAGAGCATAATAGACAGAGTCTACGTTGGTCGCCTTAGAGTCGTTAATAAAACGAATATCAGCAACCTCGGCTACTTCCTCTAAGCGATGCTCTACCCCACGGAAAGTTTTGAAGTAGGTCTTAAGAGTTTGATTATCTACCCCTAATTTCATACAGGCCAACACGGAAGACATCACGTTGATCATATTGTGCTTGCCTTTGAGGTTGAGCTCAGATTGGTTGATGTAAAAGGTACGGTTTAGTTTTTTGATATGAAAATCCAGCTCTCCATCTCGCATGGTAGCACCGCTATCAACCATTTCCATGAGGGATACGGGCAGGAGCTCGGTAGGAATCACACGTTTGCGCATTTCTCTGGTAATCGCTGGATTATCTTTAAAGTAAATAAAGCAATCGTCTTTGTCTAGTTTCTGTGTAATACGAAATTTAGTATTGATATAATTTTGAAAATTATTCTCGTAGCGATCTAAATGATCGGGAGTAATGTTCAAAATAATGGCGATTTCTGGTTTAAACTCATAGCAATGCTCCAGTTGGAAACTGCTCACTTCAAGTACCCAGTAATCATAGGGATCACCCTCGGTCAACTGTGCGGCAAAACTTTTGCCTACATTTCCACCGATGCCCACGTTGTAACCTGCCGATTGCAAAACGTGATAAGTGAGAAGCGTGGTGGTAGTTTTCCCGTTGCTACCCGTAATGGCCACAATACGCCCCTTGGCATAGCGAGCACCAAACTCGATTTCAGAAATGATCGGGATATGATTTTGCTGTGCCTTGGCTAAGATGGGCACATGATTCGGAATACCAGGGCTTTTGATAATCTCCTTGGCATCCAAGATAAAATCTTCGGTGTGCTTACCTTCTTCATAGTGAATTTCGTGCTTTTGAAGTATCTGTTCATATTTTTCCTGAATAGGACCGCTATCCGAAACAAACACCTCGAAACCTTGACTTTTTGCCAAGAGGGCTGCTCCTACGCCACTTTCTCCGGCTCCTAATACCGTGATTTTACCATTTGAAGTTGTTGCCATAGTCTAAGCTATATCTATTATGATGTCGGAATTTACAAAAATCGTGTAAACTTCAACGAGTTCCCTCTAAAAAAACTAATTTTATTAAAAAGCCCACACTATCAAATAAAAATAATACGGATAAGTAACGAAATACCTGATTTAAAATAGATACAAAATCCATGAAAAATTTGAAATTTCTTCCCTTAGAACTTATCCCTCACCCCTCTCTCCACACGCTGAGCGATTCCGTGTTAACATCAGCTTCTGTGGATTTACAAGTGTTGCGGTTGGATCAAATTCACCCACAACTCGGTGGTAATAAATATTATAAACTCAGACATAACCTTCTAACTGCGAAGTCTCAAGGCTTTCAAACAATCCTCACCTTTGGGGGAGCCTATTCCAATCATATCTACGCAACAGCTGCCGCTGGACAGTTGTACGGCTTTCAAACGATTGGAATTATTCGTGGAGAGCAGCACTTACCTTTGAATGCTACTTTGCAATTTGCTCAGGAATGCGGCATGCAATTGCATTACCTAGATCGTGATGCTTACCGCCATAAGCACGACCCTGCGCTTCTGGCCAGATTTCAACAAAGATTTGGTGATTTTTACCTAATTCCCGAAGGAGGAACTAATGTACTCGCCCTGACAGGGGTGAAGGAAATGATAAAACATTCGCATACAGACTTTGACTGGATTTGCACTCCCTGTGGCACCGGAGGAACTTTGGCCGGTTTGCTCTTGGGTTTGAAACCTTATCAAAAAGCCTTGGGCTTCTCTGCTTTGAAAGGAGGCGTTTTTTTGGTAGATGAAGTAAAAACGCTCCTTCAACAGTATCAACAAATCCATCCCGAGGTAGCGTTACCCCATCTGGAGCAGTGGAGTATCCAATTAGCTTATCACTTTGGCGGATATGCCAAGCGCAAGCCTGCATTGGATACTTTTATCACAGATTTTCAAAACACACATCAAATGCCCATAGAATGGATTTACACGGGCAAAATGTTTTATGGTATTTACGATTTAATCAAAAAAGGGTTTTTCGAGAAAGGACAGCGTATCCTCGCCCTGCACACGGGAGGGTTGAGGAGCTAGCCATTGCCATCCCTTCGCTACTCCTTACTTCCTGACCCACTGAGAAAGTGCCAAGTTGAATACCCTCGACTTAGGAGCCGTGGCTGGAGCGGCTTTTTCCTCGTAGGGTTCGTTTACATAGCGTACATTCTCGATTGTGTAGTAAGCTTTGGGATTGTAGCGATGAATCAACTCAATCAATTCGGGTAGTTCTTTACGCAGAATCACCGTGATGAGAATATTCAAATCACCCTCTTTATCGCTGGCATAAGCCCGATTGAAGTTAAATCTCGTGGGTTCTATGTGTTTGAAGAGTTCGTGCGTATCATGACGGGTAAAAACCCTGATTAGCACTTTGCCCAAGGCTAGCTTTTCTTCGATTTTCATGCCTAGGAATGTACCCGTAGCGTAGCCCCCGGCATAAGCAATGTAAGAGATCGGATTACTGATATTCCGAATAATTTGCCCAATGGCAATTAACCAGATCATCGATTCCACAAAGCCCAGCAAAGCAGCCACGCGCTTATGCCCGTTCATAATAAAAATGACCCGAATCGTAGCAATACTCACGTCCATGACGCGGGCAAAATAGATAATCAGAGGTAAAAACAACCAGTCCCAAAACAGCAAAGTAGCTGGAGCCGCGCTCAACATGGGAGGCATCAAGGATAAGAAATGCTCGAGATTCATTGGGAAAAATAAAAGGCATTAACCCTTCATTTCGTTGATTTCGTCTAAGTTGGAGGTTCTGAAATGCTGGTAAACCTGTATCAAAATGGCCAAACCCACCGCCGCTTCGGCTGCCGCCACGACGATGACAAAAAGTGCGAAAACTTGACCCTGCAAACGGTTCGGGTCGTACTGGCTGAAAGCCACTAAGTTGATATTAGCGGCATTGAGCACCAACTCTATTCCCATGAGCACGACCACCGTGTTGCGCTTGGTAATCATCACCACTAAACCCACGCAAAACAAAAAAGCGGATAAAATTAGATAATGCTCTAAAGGAATCATGTCTACATGCTTAATTTGTATTCCTTAGTTTGTGACCTCACAAACCAGTCAAATGCCCTATTTAAAAATAGAAGACACGGGGCTAAACGGAATTACGAGCCGCAAAGTTACCATGTGTTTGTTAATATTTTCAGAGCCATTCAAGAAAAGAATATTATAACCATAATTGAGCGACCAGAGGCTCAGGCCCAAGCCTACTTCGGGTCTTAGGGTGATATTGTTTTGGGCTTCGTCCCAATAATAGCCCGCGTGCATACCCGCCGAGAAAATACCAATCCCGTTCGCCCACCCTGATAATTTCACGCCTTGCATATCCCCGTTGAGGTTAAATTCGCCCGAGAGTCCCAAAGCGGCTACCAAAATATCTTTCTTGAAGGCTCTGGCTATGCCGACTTCTACTACGCTAAATTTGCCCTGTTGAAATCCCACTTGCACCCCCCAGAGATTGCCTTCATAGTCAGTTTGGTAATTAATATTGGCCTCAGGATGCGCTTGACTTAGTGCCTCTTTTTTAGATGTGGCAAAGCCTCGATCCCAGATGGTAAAATGATCTAAGCTATCCAAATCTTGCACCGCAGGAGGCAACTGTGTAAAGCGATTATGCCCCAGATCTAGCCAACGCAAGCGAGGCAATTCTCCGAAAGAAGCAGGCAGTTTTTTTAGACGATTATCGGGCAAATAAAGCTCCTGCAAATTTGTCAATTCACCAAAGTTATCTGGTAGTTGACGAATACGATTTCCACCAAAAAAAAATTGAAAGCCCCCTCCTAGCCGTAATTCCCGCAAACTATCCAACTGCGTGATTTGTGGAGAAATAACTTTCAGGCGATTCCCATAAACATACAATTCTTTCAAAAAAGGCAATCGGTAAACAGCTGTTGGAATTTCCCGAAAGCGATTATCTCCTAAATCCAAGTGCGTCAAATTCTTTAAATTTTCAAACCCAGAAGGCAGCGCCGACAGGCGATTGGCATACAAATCCAGCCACTGCAAATTTTCTAATTGGATGATTTCGGGAGGTAATTCAGCAAGCTCGTTATTATTCAAATACAAAATTTGCAAGCGCTTCAATTGGGCGATCTCGGGAGAAAGACTCGCCAAGGATTGCTCACTCAGATCGAGGATAAATACCTTTTCTGGCTCTTTGAGGGCTTCTGCCAGCGATTCAAAAACCTTCTCTTCGCTAAGGCTTTGAGCATCTAATAAGTCTGTCTGTGCCATTACAAATGGGGTGCAGAAGATGAGTCCCAGACTTATTTTCAAACAAAAAAAAAGTTTACTCAAAACCGAATTCTTTAGGGTAAGTTGTTCTTGATTTTCTCGGATGCGCCAAATTACAGGGAATTCGGAATAATTCAAATGCTTATGCTTTTAAGTTCTTGCTATTTTTGAGAATAGAGTTGGTTTCTATCAGATTAAGAAAGTCTCTTACTCAGAAAGACGAATCAATATGTTTTTTCTTTTTTATTTTTATCTTCGTGTCAAACACATCCAAATTATTCCACAGAAAATGCTTTAAAAGAATATTCTATGCATAAAATTTACAGTAGCCTCCTTACCTTATTTATCTTGTGTCTAGCTTGGGGTAGCACGAGCTTTCACCCCCTGCTCGCTCAGAAGAAGAACAACAACGCGAGCCAGATGACCTATGACACTACCTATTTTAATAGCCTACAATGGCGTTGTATCGGCCCCTACCGAGGGGGGCGTTCTGCGGCTGTAACTGGCGTACCGGGTCAACCCAACCTCTATTATTTTGGAGCCACGGGGGGTGGCGTGTGGCGTACCACGGATGCAGGAGCCAGTTGGGAAAATATTTCCGATGGCTATTTCGGTGGTTCTATCGGAGCCGTGGCCGTAAGCGAATATGACAATAACATTATCTACGTGGGCGGGGGCGAAAAGACCGTGCGTGGGAATGTCTCGCATGGAAACGGTATGTGGAAATCCGTAGACGCGGGCAAAAGCTGGGAACACATCGGCTTGCAAGACTCCCGCCATATCACCCGCATTCGCATTCACCCCCGCGATCCCAACTTGGTCTATGCGGCCGCGCTAGGGCATCTCTTTGGCCCTAATGAACAACGAGGGGTATTCCGCTCCAAAGATGGAGGCGAAACCTGGGAAAAAGTTCTTTTCGTGAACAATGAAGCTGGAGCCGTAGATTTAGTGCTCGATCCGGTCAATCCACGCATTCTCTATGCCTCTATCTGGCAGGTCAAGCGCACGCCTTACAGCTTAGAAAGTGGTGGCGAACACTCTGGCCTTTGGAAGAGTACCGACGGTGGCGACACCTGGACGGAACTCACCCAAGAAAGCGAAGGACTGCCCAAGGGTGTACTCGGTATCATTGGCGTAACCGTTTCGCCTGTGAATCATGACCGTGTGTGGGCGATCATCGAGGCCGACGAAGGGGGCGTTTATCGCTCGGATAATGGTGGTAAAACCTGGCAAAAAATCAACAGTGAACGCAAGCTTCGTCAGCGCGCTTGGTATTATACTCGCCTGTACGCAGATACCAAGAATGAAGATATTTTATACGTACTCAATGTGCGTTTTCATCGCTCCAAAGACGGAGGCAAAAGCTACGAGGCCATTGATACTCCCCACGGCGACCACCACGACCTTTGGATTTCGCCCGACAATCCCAATCATATGATCGTGGGAGATGACGGGGGCGCACAGGTAAGCTTGAACGGGGGCGAAAGCTGGTCTACTTATTACAACCAACCCACGGCTCAGTTTTACCGCGTAAGCACGGATAATCATTTTCCTTACCGTATCTACGGTGGTCAGCAAGACAATTCTACCGTGCGTATTGCCAGTCGCTCCGACCGAGGCGGCATTACCGAAAGAGATTGGGAATCTACGGCGGGAGGAGAAAGTGCCCACATTGCCCCACATCCTAAAAACCCTGAGGTAGTCTACGGCGGTTCTTACGATGGTTTTCTCACACGATTAAATCACGAAACGAGTGAGATTCGCTCGGTAGACGTGTATCCAAATAATCCTATGGGCTGGGCGGCCAAGGATATTAAGTATCGCTTCCAGTGGAATTTCCCGATTCTCTTTTCGCCCCACGATGCCAATACCATCTACACGGCAGCCAATGTACTTTTCAAAAGCACCAACGAAGGCCAAAGCTGGGAAGCCATCAGCCCCGATCTGACCCGCAATGATACCACGAAGATGGAAGCCTCGGGCGGCCCCATTACCAAAGACAATACGAGTGTAGAATACTACGGGACGATCTTTGCCGTGGCCGAATCACCTGCCGAGCCAGATGTGATTTGGACGGGCTCGGATGACGGTCTGGTTTATATCACCCAAGATGGTGGCGATAATTGGAAAAACGTAACGCCCAGTGGCATGCCCGAATGGATGATGATTAATAGCGTTGATCCGCATCCTACTCAAAAGGGAGTTTGCTACATTGCGGGCACACGCTACAAGATGGATGATTTCCAACCTTACCTTTACAAGACTAAGGATTATGGCAAAAGCTGGACAAAAATTACCCAAGGCATTCCCAGCGATCATTTTACTCGTGTAGTGCGGGTAGACCCTGATCGGGAAGGCTTACTCTACGCGGGCACCGAAATGGGCATGTATATTTCCTTTAACGATGGTGCGAACTGGCAACCTCTGCAATTGAATTTACCCCAAGTACCAATTACAGACCTGACCATCAAAGAAAATGACCTCGTAGTGGCTACTCAGGGACGAAGTTTTTGGATTTTGGATGATTTGAATGTCTTGCATCAATTAGAAGCTTCTATTAAATCCAAGGATTTCCATCTTTTCCAACCTGCGCCTACTTACAATCGTATGGGCGGCGACCGTACCAATACCAAGTTTAATGGGCAAAACCCTCCTTCGGGCGTAAGTGTGCACTTTTATTTGAAGGAAAAGCCCGACACGGCCAATCTTGCCACGCTAGAATTTATGGATTTGAAGGGCAATCTGATTCGTAAATACATGACCAAGCTTTCTAAAGAAGAGAAGAAAAAAGGTTTGGTGGGTGAATTAAAAGCCAAGCAAGGAGCCAATCATTTTGTTTGGAATATGCAATATCCCGATGCGGCTAAGTTTGAGGGACTGATTCTCTGGTTTGGTGGCACCCAGGGTCCACAAGCCGTTCCCGGTAGATATCAAGTGAAACTTACGGTGGGAGAAAAATCGCAAACGCAGGAGTTCGAGATTATCAAAGACCCACGCATTTCGGCGAGTCAGGCCGATCTGCAGGCACAGTTTGATTTCTTGATGGAAATTCGGGATAAGCTCACCCAGACGCACGAATCTATTGTGCAAATCCGAGAGATTCGCCAGCAGATCAATAGCTTTACTGCCCGCATTGAGGACAAGGAGCAATACAAATCGCTGATGGATAAGGCCAAGGAAATCAACAAGCAACTCTCAGAGGTAGAAAAAGCTTTGTACCAAACCAAAAACAAAAGCCGCCAAGACCCGCTCAACTTCCCGATTCGCTTGAATAATAAGCTGAGTGCCTTGGGCACGATGGCCTCTTACGGCTACAACCGACCCACCGACCAAATGCACGACGTGAAAAAGGACGTAACCGAGAAAATCAACGCGGAGCTAGCCAAGCTCAATACGATCTTAAAAGGTGATGTGTCTGAGTTTAATCAGCTTGTGGATCAGCAGAGTATTCCCGTGATTTTCGTAGAGCAGGAAGGTGAACAGTAAAATCTAGCCATAAAGCCCCGCCTCAAAGGTGGAGTTCTTCAAAGTGATTCTCCGTGTAATTACACCTTAGCCTGTCAAATGACAGGCTATTTTTTTTATCCCCTCGTTAGATCATCAAACATTCTCGACCTTAAACAGCACTCCTTGAGTGTATCGCTTCTTATCTTACAGGCAAAAACCACTCTTCATATTAGAACAGAGTTCCAAAAAAGGAAGTTTTCCGAAAAGGGAATATTTGTAAAGCTTTGACTTTCAGTGATTTATTGACTATAGGGTTGCGTGGCATAACTTTGGCCTGAGTATAGCCAACTAACTTAGTCTTCCAGTTTTTTGAAAAATCATTCACACAAATCAAATTTTAAATTCTGTTTATTTAAAACCAAAAATGGAAAAGCTTACATTAAACAGCCCATTGGCAGGAAACAGCCCTAAATCAAAATCCTGCTGGCAAACAAAATTAAGAAACCTAAGCCTCTTGCTAAGCTTAGCTTTCTTCACGGTATGGAATGCTCCCATGGCTTTGGCTCAATCTACTGAGGCAGAAGCTTGCCCCGACAAAGATGGGGTGATTCGCTACAAAATGACCAGTGCTCGCACGGGTCTGAATGGTATTTATCTATTTAAATTTTTCAATAACAAAGACACACGCTTTGATTTTGACGAAGGTGCTTACATGGATGTTTACACCAACGGTACGGCTCGTATCCGAGGGATCATTCGTCCTTCCGAGGCAGGTGTACCAGAGCAAGCTTGGAAAGTAGACTTCTTGTTACATTACACCAAGAAAGCTCTTCCCAAAGTAAATGGTTACGTGCTTTCTGCAGATGATTGGAAATACTTCCGATTGAATGAGAAAAAATCCAAAATCATCAATCTAGCCGATAAAAAAGACGTGATCCGCATCAAGGCCATGCAAAGAGATGATTGTGATGATACTTATGCCCTGCAAGTAGGCGATCAAGCCGCTTTGATTGATGCTGGTCTAGAAAGAGGTGTATTTGGTGCTTCTACTTGGTTTATGTACTCTCGTGATGGTGAAAATTGGTTGGGAGGCGACATCAACGTGATTCTGGACAAAGGTTGCGAAACGGTAAAGCCCCTATCGCTAGAAGCCATCTGCTCGGATAAGCCCAATATGTTCAAATGGAAGATTAGCAATGAAAATCATCGTTCGGTACGCTTAGAATACAAAGATTACAAAGGAAGAGTCAAAACCGTTTTTGTAAAATCAGCCAAAAAAGGTGGAGAAAGAGAATTTTACACCAGTATCCTAGACGGGCAAGTGCTAGAGCTTCGCTACGCTGTTTCACATCATCTGGCTCCACTTATGGCTGACGCTAGTGAAGCAACAGATTGTGAACCCGTATGTAAAGAGAGTAGCATCATCTATTCCTTGGAAAGTGCCCGCTACGATGAGCAAAATAATCCCTTGAATGGAATCTATTTGATGAAGTTTGAAGGCAATCCCTTTGTACGCTTCAAGTTTGACCACGGAGCTACCATGGAAATTTTCGCCAATGGTACGGGTCGTGTGCGCGGTGTGGTACGCCCCGCTGCGGGAAGCCCCGTGGCAGACCAAGCCTGGAAAGTGTTGATGAACTTCAAATTTGAGAAAAATGCCACGCCCAAAGTCAATGGCTACGTCAAATCCACAGAATTCTGGCGATACTTCCGTGTGGTGGAGAAAAACACCAAAATGGTGAACTTGGCTGATCCCAAAGATATCATCTTGATCAAACCTATGGAAAAAATGCCCGAGGATGGCGAAGGAGAATACGCTTATCAAGTGGGAGATCAGGCTGCTTTGATCGGAAAAGGTCTAGAACAAGGTATCTTTGGAGGTTCTACTTGGTTTATGTACACCCGTGATGGTGGCCAGCGTTGGGATGGAGGAGATATCAACGTGATTATGCACGAAGAATGCGTGAGCATCCAGCCCGTAGAATTTACTGCTATCTGTACAGACAAAGTAGATCGCTTCAAATGGCGTCTGACCAACCCAAACAAGCGTGCCGTATTGATGTACTATGTAGATCAAGAAGGCATCCAGCGCACGGTGCGTGTGCCCGGCAAAGATCGCGCTCCTTACAAAGATTTCTATACTAAGAAAGATCGCGTAGATGCCAATGGTAACTTGACCCTTTACTACGCAGCGGCTCATTCTCTAGGTTCCCTTTCTGCTACCGCTACCGATGAAATCTGTACCGAGGCTCCTCCCTGCGACAAATGGACGGTTTCTATGTTAGTACACGACTTACACTCGGATGAATACACCAAGCATAGTTCTTCACCGCGTAGCTTTGTTTTCTTCAAATTGGGGAAACTCAGCATGACCCGCGGTTACCTGACCTACAAGAAAAAAGGACACAGTGCCCTCATCGTAGGTGAAGGTCATTTCTTGGATGGTTCCTTGAAAGGCACTCAATGGGAAATCTTCGTACCTTTCAAGCGTAAGAACAGCAAAACGGAGCCTAAGCGTGAAATGAAATCAGAGGTATTTACCGACAATGGTGGCTTTATCAATGATGAAGAGTGGATGCTATTCTTGGTAGCCAACGGAGCAGAGCTCAGAGAAGTAGATATGGACGGCGATTACACGGGCAACGTGATCGAGCTAACCCAGCGTCCTAGCGACGGTAAGCACGGTCTGCAAATCGGATTTGGTGCTAACGGTAAAAACATCGGTATGGGTGCTTCTACTTGGTTCCACTGGAATTTGAACGATGAGCAATCTGGAGATGGCGATATCAACATTGATCTGACTCCACTTTGCGTAGATACTCCTTGTGATGAGGAATATGTTTCTAACTTGGCTAGTAGTTTCAGCGGCAACGGACACAGCGTTTGGCTCAAAGGCTTTAATGATGGCAAAAACGCGCAATTGCACTTTACCGAAGAAGCTTCTTTCACTTACCGTGAAGACCTCAAAGCAGGATACCTCTTTGGAGAATTAGAAACTGAGTTATTAGGTGAAACGGGATGGCGTGTATTTGCTACCTTCGGTCAAGCCGATGAAAACATCAAGCCTAAATACGAAAAAGGTGGCGAAAATGAGCAAGGAGCTAGCCAACGCGATCTAGAGTCTTCTTGGGAATATCTAGTACTCCTCAAAGGTAAAATCGTAAGTGCTGATGGCTCTAAAATCATCAAAATCAACGCGATGGATATGCCTTACGGGATGCAGATTGGTTACAGTGCTAGCGGCAAAAACTGGGAGTACGGTGCTTCTACTTGGTTTGAGTGGGAATTTGAAGGAAAGAAAAACCAAGGTGATTTCAACCTCAACCTAGAAACCATTTGCAAAGAGAAAATGCCTCCTATGGCTTGTGCAGAGTTCACGTTAACTTCTACTTGCACAGGCGTTGGCCACCAGACAACCATTATTCTGGATTGTCCTTACACGGGTGCTTTCAAATATAGCATTGCTTCGCAGCAGACAGGTCAGGTACTTTGTACTTACCAAGGTCAGTTTGAAAATGGAAAAGCCAACATTACCCAAGGACTTTCTAACTTGCAGTCAGGACAATACTATCTGTTGATCGTGGAAACGAAAGATAAGCTTTATTCTCCTTTCCGCTTCACGAAGTAGTTCTTTGCATAAATTTGAATGATTAGTGAAAAAGCCTGGCCCTGAGGTCGGGCTTTTTTTTGGGAAAACTTTACAAAATCAGGAATTTTTTTCTGTTCAAATCAAATAAAAAGATCGCTAAACAGCTCAAATTTAAGGATATACGCTCAAAAATCACCTGTGGCCGGATTTATGCCTTTCTAATGACAAATAAGTATTTGCTCGTGAACCGAATGGGGAAAACGGCTCCTCAGACTTGGCAGTAGTAGCCCACCACGAACAATTACTTGCAACCACAGCACTACTCACAAACATCAATTAATCAATTAAAGCTCTATGGAAGGTTACAAAAATTTATGGTGTATTGCTCTGTTGATGTACAGTTTGATTTACCTCAACACGACCGTTCAAGCCCAATCTGCTAGTTCTGAAGAACCTGCTCTAGAATTCTTCCTCGTCAACTCTGATACCGACGAGATACTTTTCCAAATTGAAGACGGAATGCAAGTTGACCGAGATGAGCTAGACCTGCTCCATTTCAATATCATCGTCAACACTTCAGATCTGGTTAAAAGCCTAGGTTTTCAATTAGAAACTCCTTACACGCACCGTCAAAACGAAAGCCTGCGCCCCTTTGCCCTCTTCGGAGACAATACCCGTGGTGGTTATTATGGAAATCCGGTAGAGTTGAAAACGTACACGCTTCAAGCCAATGCTTACCGCGAAACCGGGCAACAAGGAGAGCAGATTGCTAGCAAAACGATTCATTTTAGCTTTGTAGAAGCTTCCGAACCCGAAGCCGTCATCAAACTTAGCTTGGTCAATGCCCAAACGGATGAGGTTGTACTCGAGATTCAAGAAGGTATGCAGATTGACTTAAATCAATACGACCTTCATCAATTCAACGTGGTCGCCTCCAGCGTACCCAATGGTACAAATAGCGTGGCTTTCCGTTGGGGTGAACGCAACAAGGTAGAAAACCTGGCTCCTCACGCCCTTTTTGGTGATGATCTCAGAGGAGATTACTATGGAGAGGTAGCCGCCGAAGGAGACTATTACATAGAGGCCACCGCTTATGAGGCACGCAACACGCAAGGAGATACGCTCGGGCATACCTCTCTCAATTTTTCGCTGGTGCGCATTGATCCCGTGCTTCCGCTTCGTTTCTTTTTGGTAAATGCTGATACCAACGAAAGTTTATTGGAAATTCAAGATGGGATAGAAATTGACTTGGCGCAATTAGATTTAAAATCCTTTAATATCGTGATCACGCAATCACCTGTAAATACCCAAAGTACTTTCCTCTCCTTAAACGGTCCTGTGGCTCAAGCGCAGACTGAAAACATGGCACCCTATGCCCTCTTCGGTGATGATACCAAGGGCGATTACTACGGAGCAAATGCCTTAGAAGGTTTCTATACTCTAAAAGGCACGGCCTACAATGCGCAAGGAAGAAGAGGCGAAATATTAACAGACAAAACCCTGAGTTTCACTTTTGTCAATCCAAAAGAAGAAACCAGAGCCGTCAATACCGAAGAGGGAACAGGTGATGTTATTCGTTTTTCGGTGCCAAAGGCCAGTCAAACCCTATATCTATCCTATGAAGTGATCTATCAGCATCAGCGCAAGGTAGGATCTAAGGCTGTCCCCGCCGGCGAAGGCGAGGCTGAAATTTATATTGGCGATATGAACATCCCCACTAGTGCTATTTTCTATCTGATTTATCAGTATCCAGGCGAGGAAAGAAAAACTTTACGCTTACTCAAATAAGTCCCAAATTTTCAACACTTACTGAAAATAGAAGCCCACTTCCCGGTGGGCTTTTTTGTGGGCTTATACCTCGGAGATGTGCTTCGGGCAAGAAATACTGCAACCATTTATTTATTTAGTTGTCTTTTGAAGAAAAGGTATCTTTCTTGTGAGAAGCTTTTTGGGTAAAATAATTTGCCTTTTGTAAGCACATATTCACAATTGATCGTTTCATTTGAAAATACAACGCCACTTGAAAAATTTGGGCTATATGTACTTAAATTTTGTGAGCACGAAAGGTCTTATCCATAAAACCCTGAAGAAGAAACCGCGGACCGTGGGCTATCGTCTGACCAACCAAGACTTGAAAAACAAATCAAACCCACAATTATTCACACACCACAGATAACTGCTTAATACCACCTATGCTGGCACCTCATCGCTATACTTGCTTTGCTTTTCTTGCTATATTCACTGTTTTGATTTGGCATCCCACGCTTGCCCAAAAACCAGACGAACCCTTGGGCCGAGCTCAGGATTCTATTCCTATTTCTACCTTAGAGCTTCCCGTAAAATTATCCTTAGCGATCTTGGAAGAAAAGATCAATCAAGAGACTAAGGAAATTATTTACGCAAATGATCATCTAGAGGTAGCCAATGGTATGGAGTTTTCCTTGAAGATACGAAAGCTAGATACCATTCGTCTATTAACACGCGACCAAGCCCTGTATAGCAAAGCTCCTTTGAAGGTACGCATCAAGGGCAATTTCAAAGCCAAGGTCATGGGCTTAACCCTCAGCAAAGAAGTTAATGAAGAAATCAAGGTGCTGACCTTGTTTCGTACCCAACTCACCCTAGATTCTAATTGGCAAGTCATTCCTAAAACCGAATTAGTTAGCCACGAATGGCTAGAAACGCCCACCGTGAGCTTGGGAATCATGCGAATATCGGTAACTTCGGTGTTGGACGATGTTATCGCCGATCAGGCTAAGTATATTACCCAGCAAGTAGATGAGCAACTCAAACCACAGCTAGATCTAAACTTGGCCGTAAAGCAAGCTTGGAACCTTTTCCAACTTCCCTACGCGGTCTCTAACTGGGGGAAACAAAGAACCTGGCTCTCTTTCCAACCTCAAAATTTGACCCTTACTAAAATTTATTTTGAAAATAATGAAATTAAAACCGACCTGGCTATTCAAGCCCATACCAAGGCTCGTTTTGCGATCCAAGCCGACTCTTTCGGCCTCAAAAAATTACCCCGACCTCACTTTGGCGAAAACATAGGAGAAAAAGTGCAACTCCACATCGCTGGCAGTACAGCCAAGGAAACCGCTCTCGAGAAAGCAAGAGAAATTTTCCAAGGAGAAGAATACAGTTTTCGTAACGGAAAGCATAAGCTCAAAGTCAATGACATCGATCTCTATCCAAAAGGAAATCGTATCGTGATCCAACTGAGCACCCAAGGGAGTATCGAGGGTCAGCTCTACTTGATTGGGAAACCAGCTTACAATCCAAAGACACAAAAGCTAGAAATTGATCAGTTTGAATACGAAGTAGATGGTCAAGTGAAAATTTCTAAGTTCACACGTTGGCTTTTTGGTAAACGAATCAAAAGAGAGATCAAAGAAAGTACCGAAGAAATCCTAAATGAGCAAATCCAATCACTCCGCCAAGAGATTGAGAAAAATTTGGAAGATTTTCCCCTCAATCAAAATGCCCACCTCAAAGGAGAAGTCCAAGCATTTTATTTCAAAGATATCAGCTTGAAAGAAGATACCATTTTCGCCCACGTAATCCTCAACGGTCTTTTCCAAATTGATATCACGGCTCTTTAAATCCAGTCCACAGGTATGGTTTTCAACTTATCATCTGTATTTTCCCTATACCCTCGGTCATTTTATACCTTGAAGTCTGTTCGCTCTTTTTGGGAATAAATTATTTTATTTGCGTAGTTGAACATTGAGCAAACCCATGAATTATTCTAAGATCACAGGTTTAGGTTTTTACTTACCTGAAAACATTGTTACGAATCAAGACCTAGAAAAATTAATGGATACCAGCGACCAGTGGATTACAGAACGCTCTGGTATCAAAGAAAGAAGATTTTTCACCGAAGGCAAAGACACCGTTTCTAAAATGGGGGCACGAGCCGCTGCTGTCGCCATGGAGCGAGCAGGTGTAGAGCCACAAGACATTGACTTTATCATTTTTGCCACCTTGAGTCCAGATTATAACTTTCCGGGTTCTGGAGTATTATTACAAAGAGAGTTGCCCTTTCGGGAAATTGCCGCCTTGGATGTAAGGGCGCAGTGCAGCGGGTTTATTTATAGCTTATCTATTGCCGATCAATTTATCAAAACGGGGATGTATGAAAATATCCTAGTCATCGGCTCTGAAATCCAATCCAACATCCTAGAAACTAGCAACCGCAACCGAGATTTTGCCGTACTTTTTGGGGATGGAGCAGGAGCGGCCGTGGTGCAAAAAACCAAGAATGCTGACCACAGAATCCTCTCGACTCACTTGCATTCGCAGGGAAAATATGCCGAAGACTTGATGCTCGAGCATCCAGGAAGCAACCTCAAAGATCGCATGTCTACCCAGATCATTGAAGAGGGGAAACACTTGCCTTTTATGAGAGGCAATATGGTATTCAAGCACGCTGTAACCCGCTTCCAGGAGGTCATTAACGAAGCCCTCGAGGCCAATGGCAAAACCACAGAAGATATTGACATCCTAGTTCCCCATCAAGCCAATCTGCGTATCTCCGAAATGGTACGTCAGCAAATGGGACTTTCGGAAGATCAAGTTTATAACAATATCCAAAAATACGGCAACACTACCGCAGCTACTATTCCGATCTGTCTCAGTGAGCTTTGGGAAGCAGACCGCCTCCAACCGGGCACACTGGTTTGCTTGGCTGCTTTTGGCAGTGGCTTTACTTGGGCTTCAGCTTTGATTCAGTGGTAGATTTGAGAACCAATCTTTGTGAGCCATGCGCGTGATTATTAGTGGAGGAGGCACGGGAGGACATATTTACCCAGCGATTGCGATTGCTCAAGAAATCCAAGCACATGTACCCGAGGCCAAAATTCTTTTCGTGGGAGCCAAAGGACGTATGGAGATGGAAAAAGTACCTGCGGCTGGTTTTCCCATTGAAGGACTATGGATCAGTGGTATCCGAAGAAAACTAAGCTTAGATAATTTATCTTTTCCTCTAAAATTAGGCTCCAGCTTGCTCAAAGCCCGACGCATCGTTCGGTCTTTTCGCCCAGATGTAGCCATTGGTGTGGGAGGCTATGCCAGTGGGCCACTGCTTTACGCAGCGAGTGGGATGGGCATTCCCTGTCTGATTCAGGAGCAAAATTCTTTCGCGGGTCTGACTAACCGCTGGCTAGCTAAGCGCGTGCAAAGCATCTGCGTGGCTTATGACGGCATGGAACGTTTTTTCCCCAGAGATAGAATTGTCCTCACTGGAAATCCCGTACGAAGAGATATCATCGAGTACCAACAAAACCGAGAAGAAGCGGCTGCTTTTTTCCAGCTCGATCCTAAGAAAAAGACCATCCTCGTGGTAGGTGGCAGCCAAGGAGCTCGTAGTATCAACGAAGGCATTTCCCAACATTTGTCCCAAATCTTAGAACAAGATATCCAGCTAATCTGGCAAACGGGCAAAAACACTTTCCAACAAGCTCCCGACCAAAGCCGCTATGTGAACAGCCCGCTTTTACACAAAACGGAGTTTATTTACCGTATGGACTTCGCTTACTCCGCTGCTGACATAGTTATTTCACGGGCGGGTGCTTTGGCCGTGTCTGAGCTTTGTATCGTGGGTAAGCCGGTGGTTTTTGTGCCTTTGCCCACTGCGGCCGAAGATCACCAAACCCAAAACGCCTTATCCTTGGTCCATAAAGAAGCCGCCGAAGTCATTGCGGATGCCTCCGTACGAACCGACCTCGTTCCCGCCACTTTGGGCTTGTTAGCGGACGAACGAAAAATGGAGAAACTCCGTGTAAATATCCACCAGCTCGCCAAACCAAGCGCAAGCACGAAAATCAGAGAAGAAATAATGAAGCTGGTAAAAATGTCTCGATGAGCCAATCAAATTTGAGGGAAAACCTTTCTTAATAAGCTAGTATTAGGAAAAGAGCACACTTACCACGCTGATTACGAAAAGCAAAAAAGTAATCGTTATCAGGAAACCAATAAAAGCTTTACCAAGTATAGACTTGGCGTTGGTGTTTGTTTTTGTCTGAACTAATGTTTTCATAGTATGTCTGAGATAATACAAAACCTACAATGTATGTTTGTATACGATCTTCGGTCAAAAGGTAAACGACATACTTTATTTTTTTGAAAAAAAGTTCATTTTACAAACTTCTTTCTGCTCTTTGAAAGCATTTACTACTAAAAATAAACTGATTTACTCGGCCAAGCTTAGTTGAATATGATCTTTGCTAATAGTGGGAAAAATACAGTATTTCATAAAAACCTGTGCCGTGGCGACCACGTCTTGCTCACAATAGCGAGCAATGCGCTCTATCTCTTCCGATTCCCAAAAAACAGTACTCACCTGACTACCGTCCATATCATTTTTGGGAGAAGGAATCCCAAACACATGGCATAATAATGCTAATTTGGTAAAATTTTTATAATCTCCGAATTTCCATAATTCCATGGTATCCAAAAAAGGAACTTCCCATGGTTTTTTACCCTGTATCTGGAGCAACTTGGGCAGAGGAACCTGATTGATCAAATAACGACGACAGAGATAAGGAAAGTCAAATTCTTTCCCGTTGTGTGCACAAAGTTGCCAGCCTCGAAATTTTTCATCTAACAAGCTTTTAAAACGTAGCAATACTTGCTTTTCATCTTGCCCGTAAAAGGATTTGACTTTCAAGTGTGGGGTGGTATCTTGCCAAAAGATAATCCCAAAACTAATACAGACCACCCTACCAAACTCAGCATAGATACCTGCTCGCTCGTAGTACTTTTCTTCGGCTGTACTTTCTTCTTCAGATTTGATATACTGCGCCTTGTGCGTCCACATCGCCTGCATTTCCTCAGATAAGTCTGCAAAATAACGATGCCCACGCACCGTTTCAATGTCTAAGAATAAAATACGGGCACTTTCTTCCGCTGTAAACATAAGATTGCTCATTTAGTCTGCACAATGACATCAAATATAGCAATATCAACGCAAAAAAGAGTATCTTCTTAAAAAAAATCCATTCCTTCGGCAAACGAAAATAATCTGATGTACACCGTACTAAGTGCTATCTACTTATTTAAACAGCGTGACATTGCCCTTGTAAGTCTGCCCTTTGAAATTAAGAAAATAAAAATAAACGCCAGAGGGCAATCCCCCACCATCCCAAGCAAAATCTCGCTGGTCAGAGGTAAAAACCTGATTACCCCAACGATTGTAAATCTCGATATTCTCAAACTGGAAACGGCAATTGTTAGCAGGTAGATCGGGCATACTGAAAGTATCATTGCTCCCGTCTCCATTCGGGCTGAAAGCATTGGCTGGCTCGAATTCATCCAAGAAAATTTCCGCATCATTCAAGATGAGTTCTACCGTGACGGTATCCGTCCGATTGGTACAGGTTCCTTGGTCAATGACGATAAAGTCTATAAGGAAGCGATTTTCCTCTTCCAAAACAAAGTCGCAGTTGGTCTCCCATACAAATCTGGAGGTGAGAATACTTTGACCAGATACATTTAGAAATTGCATACCAAAATCTTCCAGATTGAAACCTCTCCCTACGGCAAATAATTCCATGAAGTTCTCGTCCGGGTCTCGGGCAATCACGTCAAAGAAAAAAGGTTGCAAAACAGTCCTGATTACTTGGTAATCATAGACTTGATTGGGATCAGTATTGGCATTGGTAGATACGAAGGGAGCCGCGTTATTATCGGCAATGGAAACCAACTGCACAGACAAGGTATCGTTACCGGGGGCGGGGCATCGATCGTCACTCACCACCAAGTCAAATTCAAAGGGTATTAAATCTCCATTGGCATCTGTCTCTGACAAAAGACAGCTAGGCCAGCAAAATTCTACCAATACACTATCACCGGGCCCTTGTGTAATCACTTGGCTAGCAGATAAGAAAGCCTGTCTGGGGGTAAAGTTTTTAGGAACTAGGGAAATGTTTAGTCTTTCGTTGGGATCAGGGTCTTTTACCCAAAAACTGAAGCAACTATTACCACTTCCAGAAAAAACTTCCAAGACTTCTTCTGGTTGGTAGATTAAGGCGTTTTCGCCACCACCGAATACAATGTCTCCCGAAGGAGCCTCATTGGTAGGACAATCGATGACAAAAAGCTGGAAATCACGGCGAACTTCACCAACCTTGATGCCATCTCGAAACTCTTCACAGAGTACTGCAAAGACAAATAGACCCGTTTGGTTAGGAGTTACTTGGATGAGGCCATTTTGGTTAATTTGAAAAGCACCTTCAGGCAGGGCAGAGTCATTGGGAATGGCTGTATTTTCATCAAAACCAGCCAACCAGCTCACGGGTTGATACGGCCCTGGGAAAGGCGGAGGAATAATGGAACCCTGAAAAGGAGCACTGTTACCCGCCAGTGGCGTTACTAGTGAGTATCTTAGACTGTCTCCGTCACTATCGGTAGCCTCGAAGCTAATTTCATAAGGCTCATTCAGGCACAAATAATCTCCTTTGGGTATTTGAAAAGCAGGAGAAGAATTAATCTGAGGCGTTCCATCCTTAATCACGGCTGGAAACTCTAAATAAAAGCTCATCCCCACGTCACCGGGTGCCACGATATTGTTAATGGCATTATTACGACAGCAACGCTCCCAGACAATATAATAACCTTCGGCTTCATTGTATACATCTGGACTCAGGAAAATTTGAGAAGCGTAAATGATCAAGCGTGTCTGCACCTGAGAACTCGTACAGGTAGGATTGCTAAAATTGACATTCTGGTCTCCTCCCTTGGGCAAAGTAACCGTTTGGAGCAAGGTATTGTCTCGCCTGGAGAAAATGTGTACTACTGCTTCGGGGTCTTCTGCCTCGGGGTTTCCGTTGATGTCATCAAAGTAAAGATTGAGAGTCAAATTGTAATTAAAGCCATTTAGATGCCTTAACTGAAATTCTCCTCCTACAATGTGTGTAGCCAACAAAACTGGATTTATGCTTAACCACAGAGCCATTAGAAGGTAAATCTTTTTCATAGGGGCAAGTTCTTTTTAGGGATGTTCTAAAGTAGAGAATTTGCCTCAAAAAAAATAAAAAATCTACCAAAAGCCTACCTTTGTCATTTAACACTTTTAAATATGAAGAAAAATCAAGTCATTGAGCAAGTAGAAATTCAAGATGTGGCGGCCGAAGGGAAATGCCTGACCCGTTACCAAGAACGCGTCATCTTTGTAGCCGGCAATCAGGTAGCACCTGGCGATGTGGTAGATTTGAAAATCATTCGCAAACGCAAAAGTTATTTGGAAGGAACCCCGATTCGCTTTCATTCCTACGCTAAGCAAAGAATTGAACCCTTTTGCGCGCATTTTGGCACTTGTGGTGGCTGTAAATGGCAGCATATCCCCTACGCTAACCAGCTTCGCTATAAACAGCAGCAGGTAATGGATAATTTACAACGCATTGCCAAGGTAGATTTGCCCGAAATTCAACCCATATTAGGTTCGGAAAAAACCCGCTATTATCGCAATAAACTAGAATTTACCTTCTCGAATCAACGCTGGTTCACCACCGAAGAAATGCAAATCCGAAAAGCCCAAGACCCTGCCGAGCTTGACCCCCAAGATGAACTGGCTCTTGGCTTTCATATTCCCGGACGCTTTGACAAAATTCTGGATATTGAGCATTGCTATCTCCAGCCCGACCCTTCCAATGCCATCCGTTTAGCCACTAAAAAGTATGCCTTAGAAAAAAAACTAGAATTTTTTGACCTGCGCGAACAGGTAGGCCTGCTCCGAAATATCGTAATTCGCAACAGTAATTTAGGAGATTGGATGGTCATGGTCATTTTCTTTAAGGAGGAACCTGATGCCATAGAGGGGCTGCTTCGGCATTTACAAAAAAGCTTCCCACAAATCACTTCCCTCCATTACCTGATTAACCCAAAAAAGAATGATGCTTACCAAGATTTAGAACCTGTTCTTTTTGCAGGCAAGCCTTACATTGAGGAAGAAATGGAAGGCCTACGCTTTAGAATCGGAGCCAAGTCCTTTTTTCAGACCAATAGCCACCAAGCCTTAGTACTTTATCAGATTGCCCGTGATTTTGCTGATTTGCAAGGCCACGAACTCGTGTATGATCTCTACACGGGCACGGGTACCATTGCTAATTTCATAGCCAGACAAGCTCGGCACGTCATCGGCTTGGAGTATGTGCCCGAAGCGATCGAGGACGCCAAAGTCAACGCGCAAATTAATCAGATCGAGAATACCGAGTTTTACGCTGGGGATATTAAAGATTTATTAGATGAATCTTTTATCCAAACACACGGTCGCCCCGATGTAATCATTACCGATCCACCCCGAGCGGGCATGCACCCCGATGTGGTAGAAATGATGCGACGGACAGGAGCGCATAAAATTATCTATGTCAGTTGTAATCCCGCTACCCAGGCGCGTGATTTGGCATTATTGGATGTAGATTATCGGGTTACGGCGGTACAACCCGTGGATATGTTCCCACAGACGCATCACGTGGAAAATGTGGTGAAGCTAGTGCGAAGAGAAGATAGGGGCTAGAAGTAGTTCGTTGTAGATGATTGCTGGTATGCCTTTTTCTAAGGCTGTTTATATTCAAATTTTAGCACAAAATGTTTATATTTGAATAAAACATATCAATCTACCACTCAAATTATTTTGTATGGCTACTGAAACCAAATCTGATATAAAATCTAGGCCAAGCGTTGATAAATCACAATTAAGAACGGTACTAGACCTTTTTTACCAATGGGAGGCAACCAAGCCTCACGAAGTCTACCTGAAACAGCCTGATGGAGATCAATGGAAAGATTACACTTGGCAAGAAGTAGGAAATCAAGCACGCCGGATGGCCGCCGCCCTGAAAGCCATGAACCTACCCGAAAAGAGCAACATCGGCCTTATTTCTAAAAACTGTGCCCATTGGGTCATCTGTGATCTAGCCATCGCCTTGGCAGGGCACGTATCGGTGCCTTTCTATCCTAGTTTGATTGCTTCTCAACTCGAGCATCTATTAGAGCATAGCCGATGCCCTGTTTTGTTTGTAGGAAAATTAGATGTCTGGGAGGGGATGAAAGCAGGTATTCCAGATGCGGTGCAAGTGATTAGCTTTCCCCATTATCCAGGAAATGACCGCATTGAAGGCAAAAATTTCTTAGCGTGGGATGACCTGATCGCGAAGCATTCGCCTCTGGAAGAAAACTATCGTCCTGCTCTGGAAGATTTGCGCACCATCATCTACACCTCGGGTACCACGGGCAATCCCAAGGGAGTGATGTTTGATTATTACCGTAGCTCGGCCAATATGGAGCAAGGAGCAGAAGCCCTGCAATTAACCAATGGTGCCTGTCGCTTTTTCTCGTACTTGCCCATGTGCCACATTGCCGAAAGAGCCGCCGTGGAAGGAGGAAGCTTGTACTCGGGCGGCCCGATTTACTTTGCCGAATCTCTGGATACTTTTGCCCAAAATCTACAAGCGGCTCAGCCTACTCATTTTTTTGCCGTACCTCGTATTTGGACTAAATTCCAAATGGGCATTTTGGCTAAGATTCCTCAAAAAAAATTAGATCGTCTTTTGAAATTACCCATCATTTCAGGAATCATTAAAAAACGCATTCGCAAATCTTTGGGTCTGGATAGTGCTCGCTTGATTCTGACCGGAGCGGCTCCCATGCCCGTTTCACTCATCGAGTGGTACAAGCGATTAGGCATTCACATCCAAGAGGTTTATGGAATGACCGAAAACGGAGGAGGCTGTACCATTATGCCCAAGCATGGCATCAAAATGGGTACCGTGGGCAAACCTTACGATTATGTAGAAGTAAAAATTGAAGAGGAAAACAACGAAATCCTGATGCGTTCCGAAGGGGTGATGACGGGCTATTACCGAGAGCCAGAAATGACCGAAAAAACTTTCAAAAACGGCTGGCTACGCACCGGAGATATGGGTGCCCTCGATGAAGACGGCTACCTCAAAATCACGGGACGAGTTAAGGATATGTTTAAATCGGCCAAGGGCGAATACATTGTGCCTGGCCCGACCGAATGGAAATTTGCCACCAATAATGACCTCGAGCAAGTCTGTGTGCTGGGTACGGGTCTGCCTCAACCTGTGGCTATGGTGGTACTCTCGGAGCTTGGCCAAGCCAAGACTCAAGCAGAAGTTAAAGCCCAATTGGAAAAAGACCTGAAACGGATTAATCAGGATCTGGTAAATTATCAAAGATTAAAACAGATCGTTGTGTGCCGAGAGCCTTGGAGTGTAGAAAACGGGTTGCTCACCCCTACCCTCAAAATCAAGCGGAATATACTTGAGAATCAATATCAAGAGCAACTAAAAGCTTGGTATGCGCTTTCTGAAACTGTAATTTTCGAATAATCAACTGTAATTAATTAATAATTTAGTTTGCTTTTTGTAAAATTAGGAGATTTTCCTGTGGAAAATTTATGCGGAATGCATAACTTTCCTATTGGAAATATTCAATTTTTCCAAACGAAAATAGAATTTCATTCATCATTTCATTTTTTATTAACTTTTTATCAAATTTTAAAGCAGAAAAGACATGACCCAAACCACGGCTGAGGTAAAAGACCACTCGATTTCAAATAAGGAAGACCTTAAACCGATTTTGCACCATTTTTATCATTGGGAAAAAACCCGCCCTAACCAAGTCTATCTTAGACAACCCCAGGGAGATCAATGGAAAGAATACACTTGGCAAGAAGTAGGAAATCAAGTCAGACGTATGGCTGCTGCCATCAAAGCCATGGATTTGCCTGCGCAGAGCAAAATTGGTATTGTGTCCAAAAACTGTGCACATTGGCTCATGAGTGACTTGGCAATTATGATGACTGGGCACGTATCGGTTCCTTTCTACCCTACCCTACTAGCCGACAAGCTCAACCAAGTCCTTACTCATAGTGAATGTAAAGTCTTATTTATCGGCAAATTGGACGATTGGCCTTCTATGAAAGACGGCATACCTGAATCTGTCCATTGCATTACTTTCCCAGATAGTCCCGCCGAACAAAAAGGCTACCGCCAATGGGATGACCTCATTGCGGCCTATCAACCCATGGCTGAAAGCCCTATGCCTACCTTAGAGGACCTACAGACCATTGTTTACACTTCTGGAACCACAGGTATGCCCAAGGGGGTGATGCACAGCTATTTTCGGATGGGTTATGCCATTCATAATGCTTCTGATCTGCTAAAACTCAATGGAGAAGATAATCGCTTCTTTTCCTACTTACCACTTTGCCATATCGCCGAGAGAGGCATCGTAGAAACGGCTAGTTTGTATTCAGGCGGGACGGTTTCTTTCGTAGAGTCTCTTGAAAGCTTTGCTAAGAACTTAGCCGAAGTACAACCCACTCATTTCTTGGCTGTACCACGTATCTGGATGAAATTTAAGATGGGAGTGCTCGATAAAATGCCACAGAAAAAGCTAGATACCTTCTTAAAAATTCCTATCCTCTCCGGAATTGTCAAAAACCGCATCAAAAAAACACTGGGACTTGCTAAGACCAAATTGACCCTCACCGGAGCCGCCCCGATGCCCCCTTCTCTACTGGAGTGGTACCAAAAATTGGGTATTACGGTACAAGAAGCCTACGGAATGACCGAAAATGGAGGTTGTTGTACGATCATGCGTAAAGACAAAATTAAAATTGGTACCGTGGGTCAAGCCTATCCCAATTGCCAACTCAAGATTGATGAGAAAACGGGAGAAGTCCTCATGAAGAGTGAATGGGTGATGGAAGGTTACTTCAAAGAACCCGGAAAAACCGCTGAAACCATCAAAGATGGCTGGCTTCACACGGGTGATATGGGAGAAATTGACCAAGAAGGCTTCTTGAAAATTACCGGAAGGGTCAAAGACCAATTCAAAACCGCCAAAGGTGAATTCATTGTACCCGGCCCCATTGAAGAAGGCTACGCAACCAACAATTACGTAGAACAAATCTGTGTGGTGGGTAGAGGCTTACCCCAACCGGTCGCTTTGGTAGTACTCTCTGAAAGTGGGCAAAAAAGAGCCCGCGAAGAACAAGCAGAAGTAGCTCAAAGCCTGGAAGCCACCAGAAAATCCATCAATGCGAATCTGGTCAATTACGAGCGAATACAAAAAGTAATTGTAGCTCGTGAACCTTGGAGTATTGAAAACAATATGCTCACCCCTACCCTCAAAATCAAACGCAATGTGATGGAGGAAGTTTATGGGAATAAATTAGAAGGTTGGTACGAAAAATCTGACCACGTGATTTGGGAAGACTAATCACAACAAGTCATCATTTGAGCCCAGTGGAGTACCTCCCACTGGGCTTTTTTATGCGAATAAGCGCTCACTCGAAAATTTAACAGAAATTTTATCGCTGCTCTTTAACAAAAATGCAGACGATTACTTAATCTTGAAACTCAATATTATCCCAAAACTATTACAAATCTTATGCGCAAACATATACTACTCCTCGGCGTTTCTTGGCTAATACTTGCGTCATTTAATTTTAGTTTACAAGCCCAAGACAAAGAAAACACCCTCTCAGAGGAGCAACTCTACAGTGTAGTAGAAGTCCAGCAAAAGCCACAAGCCAACTATCAATCGCTACCCGGTCAATACATTACCCAAGTGCTGCCACAGATGTATCCTGAAATCAATAAGTATCAGGTAAAAGCCGACACGCTGATCCCCTTCGCGGTTACCAGCCCCAGACAGGCACAGAAGAGACTTATTTTCAAAGCTAATTTCTCGATAGAAGGGCATCAATTTAAAGTCCGCTTTGACAAATTAGGCAACTGGGAGCAGACAGACGTGGAATTGGATATCCAAAACCTTCCCGAAAAGGTAGTCTATGCCCTGAAAAATTCTAAATTCAAATCCTCCAAAGTAGAAGAAGCGAGCTACCAAGAAACGCCTCTGGCTGGTTTGTACCGTCTTTACGTGGCTCCTGAGATAAGCTACATGCACGGGCACACCTTAGAGATTACGACCGAAGGAAAAATTGCCCAGACTATTTATGAAGAGTAAATAAAAGCTGATTTGGATGGTATCTAGGTATTCAAGCATTCATCTTGGATTCATCAAAACCAAGGTACCATCCAAAACAAGCCTCTATGAGTGATGCTTTCTCCGCTCGTATGTACTCGAGGTAGGCGTTGGCTACGGGCGATAGTTTCTTGTCTTTGAGCCACACCAAACGCCAATTGGTCACGATAGGCAATGATCGAGCAGGAATGATATAGAGCTGTTGGTTGAGAAGTTCGTTTTTGATTCCTATCAAAGGAATAATGGAATAGCCCAAACCTGCGATCACGGCCTGCTTCACGGCCTCGTTGGATGTAAGCTCAATACGTTTCCTCTTTTCTTCCTGACTTAGATATTGATCCATCGCTTTTCGAGTGGCTGAGCCTTCTTCACGAAAAATGAAAGGTCGCTCTTTGCGATATTGGGTCGTATTGCCCACTAAGTACAAGCGATTCTCTAGAAGTTCTTCTTCATCAACTTTTACCTCCTCTGGTACGACCGAAACCACGGCAAAGTCAATTCTATTATTGCGTAAGTCACTGACTACCTTGGTTTTGTTGGTTACATCCAACCCCAGATCTATTCCCGGATTTTTTTCCAAAAAGCCACTCAAGAAATAGGGGATCACATATTTGCCCGTGGAAGCCGAGGAAATTCTAAGCCTACCCGTCAGAAGCTCCCCGTATTCTTTGGTTTTGTACTTAATGGCCTCGGCTTCTCGGATGACATTTTCGGCTAGTTCTGCAATAGATTTTCCGAAGTCAGTGATGTATAATTTTCTCCCAATGACCTCCGTGAGTGGAATATCGAACTGCATTTGAAAATTTTTTAGTTGAATAGAAAGGGCGGGTTGGGTCATATTCATTTCCTCAGCAGCCTTGGTAATGCTCTCTTGCTGAACCACTTCCAGAAAGACTTGGAGTTGGTGTAAAGTGTAGTTCATAATTTTTGTTTATGCTTTTCATTAAATATATAAATTTAATAAATGAAATAAAGTTTTTTACTTTGCATCGTCTTCAAAAGACCAAAAGTAAAGCCCAGTCGGCTGACTTTGAAAACACATACTTTTCATTTATTTATCAATATACACTTTGTTTTATGAAAGATCATCAGTTTAAGTTGGTAGCGAGTACTTATCCTTTTCAGGAAGCCAAGGAGATTTTGTTATGTCTCATCGATAGCAAAATTGCTTTCTTGCACCGCGAGACCCTGTCTGTGGAGGAGCGTTTTGGGAGTGATACCACGCATCTGAAAAGTCGCTTACAGGCACTACAGGCTGAGCGTGAAAAATTAATAGAGCAGTTCAATAACGTAGAAAATCAAGACTGTCTGATAGAAATCGACTGCCCAATCAACTTGAAAGTTAAAGCTGTGGAGGCCGCTCAGTAAGCTATTGCCTTCTTATCTTTCACGGCTAAAAGGGAAAGTAAAGGGGAATGCCTGAGGAAGGTATTCCCCTCTCACTAAAAAAGAATTAGAAAAACATGAGTTTAGATTTACTGATAGATAATTTAACCAATCCTGCCCTGTTGTTTTTTCTATTAGGAATTATTGCTGTTCAGTTGAAGAGCGATTTAGCTATTCCCGAAAGCTCCTCCAAGTTTATTTCCTTGTATCTCCTTTTCTCGATTGGATTCAAGGGAGGTCAGGAGCTTTCGCACAGTGTGCTAAGTATGGAAATCCTGTGGATCGTACTTTTCGGGATTGGTTCGGCTTTGGTAGTACCTTTGTACTCATTCTTTATCCTCAAAAAGAAGCTGGGCGTAGACAATGCTGCTGCCATTGCTGCCGCCTATGGCTCCATTAGTGCGGTAACTTTTGTTACTTGCGTATCTTACTTGGAAATGCTTCAGATTAGTTTTGGTGGCTACATGATCGCCGTGATGGCTCTGATGGAGGCTCCTGCGATCATTGTGGGGGTTCTCCTCATGTCTTTGTACAAAAAAGAGCAGGAAACGCGCATTTCCCTCGAGAATTTGATCAAACACTCTCTTACCAATGGGAGCGTATTGTTGATCTTGGGAAGCCTGTTGATTGGTTACTTGGCGAGTGAGGAGCAGGCACAGGGCATTGCCCCTTTCACTACCGATATTTTCAAGGGTTTTCTGGCAGTGTTTTTATTAGATATGGGTCTGGTAAGTGGCCGAGAATTGTCTGCTTTTTGGAAAAATGGCTCTTTCCCCATTACTTTTGCGATCTTTATGCCCTTGTTTAATGGTGTAACCGTGGCCGTGATGAGTGGACTCATTACCGAAAGTACTGGAGATCGCTTGTTGCTTTCTATTTTAGTAGCGAGTGCTTCTTACATCGCAGTACCAGCCGCTATGAAATTAGCGGCTCCTCAAGCCAATCCTGGGCTGTATATTCCGATGGCCTTGGCCATTAGTTTTCCTTTCAATATTACCGTGGGTATGCCCGTTTATTTGAATATCATAGAACAAGGCTTTTGGTAAGCAAAAAATTGAAGTTGTCTAGAGTTTGGCTTTGGGCTACAGAGTACCGCTTTCGCTAACCAATCAAAACTTTAGACAACTTCATCACAAACCTTCCAGATCTTGACACAGATTGCTAGAACCTAGCAGGTTTTGTATCTGCTCATCAACTATCAGTACTGATAATTGATGTAAGTATCTAAATCTTTATCTCCTCTACCAGACAGATTAATCACTAAGACATCCTCAGGTTGGAATTTCATTTTTTCCAAGATTGCGAAGGCATGAGCCGTTTCAATGGCAGGGATGATTCCTTCGGTACGGCTAAGGTCTAAGCCTGCTTGCATTGCCTCCTCATCGGTGATGCCCACGAACTTGGCTCTCCCTGAATCAAACAAATGAGCGTGAATAGGGCCAATGCCGGGATAGTCTAAGCCGGCTGAGATAGAGTGAGGCTCTACGACTTGTCCGTCTTCGGTTTGCATCAGAATCGTCTTGCTCCCGTGCAAGATACCATTTTTGCCCAGAGCCGTAGTGGCCGCTGATTTACCAGAATGAATACCCAGACCTGCGGCTTCGGCGGCAATTAGCTGAACTGATTCATCGTCTAAGTAGTGAAAAAAGGAGCCAATGGCATTGCTTCCTCCTCCTACACAAGCGAGGATGTAATCAGGATTTTCGTTTCCCGTTTTTTCTTTGAGTTGCCATTTCATTTCCTCACTAATCACCGCCTGAAAACGCGCAACCATATCAGGGTAAGGATGCGGCCCTACCACCGAACCGATGATGTAATGGGTATCGCTGGGGTGGTTGATCCAATGGCGCATGGCTTCGTTGGTGGCATCTTTGAGCGTACGGCTACCCGAAGTGGCAGGCATGACTTGTGCGCCCAGCATTTTCATACGCTCTACATTGGGGCGTTGGCGAGCCATATCTACCTCACCCATGTAGACAATACACTCGATGCCCATCAAGGCACAAACCGTAGCGGTAGCCACACCGTGCTGTCCGGCTCCGGTTTCGGCAATGATTTTTTCCTTACCCAGACGCTTGGCTAGGAGGATTTGTCCCGTGGTATTGTTGACCTTGTGTGCTCCGGTGTGGCAGAGGTCTTCGCGCTTCAGATATATTTGTGTTTGATATTTTTCAGAGAGTCTTTCCGCAAAATAAAGGGGCGTAGGTCGTCCCACGTAATCCTTGAGGAGTTGACGCCATTCTTTCTGAAAATCAGGTGCTTCTGTAATTTCTAGATAGCGTTGACGGAGCTCATCAATATTTGGATGAAGCATCTCGGGGATGTAGGCTCCTCCGAATTTCCCAAAATAACCTTGTTCATTGACTCCGTACTTAGAGATAGTAGTGGTTTGCATAATTTAAGGGAGGTTTCCTTGTTCAGTTGTGATATCACTTGATTATTTTTCCGCCAGAGATTTATTTCAATAACAGAAAAAAGTCACTTTGCAGCAATTAAACAATCAACAATTAATTTGAAGTATCTCGACTAATTTTTTTACTTTTTGAATATCTTTCAAGCCTGGCTCCATTTCAAAGCGACTGTTCACATCCAGCACGTGGACAGGCAAGTTATTGGCTTCAATAAACTTGAGCAATTCTTCGGTATTTTCCAAACTCAAGCCTCCACTCATAAAGAGAGGTTTTGTGAGCATATATTGTTTCAAAATTTCCCAGTTAAAGGTTCGACCTGTTCCCCCGTAAGCAGTCCCTTTAGTATCAAAGAGGAAATAATCACAATGGGGTTCATAATCTTTTAAAATATCAAAGTCAAAATCTTCATGCAAAGCAAAAGCTTTCACGGTTTTGACTTCGTGAGGCACGTCTCTGGCTCCTCTTAAAACAGGCGATTTGACATGGGCACAAAACTCGGCACTTTCATCCCCGTGTAATTGGATCAAAGCCAGCTCGTAGCGAATCACTTGGGAGAAAATAAAATCTAAGGTATGATTGACAAACACCCCTACCCGCTTGGGCTGTCCTTCCTGCCAAGGTGGAAGCCGAAAAGTATCTCCTACGTAGCGTTTGGATTTTTGATAAAAGATCAGCCCCATATAGTCAGGTTTTAGCTCGGCTAATTCCTGTATGTTGGTTTGATCGCGCATTCCGCATACTTTGAGTTTCATTTTTTTTAGCGTTTTGGGAGTTAGAAGCTAGGAGTCAGGCGTTAGGCGTTAGGGATAATTTTTCCATTCTTATTTAAAGAAATTTTAAATTACTGATTTTCAAAATATTCATCTCCATAAACACCTGAATTATACCAGTATCTCCAACAAGAATAACGCTCCTCGCTCCTGAATTCTAGCTCCTCGCTCCTAATTTTCCAATCAATTCTTGACAAGTCTCTGCCGGATTTTCGGTTTTCATAAAAGTTTCTCCAATCAGAAAGCCTTGGTAGCCCGCGGCTCGGAGTTTTTGGATGGTTTCAGGTTGGCTAATGCCACTTTCAGAGATTTTGACCATTTCTGAGGGAATATACTCGAGCAATTGCAAGGAAGTATCAATGCTGACCTCGAAGGTTTTTAGATCTCGATTATTGACGCCGATGATATCGAGGTGTTCGTTTAAATGACTTTCTAATTCGGCTTGGCTGTGGACTTCCATCAGTACTTCCAAGCCCATTTGGTGAGCGAATTGCGCCAGTTCTTTTAGCTTCTGCGGAGAAAGACAAGCCGCAATGAGCAGAATCAAGTCGGCTCCGTTGGCACGTGCTTCTACGATTTGGTATTCATCAATCATAAAATCTTTGCGTAAGAGTGGAATCAGCGTGACTTGATTGGCATTGCGCAAATCTTCTAAGCTTCCGGCAAAGAATTCTTCGTCTGTAAGTACAGAAATAGCCGAAGCTCCGGCGTCTTCGTAGCCTTTGGTGATTTCTTGTACCCGTACGGTGCGGTCGTAACTGGGTGCAGGGGTCGCACGGATAATGCCCTTGGAGGGCGATTTAGTTTTAAATTCGGCGATAATGCCAGAGCGTTCTTGATTTTTTAAGGATGTTTTGAGGGAAAAAATTTGACGATCCATCAGTGGATATTTTTCCAGATTTTTGAGCGGAATACGCTCTTTTTGCTGGGCGACTTCTATTTTTTTATGGGCAACGATTTGCTCGAGGATGTTCATATCAGTTGTGAGTTTTTTTGGTTGTAAGCTACTTCAGGGATTATTCTTATTCTCTTTCTCTACGCGTACTCTGAGAGTTCCAGCCAGCGTTCAGTTTTTTGGTCAATCTGCTCGATGAGCCGAGCAATTTCTTCGGCTTTGGCTTGTAGGGCTTCGTGGTCAAGTTGACCCGTGTTGAGTTCGGCCTCGAGTTGGGCTTTTTGGTTCTCGAGTTGCTCAATGTCTTGCTCGAGTTGTTCGTATTCTTTTTGTTCTTTGAAAGAGAGTTTTTTCTTTTCGCTTTTATTTTGGGGCTTGGGTTTTTTCTCCTCGCTTGGTTTTTGGGCTTTTTGAGTGGCTTTGGCTTTTTGGGCTGCTTCTTCTTCCAGTTCTTTGACGGCACGATATTCGGAATAAGTACCGTTAAAATCTCGGATCTTACCTTCTCCTTCAAAGATAAACAGATGATCTACCAGGCGATCCATAAAGTAACGGTCGTGCGTGACCACGATCAGGCAGCCCGGAAAGTCTTCCAAGAAATCTTCCAGAACCTGAAGGGTGAGAATGTCTAGATCGTTGGTAGGCTCATCTAAAATCAGAAAATTAGGATTTTTGGCCAAAATTGTTAGCATATACAAGCGCCTTCGCTCTCCCCCACTGAGCGTAGAGACGTATTTGTACTGTGCTTTGGGTGAAAAGAGAAAACGCTCCAAAAGCTGAGAAGCCGAAAGCATTTGTCCCTTAGCGAGTGGAATATATTCGGCAATGTCTTGCACTACTTCAATTACACGCTTGTCTTCAGCCAAGTGGATGCCTTCTTGCTGATAATAACCGAAGATCACCGTTTCACCCTTGATGACTTCGCCTTGGTCAGGTGCCTGCTTGCCCGTGATGATATGCAAAAAGGTAGATTTGCCCACCCCATTTTGTCCTACGATTCCAATCCGCTCTTTGCGTTTGAAGACATAATCAAAGTCATCCAAAATTTTGAGGTCGCCATAGCTTTTATGGAGATGATGGAGTTCCAGCACTTTTTTGCCCAAACGATTCATATCCACTGCGAGCTGGAGTTCTTTTTTGCGTGTATCTTTCTCGGCTTCTTTTTTGAGTTCCTGGAAGGCTTCCACACGATACTTGGCTTTGGTGCCACGGGCTTTGGGTTGCCGGCGAATCCAGTCCAGCTCTTTGCTCATGAGGTTTTTGGCCTTATCTACTTCACGGCTTTCTTGTTGGTGGCGTTCTTCTTTTTTTTCCAGAAAATAAGAATAATTACCCGGATAGCGAAAGACTTGCTCTGGCTCTAATTCAATGATTTCGTTACAGACATTCTCCAAAAAGTAGCGGTCGTGCGTGACCATGAAAAGGCTTATTTGCTGATTACTAAGATAATCTTCCAGCCACTCGATCATATCCAGATCTAAGTGGTTGGTAGGCTCATCTAAAATCAAGAAATCAGGTTCGTCAATCAAGACTTTGGCCAGTGCCACCCGTTTGCGCTGCCCTCCCGAGAGCGTATCTAAATTTTGGTGAAACTTCCCCACTCGAAATTTGGAGAGAATCTGTTTGATTTTAATTTCATAGTCCCAAGCCTTGTGGTTATCCATGGCTTGCAGCGCATGTTGCATGGCGTCGCTGTCGTCAGGATTTTCTAAGCTTTCTTCATAGGCTTTGATGGCCTGAATCATAGGATTAGAAGAATTGAGGACGGCATCCATGGTGGTCTGGCTTTCGCCAAAATCAGGATTTTGGTTGAGGAAACCTACTTGAATTTCGTTGCGGAAAGTGGCCTGACCCGTATCGGGCGTTTCCAAACCCATTAGGATTTTAAGTAGGGTGGTTTTACCACTCCCGTTGGGGGCCACGAGAGCAGTCTTTTGGCCTTTATCAATACCAAAAGAGATACCTTCAAACAGCAAGCGATCTCCATAGGCTTTACTCAGATTCTCGACGGATAGATAGTTCATGAACTTTCAACACGGATAAATAAATCATCAACCACAATTGGGCTGACGAAATTAGAGAGAATCCAAAGAAATCGCAACCTTTCTCAGGGATTTACCTCAGGATTAGGTATCAAAAGAAGTCTTATTTTAGCAAAGATTCAATCGGGTAGGGTTTCCGCTCGGTATAGTCAATCTCTTGCATATGCAGTACAGAATCCTCAAACTCTCGGTAGGTTTTTTGATGACGATAGCTTCCTATGTTGAAAGTTTCAGGATTGATGTTTAATTGACCTACTACTTGAAAAGGGTCAGGGTAATTTACCAAAGCACCTTCCCAAATCAACAAAATGTCATCGATAAATTGATTCTCACTACGTCCGTAGGTCTTTGCTTTTTCGAAGTCATTCAAGGTGAGTGGTTCTTCGCTCAGAATATTGGTAATCAGAAAGAAATAATTATGAAAACCTCGGTATTCGTATGCTTTACAGATGACAGCTCCTCCATACTGACCATCACTCAGCTGAAAAGAGATACAATCACCCAAATGAAATTTTTGCAATTCCTGTATTTTATTAGTCATGGATCGGAAATTTTAAGCTCGATTAGCTTTTGTTACCAAATTACAATAAATTCATTTTTTTATCTAGGGTAGCACGGGGTAAAATTCTCTTGCCAAACAGCTTTTGTTTAGCATCACAAAGCGAAAACCTTACCAACTTTCACGAGTTATCTTAACAAATCAAGCCTTAAGTGCTCATAAATAAGAATATACTAGATTATGATGATAAATGAAGGAGTGCTCGAATATTTTTTTAATTGTCCTTACTGTTTTGAAGAGATTTCTATGTTGGTAGATACTTCTATTTCTGCACAAGAATACATAGAAGATTGTGAGGTTTGTTGTAATCCCATTCTCCTCACGGTAGAAAGCCGCTATGGAGCCATTCAGCGTTTGGAAGCAGAGAGGGCACAGTAGTTAAGAAGGTCTTAACCAAAATATAATCGTAAGTCTCTGTAAGTCAGAAAACTTAGGAATACGCACCACCCCCAGAGATACAAAAAAGATACATCTTTTCTTGGTCAGATTTAGGTTTCAAGCCCTTAGATTCACCTAAAAATTTGTATCCGATGGACTCACTCAAAAAACTCTTGGGAGA
>CAZKBP010000043.1:0-41455 GCA_964551015.1 uncultured Cytophagaceae bacterium | reverse complement strand
GTCTTAATCTCATCTGTTATCTCTTATTACGAATTCAGTGCCAGCCGAAAAGTATGCTGAAAATCAGCGAATTACATTTCAAAATCATTCCCTTTTATCCCTTTCTGGGAAAATGGCTCTTATTTTGAAAAATCAGTGCATCACCACCTGCTTACGGCTTCCCCGGTAGGTAAAATACAATAAAGAAAACAGCCCCAACACTAATGTAATCAGGATTTGCGTACTATGAATCACAATCGCTAAGGCAATTCCATATAACTCCGCGATTCCAAATAAGAGAAGCCCCTTGGAAACTAATAATTGATAGGCTCCCAAGCCCCCTCCCTGCGTGGGAGCCAAACGAGCCACACTGCCGATGGCTAAAAGAGACAAGCCCTCAATGGCCCCGAGATGCGCCGTGGCCGGAAGGGTAAAAAACCACAGGTAAGTCATCAGAAAGTAAGTAAACCAAATCAGGAAGGTATAGCCTAAGAACAGTGCCTTTTGAGGCATAATCCAAATGCTTTGTACGCCTTTCCAAAGTTTTAGTAAAAAACTTAATGCACTTCGCCCAAATCGGGAACGGACAATTTGCTGCCTCTGCCACCACAGGGAGGCACAACTGAGTAGAAACAGTGCCAGCAATAAACCCAAAAGCCATTGTCGCTTCCACAGCAAAGCACCTAAAGGCAAGCCGAGATATGTATATAAAAAATCAAATAGCAGATCAAATTGTAGTGCCAAGGCCAAGAAAATTACTCCCAGCAAACAGAGTACATCCACGGCTCGCTCACTCACTACCGTACCCAAGAGAGAAGTAAATTCTGCCTTCTCGTGTCTTTTCAAGATTAAACATCGAGAAAACTCTCCCAACCTGGGAACCGCCAAATTGACGAAGAAGCCAAACATCAAGGCCCAAAATAAGCTCCAGAAGTAAATAGGCATTTTGATGGCCTGAGTTAATAACTGCCAACGCGCAACCCGCACCAGTTGATTGAGTAGGCTGATGAAGACAATCAACGCAATCCAACCGTAATGCATTTGCTGGATTTGCGACCATACTTCGCTTAAATCTTGATTGCGAAAGGCTACATAGAGTAGAAAAAGCCCCAAAAGGAAAAAAGCCAGATTAAGCAGGATTTTTTTATAATTTTTCAAAATTTCCGTCTAAATTGAGTGTCAAGTTATTCGTTTTCAGTCTTTTTATTCTTTAGAAAATGAATTGATTTTCTACCTCAAAAATCAAGAACGCATTTTCTTCAATTACTCCTAAAAATACGGAATCTAAGCATGGAAGTCAGTCTTAAAGGAAAAAACATACTCATCACGGGAGCCAGTCGGGGCATCGGGCGTGCCATCGCTCATTTATGCTTGACCTCAGGAGCCAAGGTGAGTGTGCATTATGGGAATAGCTACGAAGAAGCCGCTGCGTTGGTGCAGGATTTTCCAGAGCAGGCGAGGGCCTTGCAAGCGGGTTTGGAAAATACCGAAGCAGTTCGGGCTTTATTCTGGGAAAGCCTCCAGTGGATGGGAGGCATAGATGTGCTCATCAACAATGCCGGAATTGCCTTAAACGCTCCCCTGACCGCCTCCGAAAGCGAATGGCTCCAAGCTTGGGATCAGACCCTGCAGGTCAATTTGAAGGCTTCCGCTTTGCTCTCTCGCCTCACCGTGCAACATTGCTTAGAAAAACAAAAAACAGGACGATTGATTCATATTGCTTCGCGGGCGGCTTTTCGTGGAGATACGGCTGAGTATATGGCCTATGCCGCTTCCAAGGCAGGCATGGTGGCATTCAGCCACTCTATCGCGCGTGCCTACGGGAAGCAGAATATCCATTCTTTTGTCATTGCGCCTGGCTTTACCAAAACGGATATGGCACAAGACTTTATAGAGCAATACGGGGAAGCCCATGCCTTAAATGATATTGTCTTACCACAACTTACCCAACCTGAGGATATTGCTCCTACGGCCGTATTGCTCGCCAGTGGCTTAGCCGATCACGCCACAGGCTCTACGATTACCATCAATGCGGGTAGTTATATTCGTTGATTACGACGTCAAATCGCGTATCCCGACCGCATCGGACGGAAAGTGTCCACTCGTAGAACACTTTTGTCCAAAAATTCTGACTATTTTTTTGATTATTTGAAAATATACCTGATTTTCAATTACTTAATATATGGTTTTAATCTTGTGGGTATTTTTTTGAAAAGTTGCTCGTGCTAACCCTGAAAATCCACCCTATGGCTAAACATCCAGGAAAAATACTCATTGTAGACGATGATCCTCACATTACGCTTTCTCTCAAGATGCTCTTAGAGCAATACTATGATTTTATTCATACACTAAACGATCCTCAGTACATTCCGACCATCCTCAATCAACACGTGCTAGATGTAGTACTGCTCGATATGAATTTTAAAAAAGGAGATACCAGTGGGCAAGAGGGCATGCAATGGCTAAAAAGAATCATTGAAATGCAAGCGCATACCAGCGTCATCCTCATCACGGCCTACGGTGGAGTAGATATTGCCGTGGATGCGATGAAGGAAGGAGCGATGGATTTTATGGTCAAGCCTTGGCAGAACGAGAAATTACTAGCCACTGTCAACGCCGCTTTCCGCCTGAGTCAGGAAAAAAAAGCAGTGAAACATCTTCGTTCTCAGCAAAAAATTCTAAGCTCCGCCATGGATTTTCAATATTCCAATATGATTGGCAAATCCAAAGTGATGCAAGAGGTATTTCGCTCCGTGGAGAAGGTAGCTAAAACCAATGCCAATATACTTATCTTGGGTGAGAATGGTACGGGGAAGGAATTGATTGCCCGTGCGCTGCACCGTGGCTCACCGCGTGCTCACGAGGTTTTTATCAGCGTAGATTTGGGGGCGGTTCCTGAAAGCTTGTTCGAGAGTGAGCTGTTTGGCCATAAACGGGGGGCTTTTACCGATGCCAAGGAAGACCGTGTCGGGCGTTTTGAAGCGGCTTCTGGGGGTACGCTCTTTCTGGATGAGATCGGGAATTTATCGCCCGCTTTACAAGCTAAATTATTAGCCGTTTTACAAAATCGCCAGGTAGTACCCTTGGGTGCTAATTATCCGGTGGAGATTGATATTCGCCTGGTTTGTGCCACCAATATGCCCCTACAAAAGATGATCAAGGAGGGCACTTTCCGACAGGATTTACTCTATCGCATCAATACGGTGGAGGTTCAACTTCCGCCCTTGCGAGAGCGATTAGAGGACATTCCTTTGTTGTGTGAGCATTTTTTAAAATTATATTGCAAAAAATACCAAAAACCGCAGCTTAGAATGCCCGAATACGTGGTCAAGAAGCTCCAAAAATACGATTGGCCCGGCAATGTCAGGGAGCTTCAACACGCTCTCGAGCGCGCCGTTATCCTGAGTGACGGAAATCAACTGAAATCGGGCGATTTCCAATTTCTCCAAGACGACACACTAGAAGAACGACCTGAAGAAAATTATAACTTGGAGGATTTAGAAAAATGGGCAATCCGAAATGCGCTGGTCAAGCACAAGGGCAACGTGAGCCACGCCGCCCAAGAACTAGGGCTTACACGTGGCTCGATGTACCGTCGTATGGAGAAATATGGCCTTTGATCTTAACCCAAAATACGTTCTAAATACATTTTCATTTGCTCCTGAACCGCTTGAGCCGCCTGCCCAGCGGCCTGTGCAAAATTGCGATCCGAGGAGGCATAAATGATTTTTCGAGAAGAGCTAACCAGCAAACCCACGGCCTCATTCATGCCCGCCTGAGAGACTTCGGCTAGGCTACCTCCCTGTGCCCCCACCCCAGGAACTAATAAGAAATGTTGGGGAACTAGGGCACGGATTTTTTTGAGTTGGTCAGCTTGGGTGGCTCCGACCACGTACATGATCCGAGATTTATCCCCCCATATCTGGGAGGTTTTTAAGACTCGCTCGTACAAATATTCGTTTCCTTGCTGATCTAACAAGTTTTGATCTCCCGCAATTTTCTGGTTTATTTCCGGATTGATCCGAAGCGTTTGAAAATCTTGGGCACTGGGATTAGAAGTCAAAGCGAGCAAAATTACCCACTTATTTTCGTATTTTAAGAAAGGCTTTATAGAGTCTTCGCCCATGTAAGGAGCAACCGTGATGGCATCTACATCCATACGCTCGAAGAAGGCTTTGGCGTACTGGTCTACGGTGTTGCCGATATCACCTCGCTTGGCATCCAAGATAATAAATTTATGATGGGGAATGTATCGGATGGTTTTTTCCATACTTTCCCAGCCCTTGGCTCCTTGCGCTTCGTAGAAGGCCGTGTTGATTTTGTAGGCAACACAATAATCGGCGGTCGCGTCGATGATGGCTTGGTTGAAGGCAAATTGTGGATCAGGTTCAGTGTGCAGATGCTTGGGGATTTTATCCAAGTCAGTATCTAAACCTACACAGAGGTAGGTGGCTCTCTCTTGGATTTGTTGGGAAAGCTCAATGTAGTTCATAAGCGATTAACCATCAGTATGCAGCACCCGGGTTTTGCCAAAGATTTCGAGAGTCAAATTGCAAGCCTTTTGATCTAGAAATCTATCATAACTCCCTAGAGTGCCAATTGGATTACCCGAAAGGAACAAAATAAATTCGAGCAATCCAATTTTAATTGATTAAGGAGTAATACCGCTTATCGGAGGTCAATCACTTCGGGATTATCTGGATATCGCTTGGGGTTGTATTTGAAGTAGCTGTCCTTGGCTTTGACCGTGGCAAAGTAGGTGATTTCGTAGAGATAACGGTTATTGTTTTTTTCAAATAGTTCCCAGCTTTTGATAGAACTGGTGGCTTTCACTATCTTCAATCGTATTTTAAAAAGCTCGGAGTCCTCTCTATTCTTGGGAGTCAGGTCGATGATTTGATAGATGCGCCCGTCTTCGTTAACTTCTTCTACGAAGGCATATTTGTAATCTCGCTCGTAAATGCTATAAATTTTATCGGGGGTAATTTCACCCTCATCGGGTTCATACTCGCTCACGTTGACCTCATTACTTTCAGCCAAATATGTCCACTGGGTACGTCCATCTGTGATGACATGTTGCTCGGGCAAGCGGAGGTAAAATTTTTGGCCTTTCACGTAGATTTCTCCTTTTATGGTTTGGTTCACGTTACTAGCTTTGCTGGAAATCGTGTAGGTGAATTCGGCTTTGAAGGCGTCCATGGCTTGGTACTTTTTCTTAACCTGATCTAGGATGGCCTTGGCCTTGGGGTCTTGCGCCTGCAAAGATAGCGATAAGGATATGGTAAGTAGTAAGGAACAAATAATAGCAAGTTTCTTCATGAATGTTGTGCTTTTTTCAGAAAAATAATTGGTTTATAGAGTAACGACTCAGTTTTGGTTTAAGTTTGTAAAGCTAGCCAATCGTGCAAAGGAGAGGCGTTAATATTTTGTTAAGGCTTAATCTCTGCTCAGCTCCCTGATTAAATCTTGATGCTCGGGAAATTGCTCAACTAGCGCATCGGCATCAGCCATTTCAAAATCTTTAAAGTCAAAACCTGGTGCCACCGTACATCCTACCAAAGCAAATGTATCGGCTCGTAGTGGACGTGCGGCAAACCAATACCCCGCGGGTACGACTGCTTGAAATACTTCACCCGCTTCGGCATCTCTGCCCAGATGAATTTCCTCGAGTGGTCCTTCTTCTTTCAAAATATAAATCACCAGCGTATCTCCCGCGTAGAAATGCCACATCTCGTCCGAGGCAATGCGATGGAAGGCCGAGTATTGGCCGCTTTCTAATAAATAATAGATGCCCGTAGAAAAATTTCGGGAGCTTTGAAATCGTTCAGGAAGGCACTGCGTGGAGATTTGCCCTTGTGCCCGATAGGTTTCCCGGTAATGACCTCCTTCGGGATGGGCTTGTAGTTTTAACTTCTCGATCCAGTAATCAGCACGGTTAGGCATAGAAATATAAGGTTAAAAAAGACAAGAAATAGTTGTCTCATTCTCTATCAAAGGCAAAACAAAAGCATTTTTAGTATATTCTTTAGATTTTCACTAATTTTAAACCATACTGAGGAGTTTAAGTCAATCTAAGCTTTTATGCCGCTGACTGATACAGAGAAATATACCCCCGAGCATCATTACAGAACCATCATTATCTCAGATGTACATCTGGGAATGGCTGGCTCTAAGGCAACGGAGGTGGCTAGGTTTCTCAAGAGATACACTTGTGATACGCTAATTCTCAATGGAGACATTATAGACGGCTGGGAACTTAAAAAGTATGGAAGTTGGAAAGTCAAGCACACTCGCTTTTTTAAAGTGGTGCTGAGAATGATCGAGGCTCATCATACCAAAGTGATTTATCTACACGGGAATCACGATGATTTTTTGGATAATATCCTCCCGATTACGATTGGTAATCTCTCCATCCAAATGGATTACATCTTAGAAAGTGGCGACAAGCAGTACTACGTGGTACACGGGGATATTTTTGATTCGGTTACTTCCAATCTCAAATGGGTGGCTAAGCTGGGCTCTGTGGGCTACACTTTTCTGCTTTGGCTTAATAAAGGCTACAATTACTATCGTCAACGCCAAGGGAAGCCTCCTTACTCTTTTTCTCAGTATATCAAAAGTAAAGTCAAGTCTGCGGTATCGCCTGCTTCTACTTATGAAAAGCAACTCACCGAATTAGCCAAAATCAAAGGTTGTCAGGGAATTATTTGCGGGCACACGCACAAGCCCGCGATGAAAAAGCTAGGAGAAATTGAGTACATGAATTCTGGCGATTGGGTAGAGTCACTCACGGCTTTGGTAGAAGATTATGACGGGAATTGGGAACTGGTGCATTATCAAGATTTGGCCGCCCATTGGAAAGACTTATCCGAGCCAGACGAAGAAGCAGAAATTGACAAAATGGAAGCTTTCTACATTGCTAATCTGCTGAACCAAAAATTTTAAATACGCTCTTAGTTAAAGCGTCGCTCCAAGATCTCAAAAAAAGACTGCGCTTCCTCACTCTCGAAGTCCCAACCATACTTTACAGAATACTCTTGATTAACCAAGTGCCGAGCCTCATCATAGGTGTTACAATCCTCTATGCGACTAACGGCATCATTAAAAGCAAAGCTATCCCCATTGAAAAGCTTATTAATGAAAAGAAACTTCTGATTCAATGAAATAGCCGAACGAATATTGCTAATGCTTGCTTGTTGGAATTGCTCTAAAATATTTGTGTTTTGGGTCGCTTTTTTGTGCGCGTCGTTCAGCACACGAGGCTGATCAGAGTCACTTTGACCCGATGAGGGGTAGTTTTCTATCACGGTGGGGGCATCTTCTGCCACCTGAGTGGGGGTATCTTCGCTCACCAATTGTAGTTGGCTGCTTCCATCTCCCATGAAAAGCCGGTCCATATCCAGATGGTGGATATCAGTAAAATTTTGCAACCGCCAGTCCATCGGCTCAATATAGTGCTGATTATTGTCGTAGACTGCTTCCAAAAGATCAATAGCTTGCTCGGTACTCAGACCATCTCCTGCTTGCCCGGCGAGGCGATCCATAAAAGCACTGAACAACTGCTTGTTATATTGAATGTACTTTTTCATATCCGAAAAAGAATCCGTGGTAATGAGTGAAGGCTTGCGCTTGCGGATTTCCTCGGTATAGAAAGCTTTGGGGTCTAGAATGAGCGTCAGTGTATCTTTGGTCGCATTGACCAACAGAGGATAAAAGTGCTGTTTCTGAATCTGAATATGCTTAGAGAGCACATTCATAAAAGTCTGGAGAGCATCCTGTACTTGCTGGTTTTGGTAATCAAAATAAGGGCTTTTGAGACGGGCCGTTTCTTCTTGCCATTTTTCATATAAGTTTTTGATAATCAAAAGGTTAACCTGCTTTATATCGCAAAAAGAGAGGATATCTTTGCCTGAGATAAAGGAGTGGTCTATAAAAAAATAATCATTCAGACGCCGGGCAAAAGCCTGACTGTATTGATTGATCTCCTCGTAATTGATTGTCTGTTCTACCATAGGTCTAATTTGCCGAAAAGCTAGTTTGTGATTTCTCAGAAAATGATATGTGCCAATTTTACAGAATTCTTATTTCTTCTGAAATAACAAAAAAAATGCAGAAAATGTCTACGAACAAATATATAAATTATTGATTAACAACGTAAAAAGCTAAGATAATATTTTCATGAGCAATCCAACCTTTCTGTATGGTTTCACTTTCTTAGCACGGCGGCACTGATTAAGGTGATGATTAACCCGGCAAATATCTTCTGTAACAATTCCTGACGAATCAGATAAATAGTCCAATCAATCTCCTGAAAATTCGCCAAGGTTTGCTCATAAACCTCGGCTCCATTCTGATTTTGTTGATTCCAAGTCTCGATGAATTCTGCTTTGGAGGCTTTGAATTTCCTGATTTCAGATTGCGCGTGTATTTCCAAGACTTCAGGAGCCACACTTCGCGTAAAGACATAAATCCAGCCCAAAGACAGCATCAGCATGATCGTAGTAACACTCATTCCTAACAGCATTCCTTCCCAGAAACGCAGACTTCCACGATTCAGCCAAAAGCGATAAACCATCATCGTGGTCAGAATCACCAGTAAATAGATAAAAAAATCAAAGGCTTTGATCTCCGCCGCAAAAGGATTGTCCCTTAGTTTGTAGGCAACTAATATAAAAAGTGCAAAACAAACGGTTCCGGCCAGTCCTCCTCCCAAGGCAGCTTTAATTAAAGAGTGCTTCATGAAGATATACTTGATTTTGATGAAAAACGCCCAGTGCTTTTCCCCGAAAAACTTGATGGTAGAAAGGAGTATTACGCGACTTAGAGCCTTGAGAGAACGGCTCATAAGTCCACTCCTGCTCTGTACTAAACAGCGTCAAATGGGCAAGCTCACCTTCACGAATGCTCGGCAAGGGCTGCTTTAGAATCTCACGCGGTCGGTAGGTAAATTTTTCTAAAAGCTCCTCGAGAGAAATTTTCCCCTTGGACTCTTGCCATACGACCGGAAAAAAGCTTTCTAAGCTGATCATTCCAAAGGCAGCTTGGTCAAATTCTATTTGTTTACTTTCTTCATCCTGAGGATGATGGTCGGATACAATCACATCGATGGTTCCGTCTCGCAACCCTTCCCAAAGCGCATCAATGTCTTGCTGTGTACGAAAGGGCGGATTTACCTTGAAGTTGGTATCAAATTCTTGCAGTGCCTCGTCCGTGAAGGCCATTTGGTGGGCAGCTACATCACAGGTTACGGCTAAGCCCTTTTGCTTTGCTTGGCGGATCAATTCTACGGACTTCGCACTTGATATTACCGAGAAGTGGATTTTACCGCCCGCATACTCCAAGAAACTCAAATCTCTTTGGATCATCATTTCTTCCGCCAGACTCGGGATGCCTCTCAGACCCAGTAAGGTACTCTGAACGCCCTCGTGCATCGTGCCAAGGCGAGTGAGCATTTTGTCTTCGGCTCGGTTCATCAGTAAGCCATCAAATTTTTGCAGATACAAGAGGGTTTTCACCAAAATATCTGAATGCCAAATCGGTTCGTCTCCATCTGAGAAAGCCACGGCGCCCGAATGGTGTAGGTCAATCATCTCGGTCAATTCTTTTCCCTCCGTGTTGAGGGTGACGGCCGCAATGGGATGGAGTTTCACTAGGTGTTCGGCATTGGATTTTTGCAGATAAGCAATCGTGTTTTTGTTTTGTACCACCGGATGGGTATTAGGCAGAAGGGCTATTTCGCTAAATCCGCCCCTTTGTGCTGCATCCCGACCGGTTTGGAGCGTTTCTTTGTGCTCAAAACCAGGATCACCAAAAGAAGCACGTAAATCAAACCAACCAATAGAAGCCTTCAGGTGAGCACCAGATAGTACACGTTGAGCAGCATGATTAGAAAGATCATCTTGTGTAGGATTTATCTCTCGGATCACACCGTCTTGTATCCTGAGATCTACCTCTTGATGATAGAAAGGAGAGTATTTATCTAGGATTTCAACCTTTTGAATCAAATAGTCCATTTGAAATTCAAAGAAACAAATTTTTTCAACAAAAAATAGCAAGGCCATTCAGAAATCCTTCGGCGTGCGAAGAAAAGTATTCCCCCAATAAGATTTATATAGCTGATTCTCAGGGAGGGAAGCAAATTTCTCAATTAAGGAATCTCGGGGCTTTCCCATTATCGGAATATATTTTCCATAGCACCTGCTTATGATCAGGCTGCTGGATTTTTTGCTATTCTTTTTCTTGAGAAAAGACGGCACAGGTGGCATAAGTACGGAAATTATAGAAAGGTGAGGAGCACCGAGCCTTCCATTCCCAGTCTTACATCTTTCCCAAATTTGCCACCCTTGGGGGTACTTGGTTTGTGCACGCTATTTGGACTATCAAAAGCGCACTTAAAACACCTTTAATTTAAATATAACTATTAAATGAAAAAATTACAGTTATGGATGACAGTATGTCTCTGCCTGAGTATCAGCCCTTTATTAAAAGCTCAGACAGGTGGCAATACGGTTGCTGATTCAACACCCGTCCATATCCCCCTGCCAGAGCCTGCACAGCAAAACCCAGTCAGGGTGATGTTTGTAGGTAATTCTATTACCAAGGGAGGTGGACTTGACGGAGGATTTAGAAGAGAAATTTACCACAAATTTTTAGAAAGTAAGATATGGGTTGATTTTGTAGGACGCTTTCAAGACGGCAATTTCCCCGATGCTGAACACGAGGGTATCTCCGGCCAGAGAGCAGATGAAGTATTAGCTAATATCAACACGATCCTAGCTACTAATCCACCTGATATTGTCGTACTACACATCGGCACAAATGATATTAACCAAAATCAATCGCCCAGTGCCACGGTAGATGAAGTAAGTAGCATTCTAGATGAAATCATTCGTTTTGGGCAAGACCAACAAAGAATTATCCCTACGGTACTCGCCAAAATTGTAGCTCGTGAGCCAGGTACTTCCCGAGCACAGGCCACCCAAACCTATAATATGCTCTTAGAAGAAATGGCTAACCGCCGTATCCAGGCCGGTGATCCTATTCATTTAGTAGATTTAGAAACTTTATTAAACCATCCAGATGATTACTATGACGAGTTACACCCAAATTGTCTAGGACATCAGAAAATGGCTACTCCTTTGTATCAAGGCATCCAAGAGGTCATCAGCACCTATTACCAAGCCGAAACGGCTGCCGCTTCCACGAATGGCTCTGCTATTGAGGGCTTTAGCCTGATAGATGCCCAAAGCAATACAGAAATCCGCTCACTTCAAGATGGAGATGTAGTGGTTCTCAATAAATTGTCTACTGATTTACTTAGCTTAAGAGCTAATAGCAATTCGGCTTTGGTGGGTAGTGTTGCCTTACACCTCAGAGGCCCCATTGAATCTTATATTAGTCACAATCAGGCACCCTTTGCCGCTTTTAAATTAAAGGCAGGGGGGGATTATGAAGGCAAAAATTTCCCTCCCGGAAAATACAAACTCACCGCCTTCGCCTACGAAGAAGCTGAACTAGGTGGGCAACTCCTCCAAAGTACAGACATTGTCTTCGATGTAGTAGAACAACTAGATTTGTATGTGCAAAGCTTTTCACTTGTGAATGCAGAAACCAATGAGGTGATCCAAACCCTTAAAGACGGGGACGTGATTAGTCTGGAGGGCGGAGAAAATACCCCACTTACTATTTTGACAAATACGGCTCCTTATCGGGTAGGAAGCGTGAGGTTGGAATTGGATGGCCCTTCTCCTCAAACTCGTCTAGAAACTGCGCCACCTTATTCTTTATTTGGTGAGGTGAGTGGTCAGGATTATCGTGGGCAAATTTGGCAGGCTGGAACTTACACGATGCAGGCTATACCTTACATCAATACTTGTGAAAGCAGTGTGGCAGGCGCAAGCTTAGAGCTATCCTTTACCCTAAATTTCAAAGGAGACGAAGGAGACGAAGAAACCGAACCGCAGCCCCCAGTGGCAGATACTTTGCCCGTGGTGGAAGCCGTAGTCTTGATCGATGCGGCCAGTGATGAGGAAATTCGGGTCTTACAGCCTCAGGATACCATCTATTTGAGTGAGTTCGCCGAGCTAACCCTGCTCGCCAAAACAGCACGGAGCCAGAGTGTGCGTTTCACGCTCAAAAACGGTGATGGTCAGTGGCTCTTCAACAAATATGAGAATATGCCACCCTTTGCTTTCTTTGGCGATGATCCCGGGCCAGATTACAAGCCTTGGAACCCACTGCCTGCGCCGGGTGATTACCACATAGAGGTACAATCTTTTGGAGAACGCTTTGCCGGAGGAGCCAAGAGTACCCAGATAGATATTCAACTCCACATTGGGCAAGAAGCTCCCGTCGTTGAAACACCCGTAGAGGAAGAGGAAGAACCAATAGAAGAAACCGAACCGCAGCCCCCAGTGGCAGATACTTTGCCCGTGGTGGAAGCCGTAGTCTTGATCGATGCGGCCAGTGATGAGGAAATTCGGGTCTTACAGCCTCAGGATACCATCTATTTGAGTGAGTTCGCCGAGCTAACCCTGCTCGCCAAAACAGCACGGAGCCAGAGTGTGCGTTTCACGCTCAAAAACGGTGATGGTCAGTGGCTCTTCAACAAATATGAGAATATGCCGCCCTTTGCTTTCTTCGGCGATGATCCCGGGCCAGATTACAAGCCTTGGAGTCCGCTACCTGCGCCGGGTGATTACCACATAGAGGTACAATCTTTTGGAGAACGCTTCGCCGCAGGAGCCAAGAGTACCCAGATAGATATTCAACTCCACATTGGGCAGGAAGCTCCCGTCGTTGAAACACCCGTAGAGGAAGAGGAAGAGCCAGTAGAAGAAACCGAGCCGCAGCCCCCAGTGGCAGATACTTTGCCCGTGGTAGAAGCCGTAGTCTTGATTGATGCAGCCAGTGATGAGGAAATTCGGGTCTTGCAGCCTCAGGATACCATTTATTTGAATGAATTTCCAGAGCTAACCCTGCTCGCCAAAACGGCTCACAGCGAGAGCGTGCGTTTTACCTTCAAAACGGGAGCGGACAAATGGATCTTCAATAAATATGATAATTTCTATCCCTTTGCTTTCTTTGGCGATGATCCTGGGCCAGATTATAAGCCTTGGAGTCCGCTACCTGCGCCGGGTGATTATTTGTTGGAAGTAGCATCTTATGGTGCCCGTTTCGCACTAGGAGACACCAGTCAGCAGGTCAATTTTCAGCTGCATATCGTGCAGGAAGCTCCTGCCGAAGCACCCGTAGAAGAAGAGGAAGCGCCAGTAGAAGAAACCGAACCGCAGCCTCCAGTGGCAGATACTTTGCCCGTGGTAGAAGCCGTGGTCTTGATCGATGCGGCCAGTGATGAGGAGATTCGGGTCTTGCAACCTCAGGATACCATCTATTTGAGTGAGTTCGCCGAGCTAACCCTGCTCGCCAAAACAGCACGGAGCCAGAGTGTGCGTTTCACGCTCAAAAACGGTGATGGTCAGTGGCTCTTCAACAAATATGAGAATATGCCACCCTTTGCTTTCTTTGGCGATGATCCTGGGCCAGATTATAAGCCTTGGAGTCCGCTACCTGCTCCTGGAGATTACCACATAGAGGTACAATCTTTTGGAGAACGCTTCGCCAAAGGAGCCAAGAGCATTCAGATAGATATTCAGTTGCATATAGTAGGCAATACTGAAACGGCTGCACGCATTTCAACGAGTGAAATCATTGAAGTGAGTGAAATAGATATGCTCGAGGAAGCACAGGTTCTCAAAGTTTTTCCCAACCCGGGAGATGCCATGTACGTAGATTTTTCTAGCCCGATTATAGGTCAGCTAAAAATATACTTGATGGACGAAAGGGGAGAAATTGCTTGGAAACAGCTTCTCGAGTTCGAGGATGAGCAAGCGCGTCTCTATCTAGATTGGCAGAAGCTTTCTCTGAAAGGAGGCTTCTATTATCTGATTCTAGAAGGAGATCTCTTAGATAAGAGTGTGCACCGGATTGAGATTAGATAATTAAATTTGCATACCTTGTCAGTTAGTATCTTCTGGATACTAGCTGACATAGGTATTTGTATTTTCCCATTCCTAGAAAAATTTTCCAAAAAAAAGATTTTAGCTCTCAGATTCTGTTTTTATTCAAATTTTTTCTGACTATTTTTTAGTTAATTTTACCAGCACGAAACCCTCGCCAATCCTCTCTTTTGCCTCTCATTTTTAGAAAAGTTAATATTCCCTGTTTTTATAAGCTATGTAAGTTTCCTCAGCTTTTCTAGCAAATTCTACTTTGCAGGATATTTGTGAATTGCTCTGTTTGATTGCAATAGATATAAAACCATCCTGTAAACCAAGAAATCAAATGAAACACACACCTCTATGGATGACACTTCTCTTTCTATTGGGGTTGAGTATCGCCGTTAAAGCACAAATCAATCCCGAACCGTCATTATTTACACCTCCGGCGCTAGAACCCGTGAAAATCATGTTTATCGGCAACTCCATCACCAAGGGGGGAGGGGTAGATGGTGGTTTCCGGAGAGAATTGTTCAACCGCTTTTTTCGTAGTCCTTATGCAGTAGATTTTGTAGGAAGTCAAAGTTATGGAGAGTTTCCTGACGCTGAGCACGAGGGAATTACTGGACAAAGAGCCGATAATTTGATGACAGACATCTACGCGATGCTGGAAGCCAATCCGCCCCAAATGATTATGTTGCACATCGGCACCAATGATGTGAATCAAGGACAGCCCGCTGCCAAGATTATAGACGAAGTAAGCTTTGTTTTAGACGAAATAGATCGCTTTGAGCAAGATGTTGGTCAAGAAATTCACGTGATATTAGCCAAGGTCATCAATCGCAGAGAGCCCGGTTCGGAAAAATCCTTGCGTACTTCTCTCTACAATGAGCTTTTGGAAGAAATGGCCTTAGAGCGAATTAGCCAAGGAGATTTGATCCGCCTGATTGACTTAGAGCCTCTTTTGACTTATCCTGATGACCTTTATGACGAAATTCATCCCAATTGCGAAGGGCATAAGAAATTAGCCCCCGTCATGTTTGAAGCGATGAGCCAAGTCATTGAGGAGCATTTCCCTCAGTCTTTCTCCATCCCAGAGCCACTTTTTCCTGCCGAAATCGAGGGTTTTTATTTGGTAAATGCTGAATCAGATACCGTCATTACCGAGATTCGCCAGGGGGAGGCCATTATTCTCCAAGATTTACCCACCGATTCGCTTTCTATCGTAGCTTACAGCAATCACTTGGCCATCGGAAGTGTAGAAATAGAATTGCAAGGGCCTACCGCTGCCCATCGCATCGAGAATCTGAGACCTTATGCTGCCTTCGGCAAAACCAAGGGTAGTAATTACAACGCGGCCGTATTCCAGCCTGGCACTTACAAGGTGAAAGCAACTCCCTTTTCGGAGCGCTGGCTAAAAGGAAATGCAGGTCATGCTCACGAAATTATTTTCGAGGTAGTTGAAGATCTGGACTTAACCGTGCAAAGCCTTTGGTTACTAAATGCAGACAATGACCAAGTGATTGGTAAGATCCATGATGGAGACACTATTTATCTAGAACACTTGGATACACTCGGGCTTTCTGTATTGGCCAACACGTTTCCCTCAAGTGCAGGGAGTGTCTGGATGACATTGGAAAATGTACAAAAAGACACCTTGGTTACAGAAAGAATAGAGGGGGTAACTCCTTACACTCTCTTCGGGGATCAAGGTATGGGTACTTTGTATGGTGAGGTGTGGGGAGAAGGCACTTTTCGGGTAGAAGTTATCCCCTATACGCGTTCTTGTTTGGACGGCGTTGCAGGCAAAAGTATGACCCTAAACTTTACCTTGACCAGCACGCCTCCCGATATCATCCCTCCTTCACCCCAGGATACACTTCCTAAAATTGAGGAGATCGTATTAATAGATGCTGCGCAAGATACATTGATGCGCACCCTACAAGTAAAAGATACCATTGATTTAAGGACCACTCCAGAGCTGAATATGCTCGCAGAAACGCTGAGAAGTCAAAGTGTACGCTTCACGCTCAGAAGAGGAGATGGCTCTTGGCTAGAGAATCGTTTTGAGAATTTGGCACCCTTTTCTTTTTATGGGGAAAATTCAGAAACAGATTATGCCGCTTGGACGCCCGAGCCGGGCGACTATATTTTAGAGATTCAATCTTATGAGAAGAAATTTGCCAAAGGTAATTACAGTGATACCCTCCGCTTTCAGCTGCATCTCATAGGGGAAGAAGAAACACCCATCGAGGTTCCTCAGGATACCTTACCAGTAGTCCAAGAACTTTTCTGGATAGATGTGGCTACGAATATGCCTCTTCGCCCCGTAGTAAGCCAAGATACAATTGATATGGCAGAGATTCCGTTCTTTACTTTTCTAGCTCAGACTCAAAATACCCAAAGCGTGCGCTTTACCCTCCGAACGGGAGAAGACAAATGGTTATTTCACCAGTTTGAAAATCTCGCACCCTTCTCATTCTTTGGTGAAGATTCCTTGGGTAATTATTTACCTTGGTTGGCTTCTACTGGAGATTATATACTGGAAGTGCTGCCCTATGAAAAGCGTTTCGCCCAAGGCATAGCCGGAGACACGCTTCGCTTTCAAATTCACGTTCAAGAAACCCAGCCCGAACCCTCGAGTGCTTCTCGCTTGGAAAGACTTTATCCCAATCCGAATGATCAGCACATATTGACGGTTCGCTTTGCTGATCCCATAGAGGGAGAATTACAGATCACCTTGATGAATGCCCGTGGAGAGGCGGTTTTTAGAGAATCCATGTCCTTGCAAGAGGCACAACAGGAAGTAACGCTAGATTGGAGAGAGATCGGATTGACGCCCGGAACCTATTACCTCGCTGTGCAGGGAACGCAGGTGAACTCTAGCCTTCGCCGAGTTAATATCGAGTAAATCCTTATTGTTTTGATAAATTTTTTTGTCGGCTAATACGCCTTTCGGGGCTTATTAGCCGATCTTTTTTATTAGCTCACCTAAAAACGCTCCTTCTTGCTTAACTATCCAGACCCATTCGAGTTAAATGCATATCGTTCTCAAATAACTTTTCTCCAATATGAATGAGCCAATCCATTTCAGAATAGGGGGTGTGCCTGAGCATTTCAACTATCCTTGGCGGTTAGTACAGGAAAAGCAACTTTTAGCCACAAAGACTTACCAGTTCACTTGGCAAGATTATCCCGGAGGAACGGGAGCCATGTGCCAGGCACTACGGGAAGGAGCCTTAGATGTCGCTCTCATACTAACCGAGGGAGCCGTAGCTGACATCGTGAAGGGCAACCCTAGTCGAATCGTAGGAACCTATGTGAGCAGCCCCTTGACTTGGGGGATACACGTACACGCAGATAGCAAATTTGAGAAAGTAGCCGATTTGGAGAGAGGCCATTTTGCCATCAGTCGCTATCAGTCTGGCTCACACCTGATGGCGATTGTCAATGCCCAGCAACGGGATTGGAATCCTGATGAGTTGAGCTTTGAGCTAGTCCAAAACTTTGAAGGAGCCAGAGTGGCACTACGTGAATCCAAAGCAGATGCTTTCATGTGGGAAAAATTCACGACCAAGCCTACCGTAGATCGTGGTGAGTGGCGACGAGTTGGGGTCTGCCAAACCCCTTGGCCTTGTTTTGTGATTGTAGCCCGAGAAGAAATCTTGGAAAAACATCATTCGTCTCTTCTCCAGCTCATAGACGATATACAAAAGCATTTGGATTACTTGGAAAAAGATGAAAAAATCGCCTACATCGCCCAGCACTACCAACTAGATGTACCCGACGTAGAAGAGTGGTACGAACAAACCGAATGGCTCTGCCAACCTCAAATAGATCAGGAAGCATTAGAAAAAGTACAAAATATGCTCCACGAGCTTAAAATCATTGATCAAAAAGTATCCCCTGAATCCCTATGTAGTGCCTACACCCAATTAACACAGCGTTCACTTTCCACGGTGATGTACAACTGGCGGGTAGAAAGTGTTCACAAGTCGCTCGCTCTTCAGGGCAAAGCCGAAGGGCCTTTGCAAATTGAAGACTTGACCAATTTAGGACATTTGGATCAATATCATTACCTAGGAGAGCAAACCTGTCAAGACGTCATTGCAGCCCTTAATCTGCAAGCTGGAGCCTATGTTTGCGATATTGGCAGTGGCGTAGGCGGCACGAGTCGGGTTCTGGCACACTGTACGGGCTGTCGGGTGCTGGGTATCGAGGTGCAAGCCGAACTCAATGAGTTAGCCCAGGAACTCACCGAACGTGTAGGCTTGAGCCATTTGGTAGAATACATCACGACTGATTTTTTGAGCTATCAAGTTGCTTCAACCTTTGACCATTTTGTCTCCTTATTAGTTTTTCTTCATTTTTCAAATCGTCAGGCAGCCTTGGCTAAAAGCTATGAATTACTCCGACCGGGGGGGACTTTTATCATTGAGGACTTAGTGGCGTTGAATCCTTTTGAGCTTTCAGAAGCAAACGATTTGATGGAAATCGTGAGTGCACCTAGTGTTACCCCTGTGGATACTTACCAAAAAGATTTGGAAGCAGTGGGTTTTGAGGATATTCAAATTGTACCCAGAACTGCGGTCTGGCAAGATTGGACCAAGCATCGCTACCAAGACTTTGTAGCTGAGGCTGATAAAAATCGCGACTTTTTTGGAGAAAAAATCTACGAGAATCGGGCACGTTTTTATCAGACTATTGCCGAGTTATTTCAAGGAGGCAATCTGGGAGGGGCTCGAATTTTAGGTAAGAAACCTGCCTAGATTCTCGGCTAACCAGAAGGACAACCAACCCTGATTGATGCCATCATCAGGGTTGGTCAGGAAATGATTCATTCCTTTTTATTTTAGATAATCGTGTACTACTTTCCCGTAAGGGAGTGTCAGATCAGAAATAAAGTGCTTACCGTGTAAGATTTCTTTTACTGGGAAATCACCTAAGCTGGCCTGTGCGTGTGGAATTAAGTGGAGTCGGGCGGGACTCTCCCAAGCACCTTTCACGGTGATATCGGTCAAGTTGATGGCTACGAGTTGGGCAATCGCGGGGGTGCCGTCTACGTCTGGAATGAGTTTTAGATTAATTTGTGTCTTTTCCATTGCAGCTTGCATGGCTTCTTTACTACACTCGTGGTGTTTGTACATCATCGTGCCCGTTGCAATTCTTTCTTCCGCGTAAGAAAGCGTTCCCGTAAGGGTATCTTTGTTAATTTTCAACGCCACCTGAGCATATTCTTTAGGGAAACCCCAAATCTCACGCCCCGCCACGATGGGTGCTAAATCGTCCAAAAACATTTCCGCTACAAAATTTACCTCCTCGCCCTCAAACTTGGCGGGGATTACTAAGCCACTTTCGGTATAATCACCAAACCCTTGACTGTCTGGCATCTTGATCCATTCGTAGTGCACAATAGGATCAGCGATGGGTTCTAATGGCTCCGGCAAAAAATAACGAATTACCTCCGGCTCCGTGACAAAACTAATGATAAAATACTCTCGGTCTACAAAACGATAAGGTCCGAAAGGATAACTGGAGCTATGTGCAGGCATGCTCGCCGCCCGAAGGATTTCTTCTTTAGTCATGATGTGAATGTTGGTTTAAATGATGAATCTGATGCAAACCTAGCTAGGAATTCTATATACTGAAGCATCCTAAGTGACAATCACCCACAAGTACAAAATCTTGTTGAAGGAGTTTCATAAATAGGGGACGTTCGCCTCAAATTTGGGGAAATATACATCAAACCGAGACACTGATCTATTGAACATGTTTTTTTTGACAAGGGTGCATCAAGTGTGTTTTCAAGAAAAAAAATGTAGGAAACCTAAAAGGTACACCTCTTGTCCCCCTCACTTCCATAGGCCATCTCCCCGACGAGCCATCATCAAAACACAGACCACAGGTGGGCAAAGAGTACATGGCCAAAGGAGGCATGGATTGCTTGAAAATTCCTCATACAAGATCCCCGATTTCTCTTTATCTTTATCTTTGATAAATATCACCAACAAGAAGGATTCAAATTAACACCAAAACCATGATTCTATCGGGTAAAGAAATAGAGAAAAGATTGGGTAGTGACATCAAAATTGACCCCTACAATCCCAAACAACTGAACCCCAACAGTTATAATTTACGCTTGCACGACGAACTTTTGGTCTACGAGCACGACATCCTAGACATGAAAAAGCTCAATCCGACCTACAAGATCAATATTCCTAAGGATGGACTCGTGCTCCAACCACATCGGCTTTATCTTGGACGCACGGTAGAATACACGCAAACGGATAATCTCGTCCCCATGTTAGAGGGGCGATCTTCGGTAGGGCGTTTAGGGCTTTTTGTACACATCACGGCTGGCTTCGGCGACGTGGGGTTCCAAGGATATTGGACACTGGAGATTTTTTGTATCCAGCCCGTAAAAATTTACCCCGATGTGGAGATTTGCCAAGTGTACTACCATACCATTGATGGGTCTTTTGAGCGTTACCAAAGTGGTAAATACCAAAACAACACCAGTGTACAACCTAGTCTGATGTATAAAGATTTTGAATAAAGTATAAGAATGGAGGTGCTTTCCCGAGGGAGAAAAGACGGCAAAACCTTGCTGGGTTGAATCACGTGAGAAAAAGAATTTTTACTTTACCAACTGGCTCAGAAATCTTCTTTTGATATCTACGAACTTATTCGTGGTCAGTGGTTTAGGAATATAATCTACCACTTGTGGATCATTTTTGAGCTTGTTGATTTCCTTATTAAAAATAGAGCAGGAAATAATGTACAAGTCTATTTTTTTGTATTCGTGTAACCCAAGCTTTGCATATTCTTGAATAAACGACCACCCGTCCATCATGGGCATGTATAAGTCCAGCAATACCACGTCTGGTAAATTGTGAATATCCTTTCTGACCTGCTCTTTTAGATGAATTAATGCGGATCTACTGTTTGTAAAAGCGATGATTTGATCTGCCAACTTGGCCTCGTTCATCAATTTGGTGTGCACGAGGTTGTCTATCTCGTTGTCATCAATCAACAACACCTGGCTTAGCTTTTCCATTTCATGTTTTGGTTTGTAGCACCTTTTTTAGTCCATAACTGGATAGATTTTGACAAAAATCAAGCGAAAATCCAGATAATCTTTTTTTGGAATGCTAATGCTCTGTAAATAAGGTTACAAGCAAGAATATTTTTATCTTTGAATTTTTTATAAAAAAAAACAATGTAAGATACTTTACACTTTTAGTCAAGATTGTCCCAAAATGGGAATTTTTCATTTTGGTACACGCCCTCCCTTCCTTATTTTGACCCGATACAGAAAAGCCCAATCCTAGCTTTTGCGCTACGCTTGCTTGGCAATTGATGAAAAGATAGATAAATTTACTCACCGTTATTTATTTGTTAAAATAGAAGGAAAAATATCCAAACATAAAGAAACCTGATGAATTACGACGTAACTGTTATTGGCTCTGGCCCCGGTGGCTATGTAGCGGCCATCCGAGCCGCACAATTAGGCATGAAAACCGCCATCATCGAGAAAGACAAAACTTTAGGCGGCACCTGCCTCAACGTAGGCTGCATTCCCTCCAAAGCTCTACTCGACTCCTCCGAACACTACTACAACGCGGCTCACACTTTTGGAACCCACGGGATTGATCTCAAAAGTCTCAAAGTGAACATGCCCCAAATGATCAAGCGCAAAAACGAGGTCGTCAAACAAAATGTAGACGGGGTCGCGTTCTTGATGAAAAAAAATAAAATAGAAGTCCTCCAAGGACTCGGCTCTTTTGTCGATAAAAACACCATCAAGATCACCGATGCCGATGGCAAAAGTCAAGAGATTACCTCTAAGCATACCATCATCGCCACCGGCTCACGCCCGACCCGATTGCCAGGAGCCGAAATTGACTTGAAACGCATCATTACCTCCACCGAAGCCTTAGACATTGAGAAAGTCCCCGAAAGTATGATTATCATCGGAGCAGGGGTGATTTCTTCGGAAATGGGCTCGGTTTTTGCCAGATTAGGTTGTCAAGTAACGATGATAGAGTATCTTGACACGATGATTCCCTCCATGGATCGTACCTTAGGAAAAGAATTACAGAAGGTGTTGAAGAAGATGAAAATGAAGTTTCACTTCAAACACAAAGTAACTTCCGTGGAGAATAAAGGCAAAAAAGTGCTGGTCAAGGCCGAAGATATGAAAAAGGGTGAAGAAGTCTCCTTTGAAGCCGAATACTGCATGGTTGCGATTGGCCGAAGCCCTTACACGGAAGGTTTGGGCTTGGAAAACATTGGCATCCAAACGGATGAACGAGGTCGCATCCCCGTCAATGAGCACTTAGAAACCAGCGTACCCGGTATTTACGCAATTGGCGATGTAATCCAGGGAGCCATGTTGGCACATAAAGCCGAGGAAGAAGGGGTTTTCGTGGCCGAAATCATTGCACAACAAAAACCACATATCAACTATCTGTTGATCCCTAATGTGGTCTATACTTGGCCAGAAGTAGCCAGTGTGGGCTATACCGAAGAGCAACTCAAAGACCAAGGCAAGGCTTATAAAGTAGGTTCCTTTCCTTTCCGCGCCCTAGGAAGGTCCAGAGCGAGTATGGATATTGATGGCCTAGTCAAGGTACTAGCCGATAAAAAAACGGACGAAATTTTGGGAGTACACATCATCGGTGCCCGAGCCGCCGATATGATTGCCCAAGCGGTGGCCGTGATGGAATATCGAGCCTCTGCCGAAGACGTGGCGCGTATGTCGCACGCCCACCCTACCTATATGGAGGCCGTGAAAGAAGCCTGCTTAGCCGCAACCGAAGATCGCGCCCTACATATGTAGATTTTAGCTCAAGAAGAAATAAACTATTTACCTGAAAACTCGGTACAAGCCGAGTTTTCTTTTTTCGATAAATTCAGACATTTTGCGAATAAACGAAGGATTTATTACATTAGTTTATTGGATAAATTGCGTCACTTTTATTCATTCTTTCATACTTTCCGTAAATAGTAACAACCGTGAATTTCTTCTTACTTTTTAACCGATCTAATTTCTAAGGAAAAGATGGCAAAACTTAAAAATATTATAAAACAACTCTCCGATCCGGACTACGAAAATATCTATAAACTGCTGATTGAGAGTAATGCAGAAAAGTCTGCCTACCTCCTCCGCTACATGCATCAGGAGCAACTTTCTGATAATAAAATCATGGAGGAGTTGAATGTAAATACCAATGCCTACTACACGCTTCGCTCAAGGCTCAACCAAAAAATTGAAGAATACCTGCTCGGACAAATTGAAAGCCCCCGTACGGATATTCTTAGAAAAGTGGCAAATATTAACGAAATCGTTTTTACGAAGAAGCGAACCATTGCCGTAACTACCCTCAAAAAATTGGAAAAGGAACTGATCGACTATGACCTTTCCAACGAACTGATGCTTGTCTATAAGACCCTCAAGAAGCTCCATGTCAATACTCCGGAGTTCTATGATTACTCTCAGGCTTACAACCGACACGTAGCCTACACCTTGGACGTGGACGAGGTAGAAAGCCGGATGGCCGAATACTTTAAGAAATATGGTAATTACAGCTTTACCGACGATGAGAATGATAAACTAGAGCTCAAGCTCCTCAATCAGTCCATTGTGAATATCTGCAAGCGGTATAATCCTCCAAGCAAATATCACCGCCTTTACGTGTATCAAAGCTGTGTCAATGTTTTTCATCGACTTTTCGTAGAAGCCGAAGACGAGTTGATGGACGCAACCATTGAGCCGATCGAGGATATTTTCACCAATATGGAAAAGTTCTTTGAGGACTTTAAGATAGATTCTATCTATTTTCATTTACGGATTGTACTCCAATTTCTACGCTTAGAGTATTACAATCATTATCGTTTGTATCGCAAGGCAGAAAGATACTTCGAGGAGGTCAATGACTCCATCGGAAGTTTGCTTTCCAGCTACAACACGCACACCTACCCGGCTCGCTTTCTTTTCACCAAACTGGAAAGACATAGCCGCCTCGGAACGCAAATGGATCTCTACGAAGAAAACGAAGGGCTTTTTCACGATTTCGAGCCTGATATCCAAAATGTTCCCCAGTATGTTTCCTATATCACTTACCGAGCCCTTTGTCAGTTTTATGCCGAAAAATATGATGAGGCCATTCGCTGGATTAACAAGCTCCTCAATGATGTCAGCCTGAAAAAATATCCTTACGTGCATTTAGAGGTCAAGCTGTTATTGGCTTTACAATACGCGATCATCAAAGACAATGAGTTACTGTCGCAGCTGACCAATAGTATTCAAAGACAAATCCGAATTTTGGGCAAAGAAACCTGTATTCACGTGGTACTTTTTATCAAATTGCTCAAAGTAGCGGTACAAACCAATCGCTCGGATCGCGAGTCTAAGGTCAATAGCCTGATAGACAAGCTCAAAAAAACCAATATGCCGAATGGGTTTTGTCTAGTAAAATATGTCAGATTAGATGAAGATTTTGTGAAAAGACTCATGTAAACCCTGTTCTGATCGGAAAAAGTAAATACAAAAGTATCAAGCATTCTTATACGCGCTGCGATAAGAGTGCTTTTATTTTTTTTGCATAGAGCTGATGATGTAGAAACACATCTTGGCGAAGAGTCAGTCAAGAGTCAAGACATGAGGCTAACCTTTGGAGAGAAGGGAAGAGATAAGATGATACAATAGCATGACCACCCCACATACAAGTATTACGAGTAGCCTCAGGGTGCTTTTTGGCTTAAATTTCCAAGTCCTTGAGGCTTTCTTTGGTCAGAGGCTTATTGACATACTGTTTTACATTGCTATATCGCTGTGATTTCTTCACATCTTTGGAATTGATTGAAGAAGTAAGCATCACAATTTTGCAGTGGTTTTTGATATTTTCTGACAAGTTCTCGAACTCGTCCAAGAATTGAAACCCGTCCATCAGAGGCATATCGATATCTAGGAAGATAATTTCAGGCATGACCTGATTACCTGCTACCTCAGCGATTTTTACCGCGTTTTTTAGGAATTCAATAGCACTCTTACCACTAGTGTGTGTAAAAATATGATTACAAATATTGGAAGATTCTATGATTTTCTGATTAATGAGGTTATCAATATCATTATCATCAATCAACATCACGGTGTTGTACTTAGGAGTCATAATGATTTTTGTACGATTGTTTAAAGACTATACGACTACTCTTGTGAATTATATACGAAAAATATACACTTTTGGGCGTATTCGAAAGCCGATGTAAGAAAATCCAAAACTAAACAAAATTAACCTCTAGCTAATAAGGGTTTTTGGATGCTAGATTTAGAAAAAGATTTTTTTCGACCAGTTTGTGTGTAGTAGTATTCATCAAAAATGGGTGCCTAGGCTATAAATCTACATCAAATTCTATACCTTGGGCAAGAGGCAAAGCTTTTCCATAATTGACCGTATTGGTTTGCCTCCGCATGTAGGCTTTCCAAGCATCCGATCCAGATTCTCTACCTCCCCCCGTTTCTTTCTCGCCGCCAAAAGCTCCTCCAATTTCTGCTCCGGAGGTACCTATGTTTACATTGGCGATGCCACAATCTGAACCCCAGTAGGATAAAAACGTTTCTGCTTCGATTAAGTTGTCTGAAAATATGGCCGAAGAGAGCCCTTGTTTTACTTGATTTTGCAGCGCAATGGCATTTTCTACTCCCTCCTGGTATTTGATCAGGTACAAAATGGGGGCAAAAGTTTCTTTTTGCACCGTTTCGTAATGATTTTCAGCTTCTACCAAGGCCGGACGCACGTAAAGTCCTGACTCGTATTCTTCTGAGCCCTCTAGCACTTCCCCACCTGTCAACAGGCGTCCTCCTTCGGCCTGCACTTTTTCTAGGGCTTGTTGATAATTGTGAACCGCTTCTTGGTCAATCATAGGCCCTACCAATGTATTTTTATCGAGTGGGTTACCGATGGAGAGTTTGGGATAAGTTTTCAGGAGACGCTCCTTTACGGTATCGTAGACTTTTTCGTGGACGATCAAACGACGGGTCGTGGTACACCTTTGCCCACAGGTACCTACGGCACCGAATAAAGTCGCTCGGATGGCCATTTCTAGATTAGCGTGCTCGGTGATAATGATGGCATTGTTCCCCCCCAATTCTAAAATCATTTTTCCAAGCCTTGCCCCCACGGCCTGCGCCACTTGCTTGCCCATACGGGTAGAGCCTGTGGCTGATACCAAGGCAACACGGGTATCGTTAGATAGCATCTGACCCACACGCGCATCACCTAAGATCAGGTTGAAAATTCCTTCGGGCAAATCGTTTTCTTTCAAGACTTCCACCATTAATTTCTGGCAGGCGATTGCGGTAAGTGGGGTTTTCTCAGAGGGTTTCCAGATACAAACATTACCACAAACGGCGGCAATCATTGCGTTCCAAGACCAAACTGCCACTGGAAAGTTAAAAGCCGAGATGATCCCTACGATTCCCAAGGGGTGATACTGCTCGAACATGCGGTGCTGTGCCCTTTCGGAACCCATGGTGAGTCCGTACAATTGGCGAGAAAGCCCCACGGCAAAGTCACAGATATCGATCATTTCTTGCACCTCACCTAGTCCTTCTTGATAAATTTTCCCCATTTCCCACGTAACCAGTGCCCCCAGTTCGGTTTTCTTTTCGCGAAGTTTTAAGCCGTACTGACGGATGATTTCACCGCGTCGGGGCGGGGGCACTTGTCGCCACGCCTGAAAAGCTTGCTGCGCCGTCTCGATAATTGAATCATAGTCTTTTTGATTGGCCAGTTGAACTTCGGCGATCATTTGCCCATGAACGGGAGAGGTTACCCCGATAGACTCACGCTCTCCCCAGGATGAGAAAAGCTGGCCTGTGCTGTGTGAGGGATTTTTTTCTTGCAAGCCTAGACTTTCAAAAATAGCTTTTAATGTGGGTGGGGTACTAAGGGATGTCATGGTGGTAAGCGTTTAAGTAGTTATCGGCAATGTTCTGTAAAAGAGAGCAGGCTAAGCACTGTATCAGCCTGCTCTCGGCCAAAGTTAAAGGTTTTTAAGAAATCCTTTCTTGGGGAAAGCAAGAATTTTACAAAGGGGTGATGAAAGGCTCGTGCTAGCGACCGATGGCGTAGTAAGATTTGTCTCCGTTGGGGTAAACTCCTTCTACGGCGAGGGTACGTCGGGTAGTTTGTACGACCCTTCTTACATCTTCGGGAGATTGCACTACTTTATCATCTACTTTGGTGATAATAAAACCCTCACGCATGCCAGAGGCTTTGATGCTACCACGGCCTAGCTTTAACACTTTGACTCCGTTGGGAATTCCTAATCTTCTCTTTTCTCTTTCATCAATATTTCCAAGCTCTGCGCCCAGCACCTGCGTGTGCGGACTGATTTTTTTGCGGACAACCTCGTAAGTACCTAGCTTGTTACGAAGCGTGGCTCTGGCTATTGATTTTCTCCCTTGACGCCAATATATAATTTCCACTTGATCACCTGGGCGGCGTACGGCAATGGCCGTTTGAAGTTCTGAGGCACTGTTGACGCCAATGCCGTCCACGGCCTCAATCACATCGCCTTTTCGGAGTCCAGCCAGCTGTGCAGCCCCGTTTTCTTTGAGTGATAAAATACAGACCCCCAGCACGGTTTCTAACTTTTTCTCTTCGGCCATCTTTGCGTCCACTTCGTCGATAGTAACGCCCAACAAGGCACGCTGAATCTCACCATAATTCATCAAATCGTCCATGACTTTCTTCACAATCGTGATGGGCACCGCAAAAGAGTAACCAGAGTAGTAGCCCGTATGGGTAGCAATGGCCGTATTGACTCCCACTAGCTCTCCTCTCAGGTTGACCAAAGCTCCGCCACTGTTACCGGGATTGACAGCGGCATCAGTCTGGATGAATGATTCAATCGCATAAGTGTCTTTTAGTAGATTAATATTTCTTCCCTTGGCACTTACAATACCCGCGGTAACCGTGGAGGTCAGATCAAAGGGATTCCCTACGGCTAGTACCCATTCTCCGATTTGCAAGCGGTCAGAATCTCCGTAACGTAGAAAGGGCAAATTATTTTCACTGATTTTGAGTAGAGCAAGGTCGGTGGTAGGATCGCTGCCGATTAGTTTGGCTTTATAGCTTCGCTTATCATAAAGTACGACTTCTATTTGGGCGGCATCATCTATCACGTGATGATTGGTAGCAATGTATCCATCTCCGGAGATAATCACTCCTGAGCCAGAGGATTGTTTAGGAAGCGAGCGGCCGTAATGATCTCCATGAAAAGGACGAAACATGTCTTCAAAAGATTCATCGGATCTCCAATGTGCCTGATTGGCATAAGACACCTTGATATGTACGACTGAGGAACGAACCATGGCCGAAGCCTGGATAAAATTAATCCCCTCAGGTACAATGATATTAGAATCAGGAAGAAAATTGGCAAAGTGAACCTGCTGTTTTTGCTCGATAGATTGATAGCTAGTCTGGGGAATCATGTAATGATAAGCAGTCAAGGCAACTACGCCTCCTAATATGGAGGCTATCATTAAACTAGCAAAAAAGCGAATTTTACTCATCTTTAAGGTTTTGTAAGGCTAAAACTTGGCTTGGTTTAAGTATTTCATTGAGAGCCTACTGCTCGCCCCGCGGTATGGTTTTGAGTAGAAGAATAACTCTCGCGATTCATCAATGCTTGTAGGTGCTTGTGTTTTTGTTTCGTGCTTTTCAAAAGGAGGCATTAGATGTGTAAACTAATAAAAAATATCCCTTATTCCTACTTTCTATAGGCAAAACTGGTTGTTTTTTAAATTAACATTCCCGAGACAATCCTAGTTTTAAAATATTTATTTTTTTAGAGAAAAAGCCTTTTTTATAAAAAAACCCGCCCAGAATTTGGGATATTGGATAAAAGCTATTTTCTTTGCCAAACCATTCGGGAATAACATCATTCCCCCTTAGCTCAGCTGGTTAGAGCGACTGACTGTTAATCAGTAGGTCCTTGGTTCGAGCCCAAGAGGGGGAGCTTCTAAATCAGGCACTTACAAAGTAAAACTTGTAAGTGCTTTTTTTGATACATACAATATACATACATTTTATGCATTTATTTTATTAGAGAAATTTTTGAAATTAATCTCCGAGTTGCCCTAAGACCGAAATATTCCCTTACTAAATCACTTCATTTAAAAAAACAAGGAAAATTAATCCAAAACCTAAGATAACTTCCTCGATAAAATGGGCAAAAGACAAATTAGAATTTTTAGCGATCAAATTCCTGAAAAAATCACTTCTCTTTTGGACGTGGAAATCAACATGATACTCAAAAATGATGTAACTTTGCATGGAAAAATTTTGGAGAGTCAGGCAAAACAAATCTTGTTCCGAGACTCCATCCGTCGCAAACATCGCATTAAGCTGGAAGAGATTGCCGAGATTATCGTAGATCAGCCCAGCCAGTATTAGCGAGGCGGATGCTTTTTTTTAGAAAACACGGGGTTCAAGCAATCAATTAAATGCAGGAATTTTCATTGCTTAAACTTGGATGAAGGATGCTGACGGATTTACTTATTAAGAATTATGCCCTCATCGAGCAACTCAAACTCAAACCACACGAGTCGCTCAATATCATCACCGGAGAAACAGGTGCCGGAAAATCTATCATGCTCGGTGCCATTGGTTTGCTCTTGGGCAATCGTGCGGACTTAAAAGTGCTTTTCAATACCAGTGAAAAATGCATCGTTGAAGCTTCTTTCCTCGTGTGGGCTTACAAGCTACAAGATGTATTTGAAGAACTAGAACTGGACTATGAAGAAAATACCACGATTCGCCGCGAAATCAGCCCCAACGGTAAGTCCCGCGCCTTTATCAATGATACGCCCGTCACGCTAGATGTACTCAAGCGAATTACTGGGCAATTGATTGATATTCACTCCCAACACGATAATCTTCTCTTGGGAGATCAGCTTTTCCAGCTACAAGTCGTTGACCATTACGCACACAACCAGCATTTGCTCCGGGATTATCAGCAAACCTACCAGCAGTACACCCGAATCAAAAATCAATACCAAAAGCAACAGGCGGAATATGCTGATTTCCAAAAAGAATACGACTACAATAGTTTTCTTTTAGAAGAGCTAAGCAAGGCTGCTTTTAAGGCGGAGGAGCAAGACGAGCTAGAAAACGAATTGACTCTCTTAGAAAGCTCTGAGGAGGTCAAAACCAAGATGAATCAAATCTTAGACTTTCTTTCCAAATCAGAAACGCCTGTCAATGACGAATTGAAGGGATTGGTGAATACCTTCGGGACGATTGCCTCTCTTTCACCCAATTATGAGCAAATCCGAGAGCGACTGCAAAGCTGCGTGATCGAACTCCAGGACATTGTCTCTGAACTGGAACGTGAGGAAGAGATGGTAGAGTTTAACCCAGAGCGTATTGAGGAAGTGAAGGGCAGGCTAAGTTTGCTTTTCAATTTGCAACAAAAACATCAGGTAAGCTCGACTGCTGAGTTGCTAGCAGTTCAGGCACAATTGGAGGAAAAAGTGCAAAGAGTGCAAAATTTTGACCAAGATATTGCCGAACTAAAAGCTCTTTTAGATGAAAAAGAAACAGCACTTTACGCCAAGGCGGAGGCTTTATCGCAGAGTCGTTTGCAGATCGTACCCGAGATAGAGCAAGAGCTAAAAAACCTACTCACGGATCTGGGTATGCCCAATGCTACTTTTCAGGTCTACCGAGAAGAAATCGCGCCCACCCCCGAAGGAATAGATCGGATTAATTTCCTGTTTAGTGCTAATAAAGGCATTGCTCCTCAGGAGATTAGCAAGGTTGCTTCGGGAGGGGAATTTTCGCGCTTGATGCTTTCTATTAAATATATTTTGGCAGGGAAGACGGCCATGCCGACCATTATCTTTGATGAGATTGATACTGGTATTTCGGGTGAAATTGCCATCAAAATGGGAGAGATGTTCAAGACTATGTCCAAAAAACACCAGATTATTGCCATCAGTCATTTACATCAAATCGCGGCTAAGGGCAACCATCATTATTTTGTGTATAAAGACGATTCTCAGGAAAGAACCATTAGTCGCATTCGCCATTTGAGTGATGAGGAAAGAATCTATGAAATTGCACAAATGATCAGCGGAGCGAAACCCTCAGAAAGCGCGATTTTGAGTGCCAAAGAAATGCTAGAAATGAACTAATCAGGCGCAGCCTATCGTGGAGAGAAGTTGGGCAGTTTCGATGGCTGATGCCTAGAAATGAAAAAAACGCACTCATTTACGATTTACAGGAAGCACCTTAGTGATTTTAGCAGAATTACTAGCATTATTCCTAGTTTGGAAGAAACCAAACTTTCCGTATGCCTCCGCTACCAATATTAAAAACAACAAAGCGTAGATAAAAAGGAAAAGTCTAAGGTTCTTGGGCTTTTTTGTAGAATTCATCTTGAAATAGGTTAAATACTTTCGATCAATAGATGGATGTTTGATGGATAAGTTTAAAACCTCGATGCTTACCAGCCTGAAGATGAAGGGGTGAAATGGCTTAGAAATCTGAAAATCAGCAACTTGCCCACCCGTTAATGTTCTGTTAATCTGTGCCAATGTCTATCTCATTTCTGACATTGTACATTTGCTCGATCCTATTACAAAAAGCCTTCCATGCTTGCCCTTATTCTTTGATGTGTACTTTTTTTGGGATAAAAAGCAATTTCTTGTATCCAAATGACGTGTAAAAGCCTATTTTTTTCAAGTAATTTTCTGTTTTGTAATACTTAGCTTCATACAGCTTTCTCCTAAGGAAGCCAAACTTATCCCAATTTTGGAATAAACTACTCATATTTAAACCAAACATGAGGTATGCCTTACACTTGGATGACCGTATAAATCAACTACACCAATATCCATATCCAAATAATAATCAATAAAGGGCCCAATGTACCAATAAAAAGCCCACCTAGTCTAAAATCTGCCTGCTCGAGCAATCCTGTACTAAAGGCGATGGCATTGGGCGGAGTAGACACAGGTAAGAATAAGGCCGTGGAAGCAGTCAGGCCAATAATCAAGGCCGCCGTCAAGCTCTGCGTACCCATCAAAATCATCGCGATGGGTATCAAAATGGTAGCTGTAGCCGTATTACTCATCACGTTAGACAAAATCACGGTGAGGTAGGCGAATAAGAATAAAAGCCCCCAAACACTTCCCTGAGAAGTATCTATTTGAATCTTTGCCACGTAATATTCCGCTAATCCTGAATCTACAATGGCAATGCCCAGTGCCAAACCGCCCGCCACGAGCATCAAAGTATCCCAAGGTAAACCTCTTACATCCTGTGCCCGAATCACGCCTGACATTGTCAGCAGGATAATTGGCAATCCTGATACAGCTGCCACGTGCAATCCGTGCAGAGGACTCGTCAGCCACAAGCCTAAGGTAATCACTAGGGTAAAGATAACGACGCCACGGTTAAGCTTTTGGCGAGGTTTATCTGCTTGGGGAGTCGTTTGTAATCTTAGTTCTCCCTCGGCCAAGTCCGAAGCATATTTACGACTCAATATCCACCAAAATAAGAGCGTTAACAGCAAAGCGAGAGGTAAGCCATAGAACATCCAGGTCAGAAAATCAATCTGAATGCCTTTGCTCTCCAAAATCCCTACAGCAATGGCATTGGGTGGACTGCCAATGATGGTTCCCATGCCTCCCACGGTGGCTGATGCTGGGATTCCGAGCAACATAGCCTTGCAAAAAGGAGCATTTTGCCCTAATTGACGAGCCAGAGGCGTCACCGAAGCGATCATCATGGCGGTCGTGGCTGTGTTAGACATAATCATAGAAGCCAGTGCCGTGGTCAGCATGAGACCTAATAAGATCATCCACGGGCCATTCCCAAATAAGGAGGTAGAGAGACGAAAAAGACCTTGATCTAATTGTGTTTTGCGCATGCCTTCCGCCAGAAAAAAGCCCCCCAACATCAACCAAATCACCGGGCTTGCCCAAGTATTGACGTACTTACTGACACTCTCTGGCTCGTCCGTTAGATAGGCACTTCCTTGCGTGTAGACTAAAAACCCGATGATAAAAATCCCCACCGCAAAAGGAGGAATGGCCTCGGTCAGCCACAGCCCCACGGCAAAAAAGATTAGAAATAAAATCCATCTTTGAGAAATAGAAAAAGACGGTTCTACCGTCCACCTTGCCAATAACAAGGCGATGAGTAAGGTCAGGCTAAATAATCCAAATTTTCCAAAAAAAGGCCGAAAGCGATCTGAATAGTGCCGTCGGCTATCATGCCTTGAATCTGCCATAGATGTTTAGAGGTTTTTAGAAGAACAAGTGCAAGTTAAAAATCCTATTACTCAAAAAACATTATTTCTCAAAAGGATGTACTTTTGCAATAGTAATTCTTCCAAAAAATCCATCTTCGCCCTGATATAATTCATTATATTAGAGCTTGATATCAAGCTATTCAAAACTCATGGAAAATCTTAATCAATACATCAAACAACTCAAGCAAGACGAAGCCATCTGGGATAAAATAGAGCCCTTAGTAGATCATATCGCTTTTTTAGAAGCCGAGCTCCGTTTGGCCCGCCTCCGCTTAGACGACCCCAAGCCCGTGCACGAAGTAGAAGTACCCTATGTTTTTTCTTCGGTCAAAAGTACTCAACGTAATAAAACCCTTAGCTTGGAAGAAAGAAATCTCTATCGTGCCGTGGGCGAATTAGCTTTTGTCATTGCCAAAGCAGACAATATCCTGAGAAACAGTGAGAAAAAAGCCTTCCAAGAAGTAATCGTGCAAAATTTTGGACAAGACAGTTGGATTGCTGAGGATCGCTTTAATTTGATTGCCAATACCCCAGCCTCTAATGTAGAAAGTACTTACAACCACGTCATCTTTCTGATCCGCCAAAATAAAGGCAGTCTAACCCAAGGACTGGTGGACAAATTTATTCACGTAATCCGAAGAGTCGCCGAGGTCGCCAATGTCCACGAAACCCAAGAACGATACATCGACCGCTTCAAAGAAGATTTATTGAAAATCTACGATAGCCAGTAGATAAGTTGTACCCTATCGCCTAGTATTTTTTGAGCTTTTGGTCGGCGTAGCACCAAGCCCACTTCTCACGGGGTTCGGCAGAGATGACTACGGGGTGCCCCGAAGCTTGAAAATGCTTGGTGGCGTGTTGATTGGGGGAGGAATCACAGCAGAGGGTTGCTCCGCAGGTCTGGCAAGTGCGCAAGTGTACCCAACGGCTGTTGGTTTTGATGCACTCTTCGCATTCGTGCGCCTTGGGTGATTTAATCTCTTGAAGTTGTTCTAGATGTTCGCAGTAGTTCGCCACGGTAGTTCAGTTTTATTTTTACGAAAAAATAGTTGAGCTGAAATAAAAACATGCTAGTCTTTCTTCCTAGTTCCATGATAGCAGTTACGATAACTGCCACTATCTCAGAGGGTATACTTGCTTTGAGCATCTTGTACTGAGGCTCCAAATGGCGATTGAGACAAGTGCTATCGCTGAAGGATTGCTATCTTACCAGAACACAGGTTTAACGCCTCCTTCGCTCGGCTCGCACGGCAGCGGCAAATTCGGCAATGGTTTTCCTAAGTCGGGCCGCTTGTTCTTTGGCTTCTTGCACTTGTTTTTTCCCCTGCTCTAATAATTGATCAACTTTATTCATCTCGGTCAAATATTATATTATCAATTAATTTTTCAAGTTGACGATATTCTTCTATCAAATGATCTCTTTCTAATTGCAGAGAAGAATACTGATCTATTTTGTCAACTCATTGAGCTAGTTCACTTTGTATAACCGCCACTGTATCATTTACTCGATTGATTTTTTCCCAAAGTTCTCGCCTCTGTTTTTGTAGTTCCTGATATTTTTTGTTGATTTTGCTTATCCATTTTGATCTTTATTTTTAGTCATAGCAGTTGCGACAACTGCCATCACGCTCACACGAATCCGGAGTCTCGTCGTTACTCTACCTTCACCCTGACGCCTTCCGAATGGCTGCTAAACTCAGGCGCGTACATACTCTGAATGGTCGTGATGCCATTGGAGAAATCGCCCTCGTGGGTAACTCGCAAGGGATATTCAAAGACAAAAGTGCCTTTCGGCAAATAACCAAAAAAGAAGTGTGTAGCCGCATCACGGGTACTCTCGTAGTAACCCAAACCATCTTGATATTGGTATCGGGAAATAACATTAAGCGGCTCCAAGCCCGAAGCCCGCATATCTTGCATGTGCACGTATTCCATCTGGCGGTCTACCCTTAGCTCGATACGGACTTTGATCAAGTCTCCTACCTTCAGCTCCGTTTCGTCTGTAATCGGCGTGATGACGGGGCCACTGTCGGAATTCTTTTGCAAAAACAATTGCTTTTTGAGTTGAAGTGGCGTCTCGGCGGTGGTGATTTTGTCCAATTGCTCAAAGTACTGCCAGTACAAAGCTCCCCAGGCCACGCCCTCGTCTTTTTTGCTCACGGTTATATTGCCCATTTCTGGCTTTACTTCCTCGGCAGACCAGGAGGTTTTGAAGTAGCCCGTGCCAGCTTCCACGGGCAAGGCACTGGCTTCGTCGTAAGGATTGATATTTTGCCCGCCAATAGAAATTTCTACTTGTTTTTTCTCGATGAGCCAATTCGCACCTCGGAGCAAGAGCGCATAGCAAGCTTCGGCGGTGGCCTTGGTGGTTTTCCAGTCTTGGGTTTGTTTTTGTTTGAGGAGCCAAGTCTTGAGGCCATCCACGGCTTGGGCATCCTGAGCTACTTCGTCAAAGACCTCAATCATCAAGGCCTGCGTCTCGATGGGAGCTTGATACCAATAATAGCCATAGTCTGACTTCCAATACATGCCCAGCTCTTCCGAGTTCAGGGCTTTCTCTTTCAAGGATTTGACGATATCGGCGGGCGTGCTTTGGTCTTCATAGCGATGCAAGCTCAAGGCGATCATTCCCTGCAGGTAGCGATTAAACTCGAGCCAATATTTCTGGGCTTGCTCCTGATAATAGCCAAGGGCTGCCTCCAATTCTTTGCTCATTTGTATATCCCCGTAGTAGCTTCGGGCGTAGAGATAATGAATTTGGAGATAGCCAATGTGTCGATCTTCCAGCTTGATTTTTTTCTGGCGGGCGAGTTCACGGAGTCGGCGGTAATCGTCTACAAGTTCACGATCTAAATAGCCAATGGCTTTGCGGGTCATCTGCCAAGCTTCGCTCTGATCCTGAGCTTGTTCCACACCGAGTTGGCGCAAGTGAGCCACACCCGTTACGATGTGCTGAGTGAGGTAGCGGTCTTCTCGCATCCCGTCAAACCATGCCCAAGCACCACTGCTCACTTGCTTTTGCTGGAGCTTGCGCAAAGCCTTATCTAGCTCATTGCTCATTCTCCTGAGGTCAAAGAGTACGCCGAGTTGACGCTTGCGTTCAGACTCGTCCTTAGCCTGTAAGAGCCAAGGCGTGGCTTCTAAAATTAAGCCTTTCAACTCTTCATTTTTCTCCAAACTAGAAAGCAGAGCATCAGGTGAAATATCTCGCCAAGCCTGAAAAACTTCCTGAATCTTGGGATTGGAGTTGGCAATATGACTCGCCAAGGCATTGGCATAGAAGCGACTAAAAGTCTGCTCGGCACACTCATGAGGGAACTCCATCAAGTAAGGTAAAGCCTGCACCGCGTACCAAGCCGGATTGGAGGTAAACTCTAAGGTCACTTGGTGCTGACGCAAAGTAGGAGAAGAAGCACTGCTGACCAGCTTCTCCATCGTGAAGGTCTTGGTCTGATTGCCCCGAATCGGTAAGGGCATTGTCTCGGTGACGAGCATCCGATTGGTAAGCACGGGCAGAGTCATTTCTTCCCCGTCCGTGAACTTCCCGGCCTTGGCGACGACTTTGTAAGTGATGGCCTGATAACCCGCCGGGATTTGAATATCCCAAGCCAAGGCTACGCTCTGTCCGGCGGGAATGCTGATTTTTTTCTCGGCTTTGTCATTGCCTAGTTGCTGGTCAATGGGTTGATTGGTAAGGGCATCTAGTAAGAAGAGTTGGGCGGTTCCTTCCAAGTCCTTTTCCGAAACATTGGTGATCTTGGAAGAGAAAGCCAATTGATCGCTTTCACGGAAGAAGCGAGGCGGATTGGGCACCACCATCAGTTCTTTTTGGGTAATGAGTTCATTGGTGGCGAGGCCATATTTCAAATCCTTACTATGTGTCAGCCCCAGCATTTTCCAGCGAGTCAGAGCTTCGGGAATGATAAATTGGATAAGAATGTCCCCGTTTTCGTCCGTTTTCAAGTGGGGATAAAAGAAAGCCGTTTCCTTAAAATTGCTACGCGCTTGGATACCGGAGAGATCTTGCTCTGGCTCTCCGCCGGCATCGGCGGGAGGCGCGGGAGGGGCTTCGTCATCGGCTTCGGCGGAGGTAGAATTGCCCAGAACTGCTTTTTTTCTTTTTGGAGAAGCATTTTCTACCACCACTTCGCCCAAGATGGCTTCTTCTTCTACATCAGAAGCCAGATTTAATTCGGCTCTTTCTTGCTCCGCGCTGTCAAAAGCGATGCCACTAGCCCTACCTGCCAATACACTCCGAGGGTAAAGGGTATTTTCCAAATTGAAGCCAAACCAATCCAAGGCATCATAATCGGGTGAGCTGGTGCCGAAATAAGGATTCCAATCATATTGATAGATTTGAAAGTTTTGAGCCAAGAAGCCAGAATTACTTTGCCACGAAGCGTAGGTATAGTAGCTGTTGTAGATATTAAAATTCCAGTTATTGGCGCGGAATTGATCTAAGGAAGCGTCGTAGAGGGTGGCGAGCATCTCGGCGGCTACTTTCTCGCCATTTTTGCCCCGGATGCGCAGTCGCCATTCTTCTTTTTCGCCAGGCTGGAGCTTATCGCGGTAAGTCTCAAAGCTAATGTCTAGCTCTTTGTTGGTGCGCGGCACAGAGATGGTCTGGCTATGGCCGTAATATCTGCCGTTGCGCACGAAAGTATAGTGAAAGCCCAGATTGCCTCTGTGTTTTTCTTCAATCGGGATTTCCAAAAGCTTTTGCTCGGCGTTGAGTTGGAGCCATTGCTTGCGCACGATCTCTCCCTGATGCTCTATCTCGTAAAGCACTTGGAGGTCTTTTGCACTCGTGCCGACTAAGATTTGGGCTTTTTCCCCGGGTTCACCCTTGATTTTGAGTTCATTAACATAATCAATCTGGGCGAAAGGAATTTGCTTGACCTGAGGCGCATAAAGCGTGAAGTATTGAACGCCTTTGACTTCTTTGCCAAAGCGGTCTTGGCTTTGGATTTCTAAGATATACTTGCCCGTTTTCCATTGGCTGAGCTTTGCGGGGGTGAAAGCCTTTTGCTTGGCGGTGTTAAAGTCAATATCCAATACTTTTTCACCCTTAGCCCAATTCGTGATTTGGTTTTCATTTTGATACAAATCATGGGGGAAAAGCTCGTGCCACTCGGCTTCGGTGTAGAGAAACTGGTCGGGGGCATCCCAAAGGCGTTCCCGATAGGCTTTTTCAGGAGCTTGTAAACGATGGATGGTAATTTTGCCCTGAGCCGCCTCGAACTCTCCGACCAAATTGGTGGTTTTGATCTTCCACTCGCCAGTTTTTTCACGATTGACTTCATTGCCAATACTTACGCCTACCTCGAGGGCTTGGTAGCTTACGGGCACAGAGGTCTGATTACTCTGGGTTTCGCCATTCAAATCGGTCACATCCGCGTAAACTTGATAAATAAAAGTAGGAGAAGATGCTTCGCTGATATTGGGGTCGGGAATGGCCTTGAAGGTAATTTCAAAGTTTCCTGTTTCATCGGTTTCTAAAACGCCATTGGCAATTTCCATCTCGGGCGAAGTCGGATAGAAGCCCCGGCTGTAGAACCACCAATAAGGAAAACGAGCCTTTCGCACCACGCGATAGCTCACCTGCGCGCCGTCTACGTTGGCTCCCGAAAAAGATCGGGCTTTGCCCTGCACGGTAATTTCTTCGCCCAAGCGGAAGCTGCCTTGAACAGGATCAAACTTAACTTCAAATTTGGGGCGTTTGTAATCCTCTACGGAGAAAGTGACTGTGCCGAAACTTTCCCCATATTGTTCTTGTCCTTTGGGAGATTCGGATTTACGAGGGCGGTAGCTCTCGATGCGCATTTGCCCGTTGAGGCCATTATCAGGGGCGGTGAATTTACCGCTAAAAGTGCCGTATTCATTGGTGGTCAGTTCCATTTCGGCAGAGACTTGGTAATTCACATCTCGGAGCACTACCGTGGTTTTTTGATTGGGCAAAATCTGTGGGTCTTTTCCGTTTGTGCTCTCAATCAAAATGCCTTTAAAATAAACCGTTTGCCCGGGGCGATAAATGGCTCGATCCAAGAAGAGGTGAGCCTGAGTGCGGACTCTTTCTTTTTGATTGTTATACTGATAGGCATAAAAATTATTACGATCGCTACTTTGGAGTTGGTCTTGGCCTTTTTTGAAAATCATGTAGAAGTTACGCTCCTTGAGGGCAGGCACGCTCAAATAACCCTCCGCATCACTGGTATATGCTCCTAGTTTGACCTTTCTGTATTTTCGCCTCTGGTAATCATAGCGCGCGTGCCAAGCCTCGGCCTGCACATTGGCTTCAGGGTGTCCGGTCTGACGATTCAAAACATAAAACTCAGTATCTCCCCCCTGGCGGTTACTACGATGGATATAGCTCAGGTTAGAAATGGTCGTAAAGGCATAAGCCACGGCGTTTTTGTCGTACTGGAAGTCAGGATTATCACTGGCAAAGATGATATATTCTCCCAAAGGCAGCGCCGGAAGTTTTTCTTCCACATAATGCGTTTGATAATCATCCGTTTGAGGTAAGTCCGTTGTCCAGCTTTGCACAGCGGTACGGGAGCGATAAAATTCAATCGTGGACTTATTTGGATCATAATTTTTTTCACCTAACTCCAAGATTTTTTCTTCATCTCCAGCTTGAACCGGCACAATTTTCCAATAAAGCTTTTCCAAATTGCGATAGCTAATCAAAGCCCGAAAAGGCATCTCGGGCACATTGACCTGCTCGATTTCAACCCTAAGGCTCTTGGTGAGAATTTCGGCTTGCAAGCTACGGCAGTTTTGTGCGCCCGTAGACTCAGGGTACTTTTGAATAGCTTGCTGGCAGATTTCTAGTGCCTTTTTGTACTCGTTTTGATAGCGGTCAGCTTGGCGGGGATTGTACTGCTGACCTAAGCCTTGGTGTAGTTTGGCCATTTGATAAGAAACTTCTGCCCAGATCGGATTGGCTTTGCCTTGCTCGGCTACACTTGCCAAAACTTCTAGATAAAGTTGGTCTTTGACGGAGCTATTGAGGTTTTGATGAACAAAGCGAAGACGCTTTAAATCCACATCTATCCAAGTAGCCACGTTTTCATCTCCCAAATGAAAGGCCAGTAAACCCTGTAAAGTCTGAATCGCTTGGAAATCAAAGGAAAGCGTATCAAGGCTTTCTATTTCCATTTGGACAAAGTCGCTGGCCGAGCTGAGGTATTTCTCGTCGTTCAGAGAAAATTGATAAGCGGGGCGAGTAATTTCGGGTTCGCTATTCATCCAAAAATCCACGGCACGGTGGGCAATAAAATCATACAAAGTCGGGCGCAAAACCCGGTAAGCTTCATCGCCTTCCTTGATTACTTCTTCATAAATATCAATTTGAACAGATTGGAGCTTTTGAGGATTAGCCAAAGCTTTTTGGTGGGCTTGGTGGGTGGCTACTACTATTTTTTGCAAGTCCCAGGTGCGGATGTCTTGGTCATCTAAAGCTTGGGTGGTCGTGCGGTCATAGAAGCGATAGCGATTATACTGGAAATATTGCCAATAAATATCCCCTAGCATGGAATACAGCAAGGGCTGAACGGGAAACTCCGCTTCTAAGGCTTCATTTTCTAAGCGGTTAATGGTTTTGACCAATGCTTCTTCTTCCACGGTCGCCATAAATTTGAGCTGATGGATGACGGCTTTGACGAGTTGACCGTGGGCTTTTTCTTTTTTGGCCTTTTGGTAAATCTGATCTACGACCTCGAGGGCGGATTGGGGTAGTCCTTTCCGATCGAGAGAATCTACCTTGGCCCAGGCTTGCTCGTAGCTGTCATTGGGTTGGAGTGGAGTGGGCATAGGTTGGGTGTTTTGTGCCTTACAGACAATTCCCATACTCATAATCAGCAGGGAAATGGCCAGACAGTATCTATGATGAAAAATAGCTCTTTGTATCATTGCTTTAGGCTTTGGTCTTTAAACAAATATAAGAATTATACTCCGAAGCCTCTGATTCATTACAGGAATTCACTAGAATTTGTCACGATCACACCAGAAAGGAGCGTAGCAGGGGCTAAGAGGCTCCTCTATCTGCCTTCAAGCTCCTTGTTTGCACCTTTGGGGTAGAGGGGGGTACCCAGGAGGGTGGAGGTAGCTACCCCTCTAGGTGCATTTTTCCAGCTATTGGGGTAGGG
>CAZKBP010000042.1:0-44294 GCA_964551015.1 uncultured Cytophagaceae bacterium | reverse complement strand
ATCACCAACCGCTAAAAACCCCCAATCAAGATTTTGTAGTTTTAGGTTTAGTATCGTTTTATAATTGAGTTCAGAAAAGCCCGATTAGATTAGTCGGGCTTTTTTTATTGGTCTGCCCGCTCTGAAAATTTATCCGAAAGGATCACTACACATTTACGACCAGCGCCTCTATTTATTGAAGAATTGGTTTACTTTTGTCAAGAATGGAATAAGGCTAACAAGCTTTTAAATTACAACCCTCTCGACATGAATAAGCTACAATTACAAAAAGTCCCCACGTATTATCAACCCTTCATTGATTTAGTCAATCAGGATCATCTCTTGATGGCCTTGCAGGAGGAGCAGAGTCATACGCGCCGTTTGATAGCCGAAATCCCTCCCGAAAAGGCTGACTTTCGCTACGATACGCATAAATGGTCAGTCAAGGAAGTTTTAATGCATCTCATTGATACCGAAAGAATCATGGCTTATCGGGCACTTTGCTTCGCACGGGGAGAATCGGTAGATCTACCCGGTTTTGACCAAGAAAATTATACCCGTGCTTCTTTGGCCGAGAAACGGGATTTGACCTCTATCCAAAAAGAATATTTGGCCGTCCGGGATTCCACGATCGCTTTGTTCGAGCATCTAGATGACGGGGTGTTACAAAATCAGGGCATAGCCAATGGCATGGAAACCTCCGTCTTAGCGATTGGCTTTTTGATAGTCGGGCACGAAATTCATCACCGCCGTGTGATCTGGAGATATTACCTGCAAAAAGAGGGGCTTTAAATGATCTCCATGCTGGATTCAGGCCGGAATTATTTCAAAAAAATGCACGGTCTTTGTTGAAGAAGAGCTTTGTCTTGAAAATCAAGTCAAGGCTTTTTTTAATTTAAATCATAAAACAATGAAGTACAACTACTTAACCCTGTGGGTGATGCTATGTTTGAGTCTCTGTGCCTGTGGAAATCAAATTTCAGAAAAACCAGCAGCTAATTTTGATTTTGGTAAATGGGCAGGAAATTATGTGACGGAGGAATATACCCAAAGAGCCGAAGGGTATGACTGGATGGTAGTTTCAGTTAGCAAAATGGATGATACCACTGCCCGAATAGAGGTACGCTCGCGGACGGATAAGAAAAAGCCATCCTGTACTTACGAATCAAGGGCTTCGGTCAATGGAGAAAATCAACTCATCGCCATTCAGAACGACCAAGCCATTCTTTTCTCCTTTAAGAATGGACAATTAAGCATTTCTACTGCACAAGAAGAAGATAAAGCCATTCTACAATATTATTGCTCAGGAGGAGGAAGCATGGCGGGCACTTACACGAAATTGGAGGATGCACTCGATGAAAGCCAACTGACGGCAGCGAGTTCGGATACAAATTAGCGTAGGGCATCTCTCCGAGGCATTTACAGAAAAAAACACCCAGTCAATTGACTGGGTGTGCCCCCGTTATTTGAAAAAAAGAAGGATATTGGAGTAAAGGTCAAAGCGTTAGGAGAAGAGCTTCTCAGAGGTTGAATCTTAGGAAAGGATTGCTTTGTGATTTTTACTTACTCTATGCTCTCTTAGGTGATGGAAGGAATAGCTTGGATCACGCATAAGTATTCTCAATAATTTGAAAACTTCTTTGGAAAAACCAAATGCTCTTAGTATTTCTTCAATGCTAACATTGGTAATATTTACTACAAGTTTGGTTATTTTGTTGTCTGTAGGGAGGGCTATTTTCACTAGTTTCAGAAAATCACGTGAATACTCGTGAGCTTGCACGTGAATATACGTGCAGTGTAAACACGTATTTATACGTGCTAATAACCAAGTATAAATACGGTGTCGATCGCTATAACGAAAGTGCAACTGGCTAGGATAAGAATCTAACAACGAGAAGCTTACATGGCAGATTTCGTTTTATTCATGGTTTGGTTTGTGTTAAGGAATGGTTTGGATTAATTTTAGTGAAAATAAATCACTAATAAATTCAACACATCTGTAAAAACTATGCTTGATCCAAAAGAAGCAAAGACGCAAATTGATTGCTGGCGAACGACTTTCCCTAGTAAAATTGCTGACTATTGTTATAAGCAAGAAGAAAATACTTTATCACGCATCTTATCCTATAGTTTAGCGGAAGAAGATTTATCAGCATTCGTGGGATTGTTGAAAAACAAATATAAATTAAGAGTGCGTTTAGGAGTTAAGGCTCAGGAAGAGCTTATCAGCATCCTCTTACAACCTGTGGATAAAGATACTCCGACCGATCACTATGATGACTGCTTTGAGTTGATACCGGGTTACAAGATAGTACAAGTACCAAAAGTAGATACCTCGATTGGGAATATACCCAGAGTGATTGCTTCTCAAATGACACAGCGCTGGCTCAAATGCCCAGTTGGTAATCTCTCGAGTCAATTTTATGCGTTCACCGGCCAGCAGAATGAAGTACTACGCTTTTACACCATCACCAAGGAGCAAATCGACGTTTTTTTGCAAAAAGAAATTAAGGGGATTGACATTTATTTGGCTATGCACGCCCCCGATGAGGTGGTGCATCCTTTTATATTTCCTTTTACGATCGTGGTGGATGTTTTGCGAAATGGCTTAGGTACGGGTGGTGCATCTACGAGCAGTACCACGGCGATGACAGGAGGAGGAGGGAATAGCAATGATGGTGGAGATATGTTTGAGTTTTCTCAGCCTTGCCCTCTTGCGTGTAATGGCACCCCGCCTCCATCCAGCTAGAAGTCTAGATTGAGAGCTATGCTAGACGATTTTCTAAAGATATCAATACTAGTAGTAAGGTTTACTTTTCTTTTCTCTCTGATTCCTATTGCCGTAGGACTTGTCAAACTCAGAAGACTAGATAGAGAACAAAGACTCTTGTTGGTTCTTTGTGGTATTGTGTTGCTGACGGAAATTATCTCGAAAGTCTTGATTTACGGATTTAAGACTTCGAATATGGTGGTTGGAAATGTCTATTTTATAATAGAATTGTTTTTATTGTTCATGATATTTCGTGGTGTATTTTTGAAAGCAAAAATATTGTCTACAATAAAGTTATATGTAATCCTGCTCACGGGTATGACACTCTTGTACAATACCTTTGTAATTGGTTGGTTTTCTCTCAACATGATCTTCCGAGTGATAGAGAGTTTCACTATTATCTTGTTTGCTCTTGGTTATTACTTTTTTACGCTTAATGACGTAAAAGTGGAGAAACTGGAAAGAGATTCTATGTTTTGGATTAGTACTGCTGTTCTTATTTATTTTTCAGGTAATTTATTTCTCTTTGTAGTAAATAATTATCTGGTTGCCAATCAATCAAGCAAGCTGTATTATTCACTTTGGGCAATAATCCACTCAACCACATATCTAATCACCTATTCATTATACGCAATTGCTATCTGGAGTAATTCCGACCAACAAAAAATCAATCCGTATTATGAAATAAGAGATTAGATAAAATACGATACCCCAAAATAGCGTTATCATATGTACTTAATTCAACCTCTTCTTCTCGCCACAACTTGTTCTTACCTAGATACTCACGAAGAAAATGAGATTCTGACTTTGTTATTGATAGGGACATCAGGGATGATACTTCTAGTCGTCTCTATTGTCACTTTTATAATTGTTTATCAGAAAAAATTATCCCAACAAAAAAAGCAAGCGCAACAAGACTTGCTCAACGCCAGCATCCAAGCACAAGAGTCGGAGCGCAGCCGAATTGCGAGTAACCTGCACGACGAAGTGGGATCTACCCTCACAACCACCAAAAATTATTTGACACAGCTTCGCTTTCAGACTTCCCTAGAGGGTTCACAAGCCGTGGCAGAAGAGGCAAAGTCGCTCCTGAATCATTCTATACAGCACATCCGAGACCTTTCTAAACTCTTGCATCCTGCCATATTAGAACAACTGGGCTTGGCTTCCGCGGTGGAGGAACTTTGCAATCAGTCCGAAAGAGCTAACTTGACGAGGGTTCATTTCGTGCAAAAGGGTGAAGAACAACGCCTCCCCTGGGAGCAAGAGTTGGCACTCTACCGAATTTTACAAGAACTACTCAATAATTCACACAAGCATGCCCAAGCCACCCTCATTGAAATAGAATTGATCTTCCAAAGTCAACATCTACAAATTTTTTATCGCGACAACGGGAAGGGCTTTGACATTCGCAAAGTAGAAAAAGAAGCAAATACAGGGCTTGGCCTCAAAAACATGAGAAATCGAGCCGACCTGATTGGTGCCAAAATGCATTGTATCTCCAGTCCAAATCAGGGCGTAGAAGTAGTAATTGATCTAAATATTTCCTAACTTTCTGGTATTCCTATATTCATCATCCAACGCCTGACCCCATGGATAAAATCAAAATCGCCATTGTAGACGATCAACCACTATTTGTAAAAGGGCTTGTTTCCTTATTAGAGCACTTCAAACAGGTACAAGTAATCACCCAAGCTAATCATGGTAAAGAGCTACTGAATAGCCTTAAACATCGAGTACCCCAAGTTATTTTGATGGATGTGAGAATGCCCGTCATGGATGGTATCGCGGCTACCGAAGCGATTAAAAAAGACTACCCTTATATTAAAATTATCATGCTCACCATGCACGATGAAGAACGCCTCGTGCTACATCTGCTAGAAAAAGGGGCGAATGGTTATTTACTCAAAGACGCAGAACCCGAAGAAGTCGTATCCGCCATTGAGGATGTGGTGGCCAAAGATTATTATTTTAATGAATACGTCTCGAGTACCATGCTCAAAAATCTACACAACCGAAACAAGCCTTCTCCATCCTTCCCCGGTATTGAAGATGTAACGCAAAGAGAAACAGAGGTATTAGAACTCATTTGTGCCTCCTTTACCACAGCTGAAATCGCCGAACAACTCCACATCAGTGCCCGTACCGTAGAAGGGCACCGCAAAAATTTACTGGCCAAGCTTGCAGTTAGAAACACGGCAGGGCTAGTGGTAGCAGCAGTCCGACATCGGCTCGTTGATCTGGAAAAGTTACCAAAGCATTCTGGATCTAATTTCACTAATTCCAGACGATCCAATATTTAAGTAGCATCAAGCTAAAAGTCAAGATTCCAAATATAAGCACGAAGAAACGATTAATCCTTAGGTACCAGCCTAAGCTCATCGTAGCCAGTGCTAAGGCGGCGGTGCTGTATACATGAAAATAATATGGGTTGTAGAACTTGAAAGCAGCGTGAATCACTTCTAGCAACAAAATCAGCACTATTACCCCGTAGCTCAGGCGTAGACCACGTGTATTTAGGTTTGTCATATCTTTATGTCATGAAGTTGTGTTTCCTTGAAAAGCTTAGCAAGAAACCACTTGAAAAGTTTTTAGGCAAATTTTCTAGGAAATATTGAGCGTAAAAACCAAAAAAAAGATGCTCCCCTCCCCTCTTGGCACATACTAACTTATTTAAAATAAAAGAAACTTGCCTGAACAGGGATTTATCGATATTTTTGTTTGCATAAATAAAAGTATAGTCGTCTTATTTTAAATTATCTTTATAGTATTCCTCTATGGAGACCCCCGAACAAGTACAAGATCGGATTCATCTGTTGATTCAAGAATTGGGAAAAAACCCAAACGCGTTTAGTGTTTCTCTCCAGGTATCTGGCACACAGATTTATCACATCATCAAAGGCAAACGCAACAAGCCTAGCTTTGATTTACTGGCTAAAATATGCGAAATGTATCCTCAGGTAAGCTTGGATTGGCTAGTACTGGGGAAAGGCACCATGTTTAGAAATCAGACTAGCTACCAAAATATACCCAATGGAAGCCAAGCACTGGCCGAAGATCCCGTGACTTATGGTACAGCCCCTGCTGGCGAGTTACCTGTCCTGAAGAAGAAGGTGGAAGAATTAGAACAGCAAAAACAAAGTATTTACGAAAAGTATGACAAGCTGCGGGATAAATACATTGCACTGCTAGAAAGAAATAACCCCTAATCGCTTTTACTCCCTTTCAATTGAATCTAAAACAAATTTAGCTTGCAGGATAGCCTACTCACGCAATTCGTTTTCCCCATTACTACGGCACTCATTATGCTGGGGCTTGGTCTGAGCCTGAGTTTAGTAGATTTCGCACGTTTATTTCAAAAGCCCAAAGCGCTGATTTTGGGAATGGTGAATCAACTTTTGGCACTGCCCCTGCTTGGCTTTTCACTGGCTTATGCCTATGAGTTAAGCCCTGAGTTTGCCCTGGGTCTGATTATCATTGCCATTTGCCCGGGGGGCACCTTTTCTAATATCTTGGTGCACCTAAGTCGGGGTGATACGGCGCTTTCTATTACCCTCACGGCTCTCTCTAGTTTGATTACTTTCTTGACCATCCCACTTTGGTTGGCCTATGCCTTTGTTTGGTTTGGAGGGAGTTCCACAGAAATACGATTATCAGTGTGGGAACTGATGTTGCAGATCGCTTTGATGACCACCGTTCCAGTGCTCTTGGGCGTGTTTATCAGGCGTCATTATCCCATTTGGAGTGCTCGAGTGTTGCATATCTTTGATCGTTTTTTAGGAGTTTTCGTGGGGCTGATTATTGTATTGGCACTCCTCAAGGAACAGGGACGTTTTGTAGAATTGATGTTAGCTACGGGATTACCTACTTTGAGTCTCAATGCTTTAGCACTCCTCATGGGGTTCTCTACGGCTTGGCTGTTTGGCCTAAGTTCGGCTCAGACCAAAGCTATGACCGTAGAGGTAGGCATTCAGAATGTTCCCTTGGCTTTCACAATTGCACTAGGCATTATACAAAATCAGCTTGTTTCTATTCCAGCGGCTACCTACGGAGCGGTGATGATGTTGAGTGCTGCTTTGTTTTTATTTGCCTCAAAATGGTCTGTTTTTTCCCGTTTTGAATAAATGTCTATTTTTGGTTAAACACGTACATTTGAAATCCTCCCCCCTCAGCTTTTCGTATATGAATATAGTTGAGAAAAACCAGCTTTACTTGTTATTGTGTACGAAATTTGTATCCATAGCAAACAAAAGATGATCACACAACCTTTTACAGACGAACTAAAGACATTCGTAACAAATTTCTGTGGTTTGTAACAAAATAAGATCATTCTCAGCCAGAGTTCGTTGTTTCTTATATAGAATCTGTATAGATTTGTGATATCTCCTCGACCAAGATTTATTGCTGAATTTTAGTCTTCTTCTCATGATTTGGGGCATCCACTTGGATGTACTGCAAATTTATTTGGTGAATCTCTGCTAGCTCATCAATCTCTGATCCATCATAATCTAAAATGAAGTCAGCCCCAGAGATGGGCACCAACATCAATGTTAAAGGCTATTACCATGAAAAAGATTATTGTTATCCTTCTCTCCTTCTTACTTTTATCTGGCTTGGGCTTTTGGTTTTTTATGAATCAAATCAAACAGCAAGTGAAGGTAGCGCTGTATGGGCAGTTTTCCTCAGATCGTTTACCAGGGGTACAGTTTACCACGGTAGATCTAGGTGAGGATGCCCAAGGTAAATTTACTACGCTCGTATTTGGCCCCGATGAAAAATTATATGCCGCTACTGGTCAGGGTCAAATCCGCCGTTATGCCGTCAAAGAAGACGGGATGCTAGCTTTGGAAGCTGAATTCAAACCCTTTGGAGAAACAGAAAAGTTACTCATTGGGCTTACTTTTGATCCCAAATCCACAGCAGATCATTTATCAGCTTGGATTACCTTCTCTCATCACGCAGATGTCAAAAACGGACCAGCTTGGGATGGAAATCTTTCCCGCCTAGAGTTTGATCCTCATAGCAATCGCTTATTGGAGTATACGCCCGTCTTGACACATCTGCCACGTTCATCCTTGGATCACCTTACCTTCAGTATGGCTTTCGGTCCGGATGGGGCTATGTATTTTAATCAAGGAAGCAATACCAGCATGGGTAGAGCTACCGACGAGGAAGAATGGGAGGATCGTCAGGAGTCGCTTCTCTCTGGAGCAGTATTGCGCTTAGATACAGAAAAATTACCCAAAAAACTTCCTCTCAGCGTGAAAACCGTAGATGGCGGAGGTGATTATAATCCTTATGCGCCTGATGCCCCACTGACTCTCTACGCAACAGGTATGAGAAATGCCTATGATTTGGTTTGGCATAGCAATGGAGAATTGTATGTTCCCGTGAATGGCTCTATGGGAAATAAAAATACCCCCACTTCCAACCCCGAAGATCCAGCTTATATTCCTCATAGCTCTTTGATTAAGTACGATGGTCCTACTAACGTTCCCGCACTCACCAAATCAGGCCAGCCTCAAAATGATTGGCTTTTTCGTGTCAAGCCAGGTGCTTATTACGGACATCCTAATCCTATTCGGGCAGAGTATGTGCTCAATCGAGGAGAGGTAGATGTAGATGACCCGGTTTATGTAGGAGTCAACCCTCCTGAAAATTATGACCATCCAGCCTATGACTTCGGAAAGCACGCTTCACCAAATGGTATCATTGAATACAAGAGCAATACCTTTGCTAGCAAACTGAAAGGCCAATTGATGGTAGCTCGTTTCAATGTATATCAAGATATTATGGTATTAGAAATAGACGAAAAGACCAAAGAAGTAGTCCGCGCCTATGATGGAAAATATCTTGGTCTGGGTGATTTAAGCCAGCCCTTGGATTTGATCGAGAATGTCAAAACCGGAGATATTTATGTCTCTGAATTTGGAGGAGATGGCAAAATTACCTTGCTCCGACCTGTGGTGGATGCACAGGAGTACGAAAAACTGATGGAAGAAAAACACCGAGCGCGTCTAGCCAGGGCTCAGAAGCAATCGGCTATCAATATAAATAATGTAAAAGTACGTACAGATGATACCACCCTGCAGAGAGGAAGTAGCATTTTCGCGAAGAATTGCGCCGTCTGCCACGGTAAGTCAGGAGAAGGACTCTCGGGTCCCAATTTGACTGATGCCTACTGGATCTATGGCGGTGATATCAAATCCATTTTCAAGGTGGTATTACACGGTGCTGGTAATGGTATGCAAGCTTGGGATGAAAAACTAGATAGAGAAGAAATCCAAGACGTGGCTAGCTATATACTGAGTTTGCAGGGAACAAACCCGCCCGAGGCCAAGTCACCCGAGGGAGAAGTATTTGTACCCGTGAATAATTGAAGCAATGGCTGAACTGATTCGTTCTCACGCAGATACGAATAGAAGATATTTCCAGATAATTTTAAAAGTCTCGGGTCATACTGGCTCGAGATTTATTTTTTCTAGTGAGATGATTTAATCAAGACTGATACAAAAGCCCCATAATATTTCGTAGAAAGTTAGCTTTTCTCTCCAGAAATACTATATTTGTACACGAAACCTGATCTAAACATAAACGAAGGTGTTTTTGGCACTTTACTTTGCTGTATGTTCTTGAAAGTGAGAGCTTCTGTTATCTTTATTTTTTAACCAAATGGTTCACTCGTCCATTCAGGCGAAACACTTTGGTTCTTTAGATGACCATAAGCCTATTTTTTATCTGTCTATATCTTATGAGATTGTGAAATAACTACCAGATTGATCTGGGGTTTTCTTTCCTTACTGAGACTTTGACAAGTTCCTTTCAAGTTATGCCTGCTCGTATTCATCCGAAAGTCCCTAATTTTTTAATTTACTTATGGAAGCCTTATCCGAACTAATAGAGCTAGTAACTCAAAAAAGAGTCAAAAAAGTAGAGCTTTTTGACGAAAATAGCCGCAATAAGACCAGTAATTACTATCGTCTTTTTGAGGGAATTCACTCTAAAAGATATCATACTGACCAAGAAGCAGCACAGGATATCTATCAATGTGAAGCTTCTGCCAAGAAATATCTGATCCTCAAGACTCGTCTGAAGCAGAAATTACTCAACACGCTCTTTTTTTTGGACTTGAATCATAATGACCATCTAACCGAGCGAGAAGTAATTTTGCAAGAATGCAATAAGGCACTTTACTACACCAAAACTCTCATCCTGAATCGTAGTAACCGCGTCGCGATCCCTACCGTGGAAAAAACCCACAAAAAAGCACAAGAATACGAGCTTACTTGGGTAGAAATGGAATGCGCTCATTTGCTGAGACAGCATCATTTTCAAGAGAATAACTACAAGGATTTTCTTACTTACAAAAATATAGGTGAAAGGCTCGAGCGAAAAATGATGGCGGAAAATCGAGCACAAAAATATTACGAAGAGCTTTTGAGCACCCACAAACGCTCAGCCAACCACCGAGAAGCCATCCTCGACAAATCCGAAGATTATCTCCAGCAGCTCCACGAAGACATCATCCACTTCAATAGCCACCTCATCAAGAGCTATTACCTTAAAATCAAAATTTTCCGCCAAAAGCTCTCTAACGACTATCAGGAAGCACTCCATACTTTACAAGAACAAGAGCAGCACCAAACTCAGCACCAAACGTTTTTCTCTCAAAGCCAAATGGAAGAATTACAGTTGGAAAAAATGCTTGCTTTCTTGCACGTTCCTCAAACCGCACCTGATCAGAAGCCCTCACCTACTTGTCATATTTTTGAAGAAGGAAGCCCAAATTGGTATAAGCTTCAAGAATATAAGCTCCTGAGTGCTATGCACCAGCAATCGTATTTATTAGCTGCACAGGTCTTTCAAAGCGTGTTACAGCAGTCTTCTTTTCGCCAACTTTCCAACCTCAAAAAAGAAAAGTGGAAAACGATTCAAGCTTATCTGCATTACGTTTATAAATTTTATAAGCAAAAAGAGATTCGTGATCTTATTCAAAATTCTAAAATTACTTTCAAGCTCAGCGAATACGCCGATGATCGCCCTCCTTTCTCCAAAGAAAGAAGAAGCCTGAATATCAACATTCTCGCGTCTCAGATCATGTTCTATATCGAGAGGTTAGACTGGGATGGAGTCAAAGATTGTATCAAAGCCCTAGAGCCTTACTGCCGTCGCTACCCTAAGAAAGATATCAATTTCCGAAGCGAATGCTTTATCTCCATGCAGATGCAAATGGCCAAAGAGGATTTTCGTTTTTACCAGACACGCAAAAGCACGGAGAAACTTTACCAAGATATGGTACAGACTCCCCGAACGTACAACGGCGTTAATAAAGGCTTAGAAATTATCCCTTACGAACTCATCTGGCAACGCATCATGGAGAAATTAAAAACACATCGCTACGGGTAAATCCGTGCCGTTTTTTAAGGTACTTCTTCAGTTTCTTGCTTGCTTATCTTTTCCTGAGCTTTGGAGGCAAAGACTCTTTTGACCCAGCGTGGCAAAAAGATCGCTCCCAAAATCAGATAGGGATAATAGGTTACCATGCGCCAAAATACCGCAATGATACCCGCGATTCCTCCCACGAAAGTGGTAAACAAGCCCTCAAAGGCCACCTCAGCAAAACCGGCCGCCCCGGGGGTGAAGCCAATCAACAAGATGACCCATAGGATAACGTGAAGCGACAAAATGGCAATATGGCCGCTTAGGGTAACTCCCGAGTAGGCGGAAATCAGGCAATTCACGATAAAATAGCGAAATACCCAAATCAAAACCGTAGATACAATGGCTCGATTCCAGTAGGTGAAACCCTTGCCTTTTAACTCGCCTGAGGCAATCACGAGTTCTTCTCCCTGCTTGACGGCCATCCTACGCCAACGCTTGAACCAGCGAATGGAGCTAATCTTGAATAAAAGTCCCTTGATAAAATGAGGCTTGGCAAAGAGACCATACATCATCACTAAGGTATAGGAAGTCACAATCGTATATCCGACATAAAAAAAATAAGGTAACTTCGAGGCAATCCTCGGCTGAGATTCTACCCCCATATGAAAGATATCTCCCTGCGGGAACCATCCTAAATAATTAGCTAGAAGCACCCCGCCTCCAAACAAGATAAAGAACATATTATCCAAAATGGCGGATACCAATACGTAAGCCAGCGATTTTCCAAAACTAATCCCTTCTTTGAGGAGCAGGAAAGAAGCGATGGCAGTACCACCCACCGCCGAGGGACTGATCGCAGAAGAAAACTCCCAGAGGATAATGGTATAAAAACTACCTCGCCAGGTAAGTGCCTTATCGGTGAGGTAGCGAATTCGGTAAATATAAACGACATCTCGCAGAACTAATACAATCCAAGCGGCTGCCAACCAAAAAACATTAGGGTGCGCAATCATCTCCCAAGAAATGGATTGCTGGTTGAGGTCGGTGTAGATGAGATAAACCGTGACACCTAATCCAATCAGGATGGGAATGATAATACGTCGAGGGTTTAATTTATTCAGAATGGAACTGGATTCGTCAATTTTTGTCATGGCTTGTCTAAATTGAGGTAGCTATTTTCACTGGTGCTATTTAGTTTACTGGTTCTGGGGGATGGGGGTTTGCTTCGATCCAAAAATTATTAAAGCCTTCTCCCAAATGCAATAAGATCAAGCGATTTTGGAGTAGCTCCAGAATAGCCAGAAAGTTGAAGATGACCGCGATCTTACTCTTGTACTCGACGATTGTCTCCTGAAAAGAAACGCGTTTATGACTTTGCAAACGACGAATCAAATAATCTTTCTGCCCACTCACCGTGTACGGGTACGGTACGATGGTGTGTGTGGGTTGTTTTTCTCGCTCTTCAGCCCGGTGAATGGCTTGTTCATAAATTTTTAGAAGCTTGTACAAATCTAAGTGATATAATTCTAGCTCTAATTGTTGGCTCTGAGAAATCACCTTTAATTCTTGTAGCAAATTCCCTCGTCTTTCTCGTTTTTGTTGCTCATCCTCCATTTCGGTGAGGACGCCCAGCACCGACTTATATTTTTTATACTCTAGCAAGTAACTCACTAATTCTTCTCGTGGATCTACTTCTTCTTCATTGTTTTCGTCTCTGGGTAGCAACATACGAGCTTTAATTTTCATCAACGTGGCGGCTACCAATATAAACTCGCTGGCAATTTCAATGTTTAAACGCTCCATTTGGTGGATATAATCCAGAAAGTCATCGGTGATCTTAGCAATAGGAATATCATAGATATCAATCTCATTTCTTTCTATAAAAAACAACAGTAAGTCAAAGGGTCCCTCAAAAAGGGGTAATTTAATCTCGAAGCTCAAATCCTTGGGGGGTTTATAATTTTGATTTTTATTTTAAATAAAAAGATCGCTCAATAAGTTCTTGTTGCGAGCAATACACGAAATAGCAAATAATAATCTTTCAATAAAAATTGAAAGTTTTGAAATCTTTCTGCGCGAAATTTCGTTTTAAAACTAAATAAACTAACTGTTTGGAATCGCTCTAAACAGGATAAATTACAAAAATCGCAAAACTTAATTTATATTTGATCGGTTTAATGAAAAAATTAAATAAGTGCTCCCTTCACCTGATGAATCAGCACCTAAATTCTTGATCCTGTATCCTAGTGGATACAGTTTTTTTAACTTAAAGGATTCATAATTATGTTAATTGAGCCTGGAAAATTACTCAAAAAGATAGATAATCCGGCAGACCTCAGAAAGCTTCCTGCCTCGGAGCTATTCCAAGTGTGCCAAGAACTTCGTCAGTTCATTATTGATAGTGTCTCTATCCACGGGGGGCACTTTGGGGCTAGCTTAGGGGTGGTAGAACTCACCGTGGCACTTCATTATGCCTTGAATACGCCCGACGATTTGTTAGTTTGGGACGTAGGCCACCAAGCTTATGGGCACAAAATCTTGACTGAGCGCCGTTCTGTATTTCATACCAACCGAAAATACGGGGGTATTTCGGGCTTCCCCAAACGCAAAGAAAGTCATTATGATACTTTTGGAGTAGGGCACTCCTCCACTTCTATCTCGGCGGCCTTGGGTATGGCCTTGGCTGACAAACAAATGGGCATAGAACGCCAACACGTGGCCGTGATCGGGGATGGAGCCATGACGGGGGGAATCGCTTTTGAAGCAATGAACCATGCGGGCGTATCGGACACCAATTTGCTGATTATCCTGAATGATAATTGTATGTCCATTGACCCTAATGTGGGTGCTTTGAAGGACTACCTGACTGATATCACGACTTCTCATACTTACAACAAAGTCCGAGATGAAATCTGGCGTATATTGGGTCGTTTCAATCGCTTTGGACGCTTTCAAGAAATTGCTTCCAAGGTAGAAGGTGCCATCAAGGGTTCCTTATTGAAACAAAGCAACTTATTTGAGGCTTTAAATCTACGCTATTTTGGCCCCGTAGATGGGCATGATATTAACCACCTAGTCAGCGTAATAGAGGATTTAAAAGATATCCCAGGGCCTAAGCTCTTACACTGTGTGACGGTTAAAGGAAAAGGGTTTGAACTAGCTGAAAAGGATCAAACCAAATGGCACGCCCCTGGCACTTTTGATAAAATCAGTGGTGAAATTTACAAGAAAGTATACGAGATTCCCCAACCTCCTAAGTATCAGCAGGTATTTGGACACACTATCTTAGAATTAGCCCAGCAGAACGACAAAATCATGGGCGTTACTCCGGCTATGCCCTCTGGCTCTTCTCTCAATATCATGATGAAAGAAATGCCAGACCGCGCCATTGACGTTGGGATCGCGGAGCAGCACGCTGTTACGGTATCGGCAGGGATGGCTACTCAGGGAATGACGGTATTTTGCCACGTGTATTCTACCTTCATGCAGAGAGCCTACGACCAGGTGATTCATGATGTTTGTATTCAGGAGCTTCCCGTAATCTTCTGCTTAGACCGAGCAGGCTTTGCCGGAGCAGATGGCCCTACGCACCACGGTGCTTATGACTTGGCTTATATGCGCTGTATTCCCAATATGATCGTATCTGCTCCTATGAACGAAAGTGAGCTACGCAATCTAATGTACACCGCTTCTTTGGATGAGTTCAAGGAGCTTAAAAAGGCGATCACCATTCGTTATCCTCGTGGTCAGGGTGTCATGCCAGAGTGGCGCACACCTATGGAGAAGATCGAGATTGGCAAAGGTCGCAAAATCAAAGATGGTGAAGAGGTCGCTCTCCTCACGATCGGCCATATGGGTAATTATGCAGTAGAAGCCTGTCAGAAGTTGGCTCAGAAAGGACTTAATCCGGCTCATTACGATATGCGTTTCGTCAAGCCATTGGATGAAGAAATGCTGCACGAAGTATTCCAAAATTTCCAGAAGGTCATCACCATAGAAGATGGCTGCGTACAAGGTGGTTTTGGTTCGGCTGTCCTTGAATTTATGGCAGATCAGGGCTACACGGCTCGCCTACAGAGACTAGGCATTCCTGATCTTATCTTTGAGCACGGAACTCAGCTCGAGCTACATCAAGAAGCAGGCTTTGCTCCCGACGATATCGCAAAAGCAGTAGAAACCACGAGCGAGGTAGTCTTTAAATAAGGTGTGTTTGTGGGTTGTGAGCTGTGTGTCCTAGCAAGGGTTTGGAATGTGCCTCTCTCTATTCTGTAAAGTCTCTTGGAAAACACACAACTCACACCTCACAAGCTATTTATTGTGCTCAAACATTAGCATCAGCTGCAGAGACAGGTCTAAAAAAGCTAGTTTAGCCTGTGCATTTCTTTCCAAATGATAGAGAGTCTTGTTCAGTTCTTCGTGTAGCTGCTCGTAGTTCGTGAAAGATAAGGTTTTAGAAAATCCCTGCACGAAATCAACCTTGTCTGCGGGTGCCCTCAACAGAGCACGACTCTGACTCCGATAAACCAATGATTCTCGTACCATTCTCAGACTATAATTCAGGAGAGCCTTTTGCGTTTCTTTCGTCATTTTCCCGAAATTATCTGCTCGATTGACTAAATCGGTCAAATCCTTGCGATAGCAAGCGCGCATCCAATCTCTAAAGTACTCGTGCTGGTCTGTTTGTTCTTGTTGGCTTAGATGGTAGGCTCGATTCAGATCGCCATCTGCGAGGTAAGCTAATTCTTTTGCTTTTTCGGGATGTACATCCATTTTTCGTACTAAATAATCAGCAACTTCCTGATCTTCTAGCATCGGAATATGCATTAATTGTACTCGAGAAATAATCGTACTCATAAGCTGAGCTGGATCATAGGAAACCAACAAAAAAATGGTACGAGTTGAGGGTTCTTCCAATACTTTTAAGATGGCGTTAGCTGCTTGGATATTCATCAACTCGGGTAGCCACATCAGTAGGATTTTATACTGGCCTTCATAAGGTTTCAAGGAAAGAGCACGTATGATCTGACGGCTTTCTTCCACGGAAATATTCCCTTTTTTATCCTCAGCTCCTATGTAGGTTAGCCAGTCTCCCAGACTGGGGTACGGAAGTTGGGTAATGAATTGACGCCATTGTGCCATGAATTCCTGACTAAGTGGCTTGGATTTGACGGTCTTCGTGCTACTTACCGGAAAAACAAAGTGAAGATCAGGGTGCGCCCATTTGTCGTATTTTTTACACGAGGGACATTGCCCACAAGCATCACTATGCTGAGGCTTTTCACAATGAAGATAGCGAGCCAATGCCAAAGCTAAAACTAAATTCGCACTACCAACTTTCCCGCTTAATAAGAGCGCGTGGGGCAGTTGATGTTGCTGTGCGGCACGCAGCAAGCTTTGTTTGACCGTGGTTAGACCAATGATGTCATTGAAGTACAAATCATTAAAATTTGTTATTTGAAAAAAAAAACTGCTGTCTTTCTCGCCGTTGTAGCGAGAAAGGAACAGAAACTAAGTGGTGTAAGACTCATCTAGACATCAAATATCAAAAAATTGAATCTTAATTCCTTTATATTCAAGGATTAATTTGCTAATTTTGCTTCAACATTCTCCCTGATACAAAGATTCAGAAAACACTTCTTTTTCAACCTACAAGCATCACCTTAATCCCATTAAATTTTTCTGGTCAGCATAAACCACTATGCTTAGTAATATTACCTAACCAAAAGTCTTATGAGATACCATTCTATCAAACAGTTAGCCCTGTTGTCTCTACCCATTGTGATTGCCTCGATGCTAGGTTATCCTCGTATAGGCGATGAAAGTTTGCAACTTCCTGAACAAAAGCGTGTAGAAAAATCAATTCCCCCAACCTCTTCAAATCTTTCAAAATTATTCAACTTTTCTTGGACAGATTTACCTCCATCTGGAGAGAAACGAACCGAGGCTATTACTTTCGTAGCAGACGGCAAATACTACGTTTTTGCTGGTTTTAATGATTACATAGATACGAATGGAGATGGCACCAATGAACTGCTCACCATCACGGATCGTAGCCAAGTGTATAATCCAAACAGTCAGACCTGGAGTGATGTAGCTCCCATACCAGAACCTGTCTCCCATGTAACTCCCGTACGCTATAATCAGCAAGTGTGGATACCAGGTGGATTTGTAGGTAATAACCCCGGAGCCTCTACGACCCGCGTGCAAATCTATGACCTCGTGAGTAATAGTTGGAGTGAAGGCCCGCCTCTCCCCGAACCGATGGCTTCCCACGGCTCTGCTCGGGTAGCTCATTACCTGCATGTGTATGGAGGACTGATGCCAGACCGGATAATTGACAACAATGCACACTATGTACTCGATCTGACCGACCTCAAACAGGGCTGGAAAAAAGCAGCTCCTTTGCCTATTCCTCGTAATCACCTGGCCGCAGTCAGCTTGGGTGGGCAGTTATACGCCATTGGAGGGCAATTTAGCCATGATAATGGCAATTTATTAAAAGACCTGTCTTATGTACATCGCTATGACCCCATTGCTGATCGTTGGACGAGAATTACAGATTTACCCTTCCAACGCTCTCATTTCGAGCCAGGCACCTTTGTAACCCCAGAGGGTAAAATTGTGATCGTAGGGGGGCGTTCCGAGTATGGAGTTCCAGTAGGCATGGCGAGGGTGGCACTTAGTAATATTACCGAGTTTGATCCTCGAACACAAACTTGGCAAGACATTGGAGAACTTCCTTTCCGAAGACTTGCCCCTTCTGCAAAAGCCCTTGGAGATGAACTCATCGTCTCTCACGGATCTATTAATTGGTTTACTCCTGTCGATGATGCGATTAGTGCCCCCTTTGAGACGACTATCAGAAAAGAATTAGGAGTTAACCCTAAGCAGATTAGCCTGAAATTGAAAAAAGGCGAGCGATTAGAGCATCCCGTGTTCCTTTGGTCATACGGAGAAGAAATTCCTTTCACCATCGAGCAGGATATAGATAGTCAGGAATGGCTCTCGATTGTAAATCGCCCAGCAAGCACTGACCCAAATAGCCGTGAGCTTATCTTAGATTTTCAAACGAAGGATTTAAGCGTAGGCACTTACCAAACTACCCTCGAGTTTGGAGCTAACAACTATCAGGGAACCAGTCTACCCGTGGAAATTATAGTAGAGGAGCAGTTTCCCAAGGTACTCTATATTTATGGTAATGTAGATTCAACGGGATTGAAACCTACCGAAGCAGGCTATCAAGGATTTCCATTTGAGCAAATGCGCCTACAAGATGAGAGTAAGGTGGGAATGATCAAATTTGCCGAAGCGATTACAGAGACCGGAGCGAGCATCGTGGAGATGTACGACCAGGAGATCACGCTCACCCAAGAGTTTTTAAGCCAGTTTGATGTGATTATTCTAGGTTCCAACCAGAAAATGTGGAGCCCCGAAGAAGTAGAGGCGATCAATGCTTGGGTAAGGGCAGGCGGTGGATTGATTGGTTACTCTGACTCGGCCTTTGGCGGTCATTTTCGTATTGTAGGAGTAGCGAACGAACAGGGGCGAGACAGCAACAATCTACTCATGACCCAATTTGGGATGTATTTTTTTACCGATCAAGGTGGAGCCGGAGGAGATAATCTAGTCAATCAATGGTCAAGAGACCATTTTATCAATACCAAAGATGGTAAGCCTCGCTCACTACGTTTTCGTGGGGAAGGCTGCAGCCCGATTCGGATTCTCAAGGATTGGGAGGAAAAACAACCCAATGACACGGTCTATCAATTGGCTCCCTTCCAAAACGGTGGAGAAGGTGGCACCGTCAATATCTACGATCCAGACATTGGCTTCGAGATTCAAAATTATGACATAGACTGCGCCGTAGCTGTGGCCGAAATTGGAAAAGGTAGAGTAGTGGGCACTTTTGATCGTAACACGTTCTGGAATCGTGGTGCTGGAACTGATCTGAGCGAGGTAGATAATCGCCTCTATATTCAAAAATTGATTAATTGGGTATCTGGTCAGACGCTTGGCGCAAAAACGCTCGAGATAGAAGGCGAAACCAAAAAATGGCATTTACTCACCTTGTCTTTTGAGGGTCCAGAAACCTCGGAGTTAGCCTCGACTAATCCCTTTCTAGACTATCGCCTCGATGTAACCTTTACCTCTCCTAGCCAAGAAAAAGTTTATGTTATCCCCGGCTACTACGCAGCTGATGGGAATGCTGCCGAGACAGGTGCCGATGAAGGAAATCAATGGAAAGTTCATTTCAGACCCGATGAGGCAGGCACGTGGAAATACACCGTTTCCTTCAGAAGTGGAGAAGAAGTGGCCATTAGCGATGATCCTTTGGCAGGTGTTGCTGATTATTTTGACGGAGAATCTGGCAGTATTATCATTGAAGACTTTAATGATCCTAATGATTTTCGTAGCAAAGGATTCTTACAGTACGTGGAAGCTCACTTCTTGCGCTTCCAGAACGGTGAGTGGTTCCTAAAAGCAGGAACCGATAGCCCTGAGACTTTTCTAGCCTACGAAGGCTTTGATAATACCGAAGCACAAGTCATCCGAAGTGATAGCTTCAATATTATTAAAACCTACGAACCACATATCAAAGATTGGGAAGAAACCGACCCAGTCTGGCAGGGAGAAAAAGGGAAAGGAATTATCGGAGCTATGAATTATATCGCCAGTGAGGGTAACAACAGCGTCAGTTTCCTTACTTATAATGCCGGAGGAGATGGTAAAAATGTTTGGCCTTTTGTAGCACCCGACAATCCCTTGCGCTATGATTGCTCTAAATTAGATCAATGGGAAATTGTATTCTCACAGGCCGACCGAAAAGGTATTTATCTGCATTTCAAAACCCAAGAAACCGAAAATGATGATGACCCTATCTGGGGTCTGGATCAAGGAGAAGTGGGTACTACTCGTAAATTATATTATCGTGAATTGATTGCTCGTTTTGGACATCATCTGGCTCTCAATTGGAATCTAGGTGAAGAAAATACCCAAAGCACCGAGCAACACAAAGCCATGGCCGCGTTCATTAAAAAAATTGATCCTTACGGCCACCCCATCGTGATCCACACTTTTCCTGGTACCGGACAACAAGAGCAAGTCTATGGTAACCTCCTAGGAGATTCCTCTGAACTGAGCGGCCCTTCTCTACAACTTAATTTCAGACAGGTTCACAAGCAAACCCTCGAGTGGGTAAGACGCTCTGCCGAAGTGGGCAAAAAATGGGTCGTGGCCAACGATGAGCAAGGCCCTTTCCAGATTGGTGTTCCTCCTGATCAAGGATGGCCCGGCTTAGATACCATTACCACCCCCAGCCAAGAAGATATTCGTAAATGGGTACTCTGGGGGAACTTGATGGCAGGTGGAGCTGGTGTGGAGTATTACTTTGGTTACCAACTTCCAGAGAATGATTTGAACTGCCAAGACTTCCGAAGCCGAGATCGTATGTGGGATTACAATCGCTACGCGCTCGAGTTTTTTCAAAAATTTGCCGTCCCCTTCTGGGAAATGGAAAATCAGAACGCCCTCATTGGTAATTCGGATGATAGCAACTCCAAGTTTTGCCTAGCTAAACCCGGGGAAGCTTATGTTATTTATCTGGGTGAAGGGGGAAGTACCAATATCTTGCTGGAAGAATCAGACCAAACTTATGATGTTTTCTGGTATAATCCGCGTCAGGGAGGAGAATTACAGCAAGGAGATGTCCCCTTTGTAACGGCCGGCACGGAGGTTAGTGTAGGACAACCACCCGCTGAGCCCGACCAAGACTGGGTGGTATTTTTAGCCAATCTCAATACACCCGTGGGTATAGAGCCCAGTTTAAGAGGGCTCAGTCAGCACGTCAAATTATTCCCTAACCCTGGCCCCGAAATTATTCACGTGGAGTTTGACCAAGCCCTGCAAGAAGATTTTATCCAAGCTATTATTTATGATTCCCAAGGTAATCTCATCACTCGTACCTCTTTACAAAAAGAAGAAAACCGCTGGCAAGCAGCATTTGACACACGCCATTACGCTCCTGGCACTTATATCCTCAGATTAAAGACAAAGCAAGGCTTTATTTCTAAAAGGTTTGTCGTCAAATAGTATTTCGTATCGTTGTCTAAAGTATACCCTTGGGCTACAAAATGCCTCTTTCGCTGACAAAGCAGCACCTCTAGACAACTTCAATTTTAACTTCTGAAAAAGCAAAAAAACCAGCTTGGGGATTTTATTCCTGAGCTGGTTTTACATTATATCAAAAAGCTGATTAAATTTGGATATCTAATCTTTTTTGTTGATTATTTCTTTATCCCAAAAATCTGTACATTATGAGCATCATCGATAGAATATTTGCCCGTCAAATTCTCGATTCCCGAGGAAATCCCACCATAGAAGTAGACGTAACCACCGAAGAAGGCTTTTTCGGACGCGCCGCGGTGCCCTCCGGAGCCTCTACTGGAAAACACGAAGCCGTAGAATTAAGAGATGGCGACCAAAGCCAATTCATGGGCAAGAGTGTGCTAAAAGCCGTAGAAAATGTAAATGAAGTCATTGCCAACGAACTTTGTGGTTTCAAAGTATACGACCAAAACCTACTAGACAAGTTGATGATTGAGCTTGACGGCACCTCGAATAAGGGTAAATTAGGTGCTAATGCGATTCTTGGGGTTTCTCTTGCAATTGCCAAGGCAGCCGCTGATGCTACTGGACAATCTCTCTACCGCTACATCGGAGGAGTCAGTGCCAATACGCTTCCTGTCCCTTTGATGAATATTTTGAACGGAGGTTCTCACGCCGATAACGCCATTGACTTCCAAGAGTTTATGATCATGCCCGTCAGTGCTGAAAGATTCTCAGATGCCCTGCGCATGGGCACAGAAGTTTTCCATCATCTCAAAGGGGTATTGAAAGCCAAAGGGCTCTCTACCAACGTGGGGGACGAAGGAGGTTTTGCACCCAACCTCAGCTCTAATGTAGAAGCCATTGAAGTCGTATTACAAGCCATTGAGAAAGCAGGATACCGACCCGGCGAAGATATCTTTATCGCGATGGACGCGGCTAGTTCTGAATTTTATGATGAAGAGAAAAAAATGTACGTCCTTTCCTCCACAGGTAGTGAGCTTTCTTCTACCGAAATGGCCAATTACTGGAAAGAATGGGTAGACAAATATCCGATCCTCTCTATCGAAGATGGTATGCAAGAAGACGATTGGGAAGGCTGGAAAAGCCATACAGAAACCGTAGGTGATAAAACGCAACTCGTTGGCGATGATTTATTTGTGACCAACGTAGAGCGCCTCCAGAAAGGTATTGACGAACATATCGCCAACGCTATCCTTATCAAAGTCAACCAAATTGGCACCCTAAGCGAGACAATTGATGCCGTTAATTTAGCTAAGAAACATCATTACAAAAGCGTAATGTCGCACCGTTCGGGAGAGACAGAAGATAGCACCATTGCCGACCTGGCCGTGGCTTTAAATACTGGACAAATCAAGACAGGCTCTGCTTCTCGTTCTGACCGCATGGCTAAATACAATCAATTACTTCGTATCGAGGAAGAACTGGGAGAAACCGCTCGTTATCCCGGTATTAAGTTTTAGCCGATAGTTAGTCATACTTGGCAGTCAGCTTCTAAGTAGAGGTTTAGTAAAAATACTTACAAAACAATCAGTACCTTGACTGGTAGCTGACTGCTAAAAACAAGTTGCTATCTGCTTTCTTTTCTAACCGTGCTCAGGCCGCCGGTTGGGTTTGCCGACATTTTTTCTGAAAGACACGAAAATTCCTTTTAAGTTCTAAGTGGGCTAAGATAAATTCACCCATTTTCTGCCGAAGCATTTCGTGGTTGGGCATAATCACGTATCCCCCGTGTAAACGATTCCTCTTAAAATAGGATAAATAATGCCGGCGCAGGCGAATGTGGTATTTAAGTTCGTCCGTAAAAGCAATTTCGTGGATAAAATCCTTTTGAAAACTAGATATCTCGGCCTGATATTTCTCTTCAAAGTCTTGATGAATAATTTTAACTAGACAGTTCTGAAAATACTGGACTTCATCCAAGATAAAATCTAATTCACTAAGCCAGAGACGGCTTTCTTGGTGCATCTTGAGTGTACTTGACGTTTGCATAATGAACAAGGTTTGGCTTTCTGTATGGTGTAGCACTTTTTTGGTATAGAAAAGAACATCATCAGTCCACTTATGGTCAAAGTGACTGACTCTGCGAATATCAACCTAGAATAAGCCTAAGAATCAAGCAATGGGAAACCAGCCTACATCTATCTGTGGACAGTAGAGGTAAAACTTTCGTTATCAAAGAGAAAAGAGAAATGTTCCTGAGAAAAGATTTGACCAATGACGCATAAACGGCACTAAGCCTATGATTTTTTATGGGTTAGAAGCAGAACGATTGATGGTAAAATATAGAAACTATTCAGAGAACCCAATGTCTCTATAATTCGTTTTTAGAATGTCCCCAATATCAATACCATAATTCTGAATTTAATGGCAAGACCCGGCATTTGTTTGGTTATCTTATTAGCAATCAATGTTTTAAAACCTTCTTTTCTGTCAGCTCAATATCTTTTACCTCCTCAGGGGAAATCAACTATTCATCCCAAAACGGTTCTTAAAGTACTCCGATTGGACTCTAAGGATGATCTTCGAGAAATCAGAAAGCAGATTATACAATATCGTAGCACTCTTCTACAAACTTATGAGCAGCAATTGAATGAAACCTTAGTTGAACTCAATCGACTCCGAGACGCGCAGTACCAAAACAAGGTAGGCATCGCCGCCCGCCAGCTAGAAGGGCGAAATATCTATCATGATTATGCCTACGGAAATAAAAACGACGATACCAATACCTGTGTAAACGGATGGTGCCAAGTCGTGAATGCAACCGGATTGGCTCAGTTCGAAGATTTAGCCGAAGGGCACATATATCTCTATCCAGCAACTTTTGAAGAAGAAAGATTCAAGAAAAACCCCAACCTCTGGCAAAAAATACCCAAGTATATCAACGTCAGCGATCTATTAGCAGATATAGAAAGCTATGGTTTCTTAGCTATTGATTTAGATCTAGCACAAAGAGGCGATCTCTGTGTACAATATTACCGAAAACAACGCCTCAAAGATGAATTCACCGCACAGCATATCAGCCTGATTGATCGGATTGTACTTTGGAAAGATGGTGTTTTCGAACTCAGAGATTGGCACGAGGGCATCGAAGATCTCCCCTTTGTCTATCGTACGGGAAGAAATATGGAAAGTAGCTTTAATAATATTTTCCGCCCCGAAAATGTCTATTATGGATTTCAGGAAGAAACGGGTCAGGAAAGAACCTTAATTGGCAAAAACCCCAATGTCTGCCAAGCCTATGGTTATTTTGGTAGAAATGCTATTCTAGCCAAACCACTTATCAAACAAATCAACTTTCTGAGAAAACAAATGGATATGATTCAGCAAATCGATGCAGATTTCTTAGTCCAATTAGAAATGGAGCTACTCGCAGGGCAATAAATGCCTGGCTCTTCACCAATGCTGCTTCGTCCCTCCTACTAATACCAATCCCTCTCTGTGAGATTTACACTTAAACGGGAGTAAATTTTCCGCGGGAATCCCCCAAGACTCCTCTGTGTCTCCGTGTTTCTGTGTTTGAATAATTCATCCGAATGTATGCACGGGTATGATTCCCCCGCGAGTTAGGCCAAAACCTTTCCCATTATAATATACCTTTCTCCTTTTGGGATGTTTTTTGACAGGATTCAATTGTAAGTGTCTGACTATCAGAGGCTGTACCAAATGGTACACAATTCGTATTAAAGAAAACGAGTTTGGTTAATAATTGGAAATAACAGCCCTGTAAAAATTTACTGATCATGGAAAGAAAGATATTGCTCTCGTTAGTGCTGTCTATGGTCTTCTGGATGCCTGCCTGCTTACCAGAAGATGATATGCCCCAAAGCACACAGGCTCTCCTCACCTCCCATAAATGGCAATTGGTAGAAGAGAGCGGATTAAACCTCCCCCAGGAGTCGCTTCGCGATAATATCATCGAGTTGAACGCCAATGGTAGTCTGATCTACTACGAAAATGAGGAAAACATTCAGGTGTTCACCGAGAATAGTTGGAACCTCAGCGAAGATGGCCAAAAAATCATCGAGGTCTTTCCGGATGATACGAAAATCATCAGTGATATTCTGGAGGTGAATACCCACACCCTGAAATTAAGATACAAAGAAGCAAACGGTGTAGGCGAATATACTACCGTCGTGGAAACTTACCACCGTTTTGCCGAATAAGATTTTCTCAATATTGTGATACTTGGTTTATAGTTTTAGAGTTTAATTGTTTAGTGATTGTTTGAGTTTTTGTTTACCTTGGAAATCCTCTCGGCTTTGCGGAGAGGATTTTTTGTTTGTTTTTAGATCAACAAGGTAGCCAAAAAACTAGTTATAAGTCAAGTTTGAGCGATTAACGAATTATGAATTCTTAGTTATGGAGAAACTGGGCTACGAGGCTTCTTATGATTTCTTAGAAGAACTGCTTCAAGATCAAGAAGTCTTACCTCATTTGGATACCGAAAAGCACCTGATTTGGGGAGAAAGTGCCTATCATCAAAAAGCTCTCGAGTTTGAGCTTCCCCTTTTGTTTCCCCGTCTGTATGTAGAAGAAGAACTAAGTGACTACCTAGAGCGCATTCCTCCCCTTCCTCCTGATTACTTGATCCTGTTGATTCAGGCCGGCACCGCAGCCCTTGGCTATTTCGAGGCCGGGATAGTAGATAGCCACAAAGTAATTCGCAAGTACATGGTACGAGCCAAACAAGGCAAAGCCCAAATCAAGCACCTCAAAACCAAGGGAAAATCTCGCCTTGGCTCCCGAATTCGCTTACAACAAACCCATCAATTTTTTGAAGAAATTAACGAAAAACTCTTGGAATGGGAAGTAGAACACGTGGACTGGATTCTCCACAGTGCTTCTATCCAATTGTGGAATCTCATGTTTGACTCCAAAGTCACCCCACCTTTTGATAAAAGAGATGAACGCCTCCTCAAAATACCCTTAGATTTACCCACTCCCAATTATGAAGAGCTGCTCAAAGTCAATGAATTTGCCCTAGAGGGAAGATTAAGAAGATTTGACGTAGATTCTTAAAAGAAACCCGTGAAAGACCATCCGCGACTAACTAAAAAATAAATCACGATTTTACCCTGAGACTTGTAACAAAGAATTGCTTTCTCGGTAAGCATAAAAAACGAAAACTATGAAACGATATCCCGCTATTTTCTTATGGTTGATTGCCTGTCTTTGTAGTTGTGCTGGCTCTCGCTCCGTCTCTAATGCAGACTCCAGTGCCTGGAATTGGCAAACTCAAGACGCTCAACTATCCGAATCATCAGGCGAAGAAACCGAGACAACAAATCCTCTCGCTCCTCGTCAGGTCGTTTATAATGCCAGCCTCAAGCTGGTAGTAGAAGACCCAGAAAAGCTCAGTACTCCTCTGCAATCCCTCACGGAAAAATACCAAGGCTATGTTCAGCAAATCAGCTTCGAGCAAGCCATCCTCAGGGTGGCTGCCCCGCAATTGGAGGCCGCCCTTCTAGATTTAGAAACTTTGGGTAAAATCAAGCAAAAAAATGTCAGTGGCTCAGATGTCACCGAATTTTATCAAGACTTAGAGATTCGTCTTGAGAATGCCCGCCAATACCGCAAACGCTATCTCGAGATACTAGAAGCAGCTCAAAATGTAGAAGAAATCCTCCGTATTGAGAAAGAACTCGAGCGCCTCAACGAAGAAATCGACCTACTCACTGGAAAGCTCCAATCGCTTAAAGATCAAATCGCTTTGGCCACCATCCAAATTGATATCGAGCGCAAAGTCAAACCTGGCCCCGTAGGCTATCTATTCGTAGGTCTGTATGAGGCCGTGAAGTGGGTCTTTGTACGAAACTAGCTTCAGAGCAAAAACAAAATTTAGGATAAATTCCACAGATAACAACCTTTCATACATCCTAAATCACGCAACATGCCTCCTGCGGCCTATATCATATATCAAAATCTCCTACTTATCCGTATGCTATAGAAGACAAGATCATCAATTCTAAAGTCTATGCGTAATCATATGAGAATCAGCTTCATTTTAGCTATTTTTATAGAAATAGCCGTTTCTTTTCATACCCAAGCCCAGGTGCTTGTTGCTCAGGACAAAACTTCTAACCTGAATCCTGATAAAGCTTCACAAATCATCAACGACTACGTGGAAGCCATTGGTGGTCGGGAAAATTTACGTAGCATTCATTCTCTCACCATACGAGGCGAGGGTAACGGCGTAAGTGAGCAGATGGCTCTGCCCATGACCATTTACGTGAAAAACCCGGGGAAAAATAAGGTCGAGATCTCCGTGATGAACCAAAAAGTAGTACTGGCTACCGACGGAGAAGTCTCTTGGGGAGTGAATCCTTTCGAGGGTAATGGTCAGCCCCATACCATTTTTAACTACGGGACAGATACAAGCAACAATGTGTTTTTTACCATTGGCAAAAACCTGATAGATTACCGAGAAAGAGGATTTAGAGCCTCTTACTTGGGTAAAACTAATTTTAAGGGAAAAAAAGCCCATCGCATTCGCCTCTCGTCTGACTATGCCGAGGACGATTATTACATTGATGCCGAAACACATTACCTATTGATGGCCAAGGTAGATTATACCAAGAATTACTTTGGCGATTACAAAAAAGTAGGAAATATTGTCTTCCCGCATTTACTAGAAGGCGGGAAGCGAGATTTTAAAATGGAAGTGAACGAGGTAATCATCAACGACCCGATTGATGATGATGAATTTCAAATTCCCTATGTACAGTTCAACTCGGAAGAAAATATTCTCCTGAATCAAAATATTGAAGATGAAACCTTTGAATTTAACGAAGAAGAGGTCAATGCCTATGCAATTGTTGCCCAATATGTGGGAAAAGTAGGTAATAACTGGGATTTGATCGATAAGAAGAACGTACAGATTCAAGGGCAGATGACAATGGGGAGTATAGAAGTGCCTTTTCGGATACTGAGTAAGAAATCCAAGAAATTTCGCATGGAGGTCGAGATCATGAATCAGATGGCCATCATGGCTACCAATGGCAAGACTGCTTGGGAGGTAAGCCCTCTCGAAGGCTCTACCGAACCCACGAGAATGGACAACAACGAGCTAGAAGAAAGTAGCTCCATATTTACCTTCGGGCGGGATTTGGTGAAGCACTATCAAGAGCGGCGTGCCTTGGAGTACTTGGGCAAAACTTCGGTCAAAGGAAAAGAAAGTCACGTGATTAAAGTCAGCCAAGCAGGTCAAGAAACTTTGTATTTCATCGATACAAAAACGGATTATCTCTTACTTAAGCACGAGAAAAACACCGGAACCCAAGAATTCTACGAAGATTATCAACCCGTAGGAAATTTACTAATTCCACATCAGATTGAAAGCCACGACCGCCTTGAAAATACCCGCCTTAAGGTAAACTTCGAGCAGTTCCTCTTTGATGAAAAAATGAGTAACCGCTTATTTGAATTTCCTAATTAAGCTTTCACATTATTCACGCTTCTCGGCTGCTTCGGCAAGCTGAGAAGCTTTTTCCCAATCTTCATTGGCTTTTTCTTCCTCTCCAATCTTGAAACGGATGCTCCCACGATTGAGATAAGCCTCGGTGTAATCAGGCTCTAGCTGAATGGCCTTACTATAGTCCTGAATCGCGCCTTTCCAATCCTCCTGCGTGCCTTTCATATTCGCCCGCATAAAAAACGCTTTAGCCCTGCGTGGATTGAGTTGAATGACTTGATCTAAATTCTTCAACGCTTCCAAGTATTTTTCCTGCTCGATGAACACTAAGGCCAGGTTAAAATAAGCTCCTTCGTATTGAGAATTCAACTGAATGGCCTTTTGAAAATCCTCCACTGCCTCCGAAAATTTTTCCTGCTTTACTTTTTCCAGACCACGATTGTGATAGGCCACGGCATCTTCGGGATTCTCAGTGAGTGCCTGGTCATAATCAGCCATTGCTCCGGGGCTGTCTCCCAAGGCACTCTTCACAAAACCTCGATGCGCGTAAATTTCGCTGAGATCAATGCCTCCTAATTCAAGAGCTTGATTAAAATCTTCGAGAGCCATTGGGTAAGCTTTGATATTTTTATGAGCCAAGCCTCTATTATAATAAGCTTTAGCATCTTGTGGATTAATTTCTATGGCCTTATTATAATCATCAATGGCTTCCTGATAATTTCCTAGTTGATCTCTCACTACTCCCCGATTGTTGTAAGCTTCTCCATCTTGAGGCTTGTAGCTCAGTGTTTTATTCAAATCAGCTAAGGCCGTTCGGTAATCCCCCTGCTCGTAGAGAATCAAAGCCCGACGATAATAGGCATTGGCAAAAGTAGGATCGAGACGAATCGCTTGGTCTAAATCATAGAGTGCCGCCTTCTGATTTTCCATTCCCAAAAAAGCCAAAGCCCGATAAAAGAAAGCCTTGGCATCGTTGGGGTTCAGCTCTAGGGCGTAAGTATAATCTTGGATTGCCCCTTTGAAATCTCCCAATCCTGCTTTGGCTAAACCTCGGCTGCCGTAGGCTTTGGCGTTGTATTTATCTATTTCCAAGCCCTTATCAAAAAACTCTAAAGCCTTTTCATACTGATGCCCGACCAAATGACGGCTTCCTATTTTGAAAAAATAGAGCGCATCCTGAGCAGATAACATATTCAACCCAATGAGCAGCGAAAAACTAAAAGAGAGCAAATGTTTCATAAGATGAGATATTGTTGAATTGTCCATTTTAAATAACCCTCACGCCATTTAGCCATAGACCCATGTAAAAATATAGCCTACAACAATTTTTACGACCTAGACAACGATTCGAGGCGAAAGCTTGTCTATTGTTTAACGATTCTTGTACTAAAAATTACATTTAAGCCAGAAAAGTAATTTTGAGGAAGGAAAATCGTTCTTTGGAATGTCAATTGATACAAGGCAATCGAGCCTTTTCAAAAGACGCTCATCCAAACTAAACCGAAAATGTATATGAAAAAACTAATCTTACTTTTGATGCTAGTCTCCGTCGTGCAATTAGCTTCGGCGCAAGATGTACCCTTTATCGACTTTGGTCTGAAGGCCGGAGCCAATGCCTCTTGGGCACGAAACGTACCCGACGGGAGCGAAAACGACGGCCAACGCTTTGGTTTCGTGGGCGGTGCTTGGGCCAGAATAAAAATTCCTTTGATTGGATTGTACGTACAGCCCGAAGCTGTCATCTCTCAAACGGGAGCGAATTTTCTTCTGGAGCCAGATGGTGAAGAAGGTGAACTGAGACAAACCAACCTGGATATTCCCATCTTGCTAGGACAGCGTTTTGGACTTGGCCCCTTGGGACTACGCTTCAACCTTGGTCCAGTTTTTACTACCGTATTGAGTGCCAAAACTGAGGATTCGGATGGGGAAATAGACCTCAAAGATTTAGAATTGGTCAATAACTTTCAGATTGGTTTACAAGCTGGAGTCGGAGTGGATATTTCCAAATTTAACATTGACCTACGTTATCAGCACGGTTTTACTAATGTATTTGAAGGAGAATTTACAGACCTTGCCGGTAATCCCGTTGACAACAACTTGAAGCTCTCGGCTCTCCAACTCACGCTGGGTTATAAATTATTTTAATGAATAGGATTTCATTGGCATAAGCCACTTTCTATTGTAGAGAGTGGCTTTTCTTTTGGTTAAATTAGCATTTACCAGAAATATACATTAATTTAGCAATTGCTTAAATTATGAGCATATAACGCTGGACATTTTTTGAATATTTCTTCTAATTTTGTGCTCTTCTTGAATCATCAGAAGGGTAGATCAATTTTATGGAAGCGAAAGAAAATAAAACCACGATTGCCGAAGTGTATGAAAACTGGTTCTTAGATTACGCCTCTTACGTAATTTTAGAACGAGCCGTTCCTCATATCAATGACGGCCTCAAACCCGTACAACGCCGTATCCTCCACGCCCTCCGACAAATGGACGATGGTCGCTACCACAAAGTAGCCAACGTGATCGGGCAAGCCATGCAGTACCACCCCCACGGTGATGCTTCTATTGGGGATGCGCTGGTCAATATGGGGCAAAAAAATATACTCATCGACACCCAAGGCAATTGGGGCGACATCAACACCGGCGACCCCTCCGCGGCTCCTCGCTATATTGAGGCACGCTTATCCAAGTTTGCTTTGGAGGTGGTTTTTAATGCCCAAACGACTCAGTGGCAAAAGTCTTACGATGGCCGCAAGAAAGAACCCATCACCCTCCCCGTCAAATTTCCTCTACTCTTGGCTTTGGGTACCGAAGGTATCGCTGTGGGCTTGGCTACCAAGATCATGCCCCATAATTTCTGTGAACTCATCGAGGCTTCTATTGACATCTTGCGAAATAAAAAAACCAACATCGTCCCCGACTTTCACACGGGCGGGATGATCGATGTAACCCAGTACAAAGGTGGACAACGAGGAGGCAAAATCCGCGTGCGCTCCCACATCGAGCAGGTTTCTAAGAAAAAACTGATTATCAAGGATGTACCTTATGGCACCAATACCGCACAGGTTACTGAATCTATCCTCAAGGCCAATGACCAGGGCAAAATCAAGATCAAAAAAGTAACCGATAATACCGCCGCCGAAGTAGAAATAGAAGTAGAGCTTGGCTCGGGTATGGACGCCGAAACCACCATCGATGCCCTCTATGCTTTTACAAATTGTGAGGTCAGTATCTCGCCGAGTGCCTGTGTCATCGTAGATGATAAGCCACAATTCTTAGATGTAAACGAGCTTCTGAAAATCTGCACTGACCAGACCTTAGAATTACTCCGTCAAGAGCTTGAAATCAAAAAGCAAGAGCTACTCGAGAAAATCTTGTATGGCTCTTTGGAGAAAATATTTATTGAGAATCGCATTTATCGTGATATAGAAGAATGTACCTCCTGGGAAGAAGTGTTGACTACCATTGACCAAGGTTTGGAGCCTTATAAGGAGCAATTTTACCGAGAAATTACCCGCGATGATATCATCCGCCTGACCGAAATCAAGATCAAGCGAATTTCCAAATATGATTCTTTCAAAGCCGATGAGCTGATGAAAGGCTGGGAAAAAGACCTGGCACAGGTAGAAAAGAGCCTCCGTAACCTCACGCGCTACGCCATTCGCTATTACGAAAATTTACTCAAAAAGTACGGCGAAGGACGCGAGCGCAAAACTGAAATTGCCGAATTTGATACCATCAAAGCCCGAGAAGTAGCCCTCAGTAATGAGAAACTCTATGTCAATGCCAAAGATGGTTTCATGGGTTACGGCCTCAAAAAAGACGAGGATACCGAATACGTATGCGATTGCTCGGATATTGACGACATCATCGCTTTTACCCGAGATGGCAAATATTACCTCAAAACCATTGACGAAAAAGTCTACGTGGGCAAAGATATTATCCATATCGCCGTCTTTAATGAAGATGCCAAAAATACGGCTTACAACGTAGCCTACCGCGACGGCAAGACGGGCAACACGATGGTCAAACGCTTTAAAGTGGAGGCCATGATCCGCGATCGTGAATATGACCTCACCAAGGGCAGCGACGGCTCTCAGGTGCTCTACTTCACCGCCAACCCCAAAGAGCAAACCGAGGTCATCACCGTGAAGCTTTCCAAAAACTCCAAGGCTCGCAATAAGGTATTTGAATACAATTTTGCCGATATTGACATCAAGGGCAAAACCGCCGCAGGCAATATCCTCACCAAATATCCCGTGCGCCGGATTGACTACAACGCAGGGGCTACCAAAGAAGCCCTTAAAAATCCAGACTTGTTTGGCGGGAATGGCCAGAAGAATGATGAGGAAGAGTAGCCCCCAAACTCCAGTTTGGGGGACTGGGGCTTATTAGCCTTATGAATCTAAAATCTAAGAAAAGATAAGGGGAACGAGAACGAAGCTGTCGTACAAATACTAAACTATTGAACGTAACAGCAAAAACTAGCTTGTGATTCTAACCTAGAAAATAGTATTTTTAGTCGGAACAATACGCTTAAATATGAAAGATTTAATTATCACAGGAGATTTTTTAGAAGAGCTGCGCTTATCACCCTCCGAATTGATGATTGATTTTGCCGTGTATCTATACGATAAAGAAAGAATCACCATAGGTCAAGCAAAAAAATTGGCAGGGCTGACTCAAATCCAATTTCAAAAAGAAATGGCAAAACGAGAAGTGCTATTCAAATATGATGTGAACGACTTAGAAACCGACTTACAAAATCTAAACCTTTTGGAATAAAATGCTCATCATCAGCGATGCTTCCCCTATTACTAATTTAATACAACTAGAGCTTCTGGATATTTTAGAACAGCTTTTCGGAGAAGTAATTATATCTGCGAAGATTCCCATCTGGATATTTTAGAATAGCTTTTCGGGGAATCTCTGCGAAGATGCCTATCTTCGCAGTCCATACAAGCAAGATAGGAATCTTGACACATACCCTCCGTGCTAAGTTGGGAAACTTAGCAGAGTTATGCTAATTTACCCCCTCTTCAACCAATCCCCTGACCTAATTAGCGGATATTGTTCCCGATCATCTTGAGCTTTGAGATAAATATAAAACTCGTAATCAGGATCATAATGACGCACGTAGTAGCCCGAGGCCGTGTCTTCTAATACATCTAACTTGTTCTCTAGCATCGCTTGGCTCACCTCGTACACCTCCCCTGTGATCTCACTAGTTGGATTTTGAAAAGCATAAGGATAATAAGCTCGGCTCAATCTGAGTTCATAACCTTGGATGCGGTAATCCGTGTAAATCAAGCGAGCTTCATTTAGCAGATCATGATGATGCTCTCCCTGACGGAGTGTACCATAAACGAATACAAGGGGCATTTTTTTGTTTTTTATGGTCTTTAATTTGTGAGAAATTCCCGTACAAGTCAAAAATCATTTTTCGGCATTTTATGCCCGAAAAGATTCAAATTGGCAGGCAACCCGCATTCATTTTTTCTTGTCTTATCAATAGAATATTTGCTTTAAAAAGAAAGAAATAGCTTTATATCAAGCTTTTTTGGTATTAATCAAGGCATTCTCATAAATGTTTGTTTTTTATAGAGAATTTATCTAGCATTGCTACTAAAGCGTAGGTATAAACCTGAAAGGAATTGATCTCTTTCTAATTAATCTATTACGCACAGCCCAAATGAATTTATCCTCCAACCTTTCTTAAACTATTATCTTTTTAAAACATTCTACGTATGATCTTACGTAAGCGAGATCTTAGTTAAAAATTATCTGACAGGAAACTTGAAACCTTTGATCAAACATATATCGCTTCTACTCCTTTTCTTTTTGCTGAGTCTCTACTTCGCTTCGGCTCAGACTTACACTATTAAAGGAAAAGTAATCGATGCCGAAACCGCAGAAGCCATCCCTTTCGGGAATGTTTACCCCAAAAGTAATCCCCAAAAAGGAACTACTACAGATTTTGACGGATACTACACCCTGACTTTGGAAGATATCAAAGACTCTATCGTGGTATCTTACATCGGCTATCAAAAAAGATTAAAACTGATAAACCCTGACCAAAAAGAAGGAGCCGTTTTTATCCTGAACTTCCAGATAAAAAGTCAAAGTCAAAGCCTCGACGAAATCGTCATTAAAGCAGGCGAAGACCCCTCCTATCCTATTATGCGTCAGGTGCTTGCCAATAAAAACAAAAACGACAAAAGACAAATCGCTAACTACGAATACGAAAGCTACACTAAAGTAGAGTTTGACATTGATAATGTAAGCGAGCGTTTTGGCAAAAGAAAAATCATCCGTAAAGTACAAGAAGCCATTGATAGCGTGGGGGGGCTCACGGGTGAGGATGGTCAGCCGCTCATTCCTCTCTTCCTATCCGAAACCATTTCCAAATATTATTATCGCCGTGATCCCGAACGGGTCAAAGAAAATGTAGTCAAGTCCAAGATCGAGGGAGTGGGCTTTTCGGAGGATTCGCCTATTTCGCAGATCATTGGTTCTTCTTTTCAGGAATATAATTTTTATAAGAATTGGATGCTGATCCTAGACAAGGATTTTGTATCCCCCTTGGCGGATGGCTGGAAACTTTACTATGACTATTATATGGCAGATAGCTCCTATATCGGAGATCGCTTTTGCTACAAAATTGAGGTGTATCCCAAGCGAGAGCAAGACCTCTCTTTTGAGGGAGTGATTTGGATTGACAAAGCCACCTACGCCCTCAAGCAAATTGATGTGAAAGTCGGCAGAAAGGCCAATATCAACTTTATAGAAAAAATTAAAATCCAACAAGAACTCAACCCTACCGAACAAGGACCTTGGATTCCAACCAAAACCCGTGTACTCATTGATGTAGCGGAGCTGACAGATAAGTCGGCAGGAGTGCTTCTGAAATTCTATGTTTCAAATCAAGATATTTCTCTGGGCAAAGAATATCCACTGAGCTTTTTTAAGGAACCCGTGGAGGTGGAGCCAGACGCTGACCGCTTCACCCCAGATTATTGGGCACAGAAAAGACACGATCCGCTCAGTCCCTCCGAGCTTCAAACTTACGCTTTGATTGATACCATCAAGCAAGTACCCATCGTGAAGACTTATTCGGAAATTCTCACCATCGTCAGCTCTGGCTACTACACTTTGGGACCCATTGACTTTGGAAATTATATTTATACCTACGCCTTTAATAATGTGGAAGGGCAGCGTTTTCGCCTGGGTGCTCGTACGAATGAAACTTTTAGCCGAAAGCTCGAACTCAAAGGATATTTGGCCTACGGAACCAGAGATGGCAGACTCAAGTACTCCGGCCGTATCCGTTATATTCCTTCTCGCAAGGTGTGGACAGAAATGGGGCTCGAGCGCAGAGAAGATATTTACCAAGTTGCCGCCAATCCGAATGGCGTTACCGTACCCGGGGCTTATTTGGCTTCGCTCAATTTCTTTGATGTAGAAAGCCGAGGGCCTTTTTATCAGGAGCAGAATAGCTTTTATGTGCAAACGGATGTGGTAAGGGGTTTTACACAAAAAGTAAGCTTGATTAATAATCGCTATACCCAAATTGGAGATCACTTTGCCTACCGAACCGAGCCAGAAGCGGTCGAGTCTTCACCCTTGGAGCGTAATTTCACCACAACCGAACTGCTGTTTGAGACGCGTCTAGCTAAGGGAGAACGCTTCTTCTATTTGGGCAATAATCGCTTCAGTTTAGGAACCAAAAAATTGCCTATTCTCACTTTCCGCTACACCTTGGGGCTCAACAATTTCTTAGGGGGAGATTTTGAGTATCATAAGTTTAATCTCGCCCTAGAACAAGAGCTGCGTCTGGGGCCATTAGGGCGTACTTATTATAACCTTTCGGCAGGCTACACGGCTTTTATCCTACCCTATCCTCTCTTGGAAGTGCACTTGGGTAATTCGGGCTTCTTTTACAATTTTTATGGATTTAACCTGATGAGTTTCTTAGAGTTTGTAAGTGATCAGCACGTGGCGCTCAACTGGGAGCATAATTTTAACGGTCTGATTACCAATTATATTCCCTTGTTAAAAAAACTCAAATGGCGTACTTTCTTAGCCGCCAATATTGCCTACGGGAATCTACGAGAGGCGAACAGAAACTTAATCCCAGCCACCAACGCCATGGGTGATCCCATTGAACAACCCAGAGGCTTTGACGATCGCCCCTATGTAGAATTGGGCTATGGCATTAGCAATATTTTCAAGTTTTTTCAGGTCAATTTTATGCACCGCTTGACCTATCTGGATAATCCAGACATTCGGAAATTTGGGGTGTTCGTAGCCGCTCGATTTGAACTCTAAAATCTAGACTAAAGCTTAGCTTTCAGCGGCTCGATATTTTTGCAGCCATTCTGCTAGGCTTTCACGAAAATCTGCTTGCTGGGCAATTTGCTCTCTCAGCTGCTGGGCTTCCTCGGGAGATTGCTCGTAAAGCCATTTCCAAAAAGCTTTCTCTTTTTTGATAAATTCTTGGTTCTTGTCCTTTGCCTTTATACTCAGGATTTGACCCTTACTAATCGTGTAAGTCATTTCCTTGAGGCGTTCTCCGAAACCATAGATGCGCGTGAGATCATTTTCTAGCTTTTCTGTGGTTCGGACGATACCGGCTTCCACTTCGTACATATTCAAAATATCCAGATATGTATGCAAAGACTGGCTCACCGCCAAACCCGCTATAAATTCTTGCCTATCCTGATAGGGAGGAAAGGTCAGCTGATCGTGCAACAGTGAATCGATACGCTGCACCTGATTTTTATTTTGTGCTTCTATAAAATGGCGCACGACGGTTCTTGGATCAACTTTTTTTGACTGACAACTCGCTATGAAGCCAATCAACATCACCCAATAAAAAAATGTATCTCGCATAACCAGGATAAAATAAAAAGAGCACGAAGTGCTCCGTTGACTTCGTACCTCAACTTAAAAACTTAACTGAGAACTTGCCATTAACAAACCTAAAAATCATTATCCCCAAAATCACCACCACGATTTCCATCATCACCCCGTCGATCTCGTCGCTTGTTTTTCAAGTTACCAATGTTATAGGTAAAGCCCGCCAAAAACACGCGGGTATTGCCTTGGTATTCAAAATCAGTAGCAATGGTCTCCGTGTTGCGGGTACCGCCAAAACGGAGGGTTTTGGCCACATCCGTCAGGCGCAGATTGATGCTTGCCTTGTTTTTGAATAAGCTCTTGGATAAGCCAATAGAATTAAACAAGATGCCCCTACGCGTACCCTGCGCGTTTGCCACGGGCCCACGGTAGAAAGCAGTTAGTTGTAAACGAAAATTTTTGGGTAGACTGATGCTAGAAGTGAGTCGGGCAGTCCAAGAATAGCTATCGTTGCTGGTTTCATCATCCAGATTGTCACCATCAATCTTCAGGCGGAAGAAATTCACATCTCCATTGATAAACAAGGTACGCCCCAAGCGATAAGAGCCAATGATCTCCACCCCGTAGTTTTGAGAAGTATTTAGATTGACGGGGCTAAAAATAGTGGTATCTCCTTGGAGTTCAGAGATGATAAATTGAGTCACCCCCGTGGTACGCTTGTAAAAAACGGCCGTATTCAAAGAAAACTTGTCCCAGTCTTTTAGATAGCCTACTTCGTAAGAATCTGTATATTCTGGTTGCAGAAAAGGATTCCCTTTGCGTTGGCTGAGCGGATTAGAGAAGCTGGGAAAAGGATTCAAAGCCCGAACCGAAGGACGGTTGATCCGCCGGCTGTAAGAGGCTTGTATTTTTTGCGATTCGTCTAAGTTATAGGCAATTACGGCACTCGGGAAAACATTAAAATAGTCATTTTCAAAAGTTTCTTGGGTATTGATCAGATTGGAAGTAGTAAGCGCGAGTTCTGCCCTGAGTCCTCCCTCTAGTGTCCAAGCACCGACTTTTCCTTTTAAGATGGCATAAGTCGCGTGTACCTGCTCTTCATATTTGAAGCGGTTGCTAAAACCGATATTATTTTCATAAACACCCAAATCATTGTTAAAATCTTCCAGCAAGAAGTCCGTATCGATATTGCGGATAATGGTCTTGGCTCCGGTTTCTAACTGGAAATTTTTCTTGAAAGTCTGACTGTAATCCACTTGAATAATGGAAAGATCATTTGATTCATCCGTGAAGTTTCTTTGTATAAAAACAGGATCGTCCGTGGGCGTACCGTCCGCTAAAAAATCTTCCTCTTCAAAGATTTCAAACTCGTCTTCTTGAGAGGTAGAATAGGAAGCAAAAAATTTCAAAGTTTGTCCTTTCTTGAAATTAAGATCATAGCTAAGAGAATAATTGTAAGTATCCTCATCCCGTTCGCTATCTGATGCTCTCAGGAAAAAATCAATCAAATCTCGGTTCTCATCCAAATTTTGACTATTGAGTAAGCTATTGCCCTCATTGGCCGAGCGACCATATTGAAATTCAAAGGTCAGCGTTTGTCGTTTATTAATGAAATAATCTAAGCCCAAACCTGAAGTGTAAGAACGGCGAACTCGCTCCGAATCTGTAAATTGATCAATGAAAGGCGTAGATTCGGGAACAAAGCTCTCACGCTCTAAGGTAATATCACCCAAGCGTTTGTTGCGGTTCGCGTTGAAATTTCCAAAAACATTAAATTTATTTTGGCGCACATTGAAGGAAGCACTTCCATTGTAATTCGCATAGCTCCCGATATTAAAGCTCGTATTGACATTCCAACCATTCTCTTGGTTTTTCTTCAAGATGATATTAATAATTCCCGCGCTCCCGTCGGCATCATACTTCGCAGAAGGATTGGTAACCACCTCAATCCGCTCGATGGTACTGGCTGGAATACGCTCTAAGATCGCTTGGCGGTTCAGACCAGTAAGGCCAGATTGTTTGCCATTCACCAGCACGGTGAGGTTTTCACTGCCTCGCAGGCTCACATTACCATCTTGATCTACTTGTACGGCGGGAATATTTCGGAGAATATCAGTCGCATTTCCACCTCTGGCCGTCAAATCTTGACTCACCTCGAAAACCCGACTACCAATATCGCTTTGTACCAAGTCTCTTTGATCGGTCACTTCAATCACATCTAGGCTCTTTACAGAACCAGACAAAGCAATACTGCCTACACTGACCTGAGGATTTTGAGAACTAACTTGGATGTTACTTTTCTCAAAAGCCTCATAACCAATAAATTGCACCTTTATTTTATAAGTTCCGGGCTTCACTCCTTGAAAAACAAACTCTCCTTGTTCGTTGGTAGTAGTTCCCGTGATGGGGGCTGGGTTATCTTGTTCGTACAAACCTACATTCGCAAAACCTAAGCTCTCATCGGTATTGCCATCGATGATCTTCCCACTAATGCGCGTATTGTTCTGAGCAGAGAGGAAAGTAGTAGAAAACAAGATCGTTAAAAAGAGTAAAAATTTCCGCATGGTTACCGTTTTGTGGATAAATGACAATGGTTTGAACAAAATTAGTTCAACAAAGTTTTATTTGGCCTTTCCTTTTTTGTTATTGATGTGTTAAATCCTATACGTTTAAAATACCTCCTTCACGTTTGGCAAAAAATGCTTGATAAACAAGCTCCAAGTTGCTCTGATGGACACAACTACTTAACTTTTCATCCCAAATCCAGTTTTATTTTTATAGCTTTGAAAACACGAAGTATAAACTGAAAACAAGTTACGCTATGAGCCAAGACGTGAGGGTACGCTTCGCCCCGAGTCCCACGGGCGCACTCCATATCGGGGGAGTGAGAACAGCACTCTACAATTACCTGTTTGCCCGCAAACACGGGGGAACTTTTATTTTGCGTATTGAAGATACCGACCAAGTTCGCTACGTGGAAGGAGCCGAGCAATACATTATGGATACCCTCCATTGGTTGGGCTTGCAAGCAGATGAATCGCCCGAAGTAGGTGGGTCTTATGCTCCCTACCGTCAGTCCGAGCGTAAAGATATATATCTCCAGTATGCTCAGCAGTTGGTAGATGCGGGTAAAGCTTATTACGCTTTTGATACGGCCGAAGAGTTGGAAACCATGCGTCAACGCCTAGAAGAGGCCAAGGCTAAGAATCTCTCTTACAATGCCATCACGCGTCGGCAAATGAGAAATTCATTGATTCTCCCACCCCACGAAGTAAAATCCCTCATAGAAAATGGTACGCCCTATGTAATTCGGGTCAAAATTCCCCCCAAAGAAGAAATTCGTGTACAAGATATGGTCATGGGTTGGGTCAAAGCCCACTCCTCTACCCTAGACGATAAAGTATTGATCAAATCCGATGGCTTACCTACTTACCACTTGGCGAATGTAGTAGACGACCATTTGATGAAAATCAGCCACGTGATTCGGGGTAAGGAATGGCTTCCGTCTACCTATTTACATGTTCTTTTGTATCAATATCTAGGTTGGGAAAAAGAAATGCCCCAGTTTGCTCATTTGCCCCTGATTCTCAAACCCAGTGGAAAAGGCAAGCTCAGCAAAAGAGACGGCATCAAATTTGGCTTTCCTGTATTCCCACTCGAGTGGGAAGATACCGACGAAAAAACAGGGGAAAAAGTAAAAGTCATGGGCTTCCGTGAAGAAGGCTACCTGCCAGAAGCACTCTTGAACTTTCTGGCCTTCTTAGGCTGGAATCCTGGCACCGAACAGGAAATGTTTAGCTTGGAAGAACTCATACAAACCTTCTCCTTTCAGGAAGTGGAAGATGACAAGGTGAAAGAACGCGTGGGCAAATCAGACGCTATTTTTGATGTAGAAAAGGCCAAATGGTTCAATCAGCAGTATCTCAAAGAAAAATCCAATCAAGAACTAGCCAGCCAACTGCTCCAAACCAAAGCTCCCGAGGGCTTAGACACGAGCCAGCTCAATCAAGCTCAAGCAGAAAAAATTATAGACTTGATGAAGGTACGTATTTCTTTCTTACCCGAAATCTGGGAAGAAGCTTCCTATCTTTTTCAAGCACCTGAAAGCTACGATGAGAAAACCGTTCGGAAAAAATGGACCGAAGAATCCACTGCCTTCTTGCAAGAATTTCATCAGCAACTTCAAGACTCTCCCAGTGAATGGAAAGCCGATCTGATCAAAGAAGAGTTAAATCTTCTATTGGAAAAAAAAGAGTTGAAGCTCGGTAAGGTCATGCCCTCGCTCCGAGTGGCCATTACTGGTATGGGAGGAGGCCCCGATTTGATGAGTGTTATGGAAATTGTTGGCCGTCAAGCCACCTTGGAGAGAATAGAAAAAGCAATCGAGCGATTGGCCTAAATTGGAATTTCGCCCGAGTTTTTTTAGATTCATATAAGGGCAGCGTTCCGTTATAATTGTTATCTAAAATAGATCAAGAAACCAAATATATTTATGAGCAAAAAATCTGACCAAGACCCGAAAGACGATTCACAGAAAAAATCACGCAAAAGCTCGGTGAAAGTAAGTGATAAACTGAAGCAATTTGATATTGAGATTAACAGCTTCGGCGAAATCATTTCCAACTACGATGTGGATAAAATCAATGACTTCTTGAATAAGAATGTAGAGGATAAAAAACTTAAAAACCGCAAGGATATCGACCAAATCAAAGGAAAATCAGAAGAAGATTCGGACGCCGACTCGGAATAAATGTCGCAGGAACTAAGCTACCAAATCCTCGGAGAGCAAACCCAAATTCTCGAGCTTAATCTAGAACCTGGCCAAATCCTCATTGGCGACGGAGGCGCTTTGCTCTATCTGGATGAAGAGATTACCTTCGAAACCCGCGATTATGACGGTGCTGATGAGGTTCCAGCAGAAGAACCTGAGCTCGAAGAGGATGACCAAGAAGCATCCCTCGAGGAGGAAATTCTAGAAGAAGAAGATGACTTCGAGCCAGATTTAGAGTCTGTATTAGATGAACCTGAGGAAGAAAGAAATCAGACACTTTTGGAAAAACTCTGGGTAGTCGCCAAGAAAAATATCCAAAAAATAGGCGAAAATAAAGCAAAGCCAACAGAAGAGCCCGAAGCACTGCCCGATGAGCTAAATATCGAGGATGAGCTTGAGGAAGTTGCTGAAGAGGACAAAGGCCCTTCTTGGTTTATTACCCATTTCACCAATGAGAGTGAATACGTGCGCAAGATTGCTTTCACCGCCTTTAATGCCGGTAAAATCTTGCCCATCGACCTTTCTCAAACCCTAGCTCGTGAATTGATTGTACAAACGGGCACTTTTCTCTGTGCTCGGAAAGGAACGCGCCTCGAAAAGTTTTTGGATACAGAACAGAGTGTTAATTTCACCAAAGAAAAATTTTATAACCTGGATAAAATCACTTCACCAGGAGTCGTGTTCTTACAATCCGAAGGACATCATATCGAGAAAGAATTGGAGAATGCTTCCATTCGTATCAATTTATTTTCCTTGATCGCTTTTGAGTCTAGCCTCTCCCTAGATTTGGAAGAAGTGATGAGAGTACAATCTATGCGGTTTGAGGATGATACACAATTTGTCCGAATCTCTGGAACGGGAAGATATTGGCTCCAAGCGGCTACCTTGCAGCAGGCTGTCTACCGGCTTACTCCCTTTATGTTTGATCCCCCTAGCGACATGCCTCCTGTGGAAAGTGAAGAGGATCGATTAGATGCAGATTTAGACTCCAACACGGGTGATGATGAAGTAGAATTGCCCGAAGAGCTTTCCATAGATGATGATGAAGCAAAAGAAGGCTGAGATCAGGAAGTGCTTTGAGTCAAAGATCTTTAGCCATCTTTGGCAAGCATTTTTAGAGATTACATTTGGCAAGAATCAAACCTACTTCACAGCTTCTCCTTGGCATACGTGCCAATACAACCGATTTGCCTGTTCGTAAGCTCCCATCTGCATCAATACCCGAGCGGCACCGTGCTTTTCATTGACCAGCGTAGCCACGACTTTCACCACTTTCATCATTTCTAGGATCAAATCGTTATCTTTCAGGGTAGTCAGGGATGGAATTTGTTGCTTGGGTAATACCACAATATGCGTAGGCCAGTGGGGCTCAGCATGATGAAAAGCCAGCATATTCTCAGTTTCCAAAACCTTCTCCACCTCCACCGTTCCGCTCAAAACTTGCTCAAAATAAGAATCTTTACTCATAATCCCAATTTGTAGTAAATGCTTATATAACTCTGTTGAGCGCGACCCTTAATATAACAATCGCTCAAGGTGGATTAAACTCAGTAAGTAGGTTTAAAAATCACCATAGATCGCACCTTTGGATAAAAGCCCATACTCGAAGAGAGCTTAACCTATTCAAAATTGCTTGACAATAAACGATATACAATCAGAAGAAAATTAGCCAAACCTCGGCCGGTGCCCATTTTCAAAGAGCACTTAGAGGTTTCAAGTTATAAACGCGAATAAACCTCTGGTCAAAATTAATTATTGGATGAAATAAAGACATGAATAGTGGTTGGAAAGTTGGCTTTCGGAATCATCATTGGTATCTAAGTATTTACTTGATACACTCATACTCAAATACTTACTTAAAAACTCTTCCGCCTATTTATTCAACAACATTCCAGAAAAACGGAACAATAATTAATCCAAAAAAATTCACAACTAAAGTACCTTCAGTTCTTTAGACCAAAATTGGCGGTTTGTTAATTGAAATTAAG
>CAZKBP010000041.1:0-44454 GCA_964551015.1 uncultured Cytophagaceae bacterium | reverse complement strand
TTGGGGCAATGCCAAAAAAGTAAGGGCTGTTTTACACAAAATCTAAGAAGAACCCGAACTTAGGTCAATGCCAAAATTAAGAAGGCTATTCTAAAACTCAAAATCCAAACCCGAAAAGCGGGTAAGCCCGTCAAAATCGCGAGGCGAGCGCAGGCCAAGCGGGCAGGGAGCATGATTTTGACTAGCGTTTTTTTGTTACTTTTTTGGGGCAATGCCAAAAAAGTAAGATGGCTATTCTAAACCAAATCCAAGAAGAACCCGAACTTGGGTCAATGCCAAAAAGTAAGAGGCTATTCTAAACCAAATTCAAGAAGAACCCGAACTTGGGTCAATGCCAAAAAGTAAGAGGGCTATTTCAAAAATAACCTTAGAAACAATCAAACCCCTTACTAAACTGAATCTCAAAAAACTTAAACCCAAACCCATCATGTACCAACAACAAACCAAACACCACAACTCCGTCCTCCCCTTGGAAGTAACCTTGGCCGACGGCACCCAAGTCCAAGTTCGAGACCTGCTACAAAGCCTGATGCACGACGTCTACCTACTCAGCACCGAGCACCAGCTCATCCACATCAGTGAAGCCCGAGCCGTTGAGGAAGTCCCCGAAGCCTCCACCGACAACAAACGCCGCGCCCTCCGCTACTGGATTCAAGCCTACATCGACCAAATCCCCGAGGGCTAAACAAGGTACCCCAGCCAAAGAACCTGACTAAACCAACAGCCCTCAGGAAGAAAAAACTTCCCTCAGAGGAAGAAACCTTCCAGAAATTTGTTTAACTTAATGACAACAAAATCTCATAAAAATGGAAATCGAGTCCCAAATCCCCAACCCATCAAGCAAAACCTCCCTGCCCGTAAACCGCCAGGGAAAATTTGACCGCGAATCCCTGCTAATTTTTTCAAAACTATACCCCAACGCCCAGATTGAACTGGACGAAAAAGGAAACCTCATCATTATGGCACCCACCACCGGAAACTCAGGCCGCAGGTCTGCAAAATTTTTGATAAAACTAGCCGCTTGGGACAGCCAAAACGGCGAACCCGGCGAACTCTTTGACTCTTCAACCGGCTTCACCCTGCCCAACTCCGCTGTCCGGTCGCCTGACGCTGCCTGGCTGGAAAAATCACGATGGAATGCCCTTGCCGACACCGAAAAAGACTCCTACCCCCAGATCGTGCCCGATCTCGTGGCCGAAGTCCGCTCCAAAACCGACAACTTCCCAGACACCCTCCAGAAGTGCCGAATGTGGCTGGCTCAGGGTGCCACCGAAGTTTGGTGTATTGATCCCGGCCAGCAGATCATCCTCCTCCGAGCCGGCCAAGAACTCACTTTCCAAGCAAACGAAACGGCCAGCTCCCAGCTACTACCCGGATTCGAGATCAAAGCCAGTGAGCTTAACTAGGCCTACACTTTCACCCTCAAAAAAATCTCTCCCCCAAACGCTTGCAGCTCTCCACACAAATCTATAGATTGCCTGTCCATAGCTGGTTGAAGATATTATCTTTATTAGGATTTTTAGAAAATTTCTTTCTTTACCGTTATCCTATCTCACTTCTCAGAGCTAGAAAAGCAAATAGAACCCAGGCCGCTTGCCAAATCTCTACCCATTTCACTGATTTTTTGCCCGAAACCAGACAAGCGAACAAGCAAACCATCAAAAAATCCTCATAAGTCAGTACTCGGAATTCCACTTTTTTGCTTAAAATTGAGGGGTATTAGCAGCCTGCATATGTCCGAAAATTTCAAATCACAGCTTAGCAACCTGGCTACCCAAGGAGAAATAGAGAAAGCCCTTGCCCTCTGTCTGAGGGCTTTTAAAAATCGTGAACTCTCCGAAGAAGAAGCCTCACTACAACTCGAGATCCAAATGATTTCGGGCAATTATCAGGACGCGCGCCAAGCCCACGAACAAGGCCTGAGTACCAAGGAAGAGTTCCAAACCCAGAAGAGTAAAGCAAGAGGCCCACTCCTCAGGCTTATTCCAAAGCTTCCCGAAGATTTCAAACTTCCTGCCGGGGAAGCCGAGCACGAGCCAGCCGAAGCCCCCCACTTGGCCTTGCTCAAGCGTCGCTATAATTGCAATCGCCGCGAGCAGGAAGAAATGTTCGAGGAAATCTTTCAGACACGCCGCGAGCAGAAGCTGCAATTCTACTTTATCCACGGGGAGAAGGCACAATCGCCCGAGGGGCTGTTCCGTCGCCTGGTCTACCGCTACATCCAGCAGGTAGCCCGAGAAGGAAATTACGTGGAGCGAGTCATTCCCATTGATTCTTTTCGTAAAAATCGCTTGCTTTCCAAGCTTTTCCAGGCTTTTGCTCTGAACCCGAACCGCCTCGATCCCCAGAGTTTTAACCTGCGAAAACTACTGGAAGCTCCCAGCGTGAAGGGAAGGGACTACGTGGCCATCAAGATCAAAGTGTACAGCAACAACTGGGACGAGGAAGACACGCCCAAAGCCCTCAAATGGTTCGTCCAAGAGTTTTGCCAGCAGGATTTACTACCAGAGCACGCGCCCAAGCTGGTCTTTTTCTTCGGCCTCGTTCACAAGGAAGATCTCCAAAAAGAAGGTATTTTCAAGCGACTCTTCAAGGGAAGTAGCAAGAAGGAGCGCATCCTCAAAGCCATCAGCGAGCTGGAAGAGATCACCGTTTTTCCTGCCTTGAACGCCGTTACCCGGGCAGACATAGAATTCTGGTTCGAGGAAAACTTCGAGTGGGATAGTCGTGAAATCCAGCAAATCCTACAAGCGCACTTCCCCAAGGCCAAGGAGTACCCCATGGATGAAGTCATCGAGAAGCTCGGCGCCATTATCAAGGCCCACAACGATAAAATTGTTCCCTATCAAGTCTAGTGAATATGCAAAAATTAAACATCAATACCGCCGATTACCAACAAGCCCTCACGCCCCCTGGGGCCAGTGAGTACGTCCTGAATGAAGATTTAAAAGCGGCGGTGGAAGTCGCCATCAAGCTACACCAACCCCTGCTCCTCACGGGAGAACCGGGCACGGGCAAAACTCGCCTTGCCTATGCCCTCGCGCGGATGCTTCACGAGCAAGACCCGGATTTTTACCACGAGCCATTGGTTTTTAATACCAAAACCACCTCCGTTTCCACGGACTTATTCTATACCTATGATGCCATCAAGCATTTTCACGATGCCAATATCCGCAAAACCGAAGGCGGAGAGGCTCCCGAGATAGCGAAATACATCCAACTCCACGCCCTCGGCAAGGCCATCGCCCTGAGCAACGCCCGAGAAGTAGCCCAGCCCCGCTACCTCAAGCAACAAGATGTGATCGATGGCAAAACCAAAAGCTCCGTGGTGCTGATCGATGAGATTGACAAAGCCCCCCGCGACTTTCCCAATGATATTCTTAATGAAATTGAAAACCTTTCCTTCGAGATCAAAGAGGCCGACAATGATCGCATCCAAAGGGGCGAGGAGCGAGGCATTATCCTGCTGATGACCAGCAACTCCGAGAAAAACCTGCCCGATGCCTTCCTGCGTCGCTGCGTTTTTTATCATATTCCCTTTCCCGACACGGAGCAGCTTTTGCGGATCGTACGCGCGCGATTGGGCGAGGATTCGGTCTATGCCCACGAGGCTTTGATCGCGCACTTTGAAGAGATTCGGGAGCAAGTCCGTAAGAAAAAACCCGCCACCGCCGAGCTACTGGCCTGGCTGCGCATCTTGGAGCTGCAGGGATTTATCAGTAATGATAATTTGGATTTGAAAAATCTCAATGCCACCCAGCAAGCCACCCTGCGCTACAGCTATTCCGTCCTCGCCAAAACCACCGAAGATTTACAACTGATTAAAAGCCGCATTTTCTAATGCCAAGCCTCGCCAGCCATAGCACTCTGCCACTGGACACGCTCGTCTTTCAATTGGAGCGTGAAGGCTTTGCCGTGTCGCCAGATACCTATCTGCGCCTGCAGGAAGCACTGCGGGTCTTTGCCCCGAGCTACCAAGACCAGCCCCAGCAACTTCGGCGCGTCTTGGCTCCCCTTGTCGCCCAGAATCCCGCCCAGCAGCAGCAATTCTACCAAATCTTTGATGAGTATTATGCCCAGATTCAAGCGCAGGTCAAGCGCGAGCTTGATCCTGACCCTGATCAAGAAGACAAAGACAAGAAGCTAGAACCCCAGCCTCCCAAGCCCTGGCTTTACTACGCTCTGGGGACAGTGGGCTTGTTACTCTTGATTTTTCTGTTCTTGTACCTGTATCGTCCACAACCTGTTCTTCTACCCGAGAATATCTCCTTCGTGGCGGATACGACCTACGCGCGGACGGGTGATACCCTGCGCTTCACCATCCCTGATTACGAAAAGCAAAGGGAAGCCCTGGATTTTTATTGGGATTTTAAAGACGGGAGTGAGCCAGGGGCAGTCCAAGACTCCATCACGCCCCACGCCTTTGGAAGAGAAGGTGATTATGCCGTAGAGCTGACTTGGCAATCCAAAACCACGGATACCCTCGCGGGAAAGACCAAGCTACGCATCCTGATTGAAGACGCTTGCCGCCCCCGAACTCGTGCCCAAGTGCTTTCTCTAAACCCTCTGCCCCTGGGAGACTCCCTCGAGGTGCAGAACCTCACCCCGGGACGAGACACGCTTACTTTTGTCTGGGATTTCGGGGATGGGCAGCGCCTCACGGGAAGGGACTCGCTGGTGACGCACCGCTACGATACGGCGGGCGTTTATAACCTGAAATTGACCGCCTACACGCCAGATAGCTGCAAAAGGACATTCGCTCAAATTGTAGAAGTCATCGCGCAGCCCGAGATCAAGCTGCCCGCTCAGGAATTGATCCGGGACGAAGAACCCCCGTTGATTGCTTCCTTTTCCTATCAGGGCATTTTCTTGCTGATGGGCGTTTTTTTGGGGCTGTGGCTGGCTCTGGAAGCCTACTGGTATTACGCCAAGCGAGGCTTTGGCCAAAGCCAGATCGAGCCTAAGGAAAAACCACCTTACATTTTAGATTTACCCGCTGCCGAGGAGCACATCCGCCCCCAAGAAGCCCTCTACGAAGTGGCCAATACCCTGCGCCAGCGACAGGAAGGAGAAGTGCAGACGCTGGATATTCACGCTACACTCGAGGCCACCATCCGGGCGGGTGGCTTCCCCCGTTTGCACTTCCAGACCAATACCCGACCCACCGAGTACCTGATCCTGATTGATCAACAGGGTGCCAATCACCAACAGGCACGCTTTTTTGATTATTTAATCAATACCTTGGCGCAAGAAGAAGTTTACCTGGAAAAATTTTACTACCTCGGCGATCCCCGCAATGTCTGGAATCCTGCCCACCCCGAGGGCTTATACCTCCACCAACTCGCCCAAAAATACGGGCAGCATCGCCTCCTGATCTTTGGCGACGGGCACGACTGGATTGATGCTGAAACGGGGCAAATCTACCCTTGGGCACGGCGGCAAATGGGCACCTGGGCCCGCAAAGCCCTCCTCACCCCGCTGCCCCCCGAGGATTGGGGCTACGAAGAGCAGCTCATTTACCAGCTTTTGCCCCTGCTACCTGCCGACCTATCGGGGCAAGCGCAGCTACTGGATCAACGCTCGGCGGAGGAAGCACCCAGTTGGCCCGCCTACAAGCAGCAATTCAAGCGCAAGGCGGAGACCAGCCGCTTTCAGGTAGATTTTGAAGATAAGCAAGCGTTGCGAGGCTTCCTTGATACGCACCCCAGGCTCTTTGCCTGGCTCTGCGCCCTGGCCGTGTACCCACGTCCCGACTGGGCCATTACTCTGGCGATTGGCCGGGGCTGGGAGGAGCAAATCCCCGAGGCCAAAGGGCTGCTGAGTGCCCAGAACCTGGTGCAACTCACCCGCGTGCCCTGGCTGAATACCTCCGAAGAAATACCAGCCGAACTACGCCAAGCCCTACTCGCCGAACTCAGCCCCGCCGAGGAAAAAGCCGCCCGGGAGGCCGTCCTCAGAGTGCTACAAGACCCACGAACCGAAGTGCCCACCGACTCCATCGCCCACGAGGAAAAGCAAACGCAAATCCTCGCTCAAACCGCCCAACTCCACCCCCGAGACTCCCGAGCTTGGCTCCAGCTCCGTAGGCTCGGGCAGAGCGGCCTGCTGCAAGATGAACTACTCAGAAAGGAGCTGGAGAAGAGATACCAAACCCAAGCCTCCCAAGTGTTCCTTCGTAGCTTCTCCCTGCTGGCTTTGCTGGGCATTTCCCTGTGGGTTTTGCATCTTTTCAATGTGGTAGAAGATCTGACTTCCTCCCCCGGCTACGGAGCCTCCCTCCAAGCTTGGAACCTCGTGCAAACCCAAGTGAGTGATAGCGCGGTCTATTACAACAACCTGGGCGTAGCGCAATACAGGGATAAACAATACACGGGAGTCGAAAATAACTTCCAGCGGGCCCTCCAGCTAGAGCCAGACTATGCCACGCCTCGCTATAATTTGGATTGCATAGGCTTTAATCAAGCCTCGGCTCGGTATAACCTGGGTCAGTATCAGCTTGCGGCGCGGGGCTTTCAACCCTTCCTCAGCCACGACAGCTTAGAGCTAGAGGCCAAGGTCAACCTGGGGCTTTGCTATGTTAGCTTAAACCAAATGGATAGTGCTCGGAAGTACTACGAGGAAGTACAGGCCACTGGCAAAGGCTATCTAGATCAGTACCCGGGGAATTATTTGGCTTATTATCTGGAAAAAAGCAAGGAACCCAAGCCTGACCTCCTTGCGCAGGAGTCAGACTCCTCCTCCCTGCCGACCTTGCAGAGCATTCCCGAAGATTCAGAACAGGAAGCACCCACGACCCCGAAACCCCCGCCTGACCTCCCCGAGATGGTCTTCGTGCCGGGCGGTAGCTTCCAGATGGGTAGTGATGACGGTGAGGATGACGAAAAGCCCGTACACACGGTGCAACTAGACGACTTCTACATCGGGAAGTACGAAGTAACCCAAAAGCAATGGAGAGAGGTCATGGGTGAAAACCCAAGCAAGTTCCAAGGCTGCGATGACTGCCCCGTGGAAAATGTTTCTTGGAATGACGTGCAGGAATTCATCCAGAAGCTCAATGCCCAGACGGGGCAAAACTACCGCCTCCCCACCGAGGCGGAGTGGGAGTACGCCGCCCGGGGCGGGCAAAAGACCCAAGGCTACCAGTACGCGGGGAGTAACAATATAGACGAAGTGGCTTGGTATCGAGAGAACTCAGATAGCAAAACCCACCCCGTGGGGCAGAAGCGACCCAACGAGCTGGGCCTCTACGATATGAGTGGTAATGTATACGAGTGGTGCTCGGACTGGTACGGCTCGGATTACTACGCCAGTAGCCCCGAGTTCAACCCTCCGGGGCCTGCTAGTGGCTCCTACCGGGTGCATCGTGGTGGGAGTTGGTACGACTACTCGGTGTATTGTCGGGTTGCTTACCGTCGCACGCACCCCCCGGAGGATAGGTACAACTACCTTGGTTTGCGTTTGTCCAGGACCCTGTAGTTTTGTATTTCTGTGGTTATATATATTTATAGAAAACACGGGATTTGCTATATATAGCCTATATATACGAGCAGGTTTTTGGATGCTTTGGCCTATATATCGGGCAAAACTCTAGAGTTTTGCTGTAGTTTTCTCTAGAGTTTCGCTGTAGTTTTCTCTAGAGTTTTGCTGTAGTTTTTCGTGATTTAGGGTTTTGCTAAGCTGGCGCGGGTTTGCAGCGCCTGCCATTTCTTAGGTTCATGGGCGTGGGGGCGACAAAAAGCGGTGGTAGAGTCTTCCGATGGGGCAATTTTTTTAATCAGAAAAAAATGAATAAGTTCACTTCCAAAGTTTGAATCCAGCGAGCAGACAAAGCTCCATCAGTTCTGAAGATAAATTATGGTAAGCAAAAAGACACCCTGAGTCCATCTATGAAGCATATTGTTTTGATCTCCTGCGTGAGCATGAAGCAGGAATATCCGAGCCCCGCCCGAAGTTTATACATTAGCCCGCTTTTCCTTAAAAACCTGAAATACGCGGAGTCCTTACGGCCAGATCATATTTTTATTCTTTCGGCCAAGTATGGCCTCCTGAAACTCGAGGAAGAAATTGAACCCTATGACCAAACCCTCAACCAAATGCGCTCGGCTGAGATCAAAGCCTGGGCGGACAGGGTGTTGGCTCAGTTGGGACAGCGAGCAGACTTGCACCAAGATACCTTTACGTTCTTGGCCGGGGAGAATTACCGGAAATTCCTCGTTCCCCATCTCAAAAATTATCAAATTCCGATGCAAGGATTAGGCATTGGCAAACAATTACAGTGGCTTAAAAATCGATTGACTATGAGTAAAAACTGCGATACGATTCATCAGTGGTTTAATCAAATGGAGAAACACTCCTTCCCCTTTGATCAGGAAAAAATTCCCGAGAACGGTATTTATATTCTATTCGAGAAGGGAGAATTGGCGCATGACACCAACCGGATCGTCCGCATTGGTACCCACACGGGCGAAAATCAACTCCGCTCCCGCCTGAAACAACATTTCCTGCAAGCCAATAAAGACCGGAGTATTTTCCGAAAAAATATCGGCCGCGCTTTCCTAAATCAAGGTCAAGACCCCTTCTTGCAGCAATGGGAGATTGACCTGACCACCCGAGCCGCCAAAGCGCAACACGCTAATGCTATTGATTTTGCCAAACAGAAAGCCATAGAAAACAAAGTGAGTGATTATATTCAGCATAACTTCTATTTTGTGGTCTTCCGCGTGGATAAGCAAGCAAAGCGGCTTTACTTTGAATCCAGAATCATCTCCACGGTCTCCCTCTGCAACGTCTGTAAGCCCTCCGAGAGCTGGCTTGGAAACTCGTCTCCCAAGAAGAAAATCCGTGAAAGCGGACTTTGGCAGGTCAATGAATTATGGAAAGAGCCTTTGTCGGAAAGTGATCTGGATGAGTTGAAGCATATTTTGGGGCGGGAAAAATAGAAAATACTGTCTGCTACTCCCTCAGCCTCCCGTACACCTTCCTGAGCAGGTATTCTTTTACCAATAGTCCGAAGTCTTGGTCATCCCTGATAAAGTCTTCCTAATTGGGCTGATGAGCCGAGGTACTTTCTGTTTCGCCTCCCTCGGGGAGCTGTTTGAACCATTTACGTACTCAGTTCTTTTTGGGGCAATACCTCCTAAAAACAAATGAAGGTCAGAACCCTTTCATTTCACCTCAAAAATTGCTAAATTTGTTTGTCAACCTCTAAAAATCATAGCATATGGATGCTAACAAAAGAATCGACGCCTTAGAAGAATTTTTCGTTGACCTTTCCCGCAAAGTCGACGTCATGGTAGACTTTATGGGCAAAATGGCCTCCGCCCAAGACCAAACCAACCTTCGTTTGGACCAACTCATCACCCGTGTGGAGCGATTTGAAGATAGTAGCAATCGGAATTTTGATAAGCTAGAAGATCGCCTGATTGGCCTAGAGAAGCATTCTGAAAATCAGGAAAAACATCTTGGAAACTTAGATAAACGTGCAGAACGCCAGGGAAAACACCAAACCCAAACCAACCAAGAACTTTCCCACCTCAATAAAAGCGTTGTGAAGATCGAGGGCAACCTCCAAGACCTCAGCACCAAAGTAGACCGTCTTCTCAAGCTAGAAGACCGCGTCGCCGCCTTGGATAAAGCAGTATTCAAATAACCAGGAATAAACGGAACGTAGCTTCTGTGCTCGAGCCTTTTGATTGTGTCATTATGACACATTTTTCCAAAAAATGCAACATTTGTCCACTCAAAAAAAATCACTGAAAAGACATTTGGCTCACTTTCTTCACCTTTACATCAAAACCATCATAGCTACTCGGAATATAAGATGCTGCGTGTTTATAATGTTGTTTTTCTACATTCACCGTCAGAAACAGTTTTTTTCCTCTTTTCCCAATACCAATCCCGTTGATACCGTCTAGATCTTTCGCGTTCAAAAACGCTTTTAATCCCTCTAAAGCTTCTTTTATGTCCATAATCAATCCAGTAAGGTCATATCATTATAAAACTTCAAAATTTCATCCAAGCGACAGCAATAGCTTACACAGTACTTTTTACGACCCTCGTAAAGAATACCACCCGCAAAATGAAGTCCAATTGCATAAAGTTCATCATCAATATATACTAAACTTCCCGAGTCACCTGCTTTTGTAAAAGGCTTCTTGCTATCAGACGTGATTTCAATCAAATTGGTAAATACGTAATTCTTACCTCCAGGCACTCTTAGCGTCAAATCTTGAACATCAATCCCAGTGATTTTACCAAAAGTTTGCCCCGTGGTACGTCCGATCTTCCCTACATCTTCATACGCTAGGAGAAGGTCATCCAAGCTTTGAGTTGAATTAAACTCTAGCATCCTCCCTTCATCAGCAAAGCCAAATCCTACTGGAATTTGGTTAGAAGTATGTGTATATTCACAGTCCTCCATAAGGAGGGCTATGGCCGAGTCGTGTGTATTCCTGTCCGATTCCGAAAACTCCGTGTAGTCCTTCAGCAGTGCAATTCTATGGCTAGCCCTTAATTGCTCATTGGTATCTTGGCGAGTAGGATGATACGTGAAGTCCTTACCTCGCGCTCCTCGGTCTACCAAAGCCAATACGTGGCTATTACTCAAAACCGCGATTCCCCAGTCCGTATTGACAAAAGCCCCCAGCGTTCCCGACCCTCCTTCCTTATGACAGATAGAAGACCCAATGTGCAGCACGATGGCTTGATCTTTTTTTCTTTTCTGATGAAAAAAACTTGCTCGTTCATCCCGCATATCCTTTCTTCTAGGCAAGCTTACCTCCGGAATAATCTTAATATTAGCTTCTCCTTTTGCCGCCTCTTTGTAAGCCTGAGCCTTTTTGAAGGCCATTCTATCCTTGCCCTGTACCCTAAGCTCCAGCTGATAATTATTTTTAGATATGGTTGAATAACCGAAAGCCAAGCGATGATCCGGTTGTGTATAACGAGTAAATTGGAAGCCAATTTCTTCGTCGTGGTACCTTTCTTCTCGCTCTTCTTTAATTTTTTCAATAAGCCCCTTCACCGAGGATAATTCCATAATGCACTAACTGGGTGATAAATAGACCCAAACATAGCAAAAAATAGCTGTACATGTAAGAAAATTCCCAAAAAACCATTATTTTTAGCCTGACTTACCGTTCAATCCATTATTCTAAGGCCATGTTCAAACTATGTAAGGGAGATCCCATCGTTACTAGTCTCTACAAAGTATTCCGAGCCAATATCATCCGCATTCCCGAGGAACGCTTGCAACCACTCTCCCTGCTACTAAATCAAAATAAAAAGCTCAACTACTGGGGGCGGTTGGCAGAAATCGTTCTTCCCGAAAATACCCCAATCATCCACCAAGCGCGACCCGAAACAAGCGAAATGGCCGAGATCAATCATAAGAAGACCCGTGAGATAGAAACCAGTATGGGGCTAGATATCCTTGGTAATTTCCTCAGTGGCTTTGGTCTTACCAATGTCCCCACGGTTATCTCTCAAGAGATCAAAAAAGCCAGTACGCTACAGTTCAGCTTTGAGAATGTTGAGCGTCTTTATTTCTCTCCCACTAGAGTAGGACAGTTAATTCGCGATATCCAAATGGATCAGGGCAACCCTGCCTGCAAGCTTTTCTTTGAAGAAGACCCACCCGAGCTTTTCCTGATTGATTCTGTCATTACCAGCAACAACTTCACCATTAGTTTGGGAAGCTCTTCCGAACTCCAACTGGGCATGGACACCAATGGCATCAAAAATGCCCTCGTCAACGCGGAGGCCAAGATCAAGATCAAAAACCTATCTGGATTAGAAATCACCTTCGAGGGCGAGAAAAGCCTAGCCTTTGCCTTCACCCTCGTTGCTATCGAGCCAGATTCCGAGGGCAAATTCTCCATCAAACCCGCCAAGGTAAGCAAAGTATCCCTCGAGGGAACCCGCAGTGCCGATGGCGATGATACTAATTCATCTACCTCCAGCGGGAGTACCCTCCATCACCTCTGGAGCGATGAGCCAGGAATGATTGATGTTGAAGGGTAAGAGTAGGGAGGGTTATTTTCAGAAATTGATTGTCCAGATGGAGTTAAAACCTAAATAACGAATCTTTTTCACAGGAGTGTTCAAAATTTCACCATTTAAATTTAAACCTGTAAAGCAGCCAGCAATGCTTTCCAAAAGATATTGCAGAAAAAAAGAGTAAGTCCCTACCCAAAAATGGGGATAACGTTGATCCAAAAATCCCCGAAATTGTCAATCCATAAGGGAACTAAAAGAAGCTTGATTTTTTCTTACCAGAAATTAGCTGGATGGATAAGGTTAATACATTAACTCCCATTAAAGATCAGCAAGGGATTCTTGATTAATCCAGTCCCTACAAGTATTTGGTATAAGGCTAGCACTTGATTGTGAAGGTATCGTGGAAGCTATGTCAGCCCAAGCGAATTGATGAGTACTAGTTTTTGATAGAATGTGATCTCTCTTCAAATTTATAAACAATAAACTTCAACCTATGCGTACATCTTCTCATATCTTGTGCTTCAAGGTAGGTAACACTTCGTCTCCTTACACTTTTCCTAAGAAAATCTGTCAGGCTTCTCTTAACTTAGAAGAACTCATTACAAGACACACTAAAAACATGCGTTACAAAACCCATTCTGTATCTGATTGCCAATCGCAAGATTTAAAATATTTGTTTTAATCATGTCAGAGGGCAAGGAAGGAACGCTCGATCTATGGTACTTGAACTATTGTACCCAGAAAGAACTTAGTGATCAAGAAATAGAAAATACGCTGAGGAAGCTAAACCTCCGATTTGCTAAACTCGGAGATACGAAGCAAGGAGTAGGTATCCTTTTCTGTTCTAATACCTACGAGTGCGAAAAACTGTGTACAACTATATATGAGGTTTTCAACCATCATTCCTGTCGCTTGATTATTATTTTTGTTGGCTGTGCCCAGATTCCTAGCCATCAGGCTTGGAAAATTTTACAAACAGGGATTTCCAATATTTATTTTTGGAAAAGCTGTCCAAACTGGCCAGAATTGATTCAAAATCAAATTGCCCGATGGAATTTGGTAGAGAAGTATCTTGGCTCCAATTTCATTAAACACAATTTGGTGGGCGAATCACCCTGCTGGCAAAAAATCTTACATCAAGTCATTGAAGTCGGGCTGTTTACCGATGCCTCGGTCTTGGTAACCGGAGAAAGTGGAACGGGCAAGGAGATGGTGGCTCGATTAATTCATTATTTAGACCCTAGAGAGCAAAAGAAGCAATTGACGCTACTCGATTGCAGTACAATTGTACCAGAGCTGTCGGGCAGCGAATTTTTTGGGCACGAGAGAGGGGCTTTTACAAATGCAGTAGCCAGTCGAGATGGCGCATTTGCTTTGGCCGACCAGGGTACCTTGTTCCTCGATGAAGTGGGTGAACTTCCTATGCCACTACAAGCTGGTCTGCTTAGGGTGATCCAAGAGGGTACTTACAAGCGAGTAGGGAGTAATAATTGGCGTAAGAGTGAGTTCCGACTTGTCTGCGCTACCAATAGAAATCTTTTAGAGGAAGTGAACAAGGGAAATTTCAGGCATGATCTTTATCATAGAGTTTCTACTTGGGTTTTTGCCCTGCCCCCACTTCATGAAAGAAGACAAGATATCCCCTCACTGGCTAAACATTTCTTAAAAAAACATTGTGGCAATAGACCTGCTCCCCCGATCGATCCTATGGTGATGGAGTACTTGACCAATCGAGACTATTCGGGTAATGTAAGGGAGCTGAATCACCTCATGAAGCGACTTTTATTAAAGCATCTGGGGACAGGGCCAATTATGCTGGGAGATATTCCAGAAACGGATCGCCCAGAATTAACTCTCTTGGAAAACCATTGGCGAGACGAAGGTTTCCCCGATGCCATCCAGAAAGCAGTCTTGACGGGTACCAGCCTCAAAGAAATTAAAGAAATTGCCGCGGACACGGCCATTGATATTGCCCTAGAGCACGAAAGCGGCATCGTAAAAAAAGCAGCGGAAAGACTAGGAATCACAGATCGAGCTTTACAAATGCGCTTGGCGGCTCGCAAGCAGCAGGAGAAAACCTCATCAAATGGAAATACTTACTAACCAGCGTCAAATGTTGGCTATCTAGTGAAGCATGTATGAAACCTTATGATGGCAATTCTTGCTGATTTGCACGTTCCTTGACCTCTGTGTGATGTTACACGGCTCGGTTAAATGGCCACTATTCTATTTGTAATATCCTAGCTCAAGATCGGGAGGTAGCCAAGGATCAACATAAGTCTCAGCGTCAACCGAAGGGAATAACTTAGTTTCCCACTTGTGATTGGAGGGATCATGATTATAATATGGTCTCCTTCTCACGGTTGATATCAAACGCAAAAAATTACCCGAAAGTATTTGCTGTTCTTCCTTTGCTGACAAAGATAAGGCCCACACTTTCTCTAATTCTACTCCTGGGTGAAGCCAAGGCCCGTCCGATCCGTATAGAATTTTGTACGCCCCAGCTCTCTGCACCGCTTCATGAAGCAGATCAAATCGCCTGACTCCTGAGGTATCCGTATAAATATTAGGATAGCGAGCCAAAGGATCAATAAAGGCCAGTTGTGCTTTCCAGCTATCGGCAAAACTCCCTAAATGAGGAATGATAAAATTCACCTTGGGGTACTCACGAGCCAGTAGATCCACAGATGATACCTCGCCCATCACATCATACAGAACAGGTAAGCCGTAGCTCTCCGCCACCTCACATATCTCCCGGCTAATGCGAGCATCATAACGATGCACTTTGATCCCACAGAAGTGGTACTTTTCAACTGCCACTCGGATCATTTTAGCAATGCTGCCTTGGTCTCGGCGAGCGTGGACAAAAGCAAACCCATAAAAACGATCTCGCTTCTTGTTCACAACCCGTGCCACTTCCCGGTTGGCCAACGCATAATTAGAGTGGAAAGCAGCAAAAAGGACGGTTTTTTGGATGCCGTAACTATCCGCCTGTTTGAGATATTCTTTCAAGGGAGCATCGGTATCCCAAGGCCCCGTTAAGCCATCTCCTTTCCCGGCGTGGCAATGGGCATCAATGATTAAAGAGCTCGTTCGGGCTTGCTGACAAGATTGACAAATACACCCTCGAGGATGGGCAGTTTCACTCGATTCTTTTTTAGAAATAGAAGGTTTTTTCATGTTTTGTGAAAAATCTGTTATGATTTTTTAAAAAGTATTGCTCAATCGTAGAAATTAAATGTAAGATTTCTCTTTCACGATGGTCTGCTCGGAAAATAAGCCCTAGATTGCTTGCTTCGGGTATCCGAGATTTCAACGGGACCGAACGGATGTTCGCACGATTCAGATGATTGTACAATTGAGATGCAGATGCTTTATTTCGGAATCTAAGCATTTGAACTGGGAAGGTTCCACCACGGGGTCTTATCTGCAAACGATGCATCTCGGATCGGAACCAATCAATATTTTCATGTAAAGCCCGCCTTCTTTGATCTCCTTCTTCTCGATTGAGGAAGAGTGCATTTTCGGCTGCCCGGATAGAACCCATCCCGGGAGGGCTATTATGGATTCGGGTATCACTTTTGGTTAGAAAGTACTGCATCCATTGCTTACTTCCGCCCATTACTGCCAAAGGCACCCCCAAACCCTTGGCTAAGGAGCTAATCACGATTACGTTAGGAGCTTTGAGGTTAAGCCATTTTAATATTCCACCTCCTTTCCTTCCATAAGGATGCCGAGCGGATTTGCCCTGACCAAGAATACCAAGTGCCTGAGTATCATCCAGCACCAGAATCCCTTGATGAGGTTCAAGCAAGCGTAGATACTGCTCGATCGGGGCGACTCTGGCACATTCCACACACCACCCATCGCTCACTATGATTGGTCTCCTCCCTTTTCTGGCGGCGATCATCCTTTCTAGCCTGTCCAGATGATCATGTCCAAACACGTGAATGGGCGTTCCTCTTCCTCTGGCTCTTTCTACGCCCCACTGCGCCAAGGGATAAGCCGCTTTATCCATAAAAATATGAACATTCAGCTTACTCAGACTACCAAATAAATCCCAGAACAGATGCAGTGTCGAGGGAGCTAAAACACACATTTCTACCCCCATCAGGCTGGCCAAGCTCCCAGCCAGTCTACGATGAGAACTAGGTTCGTGTAAGGCGTAGGGTTTGCCAGTTGTTAGTTGTTTCCAAGGACGAAGTAAGTGATAAGGATGATACATCCCCAGATACAATGAGGATGTAAAATCAATGTCTGACACTTGCTGCTAATTTTTGATTTCTATCCCATTCTGTTCTTTCAGGCGACGGCGCAAGTGGAGAGAAGGAAGTTGGCTATCAACCCGATCTGCCATTAAATCTACTCCGGTTACGGCACGGTAAGCGTGAATATACCCCTGGATATCATTGCGCCAGAAATCAGCCCAATTAGCGGCTTCCTTTGACCCGTAATCGCTGTTGATCCAATCTCCAAAGCGAATGGAAAGCAAGATCCGTTCTCCCCAAATCGCTAGATTACGGAAATGAGTAACACTCACATCTCCCCAACCTTGGATCTTCTTCATAGATTCTACCCGATCCATCCAGCCTTCTTCGTAGGGCACCATGGGTCTTCCCCCCAAGAACTCGCGGATTTCTTGGCGATCCAAAATCCATTGTTGCACCATCATCTCCACGCGTGCCGTCCAAGGTAGGTCTCCATATTGATTATGTGCACCTTCCGCCAAGAGTAGGTGGACTTCGCGTAGAGCATTCCTAACCGGATAAGCATCCGCAAACACGGTCGTATCATCGAACTCTTTATAATACAAACCAGCCAAGTGTAACAGATGGTGAAAAGCTTCTAGGAACTTAGAGCGGCTATCCACCGAATCCATTTGCGGAACGGCCTTGCCGTATAGTTTCAGCCCATAATGATGATCATATTCATAAGCTCGGCGCGTGAGCGATAAACGGTTTCCTTCATCCTGAATATAGCCCCAAAGGACATTATTAAGGCGACGCAAGGGATCAATGGTAAATCGCTCCAACTGACTTTTCGCTCCACGGCTCTTTTTATTTTGAAAGCGCATACTAATCGAGTTCAGGGTCTGGACTAGCATCGCCTCTTCGTGCCAATAAGACCAAATCAACTCAATGAACAAGGGCGCGGCTAATTTGGTATTTACCACCCCGTAGCAATCATTATTGGCCGAGGGTAAGCGGTTAGCCACGTTATCCAGATAAGGCAAGGTAGCCGGAGCCGTACTCCCGTTTCCATTGCTATTGATCGGTGTGCCCAGTACAAAGTATCTCCTCACGAAATCATCTACCTCGGCCTCATCTACCTTGTAGCCCTTATCCACGAGCTGCATAGTGAGATTCCGAACGGTGATACCATCGCCGTTTAGAAAATAATCATCACCAGTTACTCCATTGTTACTAGGGACAGCTGGATTGAGCAAAGCCGCGGTTTGATTGATCAGAAATTGATCCGTGAGCGTCAGAAGATGTTGATAAGAGCGCAAACGACTCACGATACGGCTATTCTCATCGACTTCCTGTAGTGATTCTTTCCCAAAATAAGTCCGACCACAAATTAGCTCGTTGACCTTCTCCTTGTACAAATTGAATTCAATGGCTTTGGAAGATTGCTGAATAATGCACCAAAGTAAAATATTCCTGGTCAAGGGTTCGGAAGTTCTCTGTAACCCCACCTCCACAGTAGAACCAATGGCCTCCTCGATCAAAAGGGAGAAATCAAGCTGAATCACCAAATAATTGAGCGCTTCTCTGATTGCTTCAGGAGTGGTACTTATCTCTGGATTACTCTCATTATTCGGATTTCTCCTCTCATTATAAACATCTATCCTGCCCTCGATAATAACAGCTAATTCATCCTTGATCTTCTCGATACTAGGCATTGAGGACAAGCGAGTGAACTCTCGATTCAGAATTTCAATTAGGCTTAGGCTTAATTCCTCAATACTAGGATCAGAGGGGATTTGAAAAGCTTCGAGAGCAGCTGACAACGCACGCACCTCTGGCGACGCATCTGCCAACTCATTCTCAGCTGGCAGACCCAATGCTGCCTTAATCGCACCGATGAGTTGGCCAATAGTTTCTTCCTTACTAACTAATCGCAAGTATCCATCAAACCAGCCCACCGATAGAGAACGCGTTTCTAAGCGATAAACCGGAAGTATACTTTCCCCTCCAGAAGTAGGGATTGGAGGCGTGGTTTCTTCCGAAAGCAAGAGGACATAGGGGTCAATTTCCCGCTTCCAGGTTCGGTTGTACCAGCGCATGGAGAAACCACCAAAATTTGCGAGTCTCTCAAACTTTAGGGTAACCCTTTGCCCTTGGAATATTTTTTCCTCGGGTTCAGGGTTGCAAATAAAAATATAGGGTGTTTCCATTTCTTTTTACGTTAAGGATTAAAATAATTATCTTTCTAGTGTTGGGACAAGGCTTGGCTCAATGCCCAGTATCGCAACAATTGATTAATGAGCTGACTTTCGGCTTTGGCATCAAGCTTACGGTCCGCCCGAGCTTGCCCGAGCGTGGCAAATACTTCCACGGGTGAAAGTTGCTTGAGCGAAATCTGTCTCTCTTGCCAGTTCTGGTACATTTGGCGTAACCTCGCGGGTTGCCTCGCTCGGACGGGGAAGATATCCCGTACTCTTTTTCCCCGCAGAGAAACCGGGCGATGATTCACGAGTTCCTCAACAAATTTGGGAAGTAAAGCTTCAAGTCGCTTAATCAGCTTCTGTTGGCTTTTGGGCAAACCTTGGAGAGGATAAAACTTCTCCCACTGCTGAGCCAAGTAATCCCACTGAGAGTCAGGGTATAATCTTTTCCCGACGGCACAGCTGATCTTTACCCGTATCCAGGGAAAGGGGTGCGGCTTGTCTGGAACCAGGCGAAACACAAAGTAACGGGGCAGGGTAACGACCCCGATCAATCCAAGCGTTGAGCCTACTCCTAGTTGAGCGATCGCCCAGAAATCAGCCAATATTTCTGAAATCCAGCGGCGATACAGCATCCACAAGTCATATTCATCCGGTGAGCTTTCCGCCAGACCTTGCAGACGTGCCAGCATAGAATTAACCAGATCCAGAAGCGCCGCTCCCTGATGCCCCACTTCGTGGATCAAAGAGGAGGCAATTCCACTCCCGACCATCCGCTCCCGTGGAACCCGGATGACGGCAACGGGATTTTTTTTGCCCCCGGGGAGTCGGGTGCGCGCCCTTCGAATGGCGGCTCCGTGGCCTCGGTCCAGATAGCAAATCATAGGAGGTAATTTGAAATAAGCTTGTCCCACCTCGAGGCTATCTTTGGCCAAAGCATCCAACCCCGCTAAGCGTACTCCCGTATCCTGTTCTGCTCTTTGATTAAGCACATCGGCGAAAATATCCAACTTATCCAAAAGTGCATTGAAGCGTAGCTTGAGAAGCGAGAAAACAGCTTGCATTTTTTTCGGCTTTACCTTGTTATCAGCACGGCGTTCTAGCCAAAACGTAAAGCCTTTAATTTGCAGATTCAATTCTTGCTTGCTCCTAGCAAGTAGTTGGTGAATGCCCTTTTGTGCTTCTTGATCTATTTCCGCCGCACCAACTCGGGGAATATTGAGCGCGAAAGGTTCAATTCCTTCAAGGCGCGTGTTGAGCGCCTTAGCCTCTTGGATCAGAAAAAGCGCCGAAGTCTTTGCATCTACGCGCCGAACAGAATGATACGATTTCCCCGACGCATCCACTTTCCCATTCTTTTCCCTCCTGAGCGACCTTTCAACAAGCCAGGAGCGTGTTTCTTGGCTGCTTTGGTAATGGCTTTCTTGGCATTTGTTTTGGTCATTTTTGAAGGGGGAATTTTTGCTGCATTTTTAGCTGCTTCCCCCGTAAAACGAACGATGCGCTTTGCTACTTCAAACTCCTGATCTTCAGGGCTTAATCCTTCTAGCTCCATCTCAAACATTCGACTAGCCAGTCCTCCTAGCTTCCCTCCAATTGCAGCCCCGGCGGGTCCACCAAAGAAACCTCCGGCGGCCTTCCCCACAACGGGTAAAGCACGTTTAGCCATTCGCTTCGCGAAGCTTCCGACCGCCCTTCCTGCCTTTGAGCGCGCAAAGCGTTTTACGCCTCTGCCTGCCCTCCTGACAAGCTTACCAATAAACTCATCAAGCTCTTGATCTGAGCCAACCGCTAGTAACTCCGCGGCTAGTTCCATCTCTTCACTTTCACCGAAAGGCCCATCAAACTCAAACTCGTAGTCATCACCATACTCGAATTCAAATTCAAATTCATCATCGTAATCGCTCTCAAATTCGTTCTCGAACTCAGCTTCTAGTTCCTGAGAAGCATAATCGTTGTATTGCATGATTTAAAGAAATTTATGTTGAAAAATAAAATTTGTAAAATAATTTAAAAGTATAAAACCTTGTTTTACAAGCCCTTCAAGACAATAGTATTACCTTTTCTATACCATTTACCTTGGGTTTTTTGGGCGGAAGTCCGGGTTGCTCCGTTTGAACTTTTCTTAGTTCGAGGGGAGTTTTCAAATTCCATCTCATAGCGAAAAGTACGTTTTAAACGATTGGAGGCTCCGCGGATCAAACGTTTTCCGGCGTTCTCTACTGCCTTTCCAGCTTGGCTGCCTAGGTAATCTCCTAAGTTACGACCACTGCGACGGATAAGGCGACTGCTTCCTTTTAGAAAACGGCGTGCAGACTGCCCCACATCTTTGCGAAATTTTTTTCCTTGGGGAGACCGAAGAAAGTTTCCGGCTTGATTACGGGCAAAGCCAAGTGCGGCTCGTCCCAGTTTTCCTACAAATTCATCAAGTTCTTCATTATTCTGAACGGCCATCAACTCTTCAAGCAATTCCATTTCTTGGTCTGGTGAAAGAGCCTCATCATCATCCTCAAATTCAAACTCGAACTCATCATCATCCTCAAACTCAAACTCGTTCTCAAACTCAAATTCGCTTTCATTCTCAAACTCAAATTCGTTCTCAAACTCAAATTCAAACTCATCGGCAGTTTTATCAATATCGTGCATAGTCATTAAAAGTTAAGGGTTAAAAATTTGGATATAAATATGATCTGAAATTCTATCATTTACTTCATAAAGGTTTCATCACTCGCTTTCTAAAAACATAGAGCATAGTTTTCCTGGACTTAAAAATCACATTCTTTCAAATGGGACTATTTAAATCTTGATCTTTAACTGCAGAAAAAATCAACTATTTGCTTATATATGTTTCAATCGCTGTGCCAAGTAAAAAAAGGCCTAAAATAGGCTTAAAATGGCCTTTTTTTAAGCGGCTGAGCGAAGCTCACTTCGGATTGTTAAAGTTTCTCGAGCTTTAGGCGAAGTTCACTTCGCTATTTTTGGCAAATAAAATATGGCTTCTGATTTGTCTGAAGCTAATTTGTGGGGTGATATCTCAAATGATCCATACTATGCTGGGAATGATTAAAAACTTAATATTTCCCCTGCCCCCCCCCTGTTGAGCAAAAAGCCATTGTCCAGATCGTGAATAAGCTGATGGCCTTCTGTGATCAGCTAGAGACCGCCGTGGCGCAGCGCGAGGCCAAGCTAGGGGAGTGGATGCAGGTGGCACTCCGGGAAGTGATCGAGGGGCGGACGGCAGTAGAGCAATAAAGATGGCCTTTCAAGGGGGCAGTCACTTCCCAGCTCCAGCTTGGAAGTTTTTTAAAATAAGGACAGAAGGTAGCCCTAAGCAAGACCTCACTGCCTAGCCCTAGCCCCTGCCGCCCAAACTGGAGTTTGGGGGCTACACAACCGAAACCCAACACTGCTGCCACGGAAGTTGAAGCCATTGAGGTTGAAGTTGCGGTAGGCCACGGCAGCGAAGTAACCAAGGTAGTACCACGAGCCGCCCCGAACCGGGTGGCTTGTAGTTTCCTTGCGCTGGTCACGATCCACAGGCAGGGGGAGTTGCTGGCCAGCCAGCTTCTCGTACAAGTTTGTGTCCCAATCATCCTCACACCACTCCCACACATTCCCACTTAGGTCATACAAGCCCAGGGCATTGGGCAGCTTTAGCCCCACGGGCTTGCTCTCATCGTGGCTATTCTCATTGTACCAACCCACCTCGTGCAAGTAGTCCGAGCCCGCGTATTTGTGCGGTTCTTGGTACCGCCCCCCGCGGGCGGCATACTCCCACTCCGCCTCCGTGGGCAGCCGGAAGCCATTAGCCGCGTAGTCAGGAAAGGCCCAGCCCTTTTCGGCATCTTCTATCTCGTAGACGGGCCTTCTGCCCAGCTGGGTACTCAGGGCATTACAAAATTGTACCGCCTCCATCCAGCTCACTTGCTCCACTGGATAGCGCGCACCTTGGAAGCGGGAAGGGTTCTCATCCATTACTGCCTCATACAAGTCCTGCGTGACCAAGTACTCGCTCAGGTAGAAGTCCGAGACTTCTACCTGCGTAATAGGACTTTTCCCCCAACTTTCATTCTCTGCCCCTCCAATTTGTCCTTCGCCGCCTTTCACGAAGCGCATGCGGTTATAGGTTTGACCATTGAGCGTAATGGGGATAGCGTCCATAGATGTAGGGTTTGGGGTTCTTGGCTCTAAGATACAAGAAAATTGGGAAATTTAGCTCACGGTCGCCCTGCCCAGAGTCTGGTCGCGCAGAACTGAATTTAAATCAAAAACCCACCTTCGCCCTTAGCCACCAGCAAAGGCAAGGAATTTAGTGCCCTGAATCGAGCAAGCCCCTACCTCCTTGTCACCCTGCCAAGGGTCTTGTCGCGAAGAACCGAATGTAGATCAAAAACTCATCTTAGGGGCTTTCTAAGTGAGCAGAGTTGAACCAAGCGGTAGGGGTGGGTAAGGCGTTAGATGACTTCCTTTTGAAAAAGCCAGAAGAAGCGAGGAATAACCAAAACATTTCAACACCAAAACAATGAGGCTCAACAAACTAATCCGAACCGTAGGCAAGCCTGTCAAAATCGCGAGGGGCGCACAGACCTAGTGGGCGGGAGCAGGATTTTGACTAGACCTTTTTGGGTACAAACAGTCCTAAACCCATCATTATTCAAAGCCTAATCAGCCATTGCAAACAGCAAGTCAAGATCAACGATTTGCTCAAGAAAATTCAAGCTGAAAGACCAGAAATGTTTAAAAAGCATCTGTCCAACCTCTAAAGTTTTACTCGCTATACTCCACGTCAAAAGGATTAAATTTTGGTTAGTTTAGCTCATCTAAAAATCTAACTTCTCCATCGCTTTACTCAGCACCTCGCTATTCACCTTGGTGTAGTGCGCCGTCATCTTCACCGTAGAGTGCCCCAAGATTTGCTTACGAATCTCATCCGACACCCCCGCTTCGTAGAGCAACTGATTACAAGTATAGCGAGCCACGTGCGTAGAAAGATGCTTCTCAATCCCACAGAAATTTGCGATAATTTTCAAATAAGCGTTCATCTTCCCGTTACTCTTCACCGGAAAAATATAATCAGGATAATAAGCCTTGCGATGCGCATCCTCCCGATACTTCTCAATTAGCTCCCAAGCCGCAGCCACCAGCGGGATCACAAACTCCTGTCCCGATTTCTGCCTCGGTTTGGGGATACACCAATTTCCAGCTAAGTCCTGTTTCAGATCCGCCCATTTCAAATTCTTTACATCCACATAAGCCAAACTCGTGTAGCATTGGAACAAAAAAATATCGGCCACCCTTCGCAGACTTTCATTCTGAAAATCCGTCTCTTGCAATCGCTTCACTTCCACCGTATTCAACACATCCTTGGGCGAAATATCTTCCTTTCTCGCCTTGATTTGATGATATTTAGGCACCTTCTCTATCCAACCCATCTCGTAAGCCATGTTAATGGCCTGTTTCACATAACTGAATGATTTCCGAGCATAAGTGGATTTCCATCCTTTGGTTTGAATAGCCCAAGCCTCATACTCATAGCTCAAATCTCTCCGATCATACAATTCACTGAGAAGCAAATTTTCCGAATGATAATGTTTCTTACAAAACTCCCGAAAGTGTTTTTCATAGCGATTGATATGCAGGTGTACCGAAGTTCGGCCACTAGCCTTCGCCTTCTTTCGTAACATCTCAAAAGCATCCACCAAGGTCTTATGTCGATTCCGATCCGTCAGCTCCTCTTTCAGCATGAGCGCACTGACCTCCTTCCCGCGATCAAGGAGCTTATTATAAGCAGCCCTGACCCTTCCTTCCAGCACCCGAATCGTCTCATTATATTCTTTAATAAGCTGCTTATCGGCTGGGCTTGCTTTCTTAGGAACCATGATCCGTTTGGCCTCCACATTCCACCAGTCTGCGGGTACACGGATACCCGTACTGATTTCCTTCTTTTTACTGTTCACAAAAAAACGACAATAAATAGGAGATTCTCCCTTACTGTTACAATCACTAGGTTTGATGAGAAAAGAGATGCTAAGCATAGTAGTTTGCGTGTTTTAGGACACTGGTCAGTACCTTAAAAAATACACTACTGACCAGATTACTGATTCAAGAAACGATAAATTTTACAAATTTTCATTCCCTAAAGTTACTCAAAATCCCCCAAAACAGCCAGCAAACCCACAAAAATAAAAAATCCCGAAAGACAAACTTTCAGGATTTCGTAAAGATGTACACCCGGAAGGATTCGAACCCTCAACCCCCAGATCCGAAGTCTGGTGCTCTATCCAGTTGAGCTACGGATGCAAATCAGATTTGGAGGGCAAAGATACCGTTTTCTCGGTTGAATCGGAAATTTACCCCCCAATTTTCTAAAGCATTTTCAAGGGGTCTTTGGCCTGATGAGTCATCTTTTTACCTAAGCCTCCCAGATGAGGACAATCCATCAGGTGTTGCATACCTTGAAAAGGAATCGGGTGCTTCTGATAACCATAGTTATCTGCCAGCGTTTCGGTGCGCTTGGTATCAGACATACCCACCTCTACATCATTCATTGTAATTTGGCAAGGATGCTCGTAGTTACAAGCGTGGGTCATCTGTAAAACTTCCTTGCGGTAGTTGGTTACATAATTATGGAATCGCTTGGCCTTGTCTTCGGGGTTCAGACCACTCTGCAGCCACCAGTTCTGGGTAGCAACCCCGGCCGGACAAGTATTGGTATGGCATACCTGCGCCTGAATACAACCAATCGAGAGCATGGCTTCTCTGGCTACGTGAATCAAATCGGCACCCATCGCAAAGGCCATAATTGTTTTGGCAGGAAAGCCTAATCTACCCGAAGCAATAAACACGATCCGATCCGTCAAGCCTCTTTCCAAAAATATTTTATACACGCTCGTGAAAGCAAAGGCAAAGGGAAGCGACATATGATCAGCAAAGGAATGCGGGGCGGCTCCCGTGCCCCCTTCGCCGCCGTCTATGGTGATGAAATCAGGACCCGAATTTCTTTCTAGCATCAAATCGGCTAGCTCTTCCCACATTTCTAATCGTCCCACGGCAGATTTGAAACCCACGGGCAGTCCAGTCTTTTCGGCTACATCCTCAATAAAATCGAGTAACTCAGGCACATTCCCAAAGGCACTGTGATAAGCGGGCGAAAGTACATCCTGACCCATAGGGAGTCCTCTGATCTCAGCAATTTCTTTGGTGATCTTGGAAGCAGGCAAAATTCCTCCCTTGCCCGGCTTGGCTCCCTGGGAAAGCTTGATCTCGATGGCACGGATGAAGTCGTGTTTTTGGGTCAACTCCACCATCTTATCCATGGAAAAATTCCCGTTTTCATCCCTCACGCCAAAATATCCCGTGCCGAAATGAAACATCACGTCCGAGCCATGGCTGTGGTAGGGAGACAGGCTGCCTTCGCCCGTGTTATGGTAACAACCGGCCGTCAAGGCGCCTTTATTCAAAGCAATGACCGCGTTGCGAGATAGTGAACCGAAGCTCATGGCCGAAATATTAGCCACCGAGTAAGGACGATAAGGTCTTTTCCTTTGATTATATACTCCCATGGCCTTGGCACAAGGAAGAAAATAAGGGTCAGTATGGTTGGGGTGATTGTCCGCTGGCTTGTAGGCAAACAGTGCCGGATTGATAAACACGTGGCCGGGGGCATAGATATCTTTATCCGTACCAAAACCTTCGTAGTTATTTTCTTTTTTCGCCGAGGCATAGACCCAAGAGCGTTCGCTGCGATTAAAAGGCAGTTCTTCCCGGTTGTTGGCTACGATATATTGGCGAAGCTCGGGGCCAATGGATTCCAAGAAATAACGCAGCCGACCCACCACGGGGAAGTTATGCTTGATCGTTTGTTTCTTGTTGGTAACATCTCGGATAAACATGTACACGATCCAGATGGGTACGCCAATTAGTAAAATCAGCAGCAGGAGATTGATCTCGAAAGATTCAATGTATTCAATAAATTTGTTCATAAACTTTGAGGCAGATAAGGTTAGAAGCAATCATTTGGACACATAATCGCACTTTTTATACCAAAAATATCACTTTTTTGATGATTTGTGTGTCTCTTTGATAACAAAATAGATGCATTTCCTAAATTTTGAACTAATCTAAAAAAAAGCCTGTCTCCTGTAACGATCGCTCACTCTTTGCGACTAGTGAATTAACCAAAGTGAACAAGAGCCATTGGAAGAACGATTTATTCAAATAATTTCGGAAAATCAGGGAATCATGCACAAAGTCTGCGCGATGTACGTAGACCATGAGGAGGAACGCAAAGACCTTTTTCAAGAAATATTGATTCAGCTTTGGAAATCTTTCCCACGTTTTCGGGGTGAAGCCAAAGTGAGTACCTGGATGTACCGAGTGGCACTCAATACGGCTATTTCGCATTTCCGAAAAAAGAGTAAAAAACCTGAAAAGGCTTCCTTATCTCAGACCATACTTCAAATCGCCGATGAACCGTACGATTTTGAACAAGAAGAAAAAATTAAAATACTCAGAGAAGCCATTAAGCATTTGAGTAAAGTAGAACGAGCTATCATGATGCTCTACCTGGAAGATAAAAGCTATGAAGAAATCGCTGAAACCGTGGGAATTACCCAAAACTATGTGCGTGTAAAAATGAATCGTATCAAAAATAAGCTCAAAAAAATTATTTTTAAGCATTGAAATGGAATTAGAGGAACTCAAAAATATCTGGAAAAGCTACACCGAAGAACAAGGACAGCAAATCAGTCCTGCCGAAATCAAAGAAATGCTCAGCGGTCGTACCCAAAACGCCATCAGCAAAATTAATCGAAGCATTTTCTTGGAAGTAGGTTTGCTCTTGGTGATGTCTTTCGTTTTCTCAATCACGACTTTATTGGTCGGCCAAATCGAGCATCAAATACTATTTGCCATGATTATGGTGATTTGTGTTCTGTCAGGAGGATACTATTTTTTTAAATATCGCCAAATCAATGCCGTAGCAATCACCTCGGATAATCTGAAAAATTCTCTCCAAAAGCTTATTCACGTACTGGACACTTTCCTTAAAATCTATCTCTACGGAAGTATTATCATTACCCCCATCAGTTTCTTAACAGGCTTTTTCTATGGCTTTACGCTGGCCGGAGAAGACCATACCTTGCAACAAGCCATGCAATGGGAAATCATCGCGATTTCGCTGGGGTTAACCGTCATTGCTACCCTCTTGATGTATCCTTTTATGAAATGGTATATCCGCCGGCTTTATGGGAATTACTTACAAGAGCTAAAAACCTGCATGCACGAGCTTGAAGCTGGTGTGTCGTCAGAAGATCAATAGGGCAAAGAAATCTTCCCCATGCTTACTGGAATCAAACCCGCTTTTTGATAAACTGCGCTCGAGTCTTGGTAAGTGATCGCTTCGTGAGCTAGCAAAGCAAAAACAAAAGCTTCTTTAGCATCTCTGGGTAGCCCCAAGTCGTCAAAATCTAAGACTTTATAATCTGGCAAAGCTTTTTTCAGCACTTCTATCAACCTAAGATTGGAGGCTCCACCACCACTTACATAGACAGAAGCAGGCAAATCTTCTCGAGGACATAGACGAACTGCGTCTGCGATCGTTTCCGCGGTCAATTGCGTCAGTGTGGCTAATAGATCTTCTATTTTAATCTTGAGCCGCGCCGCCTGCATTTGTTTTTTCCTCAGCCAATCTAAGTTGAATAATTCAGGCCCAGTGGTTTTGGGAGGTTTTTGCTGAAAAAAAGGCTCATCTTTGAGTGCTTTGAGGAGCGATTCATCTACTTGCCCGGTTCGCGCGATACTCCCTTCTGGATCATAGGTTAATTCTGGAAAATACGACTTCACCACCTGATTGAGGAGGGTATTCCCAGGGCCAGTGTCCGTAGACCAGACCGGGGCAGCATTTTTTTGTTCAGGTAAATAGCTGAAATTGGCAATCCCTCCTATATTAAGTAAAATACGACTCTCTGCTGGATGAGAAAAAAGCAGATAGTCCCCATAAGTAGCCAAGGGGGCTCCTTCTCCACCCGCAGCCACGTGTTTTTGACGAAAATCGCTCAGGGTAATGCATCCAGTAGCGTAGGCAATATGGTCGCCGTCTACCATTTGTAGGGTGGCCGAAGACTGGCGATCAAGACCGGGAAGAGAACGAGGGGCATGATAGATGGTCTGCCCGTGGCTAGCGATGAGATCGACTTGATTGATTGGAAAATGCCAAGCCTCCATCGTAGCTAGAATCACTTCTGCATAATAATGTGCTAGGCGTGTGTTGAGCAGGCAGAGCTGCTCCAATTTGACTTCTTTTTGAAAAGCAACATCTTCCATTTCCCTCCTTAATGCTTCGGGATAAGGATGGGTATGGAAATGAAGTAGATGCCATTGGACATCAAGCCCTTGTCCTTGAAAAGAACCCAAGGCCAAATCCAGGCCATCTAAGGAGGTTCCAGACATCAACCCGAGTATAATTTTTTCTTCTTTTTGTAGAATATCTTGCAGTCTTTGGAAGTTATGGCGCATAAAACTCGACTAAATTTTCAAAAAAAACACAAAAATGTAATTCTAGTATAAAAATTGATAAGATATGGTTGCTCATCTCTGTGAAAAAAAGCGCCAAAGTTTAATTCAGAAGTATTGTCTGCTTGAAGACTTTCATCAAGAAATAGAAAGAATTCTTCAAAGTTTGGAAGCTAACAAGACTCGCAACCTTTACTGGGTTATCACGTTAACTCATTCGTCTAGGTCTAGAAAAAGAACCTTACACACCAACATTCTTTGCCCACATTCATAAAAAATTCTGGCTTTTTTATCATCTCATCTCCAAATAGTCTAGACAAGTTTGGTCTATTATGTCTAAACTACTTGGTACTAACCATTAGTTAGTTCGTTTTTTAAGATTTTCTTGCTTAACGGTACATAAATCAAGAAGCTAAAAAAAAAGACGAAAATTATATTTTCATACAAAAATTTTTACCTTTGGGAGGCATTGCGTCAAGGCTGATTGAGCGAATAAAGCTACAAAATCTAAGAAACCCTATGAAAAAAATTAATCTACTCTTTCTTATCCTTTCGTGTATTTTTCTCGACTTTCAGGCCGAGGCTCAAAACTCGAGGCGAGAAGATTACTGGACAATTGGTGTGCAGTTGAATGCACTCAACTATTTCGGTGATCTGAATCCATTGAGCCAACGCATCAGCACCGAACTTTCTTTTACTCGTCCCAATTTTGGTATTGAGGCCACCCGAAAAATTGGGGCACATTTTCACCTAAAAGGTAGTTTTAGTTACGGACGCCTGCGAGGAGATGACTATGTAGCCGCTGATCCTGGGAAAGATGAAAGCGTAGCCAGATATGGTCGCAATCTCCATTTCAGAAATGATATTTTTGAATTGTCTTTCATGGCCATTTTTGAGATTTTCCCGAGTCGTGGTCGCTTTTACCGAAGAAGATATTTTAGTCCTTACTTATTCGCAGGGATTGCTGGTTTTTATCACAACCCACAAGCCAAAGTCCCTTTAGACTATACAGGCAGTGATGCCACGCCAGGAGATTGGGTAAATTTGCGTCCACTCAGTACAGAGGGACAAGGGCTTACCAAAAACCGCGCAGGGGGAGAATATAATTCCAAATACTCCCTCATTCAGCCCGCAATTCCCCTTGGGGCAGGCGTCAGATTCAGAATTAGTGATCGTCTAGACCTAGGTTTTGAAATGGGTTTCCGTCTGCTTTTCTTTGATCATATAGATGATGTAGGAGGATTATCCCCCGATATGTTTGATTTGTTAGATCAGGTAGGGCCACTCGCGGTAGCACTTTCAGATCGCTCCGCAGAAACAAGAGCCGCAGTTTCGGGTGAAAATCGTAACCTAGAAGACATTGTCGGTATAGTTGGAAACCCTACCAATCGCTACGGGATTATTGGTGATCCCACTAGTTTTCAAGAATTACCGGCTACGGACGGTCAGACTTTCCAGCATTTGCCTAGTTATGGAAATCTTGGAGACAAAAGAGGAAATACGCCCAAAGAAAATGATATGTACATTATCACTGGGTTTCGCCTTAATTATATCCTAACTACCCGTAGATACCCAAGATTACCCGGAGGACGGAGAAGATATTAAGCACGCTATAAATGCCTTGGATGATCTTGTTTGCAAGGCTTCTGTAAAATTTACTAGTCAATAACACAGATCAAACAAATATACTCAACCTCATAATATCAATTTTAAATAACTTTGCATAAGTTATGAAAAGACTACTAGCCACATTAATCCTGCTATCTGGAATAAACCAGACCCTAGTTTTTGCCCAAGGCAGAAAAGAATTAGCCAGATTAAGTCGGGATGCGGAAACGACCATGAAGTACCATGAATACGCTACTGCTATTGATTTGTATCAGCAACTCCTCAAAGCAGACCCTGATAATTTAGCCTACAATTATAATCTTGGTGTTTGCTATCTGAATTACAATCAAAAAAAAGAAGCCCTGCACCGCTTTGAAAAAGTCTACGCAGCCAATCCCAATCACCAGACAGACCTAGAATATATGCTGGCACAGGCTTACCATTTTCAAGGAGCATTCCAAGAGGCCAAAGATCATTACCAAAAGGCCATCACTACTTACGAACAAGCAACGAATAGCTTATCCTCTTCTGATTTGAAAGGAAAAAAAAGAGAGGAAAAGAAAAAAGAATACGAGGAAAAAATAGCCAGTGCTAAAAAGAAAATCCAAGAGTGTGAAAATGGAATTAGCTTGGAAGGACAAGCCATTAGCGCGAATATAGAAAACTTAGGAGCACCTGTAAACAGTGAATACCCCGACTACACTCCCTTGATCCCGCAAGATACTTCTTTTCTGGTTTTTACCTCCCGTCGTGAGAATACCACGGGCGGCAGGCGAGATTTGGGGGACGATTTTTTCTATGAAGACATCTACCAAGCTAGCAAGCAAGAAGCTAGCGAGGAAAAAGAGAAGTGGGGAAGCCCTAAAAACCTGAATATTAACCGAAAGTATCACGACGCAGGAGCAGCTCTTTCGGCAGATGGTTCTGAACTCTATCTCTACCGAGATGAGCGTAAAACCAAAGGAGATTTATACGTTTCCGAATACAATGAAGCAGAAAAAATCTGGGAAGAACCTAAGAAACTGAACAACAACATCAATACAAAATATCAAGAAACTTCTCTAGCCCTGTCGGCAGATGGAAACACGATGTATTTTGCCAGTGAGCGTCCTGGTGGTGTAGGAGGACTGGATATCTACGTGAGCAAACGAGAAAACGGGGGAGACTGGGGGCCAGCCGAGAATCTAGGCGAACCTATCAATACGCCTTACAATGATGATGCACCTTTCCTTTCTTTTGACGGCAAGACACTCTACTTTAGCTCGGTAGGTCATCAAAATATCGGTGGCTATGACGTGTTTAAATCCGAAAAACAAGCAGATGGAACTTGGGGAGAGCCAAGCAACATGGGCTATCCTATCAATGGTCCCGATGATGACGTACACTTGGTACTGACTGTGGATAATCGCAAAGGTTATTATGTTTCTTCGGATGAATCTGGTTTAGGACAAGAAGATATTTACTCCTTAACTGCTCCCAAACCCATGCTTAAAAAATTGGATAAAGGCGGATTGGAGATTAGCAAACCCAGTGGGGTAGATATTGCCAGAGTGAATGATAGCAGTCAGGTAAGACCTCCGGAATTTGCCTTTGAGGTGAGATTTGGTTTTGACCAAAGCTCTCTGAGTCCGGCGGCCAAAGCCTCCATTGATAATTTATTGACCTATCTCAAAGACAATCAAACTATTCGTATTGAGCTGGGGGGGCATACTTGTAACATCGGTACGCAAAACTACAACACCGCTCTATCTCTGAGAAGAGCACGCTCAGTAGCTAATTACTTGATAGAAAGAGGAGTAGATGCCAACCGAATTGAGACAAAAGGCTATGCTTTTTCTAAGCCATTGGTGCCCAACGTCAGCCCCGTGAATCGCGCTAAAAATCGCCGCACCGAATACACGATTATCGAGGACTAAGCTCAGGGGGCAAGCCCCCTGTTTTAGCGGTCTACTCGGGCCCAAAGACCCTTCGCTAGGCTCCAAACATTCGGGGCTACCCAAAGAGAAGCTCGATGCATTTGCCTTTACCAAAAAGTAAATCACGGAAAGTGCTCTTTCCACATTCTACACAAAAGTGCGATACTTTTTCCAACGTCCCAAGGATTTTTCAAACTCCACTAAGCCGTGCAGCAGAGTGCTGATGGCCAGAATGATGATCCAGGATTTGATCCCGATGGGAGCCGTATCAAAAATTTGATTCATAATCGGCGCGTAGGTAAAGAGTAACTGGAGTCCCAACATCAAGAAAACCCCTCCGATGAGCCAGGAATTGGTAAAGAAGCCAATTTTAAACTGAGAAAACTCCAGAGATCGCGAATTGAACAAATAAAAGAGTTCTCCAAACACAATAATATTCACAGAAATGGTGCGAGCCTGGTCAATGCTGGCTCCGGACAAAATCGCGTACTCGTAGGAAGTGTAAACCCCCGTAACCAGCAGCGCACTGACCCAGAGAATCCGCCAAATCAGCCGAGACGTAAGCAAGGGCGTGTTAGGCTCACGCGGAGGGCGCTGCATCACATTGGGCTCTTTAGGCTCAAAGGCCAGGGTTGACCCCAAGAAAACAGCCGTGGTCATATTAATCCACAGTATTTGTAGCGGCGTAATCGGGAGTGTGATTCCGAGTAGAGAAGCAATCAAGATTACCATCCCCTCCGTGAGGTTGGTTGGCAGTGTCCAGGTAATAAATTTGACCAGATTGTCAAACACGCCCCGCCCTTCTTCTACGGCTGCTTTGATACTGGCGAAATTATCGTCGGTCAGGATCATATCTGCGGTTTCTTTGACCACCTCTGTACCTGTAATGCCCATGGCTACTCCAATATTGGCTTGCCGGAGAGCGGGAGCGTCATTGACCCCATCACCCGTCATCGCAACTACGTGCCCTCGGGCTTGTAAGGCTTTGACCAAAGACAGCTTCTGGGAAGGGCTCACGCGAGCAAATACTGCCTTTTGCTCAGATACCGTCTGGAGGGCTTCTTCTTCTAATTGGGTGAGTTCAGTGCCACTGATACCGGGGAGGCTGCTTGGTCGAGTATGGAGACCTAATTTTTGGGCAATCGCCGTTGCGGTTACTACATGGTCGCCCGTGATCATTTTTACCTCTATCCCGGCCTCCTGGCAGGCAAGTACCGCTTCCAGAGCTTCCGTACGGGGAGGGTCAATCATAGCTTGCAGACCCAAAAAAGTCAGTCCCGTTTTTACGTCCTGGTGATCTACGGTCTGGCGGGGAGAAGGGATTTCTTTACGGGCAAAGGCCAGCACCCGCAGTCCTGAAGCCCCCAGCCGATGGACTTCCGCCTGGATGGCGACTGCATCCAGTTCGCTTCCCGTTCCGGTCGAGTCAAAGACGTGAGAGCAGGCTGGCACGATTCTCTCCACCGAGCCTTTGATATAAGCCATTTGAGTTTGCTCATATTGATGGAGGGTGGCCATGTACTGGTACTCAGATTCAAAGGGGAGTGTATCTATTCTGGGGTAAGCTGCTTCCTGTTCTACTGGTTGTAGCCCTGCTTTGAGTGCAGCTGTGATTAAAGCTCCCTCGGTGGGGTCGCCTTCTACTTTCCAGCGCCCCTGCTCTTGAACGACCCTCGAGTCATTGCAAAGCAAGCCTGCCCGCAGTAGTTCTTCCAAGCTAGGCTCTTGGTCTGGCTCAATGCTTTGCGGTTCGTCAGAATTAGGATCGAGACGAAGTATTTCCCCCCGAGGCTCGTATCCGGTTCCGGTCAGGGTGACTGTCTGCCGAAGCGAAGTGATGAGCTTTTGCACAGTCATTGCGTTTTGGGTCAGGGTGCCGGTTTTGTCAGAGCAGATCACGGTAGTACTCCCCAGAGTTTCTACGGCGGGGAGCTTACGAATAATGGCTTTTCGCTTGGCCATACGAGAGACACCAATGGCCAGCGTAATCGTGACCACGGCGGGCAGACCCTCCGGGATCGCTCCTACCGCCAAAGCGACTCCTTCCAGCAGAACATCTCCCAGAGGAAAGCCTCTCAAAATACCAGCACTCACGGTGATGCCCGCCAGGCTCAGAATAATCCAAAGTAGTAATTGACTAAATTGATCGATTTTTTTAGTCAAAGGAGTAGCCAAAATATCAGCGGAGGCGATCATTTGGTTGATTTTCCCGATCTCAGTTTGATCTCCGGTAGAAACCACCAGACCCTGAGCGGTGCCGTGGGTTACTAAGGTGGAGGAGTAAGCCATATTGATGCGATCTCCCAGAATTACTTCGCCAAGCAAGTGCTCGGTTTGCTTTTCTACGGGCAAAGACTCCCCGGTGAGGGCAGATTCATCTACCTGAAATTCCCGCTGCGCGAAGAGCCTAAGATCGGCCGGAACCCGATCTCCAGATTGTAGGAATACAATATCTCCTGGAACCAGTTCGGAGGCAGAAACTTTCTTTTTTTTGCCCTCCCTCAGGACATTTGCATCAGCCTCCAGACCCTGAGATAAGGCCGCGATGGCCTTCAGGGCTTTAGATTCTTCTAGGTAGCCAATGACAGCGTTGATGAGCACCACGCCCATAATTACTCCCATTTCTACCCACTCCTGGAGAATACCTACGCCAAGGGCGGCTACCAGTAGAATGTATACCAAGGGTTGGTGAAATTCTTTGAGAAAAAGCTTGAAGGCACTTTCCCCTTTCTTGTGCGTGATCCGGTTACTCCCGTACTGAGAAAGTCGCTGCTGTACTTCCAGAGGAGATAAGCCGACGCGGGGGTTGGTATTCAGCATCTCGATGGCTTCCGAGGTACCAATAAGGTGCCAGGGGTGTTTGTTGTTCATTTTTGATTCAAGGTTAAAGCTGCGTAAAAGACGATTTTAGTTGGGCTAAAATATCCTATTTTAAGAAATGAGAAATACTCAGAAGGAAATTATTTTCGAGCACAGAAAAACAAGTTTTAATCCAATGAAATCAGCGAATGCCTCATTCGGGGAAAGCTCAACCCTTGAGGCGAGGAAGTAGTTGAGGAAGCAGGCACAAGGAGAGTCTCGGGACTCTACCCCACGGAGCTTATCCCTGTGGCGGAAGCATCGGTTTTAGCTTTTCCCAGACATTTTCGGCGACGATTTTTTGACCCTCGGCTGTGGGGTGGATGCCATCTGGTTGGTTTAATTCAGGCTCTCCGCCCACTCCTTCTAATAGAAAGGGCAGAAATACAACTTTATTCTGTGCTGCGATTTTTTTGAAAACTTGCCGAAAATCATTCGCGTAAGCTTCCCCCATATTCGGAGGGACTTCTATACCGGTGAGCAAAATTTTTACCTCTGAATATTTGGCGCGGACTTTATCGATAATTTTCTGTAAATTCTTCTCAGTTTCAGTGGTTGCGATTCCTCGTAGGCCGTCGTTTCCACCGAGTTCCAAAACAAAAATATCAATTTCTTGCTTGAGAATCCAATCTACCCGCTCTGCTCCGGCCGCTGTGGTTTCTCCACTCAGGCCCGCATTGACTACCTGATAATTGAGACCGAGGGAGTCTATTTTTTCCTGAATAAGTGCCGGATACGCCTCAGACGGGTCTAAGCCGTAGCCTGCGGTGAGGCTGTTTCCAAAGAAGAGAATGGTTTTCTTTTGACTACTAGAGGCTTTCTCGGGTGCTTCGGATACTGGTGTCTCTGAGGGAGAAGAAGTCTCTTGGCTAGAACACGCCGCTAAGCAGACCAAGACAGGCAACAAAAAGCATTTGCTCACGAAGCTCTTGGAGGGTAAAAATAGTAAGGTCTTAGTCATTTTTACAAAATTTAGATTTTGACCACCAATTTACCAATGGATTCTCGATAACCCAAGGTATTCAAAGCTTTGGCAGATTCCTGTAAGCTGAAAGTCTGAGAAACATAGGGATTAATTTTTCCCTGCTCAAACCACGCTATGATCTGTGGAACCGCTTGGATTACCATGGCCGGATTGTGGTATTTATAAGCTCCGAAAAATAAGCCAAAGAGCGAAAGATTTTTAAGCAATAAGCGATTCACGGAGATTTCTGGAATACGCCCGCTGGCAAAGCCAATTACCAATACGCGGCCTTCCCAAGCAATACATCGCAGAGAATTATCAAATAAATCCCCTCCCACTGGGTCATAGACCACATTGACGCCTTTTCCCTGTGTAATTCGGTTGATGACTTCTGCAAAATCTTGTTCGCCGTAGTTGATGAGATGACGTGCGCCTTGCTGACGAGCGATCTCCAATTTTTCCTGACTACTGGCAGTAGCCAAAACTTCAGCCTGCAAGCAATTGCCTAAATCTACGGCGGCTAAGCCAATCCCTCCTCCTGCTCCGTGTACCAAGAGTCTTTCTTTGGGAAGAAGATGAGCACGATGCTTCAGGCCAATGAAAGCCAGACCATAAGCCACGATAAAAGAGCAGCCCGTCTCGAAATCCATAGCATCAGGAATTTTGTAGACATTCTGTGCAACAGTGCAGACCTCTTCGGCCAAGCCTCCTGTACCACACAGGGCAGCCACTCTCTCGCCCGGTTGGAGATTTTTGACCTCAGCCCCACAGGCTTTTACGATACCAGAGACTTCTCCCCCTGGAATAAAAGGAAAAGGAGGTTTGGCTTGATAACGACCAGCCACCATGAGCACGTCAGGGAAATTAATCCCCACTGCTTTTACTTCTATGAGCACCTCTTGAGGGCCGACAGTTGGGGAGGCGATTTCCTCGATCACGAGATCATCGGGCATCCCCCATTTTTTACATAAAACCGCTTTCATTTCGGGAAAATTTAGCGTGAATCCTCGGTTTTCTTTCTGAAGTTGTCTAAAGTTTTGATTTGTTGGCGAAAAATTTATACCTCGAGTTCTGAGGAAGCAAATTTTTGAGTGAATAGCCTAAGCTATTGACGAAAAAATTTGCGAAATCAGGTTCTGAAAGAGGTATTTTGTAGCCCAAAGGTAAACTTTAGACAAATTCTTTAATTTAAGTATTGATTAAGCTAATAGCGGGCAGTTTTTTAGCAATCAGTTTTTAGCCAAAGTGTTAATCATGCGTGGTTTTGGTAAGAGGACCCTCGGCTGAGAGCCAATAAGTGAGTATCCAAATACTCATCTGTGCTGATGCCAGATGGGCTGGATTTCCTAAAACCTCATCACTAAAACTCTAAGGGTATGCTGATCGCTCATAACTTAGAACCTATTATACAAATTTATATAAAAAAATGATAAGCTTTCCTCACGCCAAAATCAATTTAGGATTACATATTATCGAGAAAAGACCAGATAATTTTCACAATCTAGCATCTGTCTTTTACCCAGTTCCTTGCTGTGATGTATTAGAAATTTTGCCGAGTAAAACCATCTCTTTCCAAAGCTCAGGACTGCCGATTCCACCCGACCCGAAAGGTAATTTGTGCCTGCAAGCCTATCATTTGCTCAGCCAAGACTTTGCCTTGCCTCCAGTGCAGATTCATTTGCACAAAGTCATTCCCATCGGAGCAGGACTCGGAGGCGGGTCGTCTGATGCTGCTTTTACCCTCAGAAGTTTGAACCAGTTATTTGATCTAGGCTTGGAAAGGCCAGAGCTTTTGTCTTATGCTCGTCAGCTAGGAAGCGACTGTGCTTTTTTTGTACAAAATCAAGCACAATTTTGCTACGAGCGAGGAGATCACTTCCGAGCCATTGACCTTGATCTGAGTGATTATCATTTGGTTTTAGTTTACCCCCAGCTTCATATTAGCACCCAAGAGGCATACCAACATATCGTTCCTCAGTTACCACCCCGACCGCTCTCCGAAGTTATTTCATTACCCTTGGCTGATTGGAAAGAAAAGTTGTGGAATGATTTTGAGGCTTGCTTATTTCCGAAATATACCCTGTTGCCTAAGCTTAAAGCAACTTTGTACGAAAAAGGAGCGCATTATGCCTCCATGACCGGGTCGGGCTCGAGTTTGTATGGATTTTTTGAAGAAGAAGTTGATTTAGATGGAGTTTTTCCAGAAGATTATTTTGTGTGGCAGGGGCATTTGGCTAAATCATAACCTTTTGATAATATATTTTTTGCATACACCCCTTGAATATTTGCTAACTTACCAGCTATTTACTGTCTCTTTAAAACGATATTATCGGGAACTAACCAAATATGGATCATCTGTTAAAAAAATGGGTGCCTTATCGCAAAAGCGATAAGTGGGGATTCAGCGACACGCAGAAAAATATCATGCTCCCCTGTCTTTATGAAGACGCTACCCTCTTTCTAGAAGAAATGGCTCGAGTGCAACAAGGCGACCACTATGGGTTTCTCTCCAAAGAGGGAAAAATGGTCATTGCACCACAATATGAAGAAGCCTATGTCTTCCACAACGGATTGGCCATTGTTCGTGTGGAAGAAGAATACGGATTTATTGACAAGGTGGGGACGCTGGTCATCCCTTGTCAATACGAAGACTTGGATGATTTTTCAGAAGGACTTGCTGCCGCTCAGTTGAACGGTAAAGTCGGTTTTGTCAATGAGCGGGGAGAAACCATTATTCCCTTTGAATATGACCGTGAAGACGAGGCATTACCCAGCTTTCATCATCAGATGGCTGCCCTGAGAAGAGAAGATAAAGTAGGCTTCCTCAATACAGTGGGGGAAACCATCATTCCTTTCGTTTATGATTACGCGCTTAATTTTCAGGAAGGGCTGGCGGTGGTTTCTAAAGATGAACACGTAGGCTTTATTAATGCCTCGGGAGAGGTTGTGATTCCGCTTATCTTTGATAGTGCCTGGCCTTTTCAGGAGGGACTGGCCGTCGTGGAAAAAGATGGCCTCATGGGCTATATCAATCAGGCGGGAGAAGAGGTGATTCCGATTAAATATGATTTTGCCTACAGTTTTAGTGAAGGACTAGCCGCCGTGGAGCTAAACAATCGAACTGGGTTCATTGACCCCACTGGCAAGCAGATGATTCCTTGTAAATATGACTTTGCTACAGGCTTTGACGAAGGACTAGCCGCCGTAGAGCGCAAAGAAAAATACGGCTTTATCAATAAGAAAGGGGAGATTGTGATCCCGATTAAGTACGAAGATACCTATGGTTTCACGGAGGGACTCGCCGAAGTAGTCCTCGATGGGAAACGTGGTTTTATCGATCAGTCTGGGAATGAATTCTTTGAAGATTGAAAAAAGATGAGCATTTCTACACGGTAATCCCCATTTTTTTCATCAGATAAGTAGCGTTGAGATTTTGGGTAATGCCGGGGCGCAGTTTATAGTCAAAAGAGAGATTTTCTCCTTGAATCTCGATCTCAAAACAATAATTATAAATGCTCTCAGGGTATTTTTTTTCCAATTCTCCCAAACTTAGATCGTGGGTAGCAATTAGCCCCACCCCTTCCAGCTTGACCAATTGCTCAATCAATGCTTTGGAGCCTAAATGCTGATCGGTAGAATTGGTTCCTTTCAAAATTTCATCTAAGATAATAAATATCTTCTTGCCTTGACTGAGATTCTCAATCAACATTCGCAGACGCTTAAGCTCTGCGTAGAAGAACGATTCACTCGCCTGTAAAGAGTCTTTGGTCCGCATGCTCGTGTAAATCGCAATGGGTTTGAAGCGAAATTGCTCAGCACAAACAGGCGCACCGGTCATGGCCAGCACCAAATTGACCCCGACGGTACGCAGGTAGGTACTTTTGCCCGCCATATTGGCTCCCGTAATGATCATTAATTGTCCCCATCCCTGTAGTTGAATCGGATTATCCACTCTCTGTTGGGCAGGTAGTAAGGGATGCCCCATCGCTTGGGCTTCTAACTGAAAATTTTGAGCCACCACTTCGGGAAAAACATACTCGGGATGGTTGTACTTCAAATTGGCAAGACTTAGTAAGGCATCCATCTGCCCAATGGCCTGAAACCAATCCGCTACATTCGTTTGATGCTGGATTTGCCATTTTTCTAACTTATACAAATATTGCAGACTCCATAAAAACAAGGCGTTAAATACGAAGCCAAACATGCTAAAACCCTGTTCCATATTTTCTACAATACTACTCAATTGACGAAGACTGGCACTGGCTGAATATTTTTCGGAGCGGAGATAGCTTTGTAATTCCAAAGCGCGTGGAGATTTGAAGGTTTCTTGCTCTACTAATTGGAATAAGCTTCCATGTTTTCTGATGACCTTGGCTCTTTGGCTAATTTGCTTAGAATGTTGTAATAAGGTTTTAGAATAACGACCCAACCAAGCCAAATTAATTAGAATAGGAATATAAATAATCTGTACTGGAATCAGGGATAGCAAAACCAGCAAAGCAATGAGGGAAGTAAGGATCGGAGCAACCCAGAGCAGTACTTTGAAAAGCGTCGTTTGGGGCATCACCGTGGGAGCTTGCAACCAATGAAGTAGTGCTGTTTTCTCCGCCAAGCTTTCTTGAATGAGCATACCGCTGGCGCGAAAGTCCTGCCGCCAATCCAGCCAAGTACTCAACTCCTCAACTGCCCCTTGTCGGGCTTTTATTTCGGGTGAATGCGGCTCACCTTGACGAAGCCAATCTGCTAAGTCTGCCTCCCCCACGGCTGATGTCGTCCGGTTTAAAAACTGAAAAATAGAATCTTTTCCAAAAATATCCAGATCATAAGCGTAAGGGTGATCTTGGGTTTCGTAGACTTCACCTGCCACAAAAGCACTATAATCTCCGGCTAAGGCTTGGATTTCTTCTTGATTGACCTGAATCTTATGCTCCAGAAATAGTTTTTTGAATTTGAGCCCCGCGTGAATTTTGACCAAATAAAGAAAAATCAAACCCACCGCCACCACGCCCAAGGCCGTGATGGCATAGTAGCCTTCTTCTACGAGAATAAAAGCAGCAATCACTGCTCCCAGAAAGACTAAAAGTCTAATCAAAGCAATTTGATTAATCTGACGCTTCATGCGCCGAAGGTCTTTTTGAAGGTTTTGGACGCGAGATTCGTATTTGGATCGGATGGCTTCCTGCATGGCTCATAAAATTAGAGCGCAAATCTAAGCATTATCTTGCTAAATGAGAGGAAAGGATATTGGTTTCCAGAAACACAGAATGCTAGCACTTATGAAAAAACTAGCTTTCAAATCACTCTTTCACTTCTACAATAGAATTCAGATGCCCCATCCAGTCCATTTCGGTTTGAGGATTATCAGGATCAACCGTCCATTTGCCATCCACTAAGAACTTGTAGGCATAGCGACCGGGCGGTAGGGAGAGGGTGTATATCCATGTCTGGTCTTTTTGCTCACAGGCCAGCAAATTCTCTTTCCAATCGATAAAATCCCCACTGAGAAACACTTTTTGGGCGTTTTCAAAGCCAGAGAGATCAAAGAGAATGGGCTTCCCTACGAATAAAACCGAGTTTGTGTTTCCTCTGCCATCGTCTTCATCAAGTGGATTATCAGGGTCGGTGATCCAGTGTCCATCTACGATAAATTTATAGTGATATTTGCCCGGGGCAAGCTTGGTTTTGTATTGCCAGCCCTGCCCGGTGGGGTAGCACTCGATTTCCTGTTCATCCCAATCATTAAAATTACCTGCTAAAATAACTTTTTCAGCATTTTCATGACCTGGCAGGTAAAACTCTACGGAAGTATTGCTCCCTTTGTACAGCACAGAGTTGTAGGTATCAAATTGGTTAATTTCTTTCATAGGGTTGGCGGGGTCTTCTATCCAGACTCCATCTACTAAAAATTTGTAGAGATGCTTTCCGTGGGGCAAGTTGATTCGGCAAATCCACTCCTCCCCTTCTTGTGCCATCAGGATTTGGGAGGTTTGCCAATCTACGAAATCTCCGGTCAGATAGACTCTACGGGCATGTGGATAACCTTCTAAGCGAAAAGTAGTATTGCCCTCTAGGCTAGGTTCGGCCGTATTGAGCACGAGGTTTTGATTTTTGCGATAGCCAGGTAGTACATCTACCTTATTAGCGGCTTCGGGAGGAGGCTCGACCCAGTATTTTTCGTTGACCAAAAATTTGTATTGCCATTCAAACTTGCCGTCGAAGTCTTTGAGCTTTTTCCGAAGCTGATAGATGTGCTCGTCTACTTTGTGCATGGTCCACCCGTCCCGTGACCAGTCATTAAACTCACCCGAAACGGCGATTTTTTCTATCTCGATATCACTAAATTCTAATTGATGACTGTAGCCTTCGCGGGAAGCTTTTTGGTATTCACGTACATCGAATTCGAAGATCACTTCTCCTTTCTGGATTTTATAACCCATTTCACGCGTTCCCTCCTCTGGCGAACGTTGTGAGCCCACGCAACTTGCTGTGAGCAAGCTGAGGATTGCATAATAAAAATATCTTTTCATCTTCCTATCCGACATTTCTTTTTGTTAGCGTGAAAGGAGCTACTGTAGTTCCCAAAGATACATTTTTCGTTGTTGATAGTTGATAGCTGTTTTTCTTCTTATGAGAAAATAAAAGCCGAAGATGCCATCTAGTTGGGCATCATAAGCACGGTTCAAGCCCTCCATAGAGGTAAGTACTGCTCTGATTTTGGGGTAGGGAATGCCATTAATTTCCAGATTTTTGATCTTTCCGGTTAGGATTTCCATTTTTTGATTTCCATTCCCGTTGAGTATGCCTCTGCTAAGTATTTGGAAATGCTTGAGTACTTTATCCTTAGAACGTATATCGAGTACATTCATTTCGGCTCCTGTATCTATGCCAAAGTCTAAGGCTTGCCCCGCGACCTTAGCCTTGACAACTGCTATGTGCCCCTTCATTCGGAAAGGAATAGTATGGTCGGGAGCAAGCTCTCTGGACACAATTGGCTCACCTGAGCGGTTCAATTTATATAAAATCACGCGAGAGTGTTGATAATCCAGTAAGATTTCGTAGGCTTCGAAAATTTTAAATCCAATTAAGCCTAGGATTTTTTCATTCCGCACCTGCTCAATATGCCCCATGTCAAAAGCCTCTACCTTTACATTTTTTAGCTCGTGCTGATGCCATTTAAAATGCTTCACAAACTCCACACTTACTTTTTCCACGCTACCCGTCACGCCTTGCGCGCTCAATTTACCGCGTATTTTACTGCTACGAAGATACGAAGAATTGAGCAGTAGATCAGGCGCTCCACTGTCCAAAATAAAACGCCCCTGCACCCCATTAATTTCTGCATCTACCAGAATAAGATTGCCAGAAAGGCGAAAGGGAATTTCAACTACGTAGGCACTATCTCCCTGATGCGGGACGGCTTGAATCTGGAAGGTAATTTCTCGGGGAAGTAAATCTTCAGACGTGCTACGGGTGGTATCTGCCCGTGCCATCGCCCGTAGAGGCCAGCCAGATAGGGAAAGATGCAATAATGATATGTAAATCCAGACGCTAAATTTCACAGTAATAGTTTTTCTTTGGTAAATAAGAATCAAGTTTGAGGCTAAATTTATAAGCACTTTATTTTCAAGCTGTTATAAGAATGCAGGCTTCTTAATGAAAGCTTTTACTGTACATCTACGTGATGATAGTGCTCATATTCGGACAGCCTCTATTCTAGCTACTAAATCTACTTGATAATCTATTTGCATTTTCAGAAAATAGACCAAAGACCAGCTGAAGAGGATCAAAAGCAGGAAAAACAGGAAGTACACCTAAGCCTCTTCCCGTAAATCGTAAGCTCGATCAGTTTCGCGCGGATACATAGCACGATATACATAATACACAAGGGTTGTGATCAAGGCCAGAAATAATAACTTCTTAGCCATCCAGGTGATGATCCCGAAACACAAATTTAAAATAAGTAAGATGAGAATTAATTTGATGATTTTATTCATAGTGATATGGTTTTATATAGTATTACGCAAAATACTAGGTTATGTTTACTTCCTTGCATTACATAGTACTAATTTCGTAATTTTTTTTGAGAAATCAATAGCATTCCCAGAAATAAATCCAGCTTATTCCCCCTAAACTCGCATATTATTTGTTGCTAATTTGCTTAAACGAACTTCTTCCCAAGCTTATGCACAAATCAACAAGTAAAAAAG
>CAZKBP010000040.1:0-44806 GCA_964551015.1 uncultured Cytophagaceae bacterium | reverse complement strand
GTTTTTAAGATTTTTTTTAGCATAGGATGAGTAAGATTTTTGTCTTCAATTTTTTTGGAAAACAAGATTAATAGGAAAAGTTCACACATATCTCTGGCTATGTGTGAACCCTAGGAAAGCCTTCATTCTGATCAAAATCCTAATTCCAGATAGACAAGTCTGTAGAAACTGGAGTTTCGGGGTTACTCAATGGGTAGCCACTTCTACGGGCATTTTTACTTTGATCTTTTCCTGGAGAGCTACCGAGGCAGAAACGAGCGGTAAGCGTACGTGAGGTTGGCATACGCCCAACAGAGACAGCGCATATTTCACGCCCACGGGATTGCTTTCTTCGTACATTAAAGGATTGACTTCCAGTAATTTATTAAGGTTTAGCTGAGCCGTCTGAAAATCTCCTTGCAAAGCCGCCTTGGTCATTTGGGCAAAAATCTCAGGGAAAGCATTGGCCATCACTGAAATTACCCCGTTCCCTCCTACCGAGATCATGGGAATGGTCATCAGGTCTTCTCCCGAAAGCAAAAGAAAATCATCCGGGCGGTCTTTGCTGATGTGCATGCACTGTACCAGATCGCCAGAGGCCTCTTTCATAGCGATGATATTGGGATGTTGGGCTAGCTCCAAAGTGGTACTAGCTTGTACGTTAGAAGAAGTTCTGCCGGGCACATTGTATAAAATCACTGGGCAGGGAGAGGCATCGGCGATTCGTGTGTAATGCTCAATTAGCCCTTTTTGAGAGGGTTTGTTGTAATAAGGGCTTACAGAAAGCAAGGCATCCACTCCGTCTAGGTCGCTCTGTTGAATGGCATCTAGAATAGCTCGAGTATTGTTACCGCCAATGCCATAGACAATGGGTAACTGAGCAGGATTATGGTTTTTGACAAAATCTAGTACCTGCTTTTTCTCTTGGGCTTGGAGGGTAGCCGATTCGCCCGTGGTTCCCTGTACGACCCAATAGTCTACTCCTTCACCGTTCGCGTAAGTATGAACCAGTAAGCGTTCCAGTCCTTCAAAATCTATCTCGTGGTTTGCGTGGAAAGGCGTTACCAAGGCCACGCCTACACCGCCAAATCTGGGTTGCTTCATCATATCTTTAGGTTAAAGTTTTACTGTAGTCTAGTATTTTCTCGATCAATTGGCTTTCTTCTCGGCTTTCTTTGAGATCAATCATCAAATCCAAACAAGCTTCTCTATTTTTAAAAAACTTACCGATTCGGCATTTGGCTTGGCTTTGCATCAAGATATGATCAAAAACGGGAAAAGAATCCACATTAATACAATATAAAAAATCAAAACGACTATTTGCAAATTTTTGGGCTTCTTCCGAGCGAACTTTCCCCCAGGGCGAAATGTCTTCACGAGTCATCACGCGGCGAGTGGGCAGGGGGGAGCCGTCGGGTGCCTTTTCTTGGAAGGTCAGCAAGCTTACTTTTTTGCCGTCATTTTCTAGGCGTTCTACCAAGTTTCGCAGTTCAGGAAGTTTGGCTTCGTCTTTTAGATGAAATAAAATACCAATGTTTTTAGCTTGTGTGTAATCAGAAGTTCCTCGGGGAGCTTCTACGGCTTGGGTCTCGAAACGATTTCGCAACCGAACCATAAAATCATTTAATATTCTCATAAATTTGGGTAGCCTTCAGTGTTCAACTCTCAGCTTTTAGTTAAAGTACTCATAATTAGCCATTTGCAAACTAATTTTCACTCAGTAATTATCGAGTGATTATTTATGACAAAAATAATGCGCAATATAACAACTTTTTGTACAATCCAACGTAGCAGTTATCATTTCGTGCTTAGGCAACAGGATTCTCTGGACATTCTTACATAGAAAAACAATAACGCTTAAATTACAACCAACGACTAAACGATATGAAACTTAGCACCGCCTTCTACACCCGGCCCGATGTGGTACAAATCAGCCGAGATTTACTAGGGAAAATTTTATACACGAATATAGAAGATCGGCTTTGCGCGGGTCGAATTGTAGAAACCGAGGCTTATGCTGGCGAAAATGACAAGGCTTGTCATGCTCACTTGCAACGCCGCACCCAACGAACCGAGATCATGTTTCACGAAGGAGGAGTGGCTTATGTCTATCTGGTGTATGGAATGCACGCGCTCTTTAATATCGTAACCAATGTGGCCGAAAGAGCCGATGCGGTTTTGGTGCGTGCGGTAGAACCTCTGGAAGGCATCGAGACGATGCAACAAAGACGCAAGCTAGAAAAGGCCAATCATCAACTAACAGCCGGCCCCGGTCGTTTGACCCAAGCGATGGGAATCCAGACGAGCTTCTATGGTACTGATTTGCAAGGAGATCGCATTTGGATCGAGGATGACCAGTTTTTGGTTTCAGCAGACCAGATCATTGCCAGCCCCCGAGTAGGGATTGATTATGCCGGAGAAGATGCCTTGCTCCCTTGGCGTTTTCGGATCAAAAACAATCCTTGGTGTAGCCCGGCCAAGTAGCCGAGTGGTCAACTGATTTTCTGATAGAGGGCAGTTTTAATCATTTTTCTAAAATAATAGGCTTCTCCTTGCTTCACCAGGGCAGGGTGCTGTAGGCATTGCTCAAAATCCCAATAATGCTTCATTTCTACCCCACACCAGTGATGCCCGATCCAATACATCAAACGAATGAATTTTACTCTCAAGGCAGTCTGGGTGGGTTCGGCATAAAAATCCGTGTAGAGCCAATAACCTTGGGTTTTGAGCAACTTGACAAGCTGATTACTCATGAAAAAGGATCGCTCTGGCTTGAAGAGATCGAGAAAAAAAGGCGTGATAATCACGTCATAATCTTGACCCAGCTGCCAGAATACCTGTTCATTGCTGGTGATAAAGTCTATTTTTGAATGAAAAAACAAGGGAATATTGCGCTTTGATTCTGAAATCATATTCGGAGAAGCATCTACATAAGTAATCTGGCTGATCGTAGTGTGGGCAAACAAGCGGTTGACAATCCAACCCGTACCACCTCCCACAATTAGCACCCTTGACTCAGCCGGAATGAGAGGTAAAAAATGAATTTGTGCCTTTACGATGGCTTTGCCAAACACGCTTTGCATCATCTGGTCATAGAAAAAGGCGACCCGATCAAAACCATTATCCATTTTTCAGAGCTACTAGAACAATTGGGAAAAAGAATACACCATCTGCCCAAGCTCGATATCGCTCGTGGGGTCTGAAATAAGCTCTCTGACTCTGTACAAGTGCCAGGGTGAACATCATCAAGGCCAGAATGAGAGAGAGTAAACGCATTCGGGCACTACCCAAGCAACAAGCAATCAAGGCCATGAACCATTGACCACCCATCAATCCTTGCATCAGACGCTCTAGAGCCGCTTTTTCCATTCTACGTGCCATAGAAACGTGTCCATCTTGCCGATCTATATCTCTTTCGTAGCAGGAAATAATTAACAAATTAACCCAAGCCACCAAGCCTAATTGTAGCAAAAGCGTCGCGTCTTCCCAAGACCAAGTCGAGTGTTGCAAACTATAAGGAGCCAAGGCTACTCCTAAACTGTACATTAAGGCGATTCGGGTTTCTTTCTGGAGCAGGAGAGCGTTTTTGAGCCGCTCGATTTGAGTAAGCAAAAAATGAAAAGAAACCAATACACTCAGTCCTATCCCGTAGTAGAGCGTTCTCTCTTCTAAAAAAAAGAAACTATTCCCTATTCCCAGAATACCAGCGAGCATCCAAAATACCCAGATAACCCGAGCATGGTCTTGATGAAAGCGATGCCGTGCGGTGTGTGCCTCGTGCTTGACCTTGGCCGCATCCAGTAAATGATCTAAGGTATAAATAAGCCAGACCGTTAAACCAAGAGACAAGTAATTGTAAATGTTCGGATAAACATCTAGATAAAAAGCAAAAAAATAACACATCACACATGCACCCAAGACTACATCTAGGCTAAGAATCTGCAAATAAGCATAAAAGAGAGAGCAACCTCTGGCTAATTTATTCATGAATGATGGTCAAGTAAACATTTAGGTATTTTGAAATTAACATATAAACCCTAAAAAAAGAATTCTGTTAAAGAATATCTCAAAGCTTCTGGTAGAATCCCTCTTTTAGTCTGGAATGGCTTACTTTATGTCTTAATACACGGACGGTCTGGCTAAAAGCCGTATTTTATCGCATTAAAATTAGTAATTTAAGCCTCTAACCTAGTTATGAGATGGCTCAGGGAGATGTCATTGCGCCGTCTGATTAACATTGAACTAAACCGATTTATCTATGACTACAATTAAGCTCAACATCAACGCTCAGGAGTTTCAAGTGGATGTAGATCCCAAAATGCCCCTACTCTGGGTGCTGAGAGATCATCTGGAAATGACCGGGACTAAATTTGGCTGTGGTATCGCGCAGTGTGGAGCCTGTACGGTACACCTAGAAGGCAAAGCGGTTCGCTCCTGCTCTCTACCCGTATCTGTCGCGCAAAACAAAAAAATCACGACCATCGAGGGCCTAGCCACGAGTGAAGAAAAGCTTCACCCCGTACAGGAGGCTTGGATTGAAGAAGACGTACCCCAATGTGGCTACTGCCAATCTGGGCAAATCATGGCAGCAGCGGCTCTTTTGGCAAGCAACAATAATCCCACGGACGAAGATATAGAGAAGGCTATGGCTGGAAATATCTGTCGATGTGGCACTTACGTACGCATTCGCCAAGCCATTCACCGCGCCGCAGATGCCATGGCTAGCCGTTAATCTAACCTGTTTACCTGTACTTGTTCATTCTTTCACAAAAAAAATTTGAGCCCTATGAGCCTTAGCCGAAGAAATTTTCTAAAAGTATCAAGCACCGCGGCCGGCGGTCTTTTGCTGACATTGGGTAGTCCCCTTGCTCCTCTACAAGCCGGACGCAAAGATGCAGAAGTTCTTTTTGAGCCTAATTACTTCCTCAAAATAGACCCTCAGGGAAATATTCATTTTATCGTTACCAAGCACGAAATGGGGCAGGGTTCCAGCACGGGACTAGCCATGATTTTGGCCGACGAACTGGGAGCAGACTGGGAAAAAGTTAAAATAGAATTTGCTGATTATCACCCGCAATACGACGGTCAGCATCAGGGTACAACGGGAGGAAGCTCCAGTATCCGCAAGCTCTGGCAACCTTTACGTGAAGCCGGGGCAACTGCCCGTGAAATGCTTATCCAAGCGGCTGCTCAACGCTGGCAGGTATCTGTTCAGGACTGCTACGCCGATCTGGGAGTCATTATTCACCAACCCAGTGGCAAAAAATTAGCCTTTGGCGATTTGGTAGAGGAAGCTACTCGCTTAGAAGCGCCTAAAAATCCCTCACTCAAAGACCCCAAAGATTTCAAATACATCGGCCAACCCCTCAAAAATTTACGTACTCGCGATGTGGTACAAGGCAAGGCCACCTATGGGATTAATGTCCAATTACCGGGCATGCGCTACGCGGCCATTGCCCGTAGTCCGGTTTATCTAGGGAAGGTCAAAAGCTATGATGACACCCAAGCCAAGGCCATACCCGGGGTCACACATATTTTTAAAATACCTTCGGTCAAAGGCCGTTACAGTATTCAGGAAGGAGTCGTGGTAGTGGCAGATTCTACCTGGACGGCATTTCAGGCCAAAAAAGCCTTGAAAATCAAGTGGGAGGAAGGAGCCAATGCCCAAAGAAGTCTTGCTTCACTCCGCAAAGAATTTGATAAAGCCTCCAAAAAAGAAGGCAAGGTAAAATACGAAACTGGCCACGTGAATAATGCTTTTAAAGCAGCCCACCAAACACTGGAAGCCCGCTACGAAAATCCCTACCAAGCACACGCCTGTATGGAACCCATGAATGCCACCGCCCACGTAGAAGGAAACCGCTGTGAAGTGTGGGCAGGAACCCAAGCAGGTAGCTGGACAACGAATGCGATTGCTGAGCAATTAGGCATTCCCGAAAAAAATATCACCACTCACGTAATGCCCGCAGGAGGTGCATTTGGCCGTCGTTTTTACCCAGATGTACCCGTGGAAGCGGCTTATATCTCTCAGCAGATTGGCGCACCCGTTAAACTCACCTGGACCCGTGAGGACGATATTCAGCACGATTATTTCCACCCCCTGCAACAAGATGTGCATCAGGCAGCTATTAGTAAGGATAAAAAAGTCACCGCTTGGAAATACCTAGGTCTGAGTGTGCGACATGGTGCCGACTTCTGGAATCCCTACGAAGTACCCAACCTGCAAGCCGCCACGCTGGCGGTCAACGGAGACGAAGATCGCTTGATTGAAGTAGGAGCTTGGCGTAGTGTAGGAGGACATTTGTCTGCCCTTGGGCAAGAATGTTTTGTAGATGAAGTGGCGCACGCGATCGGGCAAGACCCTTACCAGCTTCGCTTGGAGTGGCTCAAAAATGATCGGATGCTTGATGTGGGCGTAGGCTTCCAACTGGATGCTGCACGCTACCGAGAAGTCATGAAAGCCGTGGCTCAAAAAGCGCAGTGGGGCAAAAAAATGCCCAAAAACCACGGTCAGGGTCTAGCGGTTTATACCTTCCTGCATACCAGTAGTTATTGCGCACAAATTGCGGAAGTATCCGTAGAAAAAGGGGTGCTGAAAATTCATAAAATTACCGCCGTATTGGACTGTGGTATTCCCGTGAATCCGCAATTAGTCAAAGGGCAAATTGAGGGGAGTATCGTTTGGGGATTAACTGCTTTGAAATACGGTGGAATTGATGTGGAAGCGGGGAAAGTAAAGCAAAGCAATTTCCATGATTATAAAATGCTGCGAATCAATGAATTGCCAGAAATAGAAGTCCATCTCATGGATAGCCAGATGGATCCCAAGGGTACGGGAGAGCCGGGTGTTCCTCCGGTCGCTCCGGCTGTGTTGAACGCAATTTTTGCTGCTTCGGGCAAGCGCATCCGAAAAATCCCAGTATTACCCGAAGACTTAGCTTGATTTAAGCGGTTGTCGGTAATGACTTGTCCGTTATGAATTCTTTTTCAGGGCTTTGATACTAATCTGCTCCACAGCTTTTAGGCTTGGCGATTGGGTCATTGGCTAGTAAGTCAGGACGCTTCAATAAGTTCTTATTGAGACACTTGATTTGATCGGATGGCTGTAAGCTTTTTCAGCCATCCGGTACTATTTTGGGCATTATTTGTTAAGCAACCAGCGTTGGCACACCTGCTCGATGGTCGAGAAATAGTTTAGGATTTCAATGGGTTTTACCACATATTCGTCTATGCCAAGCGCTTTGGCACTCTTGATGTCGCTGGGCAATTCCGAAGAGGTAAACACGACTATATGTACTTGCTGTGTTTCAGGTTTTGCCTTGATTTTTTTGATCAAATCTAGTCCCGAGACTTTCGGGAGTTTCATATCCATCAAAATTAGCTGAACAGGGCTGGTTTTGAAATCATATTCTAGAAACTCCTCCAGGCTTCCCACGTGTTCATAGCTCACAGCTATTTTCATTCTTCTGAGAGCTTGTTTGGTAAACTCCGCATCCTGAGGGTCGTCTTCAATAATGAGTACTTTGTTTGTTCTGCTCATGAATATCACTTTTTTATAAAAAATACAGAGACAAGCTACCTGATCCAGTGCTCAGTACAAAAAATATTGAGGGCTGGTACTAGATTGATCTAACCTGTTTCCTGACTGGGTATTCTAGTAAAGTACGTCTTCCGTTTTTGGGGTGAACCTGACAGCCCATTTATTTATGAGAGGGAGGTATATCATCTCATCCCCTCACGTTAAGAAAAATACTAACCCAAACCAGATTAAGCCAAAATGCTGCTTAAATAGCATCTTTTCTCGATGGTCGACTTGCTTAGGTCTTCACCAAAAAGACAAGCTGGGCGCATCCCAAAATCAGGAAGATATTTGTATTTAGGCAGTTTGTGTGTGAGCTCAGAGGGTAAAATAAAAAGTGGCACCTTGCTCTGGTTGAGATTCGGCCCAGATTTGCCCCCCGTGTTTTTCTATGATTCTTTTAACGATGGCTAGGCCGACTCCGTTCCCATCAAATTCTTTGCGAAGATGGGCACGTTGGAAGACCTCAAAGATTTTGTCTGCATAGGCTTGGTCAAAACCTACACCGTTATCTTTTACAAAATAAGTATTTTCTTGATTGTTTTCAAAATATCCCACTTGTACTTTACTTTCTTTTCGACGAGAAGAGTATTTGATTGCATTGGAGAGCAAGTTGGTCAGCACCAAGCGGAGCATGGACTTGTCTCCCGTGGTGCCGGGAATTCTTTCTAATGTAAACGCGACGGTAGGATTACCAAAGAGCGCGATTTGTTCATCAAATACTTCTTCGGCGAGCGTGTACATATTCACCTCTCCTCTTTTGATGCTACTACGCCCCACGCGGGAGAAAGCCAATAAGTCATCTACCAGATCTCCCATTCTTTCGGCTCCTTTTCTGGCACTTTCTATAAGCTTGGTTTCCTCGTGGCCTAAGCGATCTTTGTTGATCTCTTGGTAGAGAAATAGGTTTCCCATGATGGCTCGTAGAGGAGCTCTCAGGTCGTGGGAGATAGAATAGTTAAAGGTTTCCAGTTCACGGTTGGTTTCTTCTAGCTCACGGGTACGACGTTTGACTTCTTTCTCGAGATGATTGTTCAATTTCTGAATTTCTTTTTCTCTTTGTTTCTGCTCGGTAATATCTCTAAATATGACAATCCCGCCAATGACTTCGCCCGCTTCGTTCTTCAGAGGATTCCCGGTTGCGTTGATATAGTAGCCCTCGGGCACACGGTCATTTTGGATGTATAACTCCACCCCCTTGGTAGCTTTTCCTTTGAGTGCTAAGTGCATGGGTAGCTTATCGTAAGGGTAAGCAGCTTTAGTTTTAGGGTCATAGACGCCTGCTATCTGGGGCCACTCCTCGGGTTTGCTTTTCATTTCATCCAAATTAAAACCCAGTAATCGGTCAGACATTTCGTTGCTGATAAAGAATTTTCCGTCTTGGTCTGCTACGTTGATCCCTTCACCCGCGGAACTGATGATGAGATTGAGTAGATTTTTCTGTTGAATCAAATCCTGTTCAGACTTCTTGATTTGTTCGTAGGCCGATTGGATTTCTTCATTAAGTTGACTGAGTTGCTCATTAGAGACGACCAATTCCTCATTGGAGGTATTGAGTTCGTTGTTGAGTTCGGCTAGTTTGAATTCATACTCCTTCTGTTCGCCGATCTCGCGGGTAGTGGTTTGCAAATAAGTTACTTCTCCTTTTTTATCAAAAATGGCTTTGGTAATGGTCTGTACCCATAGATATTCTCCCCTTTTGTGCAAAAAGCGATAATCTACCTTTTCGAGTTTGCCCTTTAGGGCGGATTGATGGGCTTTGTTTCTGATATACTCAATATCATGAGGATGAAAATAATCATAGGGGTCATTCCCGATCAGGCTCTCGGGTGTATATCCAAGTAGAGTTCGGCAACTAGGAGAAACGTAAACATATCTGCCATCTGGTTCGTGTAGGCAGATCATGTCTTGGGAGTTTTCGGCCAGGAGGCGGTATTTTTCCTCGCTTTCTTTCAGTGCTGCCTCTGCTTCTTTTTGTTGGGTAATGACCTCGGTAAACATGATAATCCCTCCTATTTCTCCCTTGGGACTATACCAAGGATGAATTTCCCAGCGCAGATACTCGGTACGTCCGTCTTGTCGTACAAAGGAGTCTTCTTCTTGGCGTAGGATTTCTCCTTGTAGGCATCGCTGATGAATCTCTTTCCACGCTTGTGGTATCTCTGGGAAAATTTCATAATGGCTTCTACCAATCACCTCTACCGACTCGAGCCGATAATCTCTCATCCAACTCCGACTAGCCACCAGATAGCACATGTCAGTATCAAACATCGCCACGGCACTGGGTACGTGTTGTATGAAGAGCTCGAGTTGGTGATTCAGGCGTTGCATCTGTTCTATGTTTTGCTCCAGCTCTTGGTTCATCTCTTCCATCTGGGCATTAAACTCCCGCAGGTAATTTTCTTTTAGTTGCGATTCTGTAATGTCGCGGGAGATAAGCAGGATTTTTTCCAGTTCTCCCTCTTCTCGAAGTACAGGGTGGAAGCTATGGAGGAGCCACGTGTCTTTTCCCTCTGGATTCACAGCATTGCTAATATAAGATTGGGAAACCTTGTCTTTAGCCACTCGCTTGAGAAGTTCGGAGATGGGCTTGCGGTGCTTGTCTAGCAGATAATCTTGTAAATAAATTTCTTTTTCTCCGAATCTAATGGCCGCCATACTAGGGTAAGGACGATTAACATACAAAATATGCCCCGAAGAATCTAAGAAGGCAATGTAATCGGAGCTAGATTCCGTGATAGCTTTCCAGCGTAATTGTGCCTGGCGAGCCACCTGATGAGCCTGTTCTAGGCTTTTCAGGTTGGATTCTAGACGGCGATTTAGTTGGCTCAGGTTTTGATTTTTTTCTGCTAGTTCCTCCCGCAGTGCCCTGTTTTTTTCTGTTTCTTCTTTGGCCTCGGTAATATCCTGAGAAATAATGGCGAAGGTATCGAGCTTCCCGGCTTTCAGGATCGGCACAATCAAATTGTTTAAATACCTAGGTCGCTCTTCACGAAGGCGGTTGAGGGATTCATAACGTACGGGAGCTTTCTTCAGGGCAGCCTCGCGGAGCTTACTGGAAGTAATTTTCTGCGTGTCGGCATCCATATACTCCATAACGGAGGTATGGAGCACTCCCTCCACGGTGTAAGGCGGTAAGGTACGATTGATATACTGAACTTGGTATTGCTGATCCAGCACCACCACCATATCAAAGCCTGCTTCCAAGATTTGCCGCCAGTATCGTGTTTGGCTCTGTGCTTCTTTTTGCCTCTGACGAGCTTCTCGCAGTTCTCTTTTTCGCTCGGTAATATCAATGGCCATCCCTCCTACGAAGACTTTGTCTTGCACTTGTACAGGGAATTTATAGACTTGATAATCTCGCATTTCGCCATTTTGATCCGGTACGCTTTCTTCGGGGCTGATAGTGATCAATTCACGAAGCACTTGGCGGTCGTTTTCTTGTACCTGTTGAGCAAGCTCTTCGGGTAAGAAGTCAAAATCGTCCTTCCCGACCATTTCCTTTGCGGGCACTTTAAATACTTTTTCAATGCCTGGATTCGCGTAGATAAAATTGAGATCCTCGTCCTTGATCCAAGCTTTGATAGGGCTGAGATTCATGTATTGATTGAAAACTTTTTCGTTGTACTCGGCGCTGATTTGGGTCTTTTTAAGCTCGGTAATATCAGTAAAATTGATCACCATCCCTTCGTAGCGATTCTGTACGGTACGAAAGGGACGCATGCTCAGGAGTAAATGACGATCTCGATAGAGAATCTCTTCTTCCTTATTCTGGCGTCGCTGTTTGATTTTTTGGATGGTTGCTAGCAGGTCAGTTTGCCCCAGATATTGCAAGAGTGTATCTATTTTTTGCCCTTCCACGAGTAAATCCGCTGGAATTTCTAGCAGTTCTTGCAAATAATTCGTGTATTTACGAATGCACAGCGATTCATCTACATAAACCGTTGCTATTTCGGCCGAGAGTAAGATATTATCCAAATACTCTTTGGTTTCAATGGCCTGTATATTCGTGGCTTGTAGCTCGGAATTGACCGAGTAGAGTTCTTCATTAACTGACTGGAGTTCTTCGTTCAAGCTTTGTAGTTCTTCGTTGGCCGAGTAGAGTTCTTCATTAGTGGCCTGAAACTCCTCTTGCTTAGTTCTCAGCTCTTCGGTGGCTTCTAGTAACTGATGTCTGGTTTTGCTGAGTTCTTGTTCTAATTGCTGAATTCTGAGCTGCAGCACCTCGTCGCTTCCAACCTTATCTACCACCAAGACTTCTTCAGGCTCGGTTTCTTCCTGACGAATCTCGATGAGGTAGAGACGCTCAGAAGAATCAGGATAATCGGAGAGCAATTTGATAAATAAATTAACTAGCTCCTGTGGTCTGTTTTCTTGCATCAGTACATCCCGATAGAAGATCGTAGGGTGCCCCTGCTGCCTGAGCTTGGTGATGGCATCCTGCACTACGAACCTAAAGCGTGGCGAAGTCATTTCTTCTACATTCAGGCTCATCTTCCGTCTGGGAAAAGAAAGAAAACGCTGTGCATTGCCTCCCAAATAAAGCAAGTCGCCAGCATCATTGATGACCAGACAGTCGGGAGCGTATTCATCTACCAATAAGTGAGCATAGATGTCTTTTTGTTTCCAAGCATCCGCTCGAGTGGTGGGTGGAGGGGGAGACTCAGCAGGGAGGTCAGTTTCTGGCTCGGGTATGGCTGTCTCGGGAATTCTGATATTGGGTAGCTGTTCACCCGCATAAAAGGCATAGGTTTTAGCGGTGTTGGAGATGTCTTTCCGAGAGCGAAAGATTTTCGCTTTCTCGTGGAAGGCTTCAAAATCTTTTTGGTCAGTATGGATGCCTTCACTACCACCCAACAAAAGAAATCCTTTGGGCTGAATCGCATAAGCAAAACGCTGGAAAACTTCTTTTTGTAATTCTGGTCGGAAATAAATCAACAAATTACGGCAAAGAATCAAATCTTGATTCGAGTAAGGAGGATTACTGATAATATTGTGCTCGGCAAAGACAATTTTATTCCTTAAGAAGGGCTTGACTTGATAGCCTCCTTTGATTTCTTTAAAATACTTGAAAAGAAAATCCGCCGGTAGCTCATCTATGATTCTTGCCCCAAACACGCCCCGCCCCGCCTTCCGCAGAGCGTCCCGGTCTATGTCGCTGGCAAAAATTTTGTAATCGATCGGAGATTGGTTGATCTGTCGGTATTCTTCCAGTAGCATCGCCAGGCTGTAGGCTTCCTCTCCGGTGGCACAACCTACCACCCAAACCCGGAGCTTGCGCGTTTGGTCTTCTTGCTGATAGAGGAGGGGAATCACAGATTGATTGAGTGTTTCAAATACTTCTGGGTCGCGCAGAAAAGAGGTAACTCGGATCAGAAACTCTTGGTGAAGTAATTGGCACTCTTCGGGTGAATCTTTTAATACTTCTAGATAATCTTCTATATGATTAAGCCCCAAGATGCCCATTCTCTTCTCGATGCGCCGCTCGATGGTGCCTGATTTATACAGTCTGAAGTCATTTTGGGTAACTTCATAAATCAAACCCAAAATTTGCTCATAGATACTCAGGTCAGGGGCTTTCTTTTGAATCTGAAATCTATTCTGGAAATAATTAATCAAATAAACCGCTAGCTCCTCGGGAGATGCCACGAAATCTACCAGATTGGTATCGATGGCATTGCGGGGCATGCCGTCGAATTTGGCCTGCTGGGGGTCTTGTGCCAAGACTAGCCCTCCCTGTTCTTTGATGGTCTTGATCCCCCGCGAGCCATCCGAGCCCGTACCCGAAAGCACGATGCTCGCCGCATTGGCTTGCAAATCTTTGCCTAAGGTTCTAAAAAATAAATCAATTGGGAAGTGAAATTGATTTCTAGCTGACTCGATCCGAATCAAATGAAGTTTTCGTACCCTGATTTCAACTCTGTACTTGGGTGGAATCAAATAAATATGCCCTGGCACTACCGTTTCTTCATCTTGAATCACCGAAATGGGTAAGGCAGTATGCCGAGCCAAAAGCTCAGGCATCTTACTTTCGTGGTCGGGAGACAAATGCTGAATGATTACATAAGTAAGATTGGTATGGATGGGGATTTTGGAAAAGAATTCCGTGATCGCTTCCAGCCCACCCGCCGAAGCTCCTATTCCTACAATCGGAAAATCTGTTTGATCCATATCACAGCTAGTTCAGTGGTAAATGGAGAAGAAATTTATTGTAATATAGTGAATGTGAGATTTTTTTTGGAAAAAATCAAAAGATATGTAATGTTTTTGCAAACTAGCAGTAATCCATCTGTATCCACTAAAAACTGCTATCTTATGAAAAAATTTCCCTTGAATTTTCAAAAAATCATTCCCCTAGTGGCTTTGTTAGCCCTGATGTATGCCTGTGGCCCGAATACACGAGAAGGCGCGGAAACCGCCACAGAGGAAGGGGATGAATATTACCCAGAAGCCACAGAAGACGCTATGGAAGAAGAAGCCCCTATGATGGAAGCTCCCGAGCCTTCCCTAGCAAGAGAAAAAAAGGAAATGCCTCCTCCTCCCAAAGACGGAGCCGTAGAGCCAAATACCGAAGAATACGAGGAGCTTTATGAAAATCCTTTTCAACTAGCCCAGCAGGAGCCCCTTTCTACCTTCTCCATTGATGTGGACAATGCGGCTTACAGCAATATCCGCCGTTTTATCCAAAATAGCAGCGTACCCCCTCCCGGAGCCGTACGCATCGAGGAAATGGTCAACTACTTTAATTATGATTACCCACAACCTCAGGGCGAACATCCTTTCTCCATCCAAACCGAAATGGCCACTTGCCCCTGGAACACTGAGCATCGCTTGGCACACATTGGCATCCAGGGCAAAAGCCTGAACTACCGCGAAATCAAACCTTGTAACTTGGTCTTTTTGATAGATGCTTCTGGCTCCATGGAAGATGCGAATAAACTGCCCTTACTCAAAAAATCTCTACGCCTATTACTGGATAAGCTTTCCAAACAAGATCGCATCGCCATCGTGGCCTACGCCGGAGCCGCAGGATTGGTTTTACCTTCTACCCCTGCCAGTAAAAAAGAGGAGATTCTGAACTCTCTCAACGAGTTAGAAGCAGGCGGCTCTACCGCCGGAGGAGAAGGGATTGAGCTAGCCTACAAGATTGCCAAAGAAAATCTGATCCAAGGTGGCAATAACCGCGTAATTCTCGCCACAGACGGCGACTTTAATGTAGGCACCGCCGGAGATGAAGATCTGGTAAAATTAATTGAAGAAAAGCGCAAAGACGATATTTACCTGACCATCTGTGGCTTCGGAATGGGCAATTACAAGGATCGCAAGATGGAAATGATTAGCAACGCGGGGAACGGCAATTATTTTTATATTGATAATATCAAAGAAGCCGAAAAAGTATTTGTCAAAGAAATGCGTGCCAATCTTTTCACCATCGCCAAAGACGTGAAAATCCAGATTGCTTTCAACCCTGAATTCGTAAAAGCTTACCGCCTGATTGGCTATGAGAATCGCCGTTTGCGCAATCAAGATTTTGAAGATGATACCAAAGATGCGGGCGAACTAGGCGCAGGGCATACCGTTACGGCTCTCTATGAAATTATTCCAGCAGGCTCTAGCGAGGTAGTGAGCACCGAGGAGGGAGCAGCAACTTATGCTGATACGCCCGATTTAGGTGCCGCTTCTTTCCAGGGGGAAGTGATGAAAGTACGCTTCCGTTACAAGCCTCCACAGTCTGACCGTAGCCGTTTGATCGAGCAGGGCTTGCCAAATCGAACCCTGGCCTTGAACGAAACCTCTGACAACTTTCGTTTTTCGGCGGCTGTAGCCGAATTTGGCCTACTCTTGCGCAACTCCAAATTTCAGGGCAATGCTAGCTTCGAGCAAGTATTATCACTCGCCAAGCAGGCCAAAGGAAAGGATCGAGAAGGTTATCGCCAAGAATTCATCCATTTGGTAGAGAGAGCACAGTTGTTGGTTCCTTAGGTGGTGGTGGGCTATGCGTTGCGCGTTTCGTTTTTTAAGTTTTGTCTGTAATTTTTTTACGACCAGACGAAAGGTCAATTCACGACTCACCACGCATAACCCACACCCCATAATTACTCGGCTACATGCCCCAGTGCTGACGAATCCAGGCAAATTTCCTTTGCCGATGCAAAGCTCCTCCTCCTTCGTGTTTGCCTTCGGGGTAGACATAAAGGGTTTTCGGAGCTTTCACTTGATTGTAGGTAGCCAGGCTGGTTGCTGCAGGGCAGGTTCTATCTTGTAGCCCAATGCTCATCATCACGGGCACTTGAATGCGGTCGGCAAAATTCTTCGTATCAAAATAGCTCAAATGATAAAGGGCACGCCACATACTTAGATTTGACTGTTGACGGACATAGCGATGAATTTCTGTCTCGACCCAAGCCGCCGAAGCCACGAGATGATCTGTATCGCAGAGAAAAGGCACATCGGGCGCACAGAGTTTGACCCGACGATCTAAGGCCGTAGTAATCAAGCTCAAGGCTCCTCCCTGGCTTCCTCCTTCTACGGCAATTTTTTGTAAATCCAATTCTGGACGGGTATACAAAAAATCCAATGCTCGTATACAATCGGCGACTGCTCCTCGGTAGATATAAGTTTCTTTTTGCTCGAGGCCGTGCGAGATCAAACGGTTGTAATCCTCACCATAGTCAATGACATCTTTGCTATTGCCATGCCCACGGATATTCAAAGAAAGCACCGCGAAGTCATAGGGAATCCCGTGCCGTGGTTTTTCTTCCAAAGAACGTACATTGTAAAAACTTCCGCCGAGTGAAGGAAGCTGAAGGATCACGGGCACGTTTTTTTTGTACTTGGGCACTCGGTACCAGCCTCGAATCGTCATATTGTCTAGGCTCTGCATTTCTATCAGATATACTTGATACTTTGGTGTGCTCAGGGAAGATTTGGCCTCCACTCGGAAGTTGGGGGGAATATTTTTTAATGCCCTTAAAGTATTTTGCCAGAAAGCATCAAAATCTTCTTTGCGTGAAAGTGGAGGGTTAATTTTCTCGGGAGCATAGGCCATTCTGGCTGAGTGAGCCGTCATAGTACCGAGCATATTCCGATAACGAATAAATACTTGATACACTCCCGCCTGTCGGGGTTGATAATCAAAACTAACGCGTTGGGTTTGCCCGGGAGGGACTTCTAGATATTTTTTGAATTGATGGATAATCTTGGGTGCGCGCGTGGTTGAGACACTTCCCGCTACAAAGCCTTTCACGGTTTTGGAGGAAACATTTTTGACCGCATAAGTGATTTGAAGTTTTTGTCCTTCGGGAAAAGTACCATCTCCTTTTCCAAAGTCAAAATATGCTTCCACGGGAGCATTTTCGGAAGAGAAAACAGAAACTGGAAGCTCAGGGAAAGCCCCCAAAAGCGTCAAGGAAAAAAGACAGATCAATACCGCTGAGATTTTCATGCTGGTAAACAAGAGTTAGTATCCAGAGCGGTAATTTACCGATTTTTTAGTAATTCAGGCGAAAGTCGTGGGCGGGTTAGTTGATTATTGCCCCTTCTTCACATTGCGTTTTTGTTGTAAAGTGAGCAGATAGTAGTTGGCTTCTTCGTCCCCCAGTTGGATGGCTTTTTCAAAATCTTGCTCTGCTTTCTGGAAGTGCCCTAATTCATAGTGGCAAATGCCACGGTAGCGAAAGGTTTCAGGATGTTTTTCACGGAAGTGCCAAACCGCTTTTTCAAATTCGGTCAATGCCTCTTGAATATCTCCTAGCTTGTAGAAGGCGATTCCCTTGTGCAAATAACAATCTCTTAGGTGGTAATCAATATCTAAGGCTTTGTTGGCATTGGCCAGGGCTTGGTAGTAATGCTCGAGACGCAAGTGGCATTCGGCTTTGTACATCCAAGCCAGGCCGCTCTTGGAGTTTTTGTCCAGCACCTTCTCGAAATAGTCAATAGCAGCTTGGTATTCACCCTGATAGACCATCTGCACACCCTTCGCGTATCGTGCCCGATCTTTCATATCGGGAGTCTTATGGTGTCCAAGCAAGAGGCGAATACCCACGTATAGTCCAAGTACCAAAAATAAAGAGAGTGCTTCCATGCAAGAGCAATAATACGGGTTTAAGTCTTTTTTCTATAATAATAAAATCAATCAAAAAGTTTTGAAAATACAGAAAATTGTCGGGGCTTCTCTTTCTATTGAAGAAAGGGAGAAATCGTCAGTGTAGTACTTTTTGACTTTACAAAATAGCATCGTAAAATACACTTTCGGTCACGTTAGACCAAGCACTGATATTTTCTTTGAAGGCACGAAAAGATTCGTAAATTTTCTTACTCTTCGGGTCGCGCTCGGTGATTTCTTCAATGACCTCTCCGGCGTAGATTTTTAGTTGATCCAAAACCTCCTGAGGATAGCGGCGTAATTTAACCCCTTCTTCCTGAATCATTTTTTGGAGGTAAAAATTATTCTTTGCTTCAAACTCACCGAGTGTCCAATGCCCAAAACGATAAATTGCCGAGCGAATAATTTCTTGCAAATCTAGGGGCAGGGCTTCAAATTTGGATTTATTAAGGATCATTTCCAGAATAGGCCCTGGCTCGTGCCAGCCCGGGTAATAATAATAAGGAGCCACATTATAAAAACCCATCGTATAATCGTGATAGGGCCCAATCCACTCGGTAGCATCAATGACCCCTCGCTCCAGATTGGTATATAGCTCAGACCCGGGAGAGAGCACTACGGTTCCCCCCGCTTTGGCTAGGACTTTCCCCCCTAGCCCGGGCATACGCATCTTCAAGCCTTTCAAATCTTGCATGGAGTTGATTTCTTTGCGAAACCAGCCTCCCATTTGTACGCCGGTATTTCCTCCGGGCATAGGCAAGAGATCGTGTTCGGCATAGAGTTCTTCCCAGAGAGCCAGCCCTCCCCCGTTCATGACCCACGCGTTCATCTGCTGGGCATTCATACCAAAGGGAATGGCCGCGAAGAACTGTGCCGCGGGTATTTTGCCCGCCCAGTAATAGGAAACTGAACTAGCGATTTGGGCGGCGCCTTGACTCACCGCATCGAAGCATTCTAGAGGAGGGATGAGTTCCCCCGCTCCCATGACTTTGATCTCCATTCTACCCGCAGAAGCGGTTTTAATCCACTCGGCCATCATTTCTAAGCCAACCCCCAACACAGGAAATTTAGGAGGCCAGGTGGTAACCATGATCCATTGGTACTTTTTGTCGGAAGTGATATTGATATTCGCTTTTTCCTGAATTTTGGAGGTGCCACAGCTATTCAGGGCAGTCAAGCCCGTGCCCGCGGCCAGAGAGGCGAGTGTACCCTTTTTGAGAAAATCTCGTCGTTGCTTAGATGCCATTTTTTGGGTAGTTATACGTTGTGGACGGTCAGTGATCTGTTTCAGGGTTTTCTGCGTACTTACAGTGGACTTCACGGTGTTTGCTATATTTTTTCCTAAGCACCGGCCAAGCCTCAATACACTGGGTAGAAATTCACTTTGATATGGAAATTAATAAAATTTCTGCTAAGTTGTCAAGCTCTGAAGATAATATCCTAGACTAGGATTCTTGTTTAGAACGAATATAAAAAGCCTCCTAGATTTTGATCCCTACGATGAGAATGTCATCGGTTTGGGCTTGCTTGCCTTTCCAGGCACGGAACTCTTCGTAAAGGCGTTCTTTTTGGTCGATCATCGGCAAGTGGCTATTTTGGAGCAAAAATTCACGGAAGCGTTTCTTGAGATATTTGCGCCCATCTTCGCTACCAAATTGATCCTGAAAGCCATCCGAAGTGAGGTAAAAGATATCTCCTTCTTGCACTTGCATTTCGTGCAGCTCAAATTTTTTGCGCTTTTTGGAGCGGTGTACTCCGATCGGAAAGAGCGAACCTTTGATCGTATGAATCTCATGGTCTCGCACGTAATAAAGCGGATTTTTGGCTCCGGCAAATTTGAGCGTGTTGCTAATTTCGTCATAGGTCACGACTACCATGTCCATGCCATCCCGTGGATGTTCTTTGCTCGTAGTTTGCTTTTGGATGGTCATGACCACCTTTTTGTCCAATTCGTAGAGAATTTCATCGGGAGAGGTAAACCGTTCTTCAATCACTACGTCGTTGAGTACGGATTGCCCCAAGACGGTCATCAATGCCCCCGGGATGCCATGCCCAGTACAGTCTGCGGCGATCAGGATACGTAAGTGATCGATTTGGTAAGACCAATAAAAATCTCCTGAGACAATATCTCTGGGTAAAAAGAGGATAAATCCATCTTGAAAATGGGAGAGAATCTCGTGCTCATCGCCCAAGATAGCATTTTGCAAGCGTTGAGCGTATCGTACACTATCGGTGATCTTGTTGTAGGCCAGCTCTAGTTCTACACTTTTGTTGGTCAGGGCTTCGTTTTGGGCTTCAATTTCTTCTTTGGCTTGTTCTATTTCTTGAGTGCGTTCTATCACTTTCTGTTCCAGACGACGATTCATTTGGGTTTGTAGGCGTTCATTTTCCTGCAATTGGGTAATGAGCTTTTCCTGTGTTTCTTGACGCTCTACCAAGCTACGACGATAGCGATAGCTCATCGCCATCATAAAAACAAACAATTGCGCGGCCACACCACCCAACAGGTAATAAAGACTAAAAGGGATCACGCCCAAATTCCCCAGCACAATAAAAAGTCCCCCCGTTAGAATAAATACATTCCCCAAGACTACCAGTGTGGCTAGACCGTCTTTGATAAAGAGAATAATCAAGGTAAAAACAATGAGCGAACCTAGATAAAAAAGATGAAAGCCATTGCGAATCGGTAAGTAAATGTCAAAGGCTAGGACGTGTAATGGCACGGAAGAAATCGTGAAAACAACACTCACCCAGAGCCATATTTGCAAAACCTTGTCCCACTTAGGATATTCTGTGGAAATGTTCAGAAAGCTTCGATTAAATAGAATATAGAAGGTAAGGGCAATGTAAATCAAATTTCCCAAATAAAAGCTCAAATGAGGTGAACTGCTCAGAAAGTAATGCTCCAGGTATTCATACTCATTAAAAAAATACAGAGACATGAAAAGCGTGTAGGAAGCAAAATACTTATACGTTTTGTCCCGAATGGTCAAATACAAGAAGAAGTTATAAAGTAACATGAGCCACAACAGACCGTGAAAAATGCCCTGTACCAGATCAATCCGGTTCATGGTAACCTGCCATGATTTGTAGGACTGCAGGGCGAAAGTTGGCTCAGGTGGATAGGGCAATTCATTGGTGAATCGCACGTACACTGTCGCGGATTGCTCGCTTCTGAGGAGAATAGACGTTTTTACCTCGGGACCTTCACGAGGCTCTAAGGCGCGATTGGGCACAAAAAAGCCTGCCCTTTTTTTATCAAAAGTACCATCTTCGTAAAGAGTGTAAATCTCCGCTTCGCTGACATAACCCAAGAATAGAATCCATTCGCTATCTTGAGTCAAGGTACTCTGCAGATTGATTTTTGCCCAATAGATCTCCTGAGCCTGAAATGGGTGATTGGCTTCGGCAGAAGCATTGCCAAGCTCATTGAGACGGCGAAAATTTTCTTGAAATACAGGTTCGGCTATCCGTTCAAATGGAAGGTTTCCTTTTTGGTCGTGAAAAAATTTGAGGTAATACGTTTTGAGTTCATATTTTTCACGAAAAGAATCGGAAGCCACCTTCGTGACATAGTTTTGGTTTTGTGGGTTCTGCTGCCCCCAAGATGGAGAATTAAATAAAAGGAGTAAAAAAAGCCCCCTTACCCATAATGAAATGCGCATACATCAGAATCTGATTAGCTTGTCCAGAGGAATTATAAAAATCAAAATGAAGCGATGGTGCCATGAGAGAATTTAATCTCAAATTTAGGATTTTTTACGGAATCTATGCTAGTTCTCCATGATATTCTACGAAATTTTTTTCCGTTTCGTACAATTGCAAGCTATCTAATTGTGCCTGAGGAGCTAACTTCCTAATCTGAGGAGCTAGAATACGCCAAATTTCTATAACCAAGACTTCACAAGTAGGCATTTTGTTTTTCAGGAAGGCTACGTCTTCATTCAAGTATTTGTGGTGGAGCTTCTGGATTACTTCTTGTTTGATCAAGTCGCCCAATTTTTTCATATCCACCACCATTCCCGTGTCTGGATGGGGCGTTCCTTTGACTTTGACGATCAGATTAAAGTCATGGCCATGCCCGTGTTGATTGGCACAGGAGCCAAATACCTCCTGATTCTGGGCCTCTGACCAGTCGGGATTAAACAAGCGATGGGCCGCGCTAAATCTTTCTTTTCTACAAACGTAAACCATCTTTTTATTTTTAATGAATGGAAGTTGTCCGAAGTTTACCTTTGGGCTACAAAATTTGTATTTCGCCGACAAATCAACGCCTTTAGACAAGTCATTGAACCAACCCTGTAGGTCGTTTCTAGGAAAAAGTTTACAAAAAATAGTCAGGAATGGTTCCAAAAGTACTGACTAAGCAATCATGGCAAAGATAAAACAAATTATAGGCTTCATCCCTATCGCTTGGTCTGCGATTTTATCATTTACTGTCTGAGATACTGAGGCTGTACTTCAGATAACTTTATTGCTAGATAGCTTTTTTTCAAAATTTTTCACGTGTCATCAACTGTCTTTCACCAAAAATATACTTATTTTAGAAAAAATAGGTTCCCATATAAAAAAGTGCAAATAAAACTTAAAATGACTATGGAGCAATCCACCACTACTCAAGCTTACAGCGACCACAAAATAGAAACTTTATTAGATAAATTTTATCACTGGGAGCAAACCCAACCCGATCAGGTTTTTCTCCGACAACCCGAAGGCGACCAATGGAAAGATTACACTTGGCGAGAAGTAGGGCAACAGGCACGACGCATGGCTTCGGCACTGCGAGCTATGCAGTTACCTCCCCGTAGCAACATTGGGCTCATCTCTAAAAATTGTGCCCATTGGATGATTTGTGATTTGGCAATTTTCATGAGTGGGCACGTGTCGGTACCTTTTTATCCAACTCTCCAAGCCGAAAAACTTCAACAGGTGCTAAGCCATAGCGGCTGTAAAGTACTTTTTATTGGTAAATTAGATGACTGGGAAGGAATGAAAGCGGGGGTTCCCGAAGGAGTTTCTTGCATTCGCTTTCCTCAACATACAGCTAGCGCAACTGTGAATGGTCACAACATCCAGCGTTGGGAAGATTTGCTCTCAGAGCACGAACCCATGCGAGAAAACTACCAGCCCAGTTTACAAGATTTAGCGACCATCATTTATACCTCCGGCACCACAGGTATGCCTAAGGGCGTGATGTATACTTATTACACCTTTTCCGTGGCGATCAATCATATACAAGACATTTTCCAGCTCAACTCGTCCCAGAATCGTTACTTTTCCTACCTCCCTCTTTGCCATATTGCCGAAAGGAATATCGTTGAATGTGCAGGACTTTACAGTGGGGGTACGATTCATTTTTCGGAATCTCTGGCGACATTTGCCCAAAATCTCAGAGCAGCACAACCTACCCATTTTCTGGCGGTGCCTCGTATTTGGACAAAATTCCAACTAGGTATTCTCAGTAAAATGCCTCAAGCAAAATTAGACGCGGTTCTGAGTGACCCTAATCTGGCCGAGCAAGTCAAAGAGCAATTGCAGACTTCTCTGGGTTTGGCTCAGGCGGAGGTCATTTTGACCGGAGCGGCTCCTATGCCCTCTTCTCTGATTGATTGGTATAAAAAAGTGGGCATTCATATCCAAGAAGTCTACGGCATGACCGAAAATGTGGGGCTTTGTACCTACATGCGCAAAGATCGCATCAAAATGGGAACCGTGGGTCAGCCTTATCCGGGGGTAGAGATTAGGATTGATCAACCTAGTGGAGAAATTTTGATGCAAGCACCTTGGGTGATGACCGGTTATTATAAAAATCCCCAGAAAACAGCGGAAGTTCTCAAAGATGGTTGGCTCCATACGGGCGATATGGGAACCCTAGACGAAGAAAATTTCCTCACCATCACCGGAAGGGTCAAAGACACTTTCAAATCTGCAAAGGGTGAGTTTATTGTGCCCGCTCCGATCGAGTACCAATTTGCTACCAATAGCAACGTGGAGCAAGTCTGTATCTTAGGAAGAGGTCTGCCCCAGCCCGTGGCATTGGTGGTATTGTCTGAAATAGGGCAGCAACTGGATAAAGAAAATCTGGTCAAAAGCCTAAGCCAAACCCGAGGCCAAATCAATCAAAGCGTGCTCAAACACGAGCAAGTGCAGCGCATCGTAATCATGCAAGAACCTTGGGATGTAAACAACGGAATGCTTACCCCCACACTCAAAGTCAAGCGAAATATCTTAGAAGAAAAATACGAAGCACACCTTCCTCGGTGGTATCAGCAGGCAGCCGAAGTGATTTGGGAGGACTAATCTGAGTATCAGAGGTTTCTTTGTATTATCTGTCCTCTGATTATTTTACAAATGGCCATCCAGATTTTAGGAAAAAGTAAAGTCCTCTTTTCTCCTTCTATTTTTTGATATGTAGAACGAAAAGGAGAATCTTGGCGTTCATAGCACTAGAATTTACAATTTTTGCTCAAAAAAGGACTAAACTTTGCAAGGTTTCTTTCCTATACCACCGAATTCCTAAGGAGTTATTTAAGATTCACTCGCTCATTTTGCCACGAATTATATGGAAAAAAAGCAGATTTACTTGGAAAAATCATTACGACTTTTTCTCAAGCACGGTGTTCGAAGTGTAACGATCGGGGACATCGCCAACGAATTAAATATTTCTACCAAAACTATCTATAAGCTATTTGGGGACAAAACTGGCTTAGTCAACACCTGTTTTGAACTAGATAAACAAATCATCGCGAACACTTACAAACGAATTTTAGAAAGAGAAGAAGTGCTAGTGGCGTTAATCGAGTTTTATCACGAACTTGTAAACCGGATCACACGAGTCAATCCGAATTATTATGATGATATTCGCAAGTATTTTCCCGAAATTTGGGAAGAAACTAAGGCTTTTGGTACCCAACAAATCAAAGCTTTACTACTAAAAGGAGCGAATCAAGGCATCTTTCTTAATAATTTAGATGTAAGTGTCGTTGCTGAGACAGTAACGCTGCTTATCCGGGCAGCTTTGGATGAGAATTTCGAGTTTGGCATCGGCCAAGACCGTAGTAAGCTCTCGGCCAATATGATCTATCCTTATCTACGTGGTATTTGCACCGCCCAAGGGCTACACGAACTCGAGAAGCAAGCCGAACGAGCACAATTGGTTGGTTAACTTCTAGGATTCAACAATTAGTCTAATAGATAAAACCAAGAACTCAATTAAAAAACGAACTGCCAAAAACTGAAAATTCACTGCTAAACACTAATCGCTAAACAACATAAATACTTATGAAACTTGTCTGTCTTTCTGATACCCACAAGCAACATCGTCAAGTACAAGTGCCGGCTGGTGATGTACTGATTCATGCTGGAGATATTTGCCACAAAGGAAAAGACGAGCAAGTCATTCAAGATTTTAATCAATGGCTGGGCGAATTGCCTCATCGCTACAAGATCGTGATTGCTGGTAACCACGACCGCCCCTTTGAGAGAGCACCAGAGCGAATTCAGAAAATGATCACCCACGCCATCTATTTAGAAGATTCTGGGGTAGAAATCAATGGTGTCAAGTTCTGGGGATCTCCCGTGACCCCTCGCTTCTTCAATATGGCCTTTAATCGCGCGAGGGGAGCCAGCATTCGCCAACATTGGAATATGATTCCTTTTGGCACGGACATTCTGATTACGCACACTCCTCCTCGGGGTAGGTTGGACAAAACTTTTATTGGCCTCCGAGCCGGCTGCCGAGATTTACGCCGAGCCATAGAAGAGGTTCAGCCTAGGCTCCACATCTTCGGCCATATTCACGAGGCACACGGATATCAGCAAGTAGACACCACCCGATTTTACAATGTAAGCACGGTCAATGCACGCTTTAATGTCGTGAACCAGCCAGTCGTGATTGAGTTTGCATAGCTCTCGCTGGCAGATTGCCCGTCAAAAGTCCGAAAAGAAAAAACAGTACAAGCTGCTCAAAGTTTCTCAACACCGCAGGCTGAAGCTAGCGACTGCTAGCTCTCGACCTCATAGTAAGCCAGATAATCTGCCTTGGCTTGCTCAAGTTCTTGAATAATACTTTTGCGTTGGCTTACTAGCGTGCTCACCAGATCACTGCGCTTGTAAAAGAGGCCAAAAAGACGCCATTTGTCTCGGGTGGTATGCAAGTAATTGGCGTAGAAAAGCGCGAAAAAGCCACTGAGGGGCAAGCTGGCAAAATAGGCCAAGGTGATCCAGCCATTTCCAAAAATCCAATGCACCAGCAAGGTCTGAATGAGATAGAAAAAGGAGAACGTAAAAATCCCCGTGACCATCATCACCGGAGCCATGTATTCTTCTACCTGCGAAGCCTTGACCACTTGGTAAGCTACCTTCGAGGGAATAATATATGGTATGTAATTATTAATCAGTCCGTAGAGAAAAAATGGGAATCCCAAGATAAAATAGGCAGCGGTTTGTAAACTTCCCCAAAGTAGCCCCTTGTTCTTGGTTTTACGGTCAAAGACTTCATCACTGAGATGCAGGCGATGAAGATTTTTAAGATAAGTCTGAATTTTGGGGCGAAAGTGAGCAACCCGCTCCGGCTCTTTTTCTTCAAAATGGCGCACGGCTTCTACGATGCCCTTACTAATCAGATAATCCTGTTCTTTCTTCTCCTGAGAGAGTTGGATTTCTTGGGAGAGTCTGCTTTTGTATATTTTCTCAATCTGTCGTGCCAGGTGATCTTCTTCTTCATCTTGGGTGATAATGATATGCTCCGCCAATTGTTCCCGTATCTTTTCGGTTAATGCCTGAGCGGCGGCAAAACTGTCCTCAAGGAATAGCTCTTTGAAATCAGCTACTTGTATCGGTTCATCTACCACTACGAGTACATCACTACGGAAGCTCTCGGGCTTCGTGTAATTCAGCCCAAAGGTGACGATTCTAAGATTAATGCTAAAATCTTTGGAAGCTTCTGCCCCTAAGGCAATGCGTGCGGTTCCGGTTTTGAGTTTGCGGAGTCTTCTTTCACGGACGCTAGTTCCTTCGGGAAACACGAGGAGCGTTCCCCCCTCTGCTAGAAAATGGTAGCATTGCTGAAAGATTTGAGCATTATCAATGTGGTCATTGGGCACATCAATTTTGCGCTGAATAGGAATCATGTGCAATTTTTTGAAGAGCCAGCTGGCCCAAGGTGTACTGAAAATAGAACTATTGGCCAGAAAATACACTTGGGCTTGGACTTGGGTAGCGACTACCAAGGGATCCATAAAAGTGTTTGGATGATTTGAAACCACAATCATAGGCCCTTCCTTGGGAATAAGATGCTTATTTTTGACTTTAATACTACGAAAGAATACCTTCAAAGAAATTTGGAAGATAATTTTTAAAATCTCGTAAAGCATAAATTTGGGGTATCGTTTAAGATGCTTTAATTTAAGAAAAATACATGGGTATCTCTCAAATAAAACGCAAAAATGGCTACAAAGGATGAGCATCAACGGTGAGTTCAGCAATTTCTCAACGCCTGACTCTGAGCCCTCAGTGCTTACCATCAAAAAAATACGATATGCATAAACTATTTCGCTGGATTTATTTTCTCTGGATTTCTTTCTGGTTTATTCTGGGTTTTCTGCTGATTTACCCTTTTATCCTCGTGATCATTCAGCGCAAAGCTTGGCACAAATACTACTATCATCTAACCTATTTCTGGGCTTATCTTTTTTACACGATGATTTTTGTACCAGTCAAGCGGACTTGGCATTTCAAGCCCAATCGCAGACAGCCTTATGTATTCTGTCCCAACCACTTTTCTTACATGGATATTCCGCTCCTAACTCTAACCATGCCTTCTTTTTTTATTTTTGTGGGCTTGCACAATTTGCAGACAATTCCCCTTTTCGGCTACATGTATCGTAAAATTCATATTACCGTAGATCGCAGCAACTTGAGAGATCGTTATAGAACTTTTCAGAGGGCTAAGCAGGCGCTCAAAGAGGGTAAGAACTTGGTGATTTTTCCCGAAGGAGGTATTTGGAGCGAGCATTTTCCAGAATTAGCCAAATTCAAAGACGGTCCTTTCCGAGTAGCCATCGAGCAGCAAGTGCCCATTATCCCCGTGACCATCCCGTACAACTGGAAACTGATGCCCCTCTTTGATTTCTCGCGCCTGCGTTGGCACCGCCAAGAAGTCATTTATCATGCACCCATTGATACCCAAGGGCTTACGTTAGAAGATATTCCTCAAATCAAACAAGAGACTTATCGAGTCATCCAAGGACAATTAAATTCACATTTTGGCTAATCCTCATTTTTCACAGGAGAAAATCCTCAAGTATTCAAATTAAATACTTATTTTAAGCAAAAACTCAAATTGAAGCTGTCTAGAGTCTTGATTTGACGGCGAAAAATTCACATTTAGGTTTCTGATGAAGCCAGTTTTTGAGAGTATAGCCCGAGCTATGGTTGAAAAATTGGTAAAATCAGGTTCCGAAAGAGGCGTTTTGCAGCTCAAAGGTAAACTTTAAACAGCTTCATCACTAAACCAAAATTAAACCCATGATAAAGAGAATTGTAATAGGCGTCCTTGGCTGGGGACTCAGCTTAGGATGGGGCTTTGCCCAGAATGACTTGAGCTACCAAACTCCTCCCAAGGCGATCGCTGATCTGGTGGATGCACCGCTGACCCCACAGGTGAGTATTGACGCCAATGGTGAGTGGATGCTTTTGATGGAACGCCCCGGATACCCCTCTATCGAGGAATTAGCACAACCCGAGTTAAGATTGGCGGGCTATCGGATTAATCCCCGCACCAATGGCGCAAGCCGCTCTTATACCTACAATGGACTAACGATCAAGAGTACAGATGGCAAGCAGACTTTGGAGGTCAAAGGCTTACCCGAAAACCCGCGGATAGAAAATGTGAGCTGGTCGCCAGACGGTCAGAAGATTGCTTTTACCCTCATTCTGGATCAGGGCATCGAGCTTTGGGTCATTGATGTAGCCAGTGCCCAAGCACAAAAGATGACCGAAGCTGTCATCAACGATGCGCTGGGAGGATTGCCCTACACTTGGCTTTCGGATAGCCAAACCTTAGTTTATAAATCTGTACTACCCAATCGAGGAGAAGCCCCTGCCGAAAAACTCGTACCTGCTGGCCCAGTAGTGCAAGAAAACACAGGCAAAAAGGCTGCCGTACGCACTTACCAAGATTTGTTGAAAAATCCATACGATGAGGAGCTTTTTACTTATTATGGAAGCTCTCAATTGATGTCCCTAAATTTGAACGGACAAAGTAAAAAAATAGGCAGTGCCGGAGTGATTCGTAGTATGTCTTCCTCACCCGATGGCAAATATTTGCTCGTCAACACGGTCAAACAACCTTATTCTTATATCGTACCCGCTAGTCGTTTTCCGATGGTTTACGAAATTTGGAATCAAGACGGAGAAGTAGTCAAAACCATCGCTGAAATCCCTGTGGCTGATAATATCCCCAAAGGTTTTGGAGCCGTGCGTACCGGGCCTCGTAGTTTTGATTGGCGTAATGACCACCCTGCCACCCTCTCGTGGGTAGAAGCCCAAGACGGAGGCGACCCCGCCAAGGAAGTAGCCGTGAGAGATCGTCTATTTACTCTAAACACACCATTTAGCGGAGAAGCCAAACCCATGTTGGATATCAAATTGCGTTACGGAGGAGTTGACTGGGGGAATGACGATTTGGCGATTGCTTATGAGTATTGGTGGACTACTCGTCAATATATCACCAGTCAGTTTGCGCCCAAAGAGGGGAATGCCTCCAAGCGAGTGCTTTTTGATCGTTCTTTTGAAGATCGCTACAACGATCCAGGTAGCTTCGTAACTGAGCAAAATGAATACGGGGAGTCGGTGCTACTGATGGCTCAAGATAACCAGACTCTCTATTTGACTGGACAAGGTGCTTCTCCCGAAGGAAACCGCCCTTTTGTGGATGAGTTTAACTTAGAAACCAAAGAAAATAAAAGGCTCTGGCGTTCTGAGGCACCTTATTACGAATATCCCGTGCGGATTCTAGACATGAAAAAACGAGAAGTCATCACACGTCGCGAGTCTAAAACCGAGCCACCCAATTACTTCCTAAGAAATTTGAATAGTGATAAGCTCCAAGCACTGACCGACTTCCCTCACCCCTACCCTGAATTAAAGGATATTGAAAAACAAGTAGTTAAATACAAGCGCGAGGATGGCCTAGACCTATCAGGAGATTTATATCTACCCAAAGGTTTTCAGAAGGGAGATCAACCTCTACCCGTGCTCATGTGGGCTTATCCTGATGAATATAAAAGCAAGGCAGCGGCAGGTCAAGTTTCTGGTTCTCCTTACGAATTTATTCGCTTGGGTTGGTATTCTCCCCTCTATTGGGTAGCCCGAGGTTATGCCATTTTAGATGATCCCAGTATGCCCGTGGTCGGGGAAGGAGATCAAGAGCCTAATGATGTCTTCCGAGAACAACTAGTCGCTAATGCCAAGGCTGCCATTGATCAACTCGTGGAAATGGGCGTCGCTGACCCCAAGAAGGTAGCCGTGGGCGGCCATTCTTACGGTGCTTTTATGACGGCTAACTTATTGGCACATTCTGATTTGTTTGCGGCTGGTATTGCGCGCAGTGGTGCTTACAATCGCACGCTCACTCCTTTTGGCTTTCAAAGTGAGGAGCGCACTTATTGGTAAGCTCCTGAAATCTACTACGAGATGTCTCCATTTATGCACGCTGATAAAATCAATGAGCCGATTTTGATGATTCATGGAGAGGCAGACAATAATTCAGGTACTTTCCCGCTACAAAGTGAGCGTTATTATGCCGCCCTAAAGGGTTTAGGCGCAACGGCTCGCTTGGTGATGCTTCCACACGAAAGTCATGGCTACCGTGGTCGTGAATCCATTATGCATATGCTTTGGGAAATGGACACTTGGTTGGAAAAATATGTAAAAAACCGCCCTGCCACTTCCGAAACTAAACCCAAGGAGGCGCAGGGAGAAATAGGTAACCCAGATGAAGAATAGTGGTTTGTTGGAGAGGATAGGCTTTTCGGTCGTGGTGAGCATTTTGGCTGAAAGCCTCTAGTGAACCTTCATGATGCAGACGTCATTTTCATAAAAAAGGCCGGGTTAAGTAACCCGGCTTTTCTAGTTGTTCTTAGTGCCATCCACTAAGTTCCGAACATTCATTCTGAGTCTTGCAAAAATTAACTCGAGAGAAATCATCGTTCATGCCTATGACGATTTATCACGTTTAATTACAGCAATAATAGAGGATAAAAAAAAGAAGTAAAATCAGAAGCTCCCCTCAATTGGCTAGGGGTTAGTCTTCATTTTGGGTAGAAGAGGCTTTTCTGGCGAGGATTTGTCTTTCTAATTCTTGATACCAGCCTTCTCCATATCTGCGAATGAGGGCACTTTTGAGGAACTTGTAAATGGGCATGGATAATGCCTTACCCAGATCGCAAGCAGGGCTACAGATATGCCAGCGATTGTAATTGAGCGCTTCTTCATCCCCCAGAGAAGTAATACGGATGGGGTACATATGACAAGAAATGGGTTTAGGAAAATCGATCTGACCCGCTTGGTAGGCCGCCTCGATACCACATTTCAGGATGCCTCGCTCATCATAAAAGGCATAGGCACATTCTTTCCCATGGATGGTTGGGGTTGAGAAATCACCTTCGTAATCACGGATAAAAGCACCTTGCTGCTCAATGGCTCGGATACCCTCCTCCATCAGATAGGGGCGGACGAGTGCTTGAATATCTTCCATCACCGCTAGCTCGTCTGGCTCCAAGGGCGCACCCAAATCACCTTCTATACAGCAGGCTCCTTTACATTTTTCTAAATCACAAACAAAGCATTCGTCGGCAATATCTTCACTTATGTAGATATTCTCAATGATGTACATAGTATATTTTTTAAATTTGGTAGTCTAGCAATGAGGTATTTTTGCAAATGCTTTTCCTATTCTCTCTAAATGGTAAACGAGAGCGAAGATAAAAGAATTAACTCGAAACTTTAGCCTTGCCGTGATGACAAGGGAACATCTTGGCTACTATTACCAAAGATAAAAACCTCTCCAATGAGCTTGAGTAGAATAGACTGGTTTAGTACCAGCACAAATTGCATGATTCACGTCAAATACACGACATTCTTTCTAAAAGAAAGGTAGGAAATTGTCAAAAAATTCCTTTTAACGAGCATTACTCAAGATCAAAATTACCTCAAATTGGTTTTCGGATACACATTTTGGAAAAACACACGTATTCAATGAAGTTGTCATTTAGCTAAGAACTCATTCCTAGCAGCTAATGGCTCAGAAATAAGCCACATCAAACCAAGACAAATATAAAAATGTATACCCAGAAATTACAAAGTTCACGATTTACCAGAAACTCAAAGCTGACCTTCAAGCTCATGCCCTTTATGTGTTTGTGGCTGGCAGGAATGCTCTCTGTCTCCACACTTCGAGGACAGACACTGCACCACGGAGGAGATACCTGCTATGCTCAATACCAAAATCACAAGGTTTATATCCCTCCTATTTACAAACATCTTTTACCAGAAAATTACAAGCCAAACGCTGGCCGAAATAAAGTTGGGACTACTTTTATCGTCAATTATAATGGTTTTACCCCACAGGCACAGGCGGCATTCCAGTTTGCCGTAGATATTTGGGCGGCAGAGGTGATCTCGGAAGTACCCATTGTGATTAATGCCAATTTTGATTCGTTAGCCTCGAATACATTAGGAGCCGCCGCACCGGCCGATTTTGCCATCCAAGTGCCGAACGCCCCAGACCCCAATACAGCTTATCCCTTGGCACTGGCCAACTCGATCGCGGGAGAAGATTTAGCTCCGGGTTTTCCAGATATTGTTACCACTTTTAATAATCAAAGAACTGACTTTTACTTTGGCCTCGATGGGCAAACACCCACTGGACAATTTGACTTTGTCTCCATTGTACTGCACGAATTGGGACATGGGCTTGGCTTCACGGGCACGACCAACCAAGGAAATGGCATTGGTTTTAACAGTGGCACTTTTCAAAATGTCTATGATCTAACCGTAGAGCTAGGGAATGGTACACGCATCATCGATTTGGGGTTTGGCACCGATGAGCAACAGAACGCAATCATCAGCAACAACCTTTTCCAAGGAGGTCCACAGGCACAATTGGCACTGGAGGGCACACGCCCACGGATGTTTGCCCCCAATCCCTTTCAATCGGGGTCCAGCTATTCACATTTGAATGAAGCCACTTTTCTCCCTGGTGATGAAAATTCATTAATGACCCCCGGTATTGGCCAAGCAGAAGCGATACACGACATCGGAGAGGCGGTCAGAGGTATTTTTAGAGATATGGGGTGGACTTTCGTGGCAGATGTAGATACCAACGTCAGGGTAAATCAAGTGGCTCTACTGGTAGATGAATGCAGTCTGAGTGATGCCACCGCCATAGAAATCACCGTTAGCAACCTAGGAACCGAAGAATTAAACGGAGTTCCCTTGTTCATAGAGGTATTTGCTGAGGAGGCACTGCAGGCGCGTGATTCACTCCTCATCAGTTCTATCTCGGGTCTGGAGCAAATCGTTTTAAATTCAGAATTGGATTTGAATGATTTCAATACTTACGAAGTGATTGCTTACAGCGCACAACCCGGAGATCAAAATCCTGATGATGACACGGCGTCTTTGCTGGTACAAACTCGCCTGCCCACCATAGCGGCCTCTAATATTTTTCTGAGTAGTATCCAAGATTTTGAGCTAAACATAAGCTGGACTTCAGGGGACGGGGAGCAACGCTTAGTTTTGGTTAAAGCAGGCAGTGATTTCGTGGAAGCAGATTTACCTCAGGACAGTATTTCCTATCCAGCGAGCTTTAACTTTGGGTCAGTAGATCCAATTGGCGAGGCTTTTCCAGTCTTCCGAGGAACTGATAATCGAGTCACCGTCGTGGGTTTAGAAGGGGGAGAAACCTATTTCGTGGCCGTGGTAGAATTTTCTTGCGTTCCCCCTATCTATCGCTTAGAAGATATTGCAAGCGTCAATACCATCGTGACCGACCTAGAAAATCAGCTTCCTAAGAATGCGGTGCGTGTGTTTCCTAATCCGAGTCAGCAGACCATACAAGTTTCTCTCGATCAAAACCTACTAAATGAAGGTAAAATTAGTTTATACAATGGGCAAGGACGCCAGTTGAAACAATACACGATATCCTCTGATCGCAGGGAGTCTTCCCAAATTTCCTTGGACGATCTTCCGGCTGGGCTTTATTTATTGAAAATCAATAGTCCACAGGGTACACTCAGCAAGAAAATCATTGTAGAATAGAAAAACTGAAAGAACTTATTTGAACGTGAGTAGAATACTCGTTAGTCCTTTCCACGTGTAAGTTTTCTACGTAGTATTTCAACCTCGATTCTTCCACGAATTGAGGTTTTTTCGTACAATTTTTTGCTTAACATTCTTTAACTTTTTGCCTGTAAATCGCTCATTTTCAAATTATTAAAAAATAAAACTGAGATTGGCAATGATTTGGTAACTAAGGTAGATAAATAGTTCATTTAATCAACCTTAATCTCTAAAATCATGAAAAAGCACATTTTGTATTTGTCAACTGCTTTATTTTTTGGTGCTTACACCGTGAACGCGCAAACGCCTCTTCCCAATAGTACCAGTATTGCCGTGGTAGAAGTTCAGAAGGAAGAGAAAGTAGAAATTCAAGAGGAGGAGCTACCTGAATCAGTACAGATGGCTCTAAACAATGGCGAATACGCTGCTTGGGATCTCAATAAGGCCTATAAGGTAATTGAGAAAAAATCCAAAGAAGTGAAGCATTACGAGGTAAATCTCAAGAACGAAGCAGGTGAAGAAAAAACGCTTAAGTTTGATCCCGAAGGAATGCCCATTGAAGAATAAACCTATTCATATCTCAAAGCCAAACAGAATAAGCGGAAAAGATGCAGGGGTTTCTCCTGCATCTTTTTTTCGAGGCCGAGCCAAATTTGGATTGGGGTATTCTTCTACACATGAAGGCATACTTACCCAAAATCAGATATTCGCTCAGATAAAAAATCTTATATAACTTACTGAATATCATATTTTTACTAAAACTTAAAAAATTTGGCAACATATTCTCAATAGAAGTTAATTGTTATTTAACCAAACTTTTTCTTTCTATTTCAAAATCGAAACCACTAGCATTGAGGTCTTAATATATCTAATGAACAGACAATCAAGTTATTATTTGTAATATTATTGCTAACCTATATCATAAGCCAGAAGAACACGAGGGTTTTACGCTCGTGTTCTTTTTTTTGCTGCAAATACCTAAAAAGTCCAAGGCAAAGCTAAAAATCCGTAAAACAGCTATTGGCTACTCACTACCCTCCGGTCAAACTTCTATTATTTGTAGCAGCTCGTCTACTTTATTTCGTGGAATAGTCTGATTGTCTTAACCTTGCTTACCATCAATTATAAAAATCAGAACCATGAAACGACTATTTCACTTTGCTTTATTTCTTTTATTCGCTGGATATTTAGGTCAATCAAAAGCACAAGTACCCGATGTACTCGTCAATATTCAGGACCGCGTAGACCAAGCATTTAATGCTTCTTTTCAAGCTGGCCCCTCCGAACTAGAGAGTATAATTCAAAATTTAGAAGAAGCCCAATCACAAGGAGCACATTCCTATCTGGCTTATTGGCAGGCTTATGCTTGTTACTATCAGGCCATTTACTACATGAAGTCCGAGGACACCCGAGCCGAAGCGCAAGCCGCCAACCAAAAGGGACTCGCACTACTCGAGAATTTGAAAGATAAAAACTCAGAAGAACATGCCCTACTCGCCGATTTGTATAGCCTGAGTATGAGCTTTAATCCAGATCAAGTCATCACCATCGCGGGCAAAAGAGACAAACACATCGCCAAGGCACTCCAATTGGATGAAAATAACCTAAGAGCTTATCTTTCTCAGGGAAAGAGCGATTTCTACACGCCCGTCCAGTACGGAGGAGGTAAAAAGGTAGAAAAAAGTCTCCTCAAAGCTCTTTCCTTACCCAATACCACCCAAGAAGAGCCTTATGCACCTAGCTGGGGGCGCAGCCAAGCTTACTCTTATTTGGTGCAATATTACCTCCGAGAAGGCCTGCAAGACAAAGCACTCATTTACTGCAAGCAGGGTCTGCAAAAATTTCCCGATGATTATTCGCTCAATGAGCATCTTAAGAAACTTGAGCAGTAAAATGCTTCCCCCAAAACCAAACCATATTACCTGAACCTCATTTTTTCATGAAATATATTTTCAGCCTGAGCTGGTGCTTGATCTGCTATGCCGGGGCAAATAGCTTGGCGCAAACCCAAATCACGGGACAAGTCCAAGATACGAAAGGCAATCCCATTCCTTTTGCCAACGTGTATCTCGAAGAAATTTACGACGGAGCTACCAGTGACGAACAAGGACAATTCAATTTCAAGACACAAGCCAAAGGCGAGCAAGTTTTAATCATTAGCTTCACGGGCTATTTAGCTCAAACACGGCCCTTGATCTTGGAGGGGCAGCCCATAAAAATGGTCATTCAGTTAGAAGAAAATGCCGCCAAGCTGGCTCCCGTGGTCATTAGCGCGGGTTCTTTCGAGGCCAGCGATGAGAAAAAAATGACCATTCTCAAGCCTCTGGACATTGTAAGTGTGGCCGGAGCCTCGGCTGATGTTTACGGGGCTTTGCGTACTTTGCCAGGCGTATCTCAGGTGGGCGACGAAACTGGGATTTTCGTGAGAGGAGGCGAAGCACGCGAAACCCAAACGATCATCAACGGTACGCTTGTGCCCAGTCCTTTCTTTGGGGAAGTGCCAGACCTGCCCTCTCGTGGAAGATTTGATCCTTTTTTGTTCAAGGGAACCCTCTTCAGTACAGGAGGTTACTCGGCAGAGTATGGACAGGCACTTTCCTCAGTTTTACTACTCAATACTCAGGATATTCCCGAAGAAAGTTCCAGTAGTATTGGCCTGAATCTAGCCGGCATGGACGTAAACCATACGCAGCTATTCGGAGAAAATACGGCACTGATCGCGGGAGTGGGTTATACTAATTTAGGGCTTTTGTTCAATCTGCTTCCGCAAAATGCCGACTGGGTACAAGCCCCCCAAGGCTGGGGAGCAAACTTGGCTTTCCGACATCAAACTGCCCAAAATGGAATATTCAAGACCTATGCCCAATACCAAAATGGGCAGATCGCGACTCGCTACCCGAGTCTGAATGGCCCAGAATCGAGTCAGGTTTTTGAGAATCAAAATGAAAATATTTATGTAAATAATTCTTATCAAGGAGCTTTGGGCAAAAAATGGCTACTCTTCGCGGCTCTTTCTTACTCGAGAGATGAGGATCAAATCGAGGTGGAGGGCGACCAGATCAATCAAAAAGAATCTCTTTTACAAAACAAGATTACCTTGGGAAGAGATTTTGGCGAAGCCGTTTACCTTAAGTTTGGCGGAGAATTTCATTCCTTTCAAGGAGATTATGGCTTTAATCAATTTGAGCAGTCTATAGATGAACTCTACAGTGCGGTTTATAGTGAAGCAGAGATTTCTCTTTCTAGGCAATTAGCCGCACGGGTGGGTGCTAGGGGCGAGTACTCACAGGTGCTTGGCAAATACAATCTCGCACCACGTACTTCCTTAGCTTATAAGACGGGGGCAAATAGTCAGGTGGCCTTGGCCTATGGCTGGTTTTATCAAAAGCCCGAGCGTGAGTTTTTGAGACAAAGTAAGCACCTAGACTTTGAAAGAGCTACTCATTATATTCTCAATTACCAGTGGCTAACCGATGATTATACCTTTCGCGCGGAAATATACTACAAAGATTACCAAAATCTGGTCAGGAATGCAGATGAACCCGAAAAGCTTTTTGATAACCAGGGCTACGGCCACGCGACGGGTCTTGATCTATTTTGGCGGGATAAAAAGACAATCAAACGTTTGGATTATTGGTTGAGCTATTCCTATATCCAGTCGGAGCGAAATTATCGAGATTATCCTCAAACGGCACAGCCTACTTACATTACTAATCATACGCTGAGTTTGGTGGCACGTTATCAGTTCATTTCTCCTTTGGTACGGGTGGGAGCCACTTATACTTTCGCCTCGGGACGTACTTACGAAAACCCGAATAATCCCGACTTTTTGGACGACCGCACGCCTGATTATCACAACCTGAGCTTTAACGTGAGTTATATTACCTCACTCTTTCGTCAGTTCACGGTGATATATGCTTCGGTCGGGAATCCTTTGGGCTTTCGCCAAGTCTTTGGCTATCGTTACTCAGATGACGGGACGGCACGTTCACCCGTTTTGCCGGGTGCGACTACTTCTATCTTTGCGGGTATTTTTGTATCTATTGAATAAGAGCTTGTTCAAAAATTATCTTCGGGCTGCAAAAGCCCACTTTTGGAACCTGATTTCATAAAATTTTTCAAGCATAATACCATTATGCTTGAAAAATTTTATATTATCAGAACCCGAAATTGAACTTTTTCGCTCTCGAACCTAAAATTTAAACAAGCTCTAATGCCGCGCTGGATAGAAAAATACGATTTTTAGAAAACTTCTTTAATTTTCATTAAGCAAACATAAATACATCATGATTATTTTTCATACGCTCTGTGGATTGACGGCCTTAGTGAGTGGTTTGGTAGTGATTTTTCTTCGGAAAGGCCATCAGCAACATCGGATTTGGGGTTTTGTCTATCTCGCATCGATGCTCACACTTTGTATCACTTCCTTTACGATTTATGAATTTTTTGGCAATTTCGGGGCTTTTCACGTGTTGGCAATGGTCAGCTTGGTGAGTATTACGGGTGGTTGGATCAGTATTCGTATTTTCAAGCGTGACGAAAAAACTTCTTCTTTGAAGGGACATTATATGTTCATGCTATTCTCTTACGTAGGTTTGGTCATGGCCACAGGTTCGCATTTTTTTGGCTACGTGTATCCTTTTATGCTAGCCAGAGGGTTTTCTAATACATTTATTTTTGCAGTTTGCGCTTCGTCTTTCTGGATTTTGCCTTATCTTATTGGTAGCATCTTGATTTATCGCAATTGGCCTCGTTTTGCCCGACGTTTTGAGCAGGTTCCTGTCCAGTCAAACTAATTTTTATGCAAAATTACCTTCTCCATTCTAGGATCGTTCGTATTGCTTATCATCTGACCTTTTGGTTAGCTTACTTGGTGATTTGGTCAATACAGGATTTGGTTTTTCACCCTGTTTTTTGGGAAAATTTTGCTCGTAATTTCTTGGGTGTGTTGGGGATGGCGCCTTTGATTTACTTTAACTTGTACGTGCTGATTCCTCGCTATTTATTGGAGAAAAAATATCCCGTTTACTTGGGTATATTGAGCATTTTGATCCTGCTGAATACCTTTCTGATTTCACTCTGGACGGGCTGGTTACTCACGCCCTATTTTGCTACGATGACTGGCTTGGTGATCATTCTCACGGATACCTCAGTTCTCTTGACCTTTAGTACGGTCATTAAATTGGTCAAAGTGTGGTATCAAAAAGAAAAATACCTGAGGGAATTAGAAAACAAGAATCACGAAATCGAGCTGAATTACCTGAAAGCACAGATTAACCCGCATTTTCTCTTCAATACGCTCAACAATATTTATTTTTCTATCCCAGCGCATCCACACACAGCGCAAGACATTATCTTACAATTGTCCGATATTTTGAGTCATCAAATTTACGAGGCTCGCAAGCAAAAAGTCTCGCTCGAGAAGGAGCTAGATTATCTGAGCAAATACATCGAGCTGGAGAAAGTACGTCAAGGGGACATCGTGAGGGTAGATTATCAATTTGCACCTACCCAAAAGGATTGGATGATTAGCCCCTTGCTTCTCCTTCCTTTTGTAGAAAATGCCTTCAAACACGGACATAAAACTGCTCCTCAGGGTTATTGGGTCAAAATCAAAGCCCAAATGCAAGGCCGCACGCTTCATTTCCAAGTGCGTAATACGTTTGATACTGATTCCCAACCAAGAAAAGAAGGAATTGGCCTTGAGAATGTAAAACGCCGCCTTGCACTGATTTATCCTCATCAGCACTCATTGCAAATCAATACCCAAAGTTATGCTTTACAAACGCAGACCAATACCCATTCGGAAGAGCAAGAGGCTGTATTTGAGGTAGATCTTCGGATAGAATTAGAAGCATAGTTTGACTTGATTGAAAATTTAAAACCCAAAAAGTTTATGTCCGCCGTTCTCCAGTGCTTAGTGATAGATGATGAACCCATTGCCCGTCAGGGTTTGGCTAATTATGTGGAGCAGACGCCCTTTCTTCGTCAGCAAGGTAGCTGCAAAAATGCCCTGGAAGCCAGCCAGCTTTTACAGCAAGAAAGGATTGATTTGATTTTGCTAGATATTCAAATGCCTGGCATCACCGGCTTAGATTTTCTAAAAAGTCTGCGAAATCCACCTTTGGTCATTTTCACCACGGCCTATCGTGAATATGCGCTCGAGGGTTACGAACTCAATATCGTAGATTATCTGGTGAAGCCTATCTCCTACCCTCGTTTTTTGAAGGCAGCGCACAAAGCCTATGAAATTCACCAACATCAACATGCTCATGCGGGTAAGCAGGATTCAGGTCAGGATTATTTTTTTATCAAATCAGATCATAAATATTTGAAAATTTTCTTTCAGGATATTTTGTTCGTAGAAGGGTTAAAAGACTACGTATTTATACACACCCAATCAGAAAAATTACTTACTTTAATTTCGCTGAAAAATGTAGAGCAAGAATTACCTGCTGATAATTTTGCTCGTGTACATCGCTCTTATATCGTGGCCTTAGACAAAGTGGAAGCTCTGGAAGGCAATCAGTTACGCATTCAAGAGCATCTGGTGCCGATCAGCCGAGCACACAAAGAAGAGCTTTACGAGCGATTGATCAAAGGCCGATTGTGGAAACGGTAATTTCTGATTGATTGATTGCGGATTTTTTCTACAAATCAATGCTTTCCTACCCAAAGTGTTGACTCCTCACCAACACGTAAACACCTATTAGTCAATTAATTAGCTATTGCAATTGAATTGGCAGGCTTTTCTCTCTAAGAGGTCATGTCTACTCAACAATACCTTTTGTATTGCATCTTAAAAGAACGCAAAATATACGATTCTAAACTATAACTATACAAACTTTTCCAAAAGACATTTAACGTTATTGCTAACCTATATCATAAGCCAGAAGAACACGAGGGTTTTACGCTCGTGTTCTTTTTTTTGTGAAAATTCTTATAAAAGAAAAAAGGAATTCGCTCATCAAAAACTAAGCCTCGGTCAGGTAGTACTTGCTTTGATCAGGCGTCTCTTGGCGAAGGGAAAGGCCCAAAAGATTGAATCCAATACCTTTAGATTCGTGCTTACTTTCCAGTGGATTTTATCTCCCTGAGTGGCTTTCCAGACTACTTCGGCAATATCTTCGGGCTGGAGTTGCACATCTGTTTTTTGCAGGCTGGTAGCTTTTACTTCGGCTTCGGTAAGCATAGGCGTTTGCACGTAGGGGGGCATGAGGTCATTGACTCGAATTTGATATTTTTCCAGCTCAATGCTCAAAGCTTCGGTCAAGGCTCGCACGGCGTGCTTGGAAGCCGAGTAAACAGCCAACTCGGGAATGCCATACATCGCCGATGCCGAAGACATATTGATAATCTGCGCTCCTTTGGTATTTTTCAGTAATCTCAAAGCTTGAAAAGTACAACTGAGTACTCCAAACACATTCACATCTAAGATTTTCTTCTGCTTCTCGAGACTAATGGTCTCGAAGGCGCCCATATAGAGAATTCCCGCGTTATTGAAGAGCAGGTGCATTTGTTCGTCTGTCTTCTCTCCAAAAAAATCTAGGCCCGCCTTTACCGATTCAGGTTGGGTTACGTCCAATACTTGGGCACAAGCCTTGTCTTTTCCTATTTCTTCATACAATTCCATCAGGGGAGCTTCTTCTATATCAAAAAGTCCCACGTACCAGCCTTTTTGGGCAAATAAACGAGCAGTTGCTTTGCCGATGCCAGAAGCAACCCCTGTGATAAAAACGGTTTTCATGTCATCTTTGAATTAATGAGGTAGTGAAATTCTCAGTGAGCAGGTCAGCAAAATTATCAACCAGCCAGACAGTAGCGCAACAGACGGGCGCGCACTGCCTCACTGGTATTTACCTTAAAAATTTAGTCCAATAAATCTGGTTGCTCCTTGGTAATTTTTTGCCAAAGTGGCTGGAACTGGAACCAACCCGCCAAAGGACTACCTAGCTCCTTACAGGTCATGGCAGCTACTTCGTGGCTAATCTGTGAGGGTTTCCCTACGGATTCGGCTAAGAGTTGTACCTGACAAGTACGCTCCATCGTAATAAACCACCACGCAGCTTCTTCAACGGTGTGCCCTACGGTCAACAAGCCGTGATTTTTTAGGATGGCGGCCTTGTGCGAACCCAGGGCTTGGGCAATGCGATTTCCTTCTTCAGTTTCGTTGACAATCCCTGTGTAATCATCAAAAAGGGCATGATCTTCGTAAAAAGCACAAGCATCTTGGGTAATAGGATCCAGCAAACGCCCCAACGTGGACCAAGTTCGTCCGTAGGTAGAGTGAGAATGGGCAGCGGCGACCACATCAGGACGCGCTTCGTGTACCTTCGAGTGAATAGCAAAAGCAGCCCGGTTGACCATAGGATGTTTGCCTTCCACTACTTCTCCTTGGGCGTTCACGAGTACAAGATCAGAGGCTTTGATGGAGCTAAAGCTCATACCAAAAGGATTCACCCAAAAATGTTCTGCGTGTTCTGGGTCGCGGGCGGTAATATGCCCCGCCACGCCTTCGTCAAAGCCAAACTTGGCAAAAAGTCGGAAAGCCGCCGCCAGTTGCTTTTTCCGGTAGGCCCGAGTTTCTTCGGCAGTTTCAAACTGAGGAGGGCCAGGAAGTTTAGCTACTACGCTTTTTTGTGCTTCGGTAAGCTCTTGGGAATTGGTCGCCATAAGGATGATAATATTTTTAGATTATGTATGATTTTTCTAAAAATATAAACTTCCTTATAAAAAGCAAAGATGAAAGACAGTTTCTTTACAGCTTTTATCCAGTAAAATCTAGAAAAAGGAACAAAGGAGCAAAAACTCAAGCCCAAGCACTGCTCAATAACATAGTTGTGTTTCGTTGATGGGGGTCGAGTGAATCGCGATTTTGGCCAATTTCTTTTTCACGAAAACCATACTGATACAACCATAAGGGCGTTGGTAGAAGAAGTGTAGCCGATTGCTGCCGTCCCATTTTCTGATGCTCTCGGTACGATCAGGCTCTCCCAACAGTTTAGCTATCTCTGCTGTAGATTTATTCATAATATCATCCGAAATGCTTCCCGTGAAGTTTTCTCTGACTTCAATATAATTCTGCCCCGAATAGAAATAAAAATCGTGATCCAGGAAGAAAACGCCTCCTCCACAGTTGAATTCAGAGCCATCGGGCGAATCTCCCGTGAAACAGGGTAATGCTTTTTTAATTTCTTTTTGTGAGGCATTGACTCTCAGCCCATTGAGGGTTCCTTTTTCTAAATCTAAGTACAGATTCTCACAGGAATTATTTTCAATTTTCACCTCGTTTAGGGCAAACTTTTCTTCATCTACCCTGACCAAAGTAGCATAAGAATCCAATTCTTCGTGGTCTGCGTCAAAGCAAGAATAGGTCACGTATTCTTCACTGATATAAGTAATCACAATCTTACGCCCACTGATGCAGGCATTGCTTCCCTGAGTGATTTTTTCTTGAAATGTGGCCTTGTGATCTCCACGGTGTAGTAATTCCCATTCACCACTACAGTACAAGGAAGGGTATTCAATCGTGAAGTACGATTGGCTGGGGCTAGCTTGTAATACAATACGCCAAGTATCTTTGATATTCAACTGGTAACCAATGCCGATCCAAGTACCATCTAACCATGAAATATCTTGTGCAATAGTGGGCTGGTAGGCAATCAGACTAAGCAAAATCCAAATAGAAAAATATTTTTTCATACTTTTACATAACAAAATTTTAGCGATAATCTTCTCGGACTGGATAAAAGGTATCTATAATTTGACACGCACTCAACGCGCGGCCAGCGTGTAGATGCTGGGAAGGAATGACGGCTACTTTTCCAGGTTCAAGAATCTGCGAATGACCCTCGATGGTCAGCTCAAAACGCCCCGCTATAACGGTACAGACTTGTTCGTGTGGATGTTGGTGGGCGGGTAGTTCAGCTCCTGCCTCAAAGTCCCAATAAGCAATGGTCATGTGGTCGGTATGAACAAAGCGGGCTTTAGTGCCGGGCAAGAGGATTTTAGTGTCTATCTGTTCTAGATCAATAAACATGGGCAGATTAATTTTTAATAAACCTTGAGGATTTGGTCAAGCCATTGCAGATTCCCAATTCTCTACTTAATATACGGAAAATACTTACTTGAATTTAAAAAATGGAGAAAAAATCCGTATTTTTTATAAGGAAATTCGTCTTAAACTTATGTAGAGAAATAGCTACACTCCTGAATGGATAATTAATAATTTCATAATCAGAGAGATGAGGAGGCATTCTTCGCTAGTTTCTAACTTTGCTCGTAATACATGAAATACCTATACTACATGTTAAACTAAAACTTAACATAATCCTAACAACCATTTTTCTTGGAAATCTGTATAATTATAAATATATTGTATTAAATCAATCAAATATTCATAACCATGGAGCTAAAAAAGAATCCAAAAGTCGATCTAAGTCGCAAGACAGGTCTTTTTTTTAGTCTAGGGCTGATTGTCAGTCTGAGTCTGGTGATTGCTGCCTTTGAATATAAGGTATATGATGACTTAGAGACAATTGACCTAGGGTCTTTGGAAGACGAAGAGACAGAAATCATAGAAATTCCTATCACAGAAATGCCTCCCCCTCCTCCCCCTGTATTACAGCAACCAGAAATTATAGAGGTTCCTGAGGAGGAAGAAATTGAGGAGCAAATTGAAATGGAGCTAGACGTGGAAGTAGAAGAAGAGACAGTGCCCGATGTTCCTGTGAAAATTGATGCGGGGGGCGCGCGACGCACCCAAGAAGGAACAGAAAGAGAAGAGGAGAGAAGGGGGA
>CAZKBP010000039.1:0-45176 GCA_964551015.1 uncultured Cytophagaceae bacterium | reverse complement strand
CCACACCTAAAAATTTGAGTCCAGAACCGAAACTTTGGGGTCCCACACCTAAAAATTTGAGTCCAGAACCGAAACTTTGGGGTCCCACACCTAAAAACTTAAGTCCAGAACCCAAAGAACCCAGTTTTGGCCTTAATTTACCATGTATCTATAAATTTTCTATTTTTCTGTTCAGAAGATTTCGGACGAGCGGCACGAAAGCCTGTCAAAATCCAAGCACGGGTTTCAGTTGGGTCAATTACTTGGTCAATCTCCATAAAAGAAGCCATGTTGATGGCTTTTCCTCTTTCGTACTGCTCAGCGACTAATTTTTCAAAGAGTGCTTTTTGGGCGGCTTCATCTCCAGCCTGTTCTATTTCTTTGCGAAAGCCCAAGCGTACCGCCCCTTCCAAGCCCATGGCTCCAAACTCACCCGTAGGCCAGGCAATGGTAAAGAAAGCCTGATGAAAACTGCCCGCCGCCATGGCTTGTGCGCCTAAGCCGTAGCCCTTCCGCAGTACCACGGTAAAGTAAGGAACACTCAGGTTGGTGGCATTCACGAACAGACGAGCCGCGTGGCGTACCGTTCCTGTTTTTTCGGCTTCGGGGCCGACCATAATTCCCGGAGTATCACAGAGAGAAATCACAGGCAAATCAAAAGCATCACAGAGCTGCAGAAAACGAGCGGCCTTGTCGGCTCCTTCCGAATCAATGGCTCCCCCCAAGTGCATGGGGTTATTGGCGATGAGGCCAAAAGGCTGTCCCTCGATTCGTACCAAAGCGGTAATCATCCCGATGCCGAAATGTGCTCTTAGTTCCAGCACCGAGTCCGTATCGGCCAAGGTCTCGATGACTTTCCGGATATCATAAACCCGACGACGGTTTTCGGGTATTGATCTTCTCAACCAACGTTGGTCGGCGCAGTCCCAGTCCGAAATTTTTCCTTGAAAATAAGCCAAGTATTGCTTGGCTTTTTCCACGGCTTCTTCCTCATTTTCCACCAAGATATCAATCACGCCATTAGGAGCCTGAAAGCTGGCCGGGCCTACTTCCTTGGGATGAAAAATACCTAAGCCTCCACCTTCAATCATAGCTGGGCCACCCATTCCGAGGGAAGTATCTTCGGTAGCGATAATTACATCGGAGGCTCCCGCCAAGGCGGCATTTCCCGCAAAACAATAACGGGAGACAATAGAAACTCGTGGTACTTTCCCACTCATACTGGCGAAAAGAGCAAAAGTCATCACGTCCAAGCCTGCTACCACGATGGGATCAGTATCACCGGGTCTCCCTCCTCCTCCTTCGGCAAAAAGTACGATAGGAATCTTCCATGCTTGGGCAATATGCAGGAGACGATCCATTTTTTTATGGTTCAAAGCTCCCTGTGTTCCCGCTAGTACCGTGTAGTCATAAGCCATCACGAGGCATTGGGACTTTTCTTTACCAAAATACAACTCATTTACAGAGCCAATCCCTGAAATAAGGCCATCGGCGGGTGTATTTTCAATCAAATCTTCCAGCTTACGACGGCGACGTTGGGCGGCAATAATCAAGGAGCCATATTCACGAAAGGAGCCTTCGTCGCAAAGATCGTCGATATTTTCACGGGCGGTACGTTGGCCGTATTTTCGGCGTTTTTCTATGGCCTGAGGGCGGTTTTTATCTTTGGTAAAAGCCTGTCTCTGGAGCATTTCGGCCAGATCGGGGCGAATTTCGGAGAGATCAATTTCCTTTTCTTCCAAGCTACTTACTGCATCCCCCTCCTTATTTTCTACCAGTAAGAGAATTTGATTTTCTTGAAGAATAGCTTCGGGTTGTACTAAAATCTCCCGAACCACTGCCGTATGCTGGGCAGTAATGACCGATTCCATTTTCATAGCTTCGGTAATCAATAGAGCTTGATCGGCTTGAATTTGCTCTCCAACTTCAACTTTGATCTCTAGTACTTTGCCGGGCATGGGGCTACGAATGGCTTCTAATCCCGCTGGAATAGAAATTTCTTCCTGTTGCACAGAAGAAGATTCGCTTTGCTCGAAAAAAGTTTTTAGTGAATGCTTCTCTAATTTTGATAATAATTCATCCCATTTTTCATCTATAAATCGGGTATGAAAAGCATTTTTTGCTAAATCTGGATGATCGGTCAAACTACTCAAGAAAGCAAGATTGGTATCCAGCCCTTCTAGATGACACTCGTTTAGCGCGCGTTGTAGCTTGGCCAAGATTTGCGAAAAAGTAGCGGTTCGTTCGTACACAATCAGCTTAGCCAGTAAGGAATCAAATTGAGGGCCATTGTGGTAAGCTTGGTAAATAGCACTGTCTATACGGATTCCTTTGCCACTCGGTAAGGCTAGGGTTTTGATCTGACCCGTCGTGGGCAAAATTCTTCCCGAGGGCTCGAGTCGCTCGGCATTGATCCGAGCTTGGATGGCAAAGCCCTTGGGTTCGGGTATTTGCGCTGATGTCAATTGAAGCTCTTGGAGAGATGCACCGGTGGCAAGTGCTAATTGTGCTTTGACTAGATCTACGCCGTAAATTTCTTCGGTGATGGTGTGCTCCACTTGGATACGCGGATTGGCTTCTATGAAATAATAAGGGGCGTCATCTTGGCTAAGATCGCCTTCTACCAAAAACTCAAAAGTACCCAAGCTGGCATAATTGAGCTGGCGAGCCATTTTCAGCGCAGATTGGATTAGTTTTTCTCTCAGTTTAGCAGAAATATCTGGGCAGGGGGCGATCTCTACGATTTTTTGGTGGCGACGCTGTAGACTACATTCTCTTTCCCCAAAATGAACCACCGTTCCATGACCATCACCGAGTACTTGAATTTCTACGTGGCGAGCCGAGGCAATCCATTTTTCTACATATACTTCCTCCCTAGCAAAAGCGGCCTTGGCTTCCGACTGACATTGCCGATAGGCTTCCTCTAGATCTTGTTCTTGATGCACCATTCGCATGCCTCTTCCCCCGCCACCCGCGATGGCTTTGATGACCACTCCTGTATCCTTGGCGGTCTCTCTAAAAAAAGATTGTACTTCTGCTAAAGAGGTCGCCTGAGAGGTGCCAGGGATGAGTGGTACTTGACATGCCTCAGCCAGTGCGCGGGCTTTACTCTTGTCTCCTAAGGTTTCTAATATTTCTGAGGATGGGCCTACAAAGTGAATATTCGCTTCTGCGCAAGCTCGGGCCAAGTGGGCATTTTCACTCAAAAAACCATAGCCCGGGTGTAGCAAGTTGGCTACTTTGGTTTTGGCGATTTGGATGATTTGGGGAAGATCCAGATAGGCAGCTACTCCAGACCCTGTCAGTGGAACTGCTTCTTCTGCTTTGGGAATGTGCAGGGATGATGTATCATCTTCTGAATACACCGCAAGCGTTGGGATTCCCAATTCGTAAGCAGCTTGCGCGATGCGGATAGCAATTTCGCCTCGGTTCGCAATGAGGAGTTTATTCATTTAATCAAGTCAAGTGTATGGAATATTTTTCTTAATCCTAATGTCGGGGTAAGTTAAGAAAAAACAGAGGGATGTGCCAGAATTGAGAAAGGGAGTCTATCAAAAAGATAATTGGAGGCTCTGACGGGGGTGTCAGAAGTAGCCTCCAATATCCTTCAACCAGCTATGGACTACAAAAGTAGCGTCCAAGTATGTTAGTACCTATACGTATTTATACCCATTTTACACGCATTTATACGGGTATTTTTAGGTATTTTGTCAAGATCAGTTAACTTGAGTGATGGAGCCCATCCCAGATTTGCTAATCTTTACACTCGGGTTGCCTCGATATTTGATCTTACTCATGCCGCTGATTTGTCCGCTCAACTCTTCATTTACATTGAGTTGGAGATTTCCCGCACCACTCACATCCAGGCGGACTTTTTGGGAGTTGAGGTTTATGGCCTTCAGATTTGTGGCTCCGCTGATGCCAATTTCTTGGTAATCTGCTTGACCAGCAATTTCTAGATTACTAGCTCCTGAGGCTTTCAAAACAAGTGATTTTGTATCTACTTTGATAGATACTTTACTCGCTCCACTCGAGTGGAGCGCAAATTTATCAGCCTTTAGGGTGGCATTGCCTTTGACCACAGAAGCCCCACTCAGGTCAATGGATTTTAGCATACGATAGGTCAGGATAATTTTAATCTCAATATCATCATAGTTGCTTTCCTTCAAACGGATGTAGAGCGTTTTGTTTTTGACCTCAGTAATCAGGTCTGCCAATGACATATTTTTAACTGTTACTACAGCCGATTCCTGACTGCCTGCTTGAAGCGTGATCTCAGCTACCCCACCGACTTTTAGATGCTCGAAAGAAGCCAAGGAGCGGGTTTCCTTTTGTTGTGCCTGACTGATTTGCAGAGCAAGAAATAAAATCAGGCTTAGTAAAAATGTAATCTTTGTTTTCATGGTTATTTGGTTTAGAAACTTAAACTATCATAAAGACATCTTGCTAGGAGAGGCGTTGCAAGCTTCCTGAAAAAAATTTCTTATTTTCGTAAAAAATTCTTGAACCCAAGCCATGACACTCAAAAAGAAAATCCTCTATGGTTTATTAGCTCTATTTCTACTAGTCTTCATTTGGTATTTCAATCTGATTATCTACGGTATTCGGCAGGGAATTGGGCAATTTAGCATTCTATGGGAAGCTAAATCTTATGAAAAATTTTTGGAAGAAGGCAACTATCCAGACTCGCTCAAGGTCTATTTCAAAGAGAAGCTCGACCTAATTCAAGAGGTTAAAACTTTTGCGATTGACTCGCTGGGTTTGGAGGATGCAGGAAGCTACGATAAAGTTTATGACCAAGCAGGCCAACCAATTCTCTGGGCCGTTACGGCTTGCGCTCCCTTCGAACTCAAACCCAAGGAGTGGAGCTACGGCCCCTTGGGGAGGATGCCCTATAAAGGTTTTTTTGATTCTACCTTAGCTTATCGTTTGGTGGAAGAATTGGAGGAAGAAGGACTAGATGTGAATATTTATCAACCTTCGGCTTGGTCTACTTTGGGGTGGTTTAGTGATCCTATTTTGTCTAGTATGTTATACTGGCAAGAGGGAAGCTTGGCTAGTTTAATCATTCACGAAATGACTCACGCTACGATCTGGATCAGCGGTCAGGTAGAATACAATGAGAATTTGGCTGATTTTGTGGGAGATCATGGAGCTTTGCTTTTTTTAGAAAATAAGTATGGAAAAAACTCTGATCCTTACCGTGCTTATACCCATCGTGATGTGGATGGCAATAAATTTTATGAGCATATTCTGCAGGGAGCAAACAAACTTGATAGCTTGTATAGTGGTTTTAAGAATGAGAATCACTCACAAAAGCAACAGTTGAAGGAAGAACTGATCCAAAACATCGTGGACGATCTAGATACTGTCTCTTTTGAAAACCCAGATTATTACCAAAATCTCTTCAAAGATAAGCTACCAAACAATGCTTACTTTATGTCATTTCGTCGTTATCGGGGTAAGCAAAATGAATTTGAAAAAGAATTTGAGGAAAAATTTGACGCAAACTTCAAGGCTTATCTAGCGTATTTAAAAGAAAAGTATGGACGTTAACTCGAGCTTAACAGGCTATTAATCAACCGATCAACTATAAATTCCGTACCTAAAATTGTAAAAATTTAAAATATCATGAGAAAGCTATTTATCTTTCTAACCCTGACTACTTTTATCTTCGGTTTTGTATCTCGGGAGCAGCAATACCGCGTAGTCGAGAATGATGTATTCAAACGAGGGGAACATATAGAGTACTTGGTTCATTACGGCCCGATCAACGCTGGCCTCGCCACAGTGGACGTACATCCAGAGACCTTTACCCTCAACAACCGCATTTGCTATCGGGTGGATGTAGTAGGTGAAACCATCGGCGCAGCGGGTGTGATTACCGATGTAAAGGACTTATGGCGAACTTATATTGATACGGTGGCCTTTGTGCCCCATCGCTTTTATAGAGACATCAAAGAGGGGACTTTCCGCCGTAAAGAAATCACTGATTTTAATCCCGTGGGTAATCAGGCCACGATGAAGTTCGTTCAGTACAACGCTAAGAAAGCTGACAAGAAGAAAAAGGGCACAGAAACGGTAAAAGTGCCTGATTATGTGCAGGATATGGTCAGTGGATATTATTATTTGAGAACCCTCGACTTCGAGAAGATGCAAGCCGGTGAGGTTATCACTATTCCTGGCATTTTGGAAGATGAATTGTATGACCTCAAAATTCGCTATCTGGGCAAAGACATTACCAAGACCAAATTCGGTAAAATGAATGCGCACCGCTTAGTACCCATTATGCCCGAAAATGGCCTTTTCTCGGGCGAAAGCTCTATCCGCTTTTGGGTTTCTGATGACAAAAACCGCATTCCCGTACGCATTGAGGCGGATATGTTTATCGGTAAAGTAGTGATTGAGGTCAAAGACGTCAAAAATCTCCGCCACGAGTTTAATTATGCTGGTGAATAATGAGCTAAGTTTATCAGTACTTTCAGACTGAGCTTGCTTATGCGTGAAAATCTTATGAGATATAAATAAAGGTTGAAGAACAGAAGCTCTTCAACCTTTTCTTTCGGTTGGGTTAATAATTCAAAGAGTTACACGAGTTATTCCATCGTAAGAACCACTCGGAAGCGTGCCTTATTTGCCATCATTTGTTCGTAAGCTTCAGCGGCCTTTTCCAGAGGATAGGTTTCTACCATCGCGGCAATATCACTCATAGCACTAAAATTCAGCGTGTCTTCAGAATCCATGGCGGTGCCACTAGGCCAGCCGTACACGGATTTTCGCGCCATGATGAGTTGCATTGTAGAAATTTCCATGGGGTCTGCACTCGCTCCTACGGTAAGCAAAACACCATTCACTCCTAACCCGTCTACCAGAGGGCCGATTACTTTACTATCAGGGGCGGTGGCTAAGATTACTTTGGCTCCTCCCATTTGCTGCAAGGCTTCTACGGGGTTTTGCTCAGAAGCGGCAATGTAGTGATGTGCTCCTAGCTTCATAGCCAAATCTTTTTTACTATTACTACCCGAAATAGCCACAGTTTTGAAGCCCATTTTTTTGGCATATTGGATGCCCAAGTGCCCTAAACCACCAATTCCTTGCACAGCTACCAAGTCGCCTGCTACCGCACCAGAGTTACGCAGCGCATTGAAGGTGGTAATGCCAGCACAAAGCAAGGGGGCGGCCTCAGTAGATTTTAGGTCATCGGGTACGAGCGCAATCGCTTCTTGGGGTGCCACCATGTACTCGGCATAGCCTCCATCATAGCTGATTCCAGCGATTTGAGCATTTTGGCAAGAGATAAAATCACCTCTGCGACAAGACTTGCACTCGAAGCAGTGCCCGCCGTGCCAGCCTACTCCTACTCTTTGGCCTTCTTTCCAATTGTTTACACCTTCGCCCACACCTACGACTTTACCAATTACCTCGTGTCCAGGTATACGAGGATATTGGATGCCCGGAAAGGCTCCTTCTTTGACAAACATATCGCTGTGGCAAATACCGCAAGCTTCTATTTTGATTAAAACTTGCTTGGAGCCAGGTTGGGGAGTATCTCTTTCCACCAATTCAAAATCGCCTCCTGCCTTAGAAATTTGCATTGCTTTCATAAGATGAAAAAATTATTGAGTTTAAAAAATAGATTAATTACATCGTCTGCTTCTAAAATAGAGACAATTTTGGCGAAAGCAAGTTTGGTATCGAGGATTTTTCCGCGAGTAGGGTTTACTCATCAAAAAAAAGTAAAACAGAGTTAGGCAGAAGCTTTTTCGGTTTTAAAATCGGTATGCTAATTAATAATACGCTTAAGGTAGCACAAAGCTATACGAAGCCCAATAACTCTCCCAGTTAACTTCTCCACAGTTTTCGCAAGGATAGAGATGTAGGCTACGGATGAGCCAAAAACCTGACTCTTTCAGGCGGAAAATTGCTTTACCTTCTTCGTCGGTGTAAGTGATAAGTTCGCTAAATTTTCCTTGTGGGTCTTTGTGTAGAGCCATGATTGGTTTATTGGTCAGAGGCTGTTGGTCATAGAAGAGTTGCGCCTCGATGATATCTCCAGCTTTGAGTTCATAAGGATTTTGCAAGAGGATGATTTCTAATTTTTGTCCCAAGCGTTTTTTGTAAAGGTCTTTTCCTTGGGTAGCATTGCTTCCAGACTTCACCAGAGCTTTGATGGCACGGGCGTAGCGTTCTTTTTCTTCGGTACGGTGGCCTATTTTTTTACGCTGTTCTATGACGCCGATTAAATATTCGTGCAGGAGATAATTATGAAAAGCTGTATCGTGGAGGCTAATCAAGGAGAAATCTCGCTCCATACTAATCAAACCCAAACCCTCGAAATCTACTTTCTGCTTCAGGACGGGGAAAGTACTATCCGCCTGACTCGCTAATAAATCTTTGCTTCCCTGAGCAGTATGTAATTGGAAACTTAGCGTTTGTTCCTTTTGGAGAGGACGTTCTATTTCAGGATCGAGATCACCTCCTACCAAGAGATGAAGTACTAAAGTTTCCCCTTTTTTGAGAAGATAATTTTCGGCCTCGAGCCAATAGTCATGCGCACTAAGCGTCAGAAAAAGGCAAATGGGGATAAGAATACGTGCTATTTTTTGCATAAGATTGATGAAAATTTGTCTAGAACTTCAAAGTAAAGATAAAAAAGACTTTTATTTCTTCGCCAACAAATTTCTAATTTCTCTCAAATCACTCGTAACCGTGAAAGTAGATTCATCAGAGATTTTTCAATTTTAGAAAGTTCGGTCTGGGTGTTTGATTTTCTAGATTTTAAGGCATGAAAAGCCAAAGAACCTCGGATGGTGCAGATTGATATCGCGGGTTTGCAAGAAAATATCCAGACTTTCTTAAAGTACGCTCTTGATCTGGAAAGTAGTAAAAATGAGTAATTGTTTACTGGGGATGGGCGCAGTCCAGCCACTCAAAGGCGTCAATGCTTACACCCTAATGGGTTTAGTACGTCAAATCAGGTTGATTGATCAAATTCTTTTCGTTTATCATCACGCTGAGATCATCGATAAAGACGCCTCCCTAAAAAAACTCGCACCCGTTGAAAATGCAACCGATGCGAGCAACTCTCTACATTACAGGGGAAAATAACAACCAGTTCACTGACACATCTATTTGCTTTCCAATCTTTTATAATAATATAGAACCGCCTCCACTCCGTCCTTCTCTTCGCTGAGCGTGTAATAGCCCGAGCCATCTGGCTTCCAGGCAATGGCTTCGCCCTGTGGCTCCATCTGATAGGGCAGGCGCACGGGGGCGCGTTGGAGGGCGTCGCTTACCTGCTCGTTGGCTTGGCGTTTCCAATAGTAGATATTGGGGTAATTTTTGATGAGAATCTCGAGTCCATCCTCGGAAATATCACCCGCGATGGCTTGGCTAAAATGCAATTTGCCCAGTTTCTCCAAGGTGATGATCTCTTTGGTCGATTGTGGATAGGCGGCTCGGTACACTTGTACGCTGTCTTCTCGCTTGGACACGATGATCCAATCTTTGGTCAAGGGGTCCACGATCAGGGTTTCTGCATCTCGTGCTCCATCTGGGTATTGATAACGGATTTTATCTATATTTTTAATTTTTTCTTTGACGGGAAATTTCAGGTTGCGCAAATCTGGTTCGGGAAAGCGGTAAATCGTTTTTACTTTCCGGACGGCTCGATTATCACCCATATCGGCCACGTAGAGATAGTGTTTTCCCTCCTCGGGTCCCAAGCCGATGGCTATTTCTTCCCAGTCTTCGTTTTCTGCCTTGGCCAAGGTGAAAATACCCAAATGCTTCCCCTGATTACTTAAAAGATAGAGCTCATTTTTGCCCCCGCTGTCATTGTGCGTCCAAAGGGCATCGGGTTTGCTACGACTTACCGCTAACCCTGAGGCTTCGTCAATTTGATTGTATTCTACCTCGCCACTGCTCGTTGGTGCAGAAAAGCTCAGTGAGTCTAAGGGCACGGACAAGTCCGGCTCTTCTTGAAGGCCAGAACTACAGCCCATATGGATGATTAACCCAGAAACAAACAAGATCAATTGAAATGCAACAAACAGCGGTGAATAAATTTTCATAAATGGAGCAAAAAATGATTGAAGACCAAAGAAAGAAAAAAGAAGATTTGCCAAATCAGGGTTTGGCAAATCTCAATCAGCAGATATTTTAAGCGTTTTCTTTTTTGAGTACTTGGCTAAGCACCTCTGTGATTTGATCGGTCAATTGCTTCAGTTCTTCTTCGCTCCAAGTCACGCGTACCACCATAGAAATCAAGCGACTAATCACGTCATCACTCTTGGGCAGGTGCAAGTTTGCGTAATCCTGAGGGAGTTGATCCACGGTTTGGGCGTGCACCTTGGCGATGGTTTTCATTTGGTGTAGGTGTTCCCAGTTTTTGATATAATGGAAATTATTGTCATACCAATACTGCACGCCGCCGATGCCTGCTTCTTTGAGCGCTTTGACCACAGCACGGGTGGTTTCTTCATTGGGCAGGAAGAAATCCATAAAGGTAGCCGCGTCTCCTGCTTCATCGGGAATATGACGGAAAGATATTTCCGGGAATTGCGCCAAGCATTCTTTCAGTGCTTTTTTATTGGCTCTTTGTCTTTCCAGAATGTGAGGAAGCTTACGGATTTGCGCCAGTCCTACGGCGGCATTCATCTCCCCGATTCGGAAGTTGAAACCTAAAATCGGGTGTTGCTCCGCCCCACGGTTGTCCCCGATATGGTCGTGGCCGTGGTCAGAGAACTGATGCGCATAGTCGTACAAGGTTTCGTCATCCGTGATCACGGCTCCTCCTTCTCCACAGGTAATGATTTTGAAAAAGTCAAAAGAGAAACAGCCCATTTTACCAAAAGTACCCACCGCCTTGCCTTTGTAGGTGGCTCCCAAGGCTTGGGCAGTGTCTTCAATGAGTACTAAATCGTGCTCCTTACAGATTTCTAATATCTCGTCAATGCGAGCCATAGAGCCACACATGTGTACGAGTACGATGGCTTTGGTTTGGGGAGTCAGAGCCGCGCGAATTCCTTCGGGGCTGAGGCAAAGTGTTTCGTCTACTTCGGCAAAAATAGGCAAAGCTCCTCCCAACAAGGCTCCTTCCATCGTAGCGATGTAGGTAAAAGGCGGTACAATCACTTCGTCTCCCGCCCCAATACCACAGCAAGCCATCGCAATGGCTACCGCTGTAGATCCACTAGAACAAGCGTGTGCGTATTGGACGCCGTTGAATTTAGCAATTTCGGCTTCGAAATCACGGGCTTTCCAATGTCCTTGGCGTAGCTCGTCGTGATTATATCTAAATAAGGCTCCTGTTTCTAAAACGTCGTTGACCTCTTTGCGCTCCTCGGCGCCAAATAATTCCGTTCCTGGCATAAGTATCTTTGTTTTTCTTGTTGTCTAAAATATAAATGAATGTTCCTCTCAATCTATAGAGTATGGTTTTCAAAGATAGCCATTTCAAAAGGAGTTCGAAAAGGTAGGAACTGAATCCTACAAAAAAAGCCCACGTATGGTATATGCGTGGGCTTATTGGTGTACAGTATAGTTTGTTTGTTAAAAATAGTTCATTTGGAGTTGACCCAAAGACCGTGTATCATCCCTGGGAACCATAGAATGAGAGTGAGTATTAGGTTGATCCAAAAATCAGAAGACCCGATTCCTCGCTTCATGGCTACTCCAACGGGCGGTAGAAAAAAAGTAATAATGATGAGAATTATAGACATATACCTTTGGTTTTAATAGTGCTTAAATCTCGGAGATGGTCATCACGCTGGTCTTGGTTCTGTTTATACTGAGATAAACGGCGTGAATCACACCTGGCAAGAATAAGAGTGCAGTTAGCAGTAAATTGATGAGAAAGTTTTTCGAAAAAAATCCATAACGCAATCCCACGGCCACGGGGGGTAAAAAGAAAGCCAATAAAAGTGTCAGAACATCCGTTGGACGCTTGGCTACTATTCTGGATCGTGCAATTTTCATAGATTTAATGATTGTTTCTGCTCATAATACTTTCCATTTTTGTGCAGAAGAACCACTTAATCTATAAAAATCTACTAATGAGCAACTTAATTGCTCGAAATGAATTTTTGAAAGAAATTTCCTGAGGAAATTAGCGAACAACTAGGGGAATTTAGTCTACAATATGGGCAATGAATACTTTTAGATTTGAATGAACCTGTGTAGAAACCCATTTGTTCGTATACAGTTTATTCTAATACTTCCATTTGTATAAAAACATCCTCAAAAGGCCAGCTATCGTCATCATCTACTTCTAGTTCCGCAATTTTGTCAATTACTTCCAAACCCTCTACGACTTCTCCAAAGACGGTGTATTTACCATCTAAATGCGGTAGCCCTCCGATGGAAGCATAGGTTTGAACCTGCTCAGGACGATAAGTAACCTGATTTTGTGCGCCGAGAGCCTGTACCACAGCTGGCTGTAAGGGTGAACCCTGCACGATGTAGAATTCAAAAGGATTGGAGCGTTTCTCAGGGTTTTCTTCATCTCTTCTCGGACTGGCTAAAGCGCCTCTTTTGTGATAATACTGCTGTGGCTTGAACTCAGCCGGCACCCGATAAAAACCGATCTCATTTTTCTTACGTCGAATACTAGGATTATCCAAATTACCTCCCTGAATCACTAAATCTTTCACGACCCGATGAAAAACGGTTCCATTGTAATAATCTCGTTTCACCAGTTGTAAGAAATTTGCCCGGTGCAGCGGTGTGCCTTCATAGAGACGAATGGTCATGTCGCCCAAGCGTGTTTTGAGCAAAATCTTGGTCTCGGGATGGGCTTTGCCGAATTTGGTCAGTACTTCTTGCACGTTTTCACTCGTGATACGGGGTAAGTTGATCGTTTCGGAAGCTTCTGGTATGGAGTCAGGCGAGCTTTCGGAAGTGATTAGGCCGGAGTTGCTTCCATTGCTCGTCTTTTTACCTGAGCATTGCCAAGAGGCGCAAAAAAAAATTCCCCAAAAAAGGTAACAAATCAAACGCATAAGATACTAATTGGTGTGAGGTCAAGATTTCCTAATTAGGAGCGAAATTAATAGATAAACCAAATACAAAAAAAATTTAAGCCCGAAGTCTTTGCTTTACTCCAAACCCGCCAGACCTTCGCTAGCTGGAAGGTTTAGCTACATTTTCATCACCTTACAAATTTCTCCATGAAAAGAGGACTTCCCATCGATTCGCCTTATTTTCAACGCTTTTTTTCAACACAGGAAGAAAAGCCTTCCTTTTCTCTGCCTCAAAAAGGGAATAAATTGATTCATTCCAAAGTCGCTAGTTTCGAGCATTTTTACGACCGTCCTACCCTCTCTTTGAAATATGTAATGAGTGGAGAGGAACAATATCACTTAGAAGGACAATGTTTTCAGGTCAAAGCCGGAGCGTTTTTATTAATCAATGCTGGACGTGAATATCACGTACATAGCCCCCAAAAGAAAGCAGTAGACGAGGGACTGTGTGTGTATTTAGATAAGCAATTAATTCGAGAAGTTTACCAAGTGATGCAAAATTCAGCAGAAAAATGTTTGAACGATCCTTACCTTGCGGAATCACAAGGACCTGATTTTCTGGAAAAAATCTACCTAGACCAAGAAGATGCACTCGGTCGTTTGCTGAGGGAGTTAGGCTCCTTGATTCGTCAGCAATCGCGCCCTGCTCTTTTCATAACCTCGGATATTTTTTACACGATCGCCGAAAAGCTTCTGCTCAGTCAAAAAAAAGTACGCCAACTCTGTAATCGCTTAGATAGCGCCAAAGCCTCCACGCGCGAGGAATTGTTCAAACGCCTAGAAGTAGCCCGTACTTACATGCTCGAGTACTACTCAAGAAAGCTGGAAATGGCCGAAGTAGCTCGGGCCGCGGCTATTTCCGAGTATCATTTTTTTCGTACTTTCAAGCAGGTTTATCGGGTAAGTCCCTATCAGTATTTGATGCAAAAGCGCCTACAAGTAGCCAGAGACTTACTCCAAGCTCAGCAGCACTCCATCACGGAGGTAGCCTACTTGACGGGATTTTCGGATATTCATACTTTTAGCAAAGCTTTTAAGCGAACTTTCCAAGTCAGTCCAAAACAAATGCTTCAAATTCATCCATAATTATCCTTCTAAGCTTATTTCAAAGCGACCATCCAGACCAGGTTGGAAATCTACGACCTTCTGCACCGCGTCTAGGTTCAAAGACCCATAAATATGTGGAAATAAATCCTCCCCACCTGTGGTATTTTCGTACTCAATTTCTGCTTCTACTTTTTGTGATTCTATGTGTAGAAGTACTAATCCTTCTTCACCACGAAAAAGCAAATTAGCCGTAGACACCAATTGCTTGGGAGTAGAGCAATGGATAAAACCCTCTGTTTCTAGGGAGGAGGCTCGGTAAACGCCCTCAGTTGCTGCTTTTTCCCAATCTTCCCGCCGGCAAATATGGAAAATCATCGTTTGTGCCATCGTAAAAATCGTTTAATTCAATTATAATTTTATCTAAAAATCGTATAATTATTGTAAGAACATGGAGATAAACGAGTGATAAGCATTTGTTCTCTATGAGGTCGCTTATTCAAGTGGATATATTTTTCCCAATTAGACTACTGATATGCACATTGACGACAAGCAAATTGAGCACCTGAATCAACTCCTTCAAGCTCGCCAATTCGAGGAGGCGGAAGCACATCTGCTTTCTTTAGCCAAGCCAACTCAATTTACACGAATCTTGTACCGAAGTACAGAAAGAGGAGCTGGCTTACTAAGCTATGCTTTCTGCAATTACATGATCCAGAAACACGGCACTGCTCTGTGGCACTGGGTAGCCGCTTGTATCGCGGCCGAATCATTTAACCACCTAGAACAGGGTCGGAATACGGGTTTATATCATACTCTTAAAGCCATCGAGCTAAAACCCGACGAATGGCGCTATAAAGAATACGCCCTCAGTTTTTTTCAAGAAGGCTATTTGAGTAGAGAGTTGGCTTCTCAATTTGCCAAAGATGTATTAAAATACGAACCCTACAACAAATTGGCTCTCAAAATATCGGTAGATTAGGCATTGATCAGCCTTTTTTCCTTATTGCTTTTAACTTAGCAGCGAAAAAATTGCAGTTTAGACACAAAATGTTTTTGCAAGTGTTGCTTTTGCAAATACTTATGCCTTATCTTAGGGAGCAAAGTGCAAACCCTGTTTTATGAAAAAGCCTAAAAAAATCACGGTCAAATTCTTTTTGAATAAAAATTTGCATCCCCTAAGCATCGCGGGAGAACTGTGCTACCCGCTTTATACACAGATTACTTATGATCGTAAGAACACCCAGATCAAATGTGCTTACGGGTGGTTTTATCGCAGTATCAGTCAAATAGAAGAAGAAGATCCTCATCTACTTCCGTTTGAAGAGAAAGTGCTCAAAAAGTCCGTGAGTTACGAATTATCTATTCACGGGGATAGTTTCCGACTCAAGGGTTTGGGAAAAAAATACGAGCATTATTGTGTATCTACCCACGCTCTTTTTAATAGTTATCTCAAAATTCGTTTCAAGAATATCCTCAAACACGCTCGGCCTTCTAAATTTCTGCACGTACTCAATCTGGATAAGCCTAAGATAGACTTTTTCACGTTGTACGAAGCGGCAGAGATTCTTTTTGATAATATTCCCAATCTCATCAAGGAAGATTTTCAGGAAGAGATGGATATTTGTCGCCTTTATCATCAACTTTATAAGCCTCAGTTGGAAGAAAAGCGTTATCAGTTCCCCGTAGTCATCGATTGGTTGGAAGGTTCTCATCAGGACGATTTACGAGATAAGCTAAAAAAACATTTTAATACGAAACCTGAGATGGTCGAGCAGAGTCTAAGCCTTATCAATAAAATTGTTTCCACCAAACTAGAATTGGTTTAGTATTAAAATTTACAACTATGCGAAAGTCATTTGTAGTCATTTTATTTTTGCTTGGCCTAGGCTTATTTCAGGAAGGTTCTCAGAATCAGCAGATAAGAAAGTTAGATCAAGGTTGTCTAAAGTTTGTCTTTTTGATTGAAAAGAGCCGTGGAACGAATGGATTTTTGCATCTTTGGCTTTTAAATCTTTCATTATGAACCTCGTCAACATCGCCCAAAAATTTGAGCAAATCTTCGAATACTGGCAGCCGCATATCGTAGGTGAGCTCAACGGCCAACAAGTAAAACTCGCCAAGCTCAAAGGAGATTTTATTTGGCATCAACACGAAACAGAAGATGAGCTTTTCTTGGTCATCAAAGGCCAATTAACCCTAGAACTGAGAGATCGTAGCGTTGAGATCAAGGAAGGAGAGTTTTTTGTCGTGCCTCGAGGGGTAGAGCATCGCCCCCGTGCTCAGGAAGAAGTACACGTGATGCTCTTCGAGCCGGCCTCCACGATCAATACAGGTAATCAAGAAAATGAGCATACCATCAAAGAATTGAAAAGCATCTAGATTGAAAATTGAAAAAAGATTTTCCTAGGGAAAAGATTCATTGAGGAATCTATATTGGGTTGTATACTTCTCTACTAGTTGGTCCCTTACCATTAAAAAGTATCTTCTCAAAAAATTTTCTCCAGATAAAGAAAATCAAACAAATAATTGGCATTTTTGTCTATATTACAAAATGGCTCCTACTGTTTATCCTTATGGAATTAAAACCAAATCGCAAGATAGAAACTAGCTTTAGCTTAGCCTCCATGACTGATGTTATTTTTCAGTTACTGATCTTTTTCATGCTGACTTCTTCCTTTGTAACCCCGGCCGCCTTACCCGTTAATCTACCCTCGAGTGTAGCTGCGCCCACCATCACTCCCAAGGTTCAGCTCACAATCACGGCAGATCTTCAGTACTATGTCAACGAAGAACCCATTGAAGCCCGTGATTTGGAAGAAGAGATGAAGGCTGCCCTCACGCGCTCACAAGAACCCGTAGTAGTGCTCAACATAGATAAACAAGTGGAAGTACAGCATATGGTAAAAGCTGCTTCTATCGCCAATCGCTTGGGTGCCAAAGTATCTATTGCCACCAAGGTAGACGCCTCCGAAGAGTAAGACACCAGAGTTTAGTTTATGTCTTTACATGATTTTCTAGCTAATTAAGAAAAACTCAGCAAAGCCCTAAAAAGGAGATAATTAGTGGGCAATTGATTCAAGAAGAACTTTCTTAAACCACACAAAATAGCACATGGCCACAGCCCTGAAATATTCTGTCCAACTGAAAGACAAACAAAGGAGGAGAACCGCCTTTATTTTAACCTTATTTATCAGCTTTGCCTTAGTTGCTATTATGTATCTGATCAAAATCAATTTTTTCTTTCAGTATGACCAGAGTTTTGAGTACGGCATGGAAGTAAGCTATGGAGAAGATGAGTTTGGTAGTGGGCAAGAAACTATTCCCATTCAAAGCATTACCACCCGACCCGAAACCGAGAACAACCCCGAACCCAGCGAGAGCCAAGAGGAAGCCATCGAGGAAGTAGAAAGAACCGAAGCCTCCGAAACCCGCATTCCCGAACCCAAAAAAGAAACCTCCGAGCCAGAAAAACAAAAAAATCAACCCTCTACTACCGACCAGCGTCAGGTACAGAATGAAGAAGAAAACAAAGAAGAAAATACCGGACAAGGAGACGATCAAGACCGCAAAGGAAATAAAGGCAAAGAAACCGGGATCAATGAACAAGGGCTTTACAGTGGTGGAGGCGGTAGTGGCGGAGCTTCCCTGAGTCTCTCCGGCTGGCGGTGGGAGAAAGAGCCGGTCATTAATGATGAATCTAATGCCGAAGGGCGTATCATCTTTGCCATTAAAGTAGACCAAGATGGGTACTTTATTTCTATTGTACCTCTTTATCCTGGCACTACTGTAGGCGATAAACGCATCGTAGAAAAATATCGTCAGGCCGTACTAGCTGCTTATTTAGAGCCTGATACTCAGGGGAATGTTCGCCCTGCTGCTGTCTCTCAGGGTACCGTTACTTTCGTGCTAAAAGCCAAGTAATCCAAATTTGGATAAAACTCTTTTAGTTGGCAAAGTTCGCATCAAAATTGCTAAAGTATGTACTAACATTTTTTCTCAAGCGAACATTCTAAAACGCATCCAAGCTGTCTAAAAAAAATCAAATAAGCACACTTCACGCAACAAAGCAGGCATCTCCAAGCTCTTCACCACGAGGATTTGCCACTTATCAGGAAGTTGTATCCTTCTTGTACGAGCATTTGCCCATGTTCCAACGGTCAGGTACTTTCCTGCGCAAGCCAAGCTTGGACAACATTCAGCACTTTTGTGCCTACCTAGGTAATCCACAGGAAAAATTTGCTAGCATCCATATCGCCGGAACGAATGGCAAGGGTAGCACCGCACATATGCTAGCAGCCATTTGGCAAGCTGCTGGTTATAAAACAGGCTTATACACCTCTCCTCACCTTAAATCCTTGACCGAAAGAATTAGAATAAATGGTCAAGAGATCTTCCCTCAGGAAGTACTTAGCTTTGTCAATCAACACCTAGACTTTATCCACTCACACACTTTCAGCTTTTTCGAGATCACCGTAGCCATGGCCTTTGACTGTTTTGCCCAGCAAGCAGTAGATATCGCAATGGTAGAAGTAGGGATGGGTGGGCGATTGGATTCTACGAATATTGTTCAGCCGCTACTTTCGCTGATTACCAATATTAGCTATGACCATCAACAATTCTTGGGTGATACGCTGACAGAAATTGCCAGCGAAAAAGCGGGCATTATCAAGGCAAACACGCCTGTGGTCATCAGTGAATACCAAGAAGAAACGGCTCCTGTTTTCCGACAGAAAGCCCAAGAAATGGATAGCCCAATCTACTTTGCAGAGCATCATTTTCAGCTAACGCCCCTCGAGAATCAATTATCTTATAATATTTATTACCAAGGTGAACCTTTCCTGAGCGAATTGCGTCCTGCGCTAAAAGGAGGGTATCAGCAAAAAAATCTATTGGGTGTTCTGACGGCAACGGAAGTACTGAAGGTTTCTTTTCCCAAAATCCAATTAACATCGATTCGGACAGGGATAGAAAATACGACTGAGCTGACCCATCTCCAAGGTAGATGGCAAATACTAGGAGAACAGCCTCTAATTATTTGTGATACAGCTCATAACGAAGGAGCTTTGCGGCTCGTTATAAAAGCATTGGAAGAGATGAAGGCTCCTCAAATTTATTTTATTACTGCGCTGAGTAGGGATAAGGACATAAAAAAAATCTTAGCCCTTTATCCATCTCAGGCTTTTTATTATTTTTGTCAGTACAATGCTCCAAGAGCACTAGAAGCTCAAACCCTAGCTTCCTACGCAGAAAATCAGGGGCTTCAAGGTGAAATCTGCCCCTCTGTGAATGAAGCACTCGCAAAAGCTCAGGCACGGGCTCAAAGAGAAGATATTATTTTTATTGGAGGTAGCATTTTTTTAATCTCAGAAATAGATACGATCTGAAAATAATCGCTAAGACTTAAATTAAGGCTTTCTTGTATGGAAGATATCGCAATAGAGAAAACGACTAAGACCCCGTATATTAATTTCAAGTTTCAACAGAATCACTTGGAAATCAAAGGTGTTTCTATCCCCGAAGATGCGGATAGCTTTTATACCCCATTGATGGAATGGGTAGATAGATACGTAGAGAAGAAGAAAAACCAAAAAACTACGGTCGTTCTCAAGCTGATCTATTTTAATACGAGTACTTCTGACTATCTGGTTACGATGCTCAAGAACCTTAAAAAAATCAAAACCAGTGAAGAAGAAACCCTTTCGCAAGATTCTTTAGGTGAGATCAATCCAGATTTATCTACTGACCTTCATTCTGATTTAGAAACAGAAAAGTCGGAACCAGATACTCTGCCTACCAATGGAAACAGCGATGACAGGGAAGCTGAACACTTAGAAGATGAAACCCCTGCTTCGCAAGATGCTTCCTCAGAAGAACATTCAGATACCTCCTCACAACACCAAGACTCCTATCAAAACGGCCAAGTACACGAGGAAGAAGCCAAAGAACTAGCAGAAAGAGCTGAAATACAACAAAATCATCCTTTGAGAATAGAATGGCACTATGAAGAAGAGGATGAAGATATGCGTGAAACGGGTAGTCACTTCGAGTCCATCATAGACTTACCTTTCTTTTTTCAAGCTTGCGAGGAAATTAATTGATAGTATCCATTAGGGATTAGTTTTAAGCAATCAGCTTTTACTTAGAGAAAAGATCACTACCATTGAATCAGGAAGAATCTGCGCATACTAAATGCTAAACTAACATACGCCCGGCTCGCCCCGGATATAGATCGATGGTAAAGCATCGCTCTTCATAATTTTGAAAAGACTGAACCACTTTTTTACTCTTCCAGAGAAACTTTACCATCGCATCTCTTGGGTGGTAAAGCGCAGTATAGAGTGTGCCAAATCCCTTCTCGAAGCGCGTATTGTAAAGAGGTGGCTCAAAAAATTTCTGCAAAAGGCTAGTCTCCGTTTCGTAGGGATTAGCCAGACAACTCTCCAAAAAAGCAAGCCGCTCTTTGGTCGCAGTTAATTCTGCGTAAGCTTCCCAAGTAATAACGGTTTGGTGATTGGTAGCGATCAAATACTCCGTCACGATCGGCTCTCGGTCTGGATACAAAAATACCGTAGCGTGGTAGCCGTGAGCATCTAAGACGGTCACGTTGTAGGCCATATGGACGGGGATTTTTTTGAGAATGGCTACTGCTTCGTAGGCCGAAGTAGCCGTTTCCAAAACATAGCGAAGAATAAGTGGTATGCCAAAGCCCTTGCCCACGGATTTACTTCCCCCAAAAGTAAGCGAGACACACAACCCCGCATCATTAATGCCATCTAAAACCCCCCAATTACAATCGCTCATGGCAATCACAGGACGTAACCAATGAGTATACATAACCACGCCCTCAAAGTAGTAAGGACTGTAATCATAATTTCGGATGAGCGTAGGTCTTTCCCTTTGCCAAACGATCTGTGAACAGCCAGACATGTAAGGCGGAGGTGAAAATAAGCTCAGAAAACGCGCGGCCAAATCCCCTCCTCCGGCTAGTTCTACTAATCGGTTGTAGGTAGACAAAAGCTCGGGCATGTACTGCTCCAAGTTGGCATAGCAGGTCGTGTAACCCGGACGTGCCACCAAGCCTTCCATGGTGAACCATTTCTTGTAATAAGGCCAAGACTTTTCAAACAAAACCTTCCATTGGTCTCCTGGCTTTTCTTCCCGAATGCAGTTTAGATATAGAAACAATATGAATTGAGCGTTGTAGGTTGTAGGCTACAGATTATAGGCTATAAGTTTGGCAAGCTATTTATTTGGATGTAGCTCCCCAAGCAACTTGTAGCCCAAAACCTGTAACTTATCACCTAATTTAAATAAACTTAAAACCACCGACTTCGGCCACAACATTTTGTGCAAAGCCCATATTGGTAGGAGGCTCACCGATAAAGTGGTTACGAATACCCGCGATCCATAGCTTCGCACGATCATTGAGCTCGAAGTCATCAGTCATCAGTCGTCCGCGCGTAACTAAGATACCCAAGTCGGCTCCTTCATAACGATAATCGCCTACATTGCTTATTCTCAGGAAGAAAGCCTCGTTTTCGCTTTCCACGGCACGGCGGTGTGAGTCATAACGGGAGAAATGCACGGTGCCATCTTCTTTCATTTTCCAAATGCCTGTGGGTGGAGCGTGGCGGACAATATCGATGTTGTCTTCGGTATGTTTGATGACCAGTTGGCTCCAAGAATCAATATTTTCGGGGCGTGCCCAGCGTTGGTTGATTTGGTTCACGTTGAGTTTATAATCCACATCCATCCACTCCATAATGTGAAACATAAATAGAGGGCAATCTGCCAGGGCAAATACGGCGTGGTTGGTGATAGAACTGGCTCCAGTAATCCGTGGATTCAGTTCTCCTAGATAGATTTCGCCATTTTCTTTATCGATCAAGAAATCCAGTTCAAAGTATCCTCGGTAGCCTTCTTCTTTGAGTTGATCTCCAAACATTTGGGTGTACTTACGTGCCTTGTCTCGGATCGGTTTGGTAAAAGCATTGGCGAAGATTTCATTACCACACCAACCGCCTTTATAAGGAGTGAGTTCTTTGAAGCCCACGAGTTCGGTCATCAGTGGAGCTACAATGGTACCGTGGCGAGTTACACAAGCCTCAATGGCAGACCCGATACAATTAATTCGCTTCATGATCTTGACCTCTTTCTCTCCGATGATTTCTTCTTCGTGTTTTTTCCAGTCTTCTTCGGTAGAAATAAAGAAAGTGGTGTGTCCTGAATCTCCAAAAGGAGTTTGAATCACTAAATGCTGCCCCAATTCTTTGGACTTTTCACGCATATCTTCGTAGCTATCCACTTTGGTCAGGATGTTGGGCACACTAGGCACCCCTGCTTTTTCAGCCACACGGGTAGTAATGACTTTATTATCTAAATGCGTACGAAGTTCTGCTTTGGGGAAAATCACCTCCAAGTTAAGCCTTTTGGCCAGTTCTTCGGTTTTTTCGTCAAACATCAGGAAGAGCGCCTTGCCGGCCGTTCCGTTCTTCGTACGGCTTTGAATCATATCGGCTACTTCCTTATGCTCGAGCAGGTAATTATTAATATCCTCGATGCTTTGAAACTCCTCGTGTGGTAGCTCCGAGGGGACAAACACATTGGGGTGTTGTTTGTCAAAACAGTCAATGTAGGTAATATACTTGAAACTTTTGATCCACTCGTCTGCGCCTAAGAGGTTAAAATTAGTAGCGCTGATGAAATAGATAGGAATTTCGTTTTTATAAAAAAATCTTCTGATATCAGAAATGCCATTCAGGGTCTTTTTGGTATCTTCTACGAAAGGTTTTGGTGTTTGAATCCTTGCCATTTTATGTTTTTTGGTTTCAGAATAGGGTTAGTGAATTTTTATGAGAAAAGCCCCAACCTGTGAATGGGGTTAGGGCTAGAATTTATTACTTTGAATCGCTAGTAGCGGTGCTACCGTTGCCGTTTTCGGTAGCGAGGGGAATGCTTTTCTTTTCTACTGCTTCCTCTTCTTCGCTTTTGATTCTACGAGAAGACTTATAACCCAATTTTTCCAAGGCTACTTCCTTAAAAACACGGAAGCCTAGCTCAGGTCGGTAACTATGAATCTCGGTCACGTCTAGGGCTTTCATAAAATCCAAAATTTCTTTGGTAATGACCTGACCAGGCACGAGCACCGGAAATCCAGGAGGGTAAGGAGTTACGAAAGCCGTAGAAACCACTTGTCGCTCCCTTTGGATCGCCTTTTCACATTCTTCTATTTTCAAATATTCACATAGCTCTTCGTCATAGGCATAAAAGAAAGCCTTGCGCATATCGCCTTCGGAAGTGTCCCAGTTAGGGCGGAAGGCCGGATGAAAATAGCTAAAATCTGGTAATGGTGGCAAATCTTGGGTAAGGGACTGCACCATTTTTTCTTGTAAGGCTCTTTCGGCAGGATTCAGAGCCTTAATGCGATCATCTATCTGCTGAGCTACTTTGAGGAGTACACTTACTAAATAAGAAACGGTACTACGGGTGGTACCAATGTTGGTCATAAATAAGACCGTATTACGGGTAGTCTTGTTGATTTGGATACCAAATTGATCCATCAAAAACTCCCGCTTGAAAGTATCCCCGTCAATGCCTGTTTTCCCGATATAGAGGGTAATTTTAGTAGGATCTAGCACAAACTCATCTTTCTTCCAGCATTCATTCATGCTACTCCAGCCTTTTTCTTCATCGAAATAATAGGTCAGGCCAGATTCACGAAGGTCTTCGGGAATAAGATCGCCGATGGTCAAAACCTCGAAGTATTTACTCAATAAAGGATCTACCGTAATTTTTTCTCGTAGGCGCATGGCCATCTCGAGGCTTCTTTCTACCATTTCGTAGCCTTCAAACTCTACCTGCCTACGGCCTACATCCAAGCTAGCAATCACCTGGTAGTTGGGCGAGGTAGAAATATGAGTCATATACGCTTCGTGGAAAGCATCTTCGGTCTTTTTCTTGAAATCTTCATCATAGATATGAATCATAGAACCCTGACGGAAGGCGGTAAGGGTTTTGTGGGTAGATTGGGTTCCATAGACACGAATGCGAACTTGGTCGGGGTCTGGCATCAGAGGAATTTCACCCTCTTGGAGAGAGGCCGTGTATTTTTTGTATTCCTCGCGGTATTCGGGGCTTTTGTATTTTTTATCCAACAGTCGGGCATTGTACATGGCCGTACGCTGGCGGTAATGAGGAGTGAAAGCCGCAAAACCAAACCAAGCTTCATCCCAAAGAAAAACCATATCTGGCTTGATAGCCAAAATTTCTTCCATCACCTTACGGGTATTATAGACCATCCCGTCAAAGGTACAATTGGTAAGTATCAGCATTTTCACCTTGTCTAAGCGGCCTGCTTCCTTGAATTGTAAGAGCTTTTCTTTGATATGGCTCAGAGGAACTGCCCCGTACATAGAGTATTCCTCGATTGGATAAGAATCCAGATAAACCGGGTGCGCCCCCATCATCACCATTGCGTAGTGGTGTGATTTGTGGCAATCTCTATCCACCAAGACAATATCACCGGGTTTTACGAGTGCCTGTAGGACAATTTTATTAGAAGTAGAGGTTCCATTGGTTACAAAATAGGTTTGCTTGGAGCCAAAAGCACGGGCGGCATATTTCTGAGCTTCTTTGATGGATCCTTTGGGCTGTAAGAGCGAATCCAAGCCTCCCGTGGTAGCCGAAGTTTCGGCCAAGAAGATATTCCGACCATAGAAATCGCCCATATCTTTAATCCAATTGGATTTAAAGACGGAATTACCACGAGAAAGTGGCATAGCGTGGAATACGCCCGTAGGTTTACGGCTGTACTCCATCAAGGCATTGAAAAAAGGCGTATTGTAGCGTTCACGAATTCCCCGCAAAATGCTCAGATGCTGCTCCTGTACATCTTCTTGCTGATAGAAGATACGACGGAAGAGGGTAAGCGTATTACTAGATATTTTGTCAATAGCGGTATTAGTGATATAAAAGAGATCAATCTCAGGACGGAATTTCTTGAGTAAATCTCCTAACAAAGGGCCAATGTCTCGATTGGTACTTTGGTCATAGGCAAAGTAGGAAGGAATAGAAGGTAAGAATGTTTTAATCGTCTCCAGATTATTAGAAGAAGAAAAGGGAAGATCATTCCGAATCAGGCAACTTTGGATATTCCGGTTGAAAAGTAAAGCAATGAGTGCATCTTGGAGGGAAGGAACGACCACTACATTATAGATAAACTTGTCGCTATTGCCCTGTACTTCCTCGAATTTGGCTCTCAGAATCATCTCTTCTTCTTTGGAGATATTCTCGGCGATGAGTACTTCAAAATAATGCTTCTCCTTATCGCTACTTCCATTACTTCCTTTCTCGAGGATGCTGTTGATATTATCTTTGGCACTGACCGGATTTTCTCGGTAAGATTCACTATTAAGTGCCCGAAAAATATTAGACACCGCCACGTGAAGCGAATAAAACTCCTTACGACGGTACATCGTCCGAATGGTGTGAAGGGTGTCTAGCCCCGGATAACCCCAGTAACGCTCGATCACGAAAAGACGATCTAGATACTCTAGCATTTTAGTCTCTTCTTCGCCAGTAATCTGATGATTCTCGATATTTTGGGTCAAATGTTGTAGGTGACTCCATACATCCAGACGATATTGCCAAATGTTGAAGTATCTATTTCTATGCGGGCTCAATTCTTGGGTACTCGTGAGTTCTTTTTGATTCATAATGTTTTTGAAACGACTTATTTAGTTTATAAGTGTAACCTCAATTCTGCGCTCTCGGTTTGATAGAAAGTAAGCGTAATCCTTCCGTCGGGTTTGGGTAAATGAACGAGACGGTCAGAAATTTTGTGAATAGGAAAGAGCATACAAGATACGGTTTGTCAATCAATGATTGAGCATCAGGCTTTCTTGTACTTATAATTATTAGGAATGGTAGCAATAAAATTTGAATATTCCAAATTATGCTACCATTACTCCGATTTAAAGCGGGTTATCTTTAGAAGAAGAGGGCAATTTATTCACTTCATCAAGTTGTAAACGGGTAATTTCTTTCAAGCGTGTACCCGTGGGTTTGATGATGGGGCCAAGTGAATCCAGATATTCAAAATCTGCGTTTTCTTGGTAAATGTTAAAAATGCGTTCTTTGGCTCGGTCGCGAAAGCTTTTCAAAGGCTGACCCAAGCGAAGCACGCCTCGCTCTCGGCTCCTTTGCACTCTTTCCAGATTAATTTCAATAGGAATCATTTCCTCGGTATTATTCGCTTGGTAAATGACCCGACCGTCTGGCCCACAGATAATAGAACGCCCACTACCTCCAGCATCCAAACCGTTGATATCAAAAACATAACATTGATTACAAGCCGCCGTGGCACGTACGATAGAGAGTTCTATATCTCGGTCTATAGTACCCGTTAAGGTAGGGTGTAGGATTACCTCTGCTCCCATGAAAGCGAGGGTACGACTGGTTTCTGGAAACCACATATCGTAGCAGATGGAAACGCCAAACTTTCCAATGTCTGGTACATCGAAGACACAAAACTCATCTCCGGGGGTCACGCCGATTTCGTAGGGAAAGAAGGGGAACATCTTACTGTAGCGACCCACTACTTCTCCTTCGGGAGAAATGACCGAGGCCGTGTTGTAAATTTTGTCTTCTTTTTTGACAAAGATGGAGCCTGGAAGGAGCCAGACATTGTGCTTGCGCGCCATCTTGGCAAACTCGGCCTCGAATTTTTCGGGCGTATTCGTGGCGTAATGGGTCAGCGGACCGTGTGCAGCGAGTTCGCTGAACATGATCATATCAACCCAAGGGTAAATAGACATGAGCACGTCTATTTTGAATTTCATCATTTCAATATTACTGTGGGCAGCAGATACCTTCATCTGGATGCCCGCGACAGCAAAATGTTTCATTCCGTTATTTTGATGTTGGGAAATATAGCGAGATTTTATCTCAGGTGATAGCTCTTCTGGTGTATCGTGATTTTGCTGATTATCAGTTCCGTTAGATTGTTCTGAAGTCATTTTACAGGGGTGTCTGTTTTTTCAAAAAATTTCCTTTAAAAATAAGCAAAAGTTTTGCAAAATTCGTTCAGGCGAGTGCAAAAAAGCCGAATTAGTTATTTATTCATCTTTTCTAAAACCCTTGCTGAAATCTAATATTTGAGCTAGTTTCTCGTGAGGCTTATTTTCTTTGCTTACTTCTGAGGTGTAATTAATTACTTTATAGGGTTGTTGGTCTAGCCCCAGCACGGGGCTGTAGCTCCCTTTGAGCCAGATTTCTCTCCCACTTTTATGGATACGTTTGAACTTATCACTTACAAAATAACCTGCTTTGATTTTTTGCCACATAGCTTGGTATAGTTCGCCCTCTTTATCATCTTTGCTTACAAGCGAACTATGGTACTGATGGATCAATTCTTCTTTTTCGTAGCCTAGCATTTTAGCAAAAATATCATTACAAGCTAAGATTCTTCCTGACAAATCCATTTCTACTACTCCCTGAAACTTGGCAACGGCTTCCAACTTACATTGATAATCTAAGGCTTTCAGTTTGGTTTGTGTAATATCTGCCTGCACCGAGACAAAGTGCTCTATTTGTCCTTTGGTATTCAGTACCGGATTAATCGCCAGAGAAATCCAGTAACTCATCCCGCTTTTGTGATAGTTGAGAATTTCTTCATAAAAGGCAGCTCCTTGATCTAATTTTTGGCGGATTCTACCCACGGTCGTCTGGTTGGTATCGGCTCCTTGCAAAAAGTGTCCAGGTTTTCTACCCAGAACTTCTTCGGAGCGATAGCCAGTCATTTTCTCGAATCCCTGATTGACATATTCTATCTTTCCTTCTGTATCCGTAATGACTACAGAATTGCTAGTGTTATCAGCTACTAATGAAAGTTTCTCGAATTCAGAAGCTTGTTGTTTCTGTTGGGTAATATCTTGAGCGATTTGAATCACCTTGTAGGGTTGTCCTTTTTCATCTAGCATCGGGGTAAAGGAAGCACTAAACCACAAAGCTTGTCCTTGTTGATTCCTGTACTCGTATTCACCTTTCTGTGCTTGACCATTGGCTAGATGTTTCCACAGGGTTTGGGTTCGTTCGTTTTCGGAAGCAGGAATGAGCATATCATAGGGCACTCCGAGCCAGCTTTTAGGATGCCCCCCTAAGGCTATTAAGAAATTTTCGTTGGCGCTCAATAAATTTCCTTCCATATCGTACTCGGCACTCAGAATGGCTGTACTCATGGCCGTGAGGATTTCTTTCATCTCTTTCTCGCGCTGAGTAGTTTCTTCTTGGGTAGCTTGGAGTTTGGTCATGTGCTCTCGAAGCTCTTTGCCTTGTAGCCGTAGTAGCTGTTCGTGTACCTGCGCTTCTTTGAGCAATGCTTGTGTATTTCTGACATTCTTGAGGCGATAGATAAAATTTCCGATGGTCTCTCCAATTTGATCCAGCCAGGCTAATTCGTAGTCTTTGGGTTGATGAATAAAAGATAATTCCAAAACTCCTTCTACCTCCTCGTCTGCCCTCAGAGGCACTATCGCCAGGCTACGAGGTGAACCTCGTCCGAGACCTGTTTGAATTGAGTAGCCTTGGGGTAAATCTTCAATATACAATAAGGCTGCATCTTGGTACACTTGACCCAGTAAGCCTTCTTGGGGCATGACCTCTTTTTGGCGATACTTTTCTTGGTCAAAGGCATAAGTTGAGAGTAATTGTAAGCAGGGTTCTTCCTTAGTGTTGAGAGCGGAAAGGTAAATTCCGCCTTGATGTGCTTCTAGGTATTTAGCAACCACGCTCAAGACGTGCTTAGCCATATTTTCTAAGTCTTCTTGTTTTCTTAATACTTCATTGACTTGGCGTGTGCCTTCGTTTTTCCAATTTCGTTGTTTTTCTTTCTGTGAATTTTGGCTTAAGTTTTTCTGCATTTCTGCCAGATGCACAAAGAGTTGATCGCGTTGAGGAGAGCTAGTTTGATCAGATAGAGGGAGATGCACGTCTAGATTACCACGCCCAATTTCTTGAATAAAGTTCGAGATAAATTGTAACTTATAAGTCAGGTCATTTAAGGCAGAAGCTAGTTCCTGATTTAGCTTGTCTTCGGGAAGCCTGATTTCCTGTTCATAATTCCCTTTGGCCAGTCCTTGGGTGATCTCGAGCGTTTGTCTGAGGGGCTTCCAGAGATATTTCCACAGTAACCAGATCGTAGATAGCATTCCTATTAAATGGATCAGTAAGCTTAAAATACTCAAGTACATCAGCCAAGCTTCACGCTTGAAATATGGGTGAGGATACACTAAAATCCAAGTTGAAAATAGATGCGCTACCCACATCAAACACAAGCTTGCAATGATCCATCCCATGATCCAAGGTTTGTCAGTACTTTTCATCCAATTAGATAGAGAAAATTTAATCTCGAGATTAGAAATTTTAGACAGAGGCAGTCCTGAGGATTAAGCACAAGAGAAGCTCAATCTCTCTTTAATGCGATTAAAATTGGTGTGGATATCAAGAAAGTCGCAAGGCCATTGAAGGTAGTGGTACTACTCCAGATCGCAAATTGTATTCCAAAAACCAACAAAAGTGGTAGAAAGACTCAGATTTTTAGTATGAATAATACGCATAGTATAGGTAGTATTTCACCACCCTTGAATGCGAATAAAAACCTCCCCAGACTCTCAGGAACTGGGGAGGTTTTTGTTTTTTAGAAAAATAAAATTCACGAAGTGCTAAACCATTTCGGTAACGGCTAATTTTTGCAATTCCTCACCGATGATGTTTAAGCCTTTTTCCAGAAGTTCATCTGAAATCGTAAGCGGACTTAGAATCCGAATCACATTTCTGAAAGTACCCGCGCTAATCACGATCAAGCCCCGCTGTAAGCAAGCGTGAATGAGCTTGGCACAGAGTTCCGCATCGGGTTGGGTGTGATCGCCGTCTTTCACCAGCTCGAAGGCATTCATAGCTCCTAAACCCCGCACATCGCCAATCGCTGGGATTTGCTTTTGCCATTCACGGAAAGTATCCATGCATTTTTGACCGATTTGCAGAGCTCGTTCGTTCAGATTATTTTCTTCAATGTATCGGATCGTAGCCAAGGAGGCCGCGCAAGAAACGGGATTTCCTAAATAAGTACCTCCGATGGTACCAGGGCGAGCCTTGTCCATAATCTCAGCCTTGCCGATTACGCAACCAATGGGCATGCCTGATCCCATGGATTTGGCCCAGGTAGAAAGGTCGGGTGTAACGTCAAAATGCTCATAAGCGGCCCAAGTACCCGTGCGCCCGAAGCCAGTTTGTACTTCGTCTATAATCAGCATGATGCCAAATTCATCGCAAATCTTTCTAAGACCCTGCATGTAGCCTTGGGGGCAAACCACAAAACCACCCTCGCCCTGCACGGGCTCGATGATTACGGCGGCCACGTTGTGGGGGTCTACCATTTGATAAAGAGCTTTGCGGAAGCGATACAATTCTCTTTCTACAAAAGCTTCTTCACTTAGCCCGTCGCCTCTTTTGTAGTAATTTGGATAGTTGACACGATATACTTCGGGGGCAAATGGTCCGCAGCCGATTTTGTAGGCTACTTTGGAGGTAAGGCTCATCGCCATCATACTGCGCCCGTGGAAGGCTCCACTGAAGGCAATCACGGCTTGTCTTCCGGTGGCTTGACGCGCAATTTTGATCGCATTTTCTACGGATTCGGCTCCTGTATTGGTGAGCATTACTTTGGTTTGCTCACCGTGGGGGAACAGCTCGGCCAGTTTTTCGCTGAGTTCTAAGTAAGGTTCATAGGTGGCAATATGGAAACAAGTATGAATCAGCTTTTGAGCCTGTTCGCAAATGGCATCTACCACGGGTTGAGGGCAGTGTCCGGCATTAATGACCCCGATTCCTCCGGCAAAGTCGATCAACTCTCTCCCGTCGGCATCTGTGATCATAGAATCCTGGGCAGATACGGCGGTCGCTGGATTGAAAATACCGACGCCATGGGGGACAATTTTCTTTCTTCTCTCGATTAGTTCTTCACTTTTGCTCATTTTCTTATTACTTAAAGGATTAATTTGACTTCAAGGAAATGCTAAAATAAGCAATGGTTGTGGGTGCTTCTAGCATTTCAGCATTCTACCCTAATAGTATAACTTTATCCAATCATTTCAAAATTGCCTTCAAATTTTCCTAAAAAAATTCTCTGAGAACTTTCCCGAGAGAGATTAGTTTTCAAGTTGTACGTTTGCTTGCAAGCACTAAATTAAGCCCAACATGAAGAAAATCAATAAATCGCTGGCTCCTTGGATGATCTCCTTCCTCAAATTTGCTGGTTTGTACAACCTAGGTTGGGGCGTTTTTATCCTACAGCGTCCCTTAGTATTTTATCAAGCATTGAATGAAGGCGTGGATACTTTTCCTTGGATTTTGTATCCTTTTGGCTTGGCTGTCTTGGGGATGGGGATTGCCTATTTGATCGCAGCACGTGATCCCTTGTCCTATTGGTGGTTGATTGGCTTGGGCTTGGCTTCTAAGCTGTTTGGGCCCTTATTTGGTTGGTTTATTTTGGCCACGACGCACTTCAAGCTTCCTAATTTTACTTTACACGTGATTTTCAATGATTTGATTTGGGTAATTCCGATGGCTTTGGTGTTTTATAAGGCTTTCAAAGAATGGCAGAATACAGAGCTAGTATTAGAAGTTCCTTTTCCTGAAATTTTAACTCGTTATCGTACCCAAAAGGGCGAAAAACTCTCAACACTCAATCAAGAACAACCACTTTTGATGATTTTTTTGAGGCATTTTGGCTGTACTTTCTGCAAAGAAGCCTTACAGGAAATTTCAGCAAAGCGAACGGATTTGGAAAAGGCTGGAAGTCGGTTGGTTTTTATCCATATGGCAACAGAAACACAGGCGGCGGCTTACTTCGCTCCGTATGGATTGGAAAACCTAGACCGTGTAAGTGATCCCAATTGTACGTTATACAAAGCTTTTTCTTTAAAAAGAGCCAAATTCAATCAGGTATTCGGCTGGTCATCTTGGCAACGCGGTTTTGAGGCGGGCTTGAAGGGAAATGGCATCGGAAAATTAGTCGGGGATGGCTTTAGGATGCCCGGTGTTTTTTTGGTTTATCAAGATCAAATTTTGAAGCGTTTTCAACATCAACAAGCTTCTGATCTACCTGATTATGAGTATCTGGCAAGCTGTGAGTTAGGAGTTAGGAGTTAGGAGTTAGGAGTTAGGAGTTAGGAGTTAGGAGTTAGGGATGAACGAAATCATTATCCATTGGTTTTATATCAATCCACATCCTCCGTGCATGCATCCGAATGGCTTATTCAAACACAGAGACACGGAGACACAGAGGGGTTTCGGGCTATTCTAACGGAAAATTCACGTCCATCCATGTAAGTGTGCACATCACAGAGATGGATTGGCTTGGCATCATCACTGAATACAGGAAAAAGAAAGAGGCTCTGGTAACATTCCAGAGCCCATTCCTTAATAGTTTGATGGTAATACGGATGGTGTAAACCTATAATTCCTTGCGCTATTGAGGATTTGCTTTATTCACCTCTAACAACTCGACCTCGAAGACCAGAATAGAATAAGGAGGTATGCGTCCTCCCCCTCTGGCACCATAAGCCAGATGAGAAGGGATGAGTAATTTGGCTTTACTTCCCTCAGGAATTTGTTGTAATCCTTCGTCCCAACCTGGAATTACTTCTCTGCGACCTATTGTGAAAGTAAAAGGCTCATATTCACGATCAGGATTATAGACTTCTTTGTCTTCTTTGGCCACTTCTTCTAAGCTTGTATCAAAAAGTACCCCTTCGATGGTTTGTCCAACATAATTTACTTTGACCTGATCGCCTACTTGGGGTTTAGGGCCGCTTCCTGGTTCGGTAATGGCATAGTACAAGCCTGAACCAGTAGATTGCACGTCTAACTTATTCTCTTTGGCGTATTTTTGAATCGCGTCATCATCATCTTTCTTACGCTGTGCATCTTCTTCCTTTTGTTTTTGGATAGCCTCTTGTTTTTCTTTTTCCACTTGTGCCGAATCCTTAATCGCTAAAACTTTTACGGTGTAAGTGATAAATTTACCTTTGGGTAGATCAGGCGTTTCTTGGTTGAGCTGTGCCTCGGCCATTTTGATCCGCGCCTCCATTTGCTGTTGGAGGCTTTTACGGAGCGAGTCATTGGGGGCTTGCTCAATTTGCGCTTCCATTTGTTGCTTCATCATGTCGATGTTTTTGCGCATCCGGCGACGGTTCTGTGCCAATAGTGTATCCGTACTGAACATAAACTGCGCGCTATCTCCTTGCGCCATCATTTCAAAAGCTTCAAAGAGGGTTCCTACGTTGGCATTAGCCGTATCTTTGGGAAAGGGTTGGTTTTGGTAAGGCTCACGTCCCTCCGCGTAGGTACTTTCAACGACGGAGTCATTCGCATTACGAATTTGCATGTGGAAATCAATGAAATCCCCGCCCTCGATCTTTTTACCTTGATTTTTCTCGAAAAACTTATATTTGATTCCACTCTTAGTCGTACCCTCCTTAGCGTTTTGTTGGCAAGCAGTAAAGCCTAACAAGCTAAATAAAGTAAGATTCAAAAGTAGTTTAACTTTTACTTTCATGTGATAGATATGTGTTTTTGTTTTAGGAGTGCGAAGTTAAGGTAAAATCTGGGGCATTCATATTTTTGACACGATATTTTCAAGAATCTAGCTTTTTTACTTTTTGTAAATCCGTGGCGGCATCTATCATTTTGAGCCAACTTACCTTCTGGCCTGTTTCTAAGGACTCATAATAATAGGAGCCTTCCTCGATGACTACCTTGCATTTACCTAAATTATAGCGCATAGATTGTACAATGTCACCTTCTTGTAACTTGTTGTGATTCAGGTCACTCATCTGTGGAAGCGACTTCTCTTCCTTTTGCGCGCTTCCATTTTTTTTGAAAAAAAAGTTAAACATAAGCTTGATTTTAATGGCAAATTATAGAGTACAAATTTGGACTATACAAAGAGTTTTAGCAAAAAACTCAAAGCAAAGCCAGTAGGAGCCACTTGCCATCTACGATTTGTAATTCCTTTATCTCCCAATTGTATCTCCAAAAAAGATGGCATTGGCAAAGAGCTTATTTGTACCATACCAAAAGGCTCTAAAATTAGGATTGTCAATGAAAGAGATAATTTGTCCTCGTCCATAATGATTCACCAGCACGGCTGCAGAATTTTTAAGTTGCTCCAGATTTTCCTCAGAAATATAGCCACTTAGTAAGGGGTTTTCTCCGTAATGAAGTGGCACGGTAAAAAGATTATTACCCAATTCTACAAAGCGATTACTATTTTTGAATAAAGGCAAAGTTGTTTTTTTATATCCATAAGCCAGAGGGTGGCTTGGGTCTAATTTTGCCTCGAAAATGGCTCCACCCACTTCTTGCGCTCCCCGCAGATTTTCTCTTTGGGCGTAAGAATAGCCCTGTATGGTATCCACCACGGGATTGGGCTTGAATTGAATATCAATAAGACCAGCTCCCTTCATCCAGTTATTAGCAGAACCAACTCCAATGATGGTATTACCTTGTCGTAGCCATTCTTTTATTTTTTCTATCCCGTTATTACCCAAGTCCGAGTAATTGCCACTTACCATAACAATCACGTTGTACCTGTTCAAATCTACACGCGAAAAATCATCTTTGTCTACTAAGGAAATGGGTATTTCATAGCGTTGATCCAGTAAGTGCCAAACCTCTCCTACTTCGTAGCTACGGGTTCCGCCGCCTGCCAATAATAAAATTTTAGGAGTTTCTAAGGGTCTGAAGTAATTACTACCTATATCTATACCTACATCTGATAGACCCGTGCTCAATCCATAAACAGTGATTGCGTTTTCTTTAGCTAGGTTTTGCATCATTTCGTAGAGTTGTTCAGGAGTCAGAGCCTGCCCCCCTACCGGAACCACGATTGCGCCGTAGTCAAGTTCCACCACCTCTCCTTCTATTTTAATTTCGGTTTTGTCGCTGGCTACTTTGGCGCGAACCCCTTTGGAAAGAAGATGATGCAAAGCCCGGGGCGCATAGTAGCTATCCCAGGCAAAAGCATAGGCTACCTTGCTGTCGCCACCTTTGAGCATTCCCTGAGGAAAGGCCAAGGAGTCTATTTCTTCGGAAGCGGGCACGTTAGCAGTTTGCGCGAAAGGTATTCCGAAGGCCAGGGGCAAAGTCCAAGCCGACACATCGTAGAAGAGACTATCTGTAAATTCTGTAGTTTGTTGGAAAAGTGCCTCGATCAACTGGGATTGGGGTTGATTGAGCGGTACGACAAAAGCTTTTCCTGCTTTGAAGGTTTCTCCTCCGGTTTGCAGATCACTGGTCAATTCACGTACGCTGATCTGATGATTTTCTAAAATTTTGAAGAAATGATAATTTCGCGCCAGATCAAATTCACTTCCGAACACATAAGCCCCTCCTCCTTTGGCTTTTAGGTAAAACTCTCGTTGGTAGTTCAAAAGTTCTTCCCGCATATCCAAAGCAGCTCTCAGCGTGGAGAGTGATACATTGAATTGGTTTTTGACCGCGAAAGGAAAACGCAGAATGCCATTGACCGTCTCACGGGCGTACCCTCTGGCACTCGCCTGCTCGAAGAGAATACCGATGCTCCCGTTGATATCTGGATAGGTAGAGCCTTTTCCATAATAAAAATCATCATAGCTTTCCTTAGTGTAGTATAAAGAGCTGATGCTATCTAAGGCTTGGGCGTGGTAGTCGCCAATTTTGCCCGTAAGTTCCTGGTTTCTTGCAGGAGTCAAGGGATTGGTACGAGAAGGAACCCCCGGCTGAAAGAAGAAGGTGCTATTACTCCCCATCTCGTGGTGGTCGGTGAGAATATTAGGTTTCCATTCGTGGAATTTGCGTACACGCCCCTGAGACTCAGGGTGCTGTACCAAGAGCCAATCTCGGTTCAGATCAAACCAATAGTGATTGGTACGGCCTCGGGGGAAAATTTCATTGAGTTCACGGATATGGGGGTCGGTCGTCTGGGTTTTACTTTTGTGCATATTAACCCAAGCAGCAAAGCGATGAAAACCATCGGGATTAAAAGAAGGATCAATCAAAATCACGCTTTGATCTAGCAGTTGTGTTACAAAATCTCCTTGCGCTGCCGCCAAGTAGTAAGCCACCAAAGCAGAAGCATTGGAGCCGCTGGCTTCATTACCATGCACACTGTAGCCCAGATTCACCACCAGAGGCATGGTTTGTGTGCTCAAACCACTAGATTGACTAGGATCACACAGTTGCTGATGTTGCGCTTTGATTTCTTCTATATTCTGGTGATTCTCAGGAGAAGTAACCGTAAGCACAACCAGTGGGCGGCGTTCATAACTGCGGGCATACTCGGTCATGGTAATTCGCTCAGAGGCTTCGGCGAGCGTTTTCATGTAAAAATAAAGCTGGTCGTGCGTGAGGTGCCATTCTCCTACATTGAAGCCCAAAACTTGACGAGGAGTGGGAATATCAGGGTCGTAAGACACATTTTGAGGGAGGTAGTAGTCCAAATGTACCTCTTGTGCGCTTAGATTTGAAGAAAAAATAAAAAATGTGTAAAGTAAGCTGTATAAAGACAGATGTGTAAATGCTTTTATCATTGCGAGTCGTTTGAAACCTGTTATAAAATTTTTCAAAAGTAAAAAGCCAAAAATAGATATTTTATTTGATTTGGAAATAGCGAAAATTATTGGAAAAATATAAAGTTTTTAGCATATTTTTGGATCAATAAACGCCTAGCTTTTAGATCTACCGCCAATCTATTATCTCCACCTTCTATGCATACCCAAGAAATTTTATCCGCCCTCAAGCACGGCATCGGCCTCACCGAAAGAAAAGGAAAAGTCATCATCATTGGGGCAGGCATGGCTGGCATCACGGCTGCCCATATTCTAAAAAAAACTGGCATCGAGGTCACCTTACTAGAAGCCAATGATTACTATGGAGGGAGAGTTTGGTCAAAGGCTGGACTCTACCATTACCCCGTTGAGCTAGGTGCGGAGGAAGTACACGGAGATCAACACGTCTGGTACGAACTAATTCAAGCACAGGGCATTCCACTCGAGGCTTACGAAGAAGAATATGATGAATATTATTGGGTAGATGGGAAGTTGATTGGCTATGAGGAAGTCAAGCAAGACCCTGGCTTTCGCCGTGCCTTGAATTTTTGGGAAACTTTGGAAAAATATGAAGGAGATGCGGAGATGAACCTCGCTACCTTGATACGAGAGAGCCAAGTGCCCCAAAAATGGCACTTCTTGCTCGAAGCTTGGTACAGTGCTGAATATGGAACTTCTACCCACAATATCAACGTATCCAGCCTCCAAGAGATAGCAGAAAAGTGGCAAGCTGGCGACACAAATTATATATTAACTCAGGGCAGTTGCTCGGCAGTGATAGAAGCTACCTTTGGCGAAACTTTAAGAGAAATACAATTGAACTGGCCGGTAAAAGAGGTAGATTATCAAAAAGATAAAATCCTCCTCAAAAATGACCATGGCGATACGCTTCACGCGGATAAAGTTCTTCTCACGGTGCCGCTGGGCGTCCTCAAAGCAGGGCAGATTTGTTTTACCCCCGAACTTCCAGCAAACAAGCAAAGTGCTATCCAAAATCTGGGCGTAGATACAGGTATCAAACTGATTATGCGTTTCAGAGAGCCTTTTTGGCCTGAATACACGGGCAATATCCTAAGCCCCGGCCTGATTCCAGATTTTTATATCTCTGCCAAAGACGACACGCCGATACTCACCGCCTATGTCATGGGAGATCGTGCTCGTCAGTTGAGTGAAATGGGCGAGAATTTAGCCCTGCAAATGGCCTTACAAGAATTAGATCAGATGTATGGTGCAGGAAAGGCAAGTCAAAATTTACGGGATTACCTATGGGCTGATTGGGGGCGAATGCCTTATTTTCAAGGGGCATACTCTTATCCCACCCCACATTCTGAAATAGATCGAATAACCTTAGCCAAACCCATAGACCAAAAATTATACTTTGCCGGAGAAGCCACTAACTATCACGGGCATCCTGCTACGGTTCAGGGAGCCATAGAAAGTGCTTACCGAGCCGTACGCGAAATACTCTTAGACAAGCCTAAGCAAAAGGGTCACTGGGCTTCTTCTGCATAAAAGCGGCAATAATCAATGAAGCCAGAAAACCTAATAAAAAAGTAGTGATAATTCCCGTAAAAAACATCACCTCTGGCTTAAAGCCCCACTGTACATAGCTCATCGCCAGATCTAACTGCTGGTCTGAAAAATCTGGATTCTGTTCTATCATCTGTATGCGTATCATCTCCAAAATCCGTTCGTTAAAGTTGGGATCAATCACTGTCATATATAAGATGCTAAACCCTGAGGAAACAATAGCGGCCACAATCGTAGTCAGAGAACCCAAACCCAGACCTTGTGAGTAGGTCATGAAGCCATTATTCTGCTTTTTAAATTCGCTCATCGTCCATGCCAGTGCCACGATGACGATCAACCAAGGCCCCCAGCCCAGCCAACGGTAGGTAAATTGCCAATCGGTTACAAACATCACCAGACTGTATATAATCAGAATCAACCCCAAGATGATTCCTTGGCGAAGTCCCACTTGATTGAGTGTAGATTTATCAGATTTAATTTCGGTTGTTTCCATGTTTCTTTCTAATTTTTGAGATTAGTAGCCCAATTGATAGGAAAATTACAGGATTTGAATTTAATTTATTCTGAATGATGAATTGCAGATTTACAAATTAAAATTTTTCACTTGATAGCTAAATTTGCAACTCACCATGAGCCAATTTATTCACTTTTTACAAAAAATTTATACTTGTTGAAACCATGACTCGTGTTAAATCCATTTTTATCAGTTTTTTACCGCTATATGCCACCGTGGTAACGGCTTATGGTTTGTACCGCATGTTATCCCGAGGTTTGGATGGAGGCTGGCTGGGCGTTACTTGGAGTGCCTTAGTGATTGCGCTGCTCTTTGTGAGAGTTTTTTCTACAGATATGGCTCGTACTCCTAGAAATCTTCCTTGGACAACGCTTTTCGTGGGATTAGGCGTCGTGATCACGATTGTTTCCTACATTTTAGACTTTGCTCCGCTATCGGCAGTTCCTCTAGCTTTGATGAATTTGTTTTTCTGGTATGCTTACGTGTATTGGTACTCTCGCTTTGGCGGAAGAGATAGCACTGTGCTGAAAGTAGGCCAGCAGATGCCCACCTTGTACTTAGAAGATGAACACGCACAGCCCGTTAGTACACAGAACTTTCAGGGAAAACCCGTCATCTACCTCTTTTATAGAGGTAATTGGTGCCCATTGTGTATGACACAAATCAAGGAAATCGCTGAACAATATCAGGCACTAGCTCAAAGAGGTGCCGAGACCGTGCTCATTAGTCCTCAACCTCACAAACTCACGCGTGCCTTGGCTCAAAAATATGAAGTGCCTTTTCATTTTTGGGTGGATAAGAAAAATCAAGTGGCTCAGCAGTTGGGTATTTTTGCGAAAAATGGCCTACCCGCTGGCTTAGAAGTCATGGGTTATGATTCAGACACAGTGATGCCGACCCTTATCATCACAGATACTAAAAACAAGATTATTTTTGCAGACCTAACCAACAACTATCGGGTACGACCTGAGCCAGAAACCTTTCTAAAAGTATTGGACCAAGCCCAAGTCGCGGTTTAAGCACTCGCTCGTGGTTCTTGGCTCGTTATCTCTCTACTAGTTTGTTGTAACTGAATATTTAACCGCATTTATCCACAAGGCTTCTTTTCTGAACAGCCACGGTTCTTGTTTGTTTAGCTAGTAGAAGCTCAGGCTCGTGGGGCGTGCGTTTCTGCGATTGGTACTGATTAGAAAAATTCAAAAACTCAAATATCTATGCGAACTACATACTTATCTTGGATACTTTTCTCCGCTTTACTTCTGGATCTAGTGGGCTGCTCTTCACCCGTAGAAGAAGAAGCGCAAGAGGTCAAGGCTCCCTCTCCTCTCGCCTTTGACCCCAATAAAGCGGGACTTTCCCTACCCGAAAATTTCGGTGCCGTCATAGTGGCCGACGATTTGGGTAAAGTACGTCATATGGCCGTCCGCAAAAATGGCGACCTTTACGTGATGCTTCGCTCCAAGGCCAGTGAAGGCGGAATTATAGCATTGCGTGATACTACTCAGAATGGGCAAGCTGACCTGATTGAGTATTTTGGGGATTTTCAAGGAACTGGTATGCAAATCTACGAGGATTACTTGTATTTCTCCACAGATACATCCGTGCATCGTTATCCGCTCTCCGATAATGAATTAGTGCCCAGTGGCAATCCCGAGACGGTCGTTAGCGACTTTGCCTTTGAAACACAACATGCTGATAAGACTTTTACCATTGACAATCAAGGAAATTTATATGTCAACATTGGCGCTCCCTCCAATGCCTGTCAAGAGCAAGACCGCACCAAGGGTTCCCCCGGACAAGACCCTTGCCCTCTGTTAGAAAACTACGCGGGTATCTGGAAATTCAAGGCCAATCAAACGAATCAGACAGCCGGTCAAGACGGCGAACGCTTTGCCACGGGTATTCGCAATGCCATTGCTATTCATTGGAACCCAATCAGCCAGAATTTATATGCGCTACAACACGGAAGAGATCAGTTAAGTCAATTTTATCCTGATCTTTACACGCAAGAGGAGTCCGCGCAATTACCTTCTGAGGAGTTTCTCTTGGTAAAAGAAGGCGCAGATTTCGGCTGGCCTTATTGCTATTATGATCATTTACAAGAGAAAAAAGTCTTAGGTCCCGAGTATGGCGGAGACGGTGGCGAAGCAATAGGTCGTTGTGCCGATAAAGACCAACCCTTGATGGGCTTTCCTGGTCATTATGCACCCAATGATTTAATTTTTTATCAGGGAGAAGCTTTTCCTGAAAAATATCGTCAAGGTGCTTTTATTGCTTTTCACGGCTCTTGGAACCGTGCGCCACAAGAACAAGAAGGATACAATGTGGTATTTGTACCTTTCGCGGGTGAAAAACCGTCCGCCTCTTGGGAAGTTTTTGCCGATGGATTTGCGGGTGTAGACCCGATCAGAAGCCCCAGAAATGCCGAACACCGCCCCACTGGCTTGGTAGAAGCTCCAGATGGCTCACTTTACGTCTCTGATGATGCCGGAGGAAGAATTTATCGGATCGTGTATCAGGGCTAAATTGGTTGAGGCTCCTGCAATAATTAAGCGGTGTCTTTTATAAAGGGGCACCGCTCTTTTTCATCAATCTCACGCAGCAGTTATTTTTGCCCAGCAAAAAGTCCCTTTCGTATTGGAGAGCGACATCATTACTGGCTGAAATCATATTTGATGGTTTTATTCCTGAGCTACTTCTACAAATTCTACCCAGACACGGCGATCTCCCTCAGAGTCAAAGCCAAGGCTAGTATCCACCTCTGCCGAGCCCTTGTCTTCCATCGGGAGGTAGTAGGCATCTTGGTCTAAGGTCGGAAAGAGAGATCTCATGTACGCCTGAACCACTTGCGCTCGCTTGGCCGATACTCCCAGACCGATTTCTTTTAGGCTGTGGTGGCCGTTCATCTTCATTTTGACTTCACCCCTTAGGATTCGATCAACCACCCCGGAGGTGAGCTGCAGGATCATCATCATTTCCAAGTCTTTTTTTTCTACTTCACTCATTTTAGTCTGCCCTATTGCCTCGAAAAAAACATGGAAACCCTTATGGGGTCCCTTAGACTCAAAAAATACTTGGGCAGGGTGCTGATAAAGATTTTCCGAGCCTTCGGGGGGAATACAATTACCTAATAGGTCTACATAATAGGAATAATCTATACGAGGATTATCATGGTCAGAGCCGATGACAATGCTCGATATCTTGACCGGAGCGACGATGATTTTGCTATCCTCAAAGAGTTCGTAAATCTGATCGTGAGGATGAGCCTCTGAAAAGATAAAGGGAATCTGTACTTCGCCAAAGGGATCAACATAGCCCCACCAGCGGATATGAATGTGATCCAGGTCGTAATCCTGGCTTACCGCTGCCAGATTATTGGCGAAGGGCAAGGCTCCGGTGTATTGAGCCTCGATGAGCACTTCACCCGTTTGAGCGTCGCGGTAGCCGTAGAGGCCGTTTTCATTTTGGAAGACTTCTAATTGAGGGATGATGCTTTGCATATGGTTTTCTTGCCGGGCTTGACTTTCGTGAGCTTGCTCCGAATGAAAACAAGAAAAACAAAAACCCAAGAGCATCAGCCCTCCCCAAGCACGATTACTGGCTGAAATCATATTTGATGGTTTTATTCCTGAGCTACTTCTACAAATTCTACCCAGACACGGCGATCTCCCTCAGAGTCAAAGCCAAGGCTAGTATCCACCTCTGCCGAGCCCTTGTCTTCCATCGGGAGGTAGTAGGCATCTTGGTCTAAGGTCGGAAAGAGAGATCTCATGTACGCCTGAACCACTTGCGCTCGCTTGGCCGATACTCCCAGACCGATTTCTTTTAGGCTGTGGTGGCCGTTCATCTTCATTTTGACTTCACCCCTTAGGATTCGATCAACCACCCCGGAGGTGAGCTGCAGGATCATCATCATTTCCAAGTCTTTTTTTTCTACTTCACTCATTTTAGTCTGCCCTATTGCCTCGAAAAAAACATGGAAACCCTTATGGGGTCCCTTAGACTCAAAAAATACTTGGGCAGGGTGCTGATAAAGATTTTCCGAGCCTTCGGGGGGAATACAATTACCTAATAGGTCTACATAATAGGAATAATCTATACGAGGATTATCATGGTCAGAGCCGATGACAATGCTCGATATCTTGACCGGAGCAACGATGATTTTGCTGTCCTCAAAGAGTTCATAAATCTGATCGTGAGGATGAGCCTCTGAAAAGATAAAGGGAATCTGCACTTCGCCAAAGGGGTCAAGGTAGCCCCACCAGCGGATATGAATGTGATCTAAGTCGTAATCCTGGCTTACCGCCGCCAGATTATTGGCAAAAGGCAAGGCTCCGGTGTATTGAGCCTTGATGAGCACTTCACCCGTTTGAGCGTCGCGGTAGCCGTAGAGGCCGTTCTGATCTTGATATATTTCCATATTTTCGGTGATAGCATCTGCGCCAGCGCTTTCTTCGGATTGCTCGGAGGCTTCGCTCTGCTGAGTAGGAGAACAAGCCTGCGAACCCTGCAAGAACGCAATCAGTAGCCAACATTTTAGATAAAAATAAGTGTTCATAGGTTGGATTGCTTAGGTTTACCTCTTGACAAAGCTGATCAGTACCCTTCTGTCCCCAGAACTTATCAAGGTTCGATTGGACTCGCTTTTGCCAAGATTAGTGGTGATAAAAACATTCTTACTAAGGCCATAACGATTTTTTGACTGCATGATGTAATTCATCACTGCTGTAATCCTTTTATTGGCAATGCCTCTATTATACGCTTCGGTGTTGGAGCTACTGGCGTGGCCAACGAGCTTGATCTTGGCCAAGCCTGCTTCTACTCTGCTCAGATAACTTTCGTTTCTATTCAAAAAAGCGTCAATATCGGCTTTCTCAGCGGCACTGAGGGTGCTTTGGTCTTCATTTTCAAAGAAGACATGGCTCTGGGGAATGATCTGGGGCTGTTCTATAAAAAAAGCATTCACCTCAGTAGCCAGAGAACCGCCCGTCTGGTAGGAAGAGATCACGCTGCTCTTGACCCTCGAGGTGGTGTCTTTCTTATAGGAGTAATTATACTGCGCTCCCAGATTGGTGGCTAATTGGGTGTCTAGCTCTATATCCAGTTTCTGCTTGGAGAGTAATTCTTTGACCTTGTCGTCGTCGAGTTTGAACTTGCTCAGGAATTTGCTCAATCTTCCCTTGAAGAGAAATCTGGAACCCAGAATCGCTACGACATCATTACCATCCATCGTGAGGTTGAGCTTGGGCTTTAAGTCCAGGTTTACATTAAAGCCAGTGCCGAAATCACCGTCCTGGTGAGATTCGGTCTTGGTATGGGAGGTCTTATTGAAGTTCTTAGCTACCTGATTGGTCAGGAAGTCGAGCGTGTAGAGGACTTCATCACTGCTGGGGCTTTGTACTCTTTTGAGGTAATGGTAATTGGTTCCAGGATGATTGTCATTGGGCTTCTTGGTTTCCACGGCGTGTTTTTCTTCTACCGAGGCACTTGAATGATCTAGGTAGAGATAAATGCGGCTGTCATCGCCCCGTTCATAGGAGAAGGTGGCGTAAAACTCCTGGTCTTTGCCTGTTTTGTAATACCAGCCAGCTTGGTCAATCAGGGAGGCAACGCTAGAAAAAATCACGATTTTTCCGTAATTTCCCATTTTTTGGTGAGGAATTTTCTTGTAGGGCTGAGAGCCTCCGATGTGGGCAAGTTTTCCGGCATCGTATTGAGGAGTACCATCTTTGGGGATGACGCTGAGTTTTGAATTGGCCTCAAAGAAAGAATCGTCCCAGCCCGGCCCCCAAAACTCGCCCTTGCCTGCCAGAGAATGTCGCTTCATCTGCGCGGTCTTTTGGTGGGCTGGGTAGGGGCTGCCGGGTCTGACCAAGGCTCTGCGTTGGAGAGTGAGGTCGCGGGCAGGGCGGGCTTCGGCAATCTGAGCACCGAGGCGGTCGGCTTCTTGCTCCAGGGCTGGCTCATCGTTGACCGGCAGGCCATTGACCCGTGTGGTGGGGCGGACGGCTCCCCGGCGTTGCTGCCAGACGTGGGTGAGTTCGTGCCCGATCAAGGCGCGACCCTGAGGACTCTCTGGCTTGAGCTGGCCGGGGGCAAAGGTGATCTGATTGCCCTGAGTCAGGGCGAGGGCGCCGTGGCTTTGAGCCTCTGGGCTTTCTTTGAATTGTACCTGAGAGAAGTCCTCACCCAGCACAGACTCGGCCTGACTCCGCACCTCGTCTAATCCGGGCTGAGCCGATGCTTCCTCGCTCGGATGGCTGGGGTTTGGCGGCTTGACATAGGTGTTGAGATACTTATCCAAAGCTTTTTGAAAGGTATTTTCCTCGGGAACTTTGAAATGCGCGTCCAAGGCGGCCTGAATCGGATTTTCCTCTGGAACCTTGAAATGCGCGTCCAAGGCGGCCTGAATCGGATTTTCCTCGGGAACTTTAAAAT